>NZ_BBXH01000007.1:0-551292 GCF_001010305.1 Comamonas sp. E6
AAGAAGCTTGATTTCAAATCTCGTTGCTTGCTGCGATCAGCGAAGCCTTGAATTCTATCACAACTTTGCCGTCTGATTTCTTTCAGATCGACTAGCAAAAATTTGCATTTCGCTCAGTGAAGCCTTGCATTGTACACAGATTTTGGCAGGCCAGGCAACATCCGCACGGACATCCAGACAAAGAACCCCGGCAGGCCTTGCCTGCCGGGGTTCTTTGTCGCTTCTCAGGCGCTAGCTGCCTGCTCCAGTGCATCAACAAACAGTGCTGCCACATCGCAGCCGGTCTGATCAAAGATCTCCTGGAAGCAGGTGGGACTGGTCACATTGATCTCGGTGACGTTGTGACCAATCACATCCAGTCCGATCAATAGCAGGCCACGCTGCACCAAACGCTCCCCAATGAACTCGGCAATTGCCTTGTCCTGCTGCGCCAATGGCTGGGCAACCCCCTTGCCGCCAGCCGCCAGATTGCCGCGCACCTCATTGCCCTGCGGAATGCGTGCCAGGCAGAACGGCACGGGCTTGCCGCCGATGATAAGCACCCGCTTGTCGCCATGAACGATGTCGGGCAGGAATTTCTGCACCATGACGCTGGTAGAGCCCCCCTGATTCAGGGTTTCGATGATGCTGCCGAGATTGCGGCCGTCTTCGCCGACCCGGAAGATGCCCATGCCGCCCATGCCGTCCAGCGGCTTGAGGATGATGTCCTTGTGCTCTGCATGAAAAGCACGGATGTCCTGGGCGCTGCGCGTGACCAGGGTGGGCGAGATGAACTGTGCAAACTCCATGATGGCGAGCTTTTCGGGATGCTCGCGCAGTGCGCTGGGTTTGTTGAAGACCTTGGCGCCCTCACGCTCGGCCTGACCGAGCATGTGCGTGGCGTAGAAGAACTCGGAATCGAAGGGCGGATCCTTGCGCATGACGATGGCATCAAAATCTGCCAGTGCCGTCAAAGCGCTTCGCGTCTCCTCAAACCAGCGGTCTTGTTCCCCGGTCAGGCTGATGTGGCGCACCTGCGCCATGACCTTGCCGCCGCTTTGCCAGGAGATATGGCGGGGCTCGCAGGCCACGATCTGGTGTCCTCGGCGTTGAGCCTCACGCATCATGGCAAAGGTGGAGTCCTTGTAGATGACAAAGGATTCCAGCGGATCGGCAACAAACAGTATTTGCATGGTGAAAAACTCTAGCGGTAGAGGTAGATACCGGCATCATGCCCAGCCAGGCAAAACACCACAATATGACGGCAGATACTCAGGTCCTGCGCGCACGCAGGCTCTGGACAAGCAAGGCCAGGCTGCCAGCGACCACGCCCCAGAAGGCTGAGCCCACCCCTGCGATGACGACGCCGCTGAGCGTGACCAGAAAGGTGATGAGCGCTGCCTCTCGGTGCTTTTCCTCCTTGAAGGCCGTCGCCATGCCGCCGCCTATGGAGCCAAGCAGGGCCAGTCCGGCGATGCAGGCCACCAGCTCCTTGGGAAAGGCCGTCAGCAGGCCCGTGACCACCGCACCAAAGACACCTATCAAAATATATAGCAGTCCGCACACAGCAGCAGCGGTATAGCGCTTGTCCCTGTCCTCATGCGCCTCGTCTCCCATGCAGATCGCCGCCGTGATGGCGCTGAGGTTGAGGGCATAGCCGCCAAACGGCGCCAGCAACAAGGTCGCCATGCCGGTCATGCTGATGACCTTGGACACCGGTATCGGATAGCCCGTGGCACGGATCACCGCCACGCCTGGCAGATTCTGCGAAGCCATGGTCACGACAAACAGGGGCAACGCCAGGCTGATGAGCGCCTGCAGCGAGAACTCGGGAGCCGTATAGACCGGCATGGCCAGCCCGCCATGCACGGCCGACCACTGCATCTGCCCGCTCAGCGCCGCCCAGGCGGTTCCGGCCAGCAGGGTGATGATGACCGCATAGCGAGGAGCCATACGCCGCGAAAGCAGATAGGCAAGCAGCATGACCAGCACCAGGGACAGATTGGTCTCGGCCGCAGAGAAAGCCTGCATGCCGAACTTGGCCAGCACGCCGGCCAGCAGGGCCGACGCAATTTCCATGGGGATGCGGTTCATGATGCGCTCGAACCAGCCGGTCACCCCCACCAGAATGATGAGTGCCGCGCTGACAATAAAGGCACCGATCGCCTCCCCCATGGAGAAACCGCCCGCCAGCCCGGCGGTCGCCAGCACCGCCGCCCCTGGGGTGGACCAGGCCACCATGACTGGCATGCGCAGAATCAGCGACGGGAGCAGCGAACACAGACCCATGCCCAGACCCAGTGCCCAGATCCAGGAAGTAATCTGCTCAGGCGTGGCATGAAACGCCTGCGCCGCCTGAAACACCAGGGCTACCGAGCTGGTAAAGCCCACAAGCACGGCCACAAAGCCTGCGGCCACGGCGGCAGGACTCAAGTCTTTGAAAAAGCGCATCCGTGCATTCTGGCACCAGCCCCACCCCAAATGATGCACTCCGCGTAAGCGCGAATGACGAAGCCCATCATCACGTCAAAATCAATAGCTATCAGCGCTTGCGGATAAAGAGCCAAAGGCCTATTTGACTCAAAGTATTTACAGCTCGATCTTGGAGCCCAGCTCCACCACCGAGTTGCTCGGCAGGTGCAGGAAATCAGCCACCCGGCTCGCATTCTTGTGCATCTGCGCGAACAGCTTTTCGCGCCAGTGCGCCATGGAGTTGTTCATGCGCGGGATGATCACATCACGCGACAGGAAATAGCTGGTGGACATGGAGTCCAGCTTGCAGCCCTGGGTACGCAGTTGCGCCAGCGCAGCAGGCACATCGGGCTCATTCTTGAAGCCGTAGTGGATGATGACTTCCCAGCAGTCGCCGCCCAGCGACTCGGACTCCACCCGCTTGTCCATTCCGACCCAGGGCACTTCGTGGTTGCGTACGGTCACAAAGAGATTGCGCTCATGCAGCACTTTGTTGTGCTTGAGGTTATGGAGAAGCGCATGCGGCACGGTGCCGGGCTCCCCCGAGAGGAAAACCGCCGTGCCGGGCACGCGCGTGGGCGGATGACGCCAGGTGGATTCCAGAAACTGACGCAGATCCAGCGCATCCGCCTGCAACTTCTGATGCAGCAGCTCGCGCCCTCGGCGCCAGGTCATCATCAGGGTAAAGACCGTGCCACCGATCAGCAACGGGAACCAGCCGCCTTCAAACAGCTTGAGCAGATTCGAGGCGAAGAAAGCCAGATCCACCACGAAGAAGAAGCCCGTCGCCAGCAGGCACAAGGCCAGCGAATAGTTCCAGCGATAGCGGATGACAAAGAAGGTCAGCATGGTGGTGATCAGCATGTCCAGCGTCACCGCAATACCGTAGGCCGCCGCCAGATTGCCGCTATTGCGAAACAGCAGAACAGCCAGCGCAATCGCCACAAACAGACCCCAGTTGACCAGAGGCATATAGATCTGGCCGGTCTCCTTCACACTGGTGTGGCGTACCTCAAAGCGAGGGAAGTAGCCCAGCTGAATGACCTGACGCGTCACGCTGAAGGCTCCCGTGATCAGCGCCTGCGAGGCGATCACCGTGGCCATGGTGGCCATGATGACCAGCGGCAGCAGCGCCCAGCTGGGCGCCATCATGAAAAACGGGTTCTTGACTGCCTCGGGATTGGCCAGCAGCAAAGCGCCCTGACCGAAGTAATTCAAGGTCAGCGCCGGCATGGCAACGCTGAACCAGGCCAGACGGATAGGCTTCTTGCCGAAGTGCCCGAGATCGGCGTACAGCGCCTCGGCACCCGTCACACAGAGCACGACCGAGCCCAGAATGATGAAGCTGATGCCCGGGCTGTTCCAGATGAAGCGGACCGCGTAATGCGGGCTGAGTGCCGCCAGGATTTCCGGATGCCCCATGATCTGGTGCACGCCCAGCAGGGCGATACAGACAAACCAGGTCACGGTGACAGGGCCAAAGAACTTGCCTATGCCTGCGGTGCCGCGCTTTTGCACGAAGAACAGCAGAAACAGAATCACCAGTGTCAGCGGAATCACGGCCTTGGTGAAATGCGGCGAGATGACTTCCAGGCCCTCGACCGCCGAGAGCACGGAAATCGCCGGAGTAATAACGCCATCGCCATAGAAGAGCGAGGTGCCGAACATCCCCACCAGAAACAACGTGCAGGACAGTCGCGGCCTGTCCTTGACCGTCTGCGAGGCAAGGGCCAGCATGGCCACCAGCCCGCCCTCGCCGTTGTTGTCGGCGCGCAGCACCAGGGTCACGTACTTGAGGGAGACGATGACCGTGAGCGTCCAGAACAGTACCGAGAGCACGCCATAGACGTTGTCCGGCGTGAACGGCACATAGCCTGAGCCGAAAACCTCCTTGACCGAGTACAAAACACTGGTTCCGATGTCTCCGTAGACGACACCGATCGCGCCCAGGGTCAGGGCGCCTAGCGAGGATTTCGAATTTTGCACGATTCAGGAAGCGACTCGTAAGGCAGTCACCAAGTGATCAAATTGTCGGCATTGTGCGCTGTCCTCAGCGCCTGCGAAATCAGTCGTAAATTTCTGCGTCGGGATTAGTGGCTTCCAACTCGTAGCTGGCCGCCAACATGGCCAAACGTGCTATCACGCCATACATATAGAAGCGGTTGGGTGCGCTGGCACCCGGACGTGCGCTGGCCTGAGGCAGGTGGTTGCTCTGCTGGAAAGCCAGGGGCACGTAGCCCGCACCGGGAGCATTGAGGTTCTCGTCCTCGCCGCGCTCGGGGTGCATGCGGTAGAAACCGCCCACCACATAGCGATCCATCATGTAGACCACGGGCTCGGCCACGGCGTTGTGCATGCGCTCATAGGTCAGCACGCCCTCCTGCACGATGACGTCATGCACGGTCTGGCCGTCCTTGATGACGCCCATCTTGTTGCGGCTCTTGCGCGGCAGCGCAGCCAGCTCCTTGGCGTCGCGCACGGTCATCACGCCCATGCCATAAGTGCCGTTGTCGGCCTTGACCACGGCAAACGGCTTTTCCTTGATGCCGTATTCCTTGTACTTGCGGCGCACCTTGGAGAGGATCACGTCCACCTGCTCGGCCAGGGCCTCCATGCCCGTGCCTTCGGCAAAGTCGATGTTCTCCACATGACCGAACAAGGGGTTGATCAGCCAGGGGTCGATGCCCAGCAGCTTGCCGAAGCGCTTGCCGACTTCCTCGTAGCTCTGGAAGTGACGGCTCTTGCGGCGCACATTCCAGCCTGCATGCAGCGGCGGCAGCAGGTATTGCTCGTACAGCTCCTCGATGATGCCGGGCACGCCGGTGGAGAGGTCGTTGTTGAGCAAAATGGTGCAGGGGTCGAAATCCTTGAGGCCCAGACGGCGCTTGCTGCGGATCACCGGCTCCAGCTTGATCTCGTCGCCCAGGGGCAGCGTGATGGACAGCGTCTTCTTGATCTCGGGGCTGATGGAGCCGATGCGCACATTGAGACCCGCCATGCTGAAGATGCGCTTGAGCTGCAGCACGCTGGCCAGATAGTGGGTGTTGCGCGTGTGGTTCTCGGGAATGATGAGCAGATTGCGCGCCTCGGGGCATATCTTTTCGATGGCAGCCATCGCAGCCTGGACAGCCAGTGGCAGCATTTCATCGGTCAGGTTGTTCCAGCCGCCAGGAAACAGGTTGGTATCCACCGGTGCCAGCTTGAAACCCGCATTACGAATGTCCACCGAACAGTAGAACGGCGGCGTGTGCTCCATCCATTCCAGGCGGAACCAACGCTCAATGGCAGGCATGGAGTCGAGAATGCGCTGCTCAAGTTCGTTAATGGGGCCGGTCAAAGCCGTGACGAGATGTGGAACCATAAATACCCTCAGGAGACGATGGTGGGGGGCAATTGTAGAGATTGAAGCATGAGATAGGTGTTTTCCCCAGTCTTTGTTTCAACGACGCCAGAACGCCGGTGACAGCAAAGCCATGAAACTCAGTATCTCGAGCCGCCCCAACAGCATGCCCAGAGTACACACCCAGATCTGGAAATCCGTCAACACCGTGTAGTTGGATGATGGGCCAACCGCGCCCAGTCCCGGTCCCATGCAGTGCACGCTGGCCAGCACGGCAGAGAACGCGGTCAGAGGGTCGAGATCGGTCAGCAGCAGCACCATGCTCAGCACAATGACGGTGGCACCGTAAACCAGCATGTAGGCCAGCACCGAAAAAATCATCGGGTTATCTACCACCGCATCGCCCAGCCGCACCGGCTGCACGGCTCGCGGGTGCACCAGACGTGTCATCTCGCGCCTGGCCTGCTTGACCAGAATCAGCATGCGCACCATCTTGATGCCGCCGCCGGTCGAGCCTGCGCTGGTGGCCACCCCCGACAACAGCAACAGCAAAACAGGAATGAACACCGGCCAGGACAGATAGTCCGTGGTGGAAAAGCCGGTGGTCGTGGCGACCGAGACCGTGTGGAACATGCCGTTGCGCAAGGCATCGAGCGGCCCATAGACCCCCTTGACCCAGAGCAGCAGCGCCACCAGCAGGCCCGAGCCCAGCAACACGCCGATCGTGGCGCGCATTTCGGGGTCGCGCATGAAACTATCGATACGCCCCTTGCGCATGGCCACGAAGTACAGCGCAAAGTTGCAACTTGCCAGCAACATGAACAGCAAGGCCGCGGCCTCCAGCAGCGGCGAGTTGAAATAGGCAAAGCTGGCATCGTGCGACGACAGCCCGCCCAGGCTCACCGTGGCGAACATATGCATCAGCGCATCCAGCGGCTGCATGCCGCAGGCCCAGAAGGTCAGAAAGCAGCCAATGGAGAACAGCGCGTACACACCCCACAGGCCTTTGGCCGTCTCGGTAATACGCGGCGTGAGCTTGGTGTCCTTGACGGGACCTGCAGCTTCCGCTCTGAAAAGCTGAGCACCGCCGACACCCAGCAGTGGCAACACGGCCACGGCCAGAATCAGAATCCCCATACCCCCCATCCATTGCATGAAGGTACGCCAGACATTGATGGACACCGGCAACTGATCCAGACCGCTGAGCACCGTGGCCCCGGTCGTCGTCAGGCCCGATACAGCCTCGAAGTAGGCATGGGTGAGACTGATGGAAATGCCCACCCGGTTCAGCCCCATCATCAGCGGCACCATGGCACACAGCGGCAGCACTACCCAGACCAGGGTCACCAGAATCACGCCATGGCGCGGTTGCAGATCCTGCTTGTGACGGTGCAGCCCCCCCCACAGCAGCAGGCCCACGCCTACCGTCAGTCCGATCGACCAGGGATAGATGCGCCAGATGCCATCCTGCGTGAACCAGGAGATGCCAAAGGGCAGCAGCATGGCGCCGGCAAACATGATCATCAGCATGCCCAGCACACGCAGGACAGGAAGCAGGTCTTTCATGTGTGCAGCTTAGAAAAAGGTGGCGCTGACGCGGAACAGGTTTTCCACGTTGCGCACCAGTCGCTTGTTGGGCAGAAAGAACACCACATGGTCGCCGGATTCGATTACGGTATGGCTGCGCGGAATGATGACCTCGGTCTCCAATGCCGTGCCCGCCACTTCCTCGCAGGTCTTGCCTTCTGGAATGCCGCGCACAATGAGACCGATATGCACTTCCTCGGGCAGGCGCAGCTCTTCCACCTTGCGCCCCACTACGCGCGAGCTTTTGCGGTCGCCGCGCGCCACGATCTCCAGTGCCTCGGCCACGCCGCGGCGCAGGCTGTGCACGGCCTGCACATCGCCGCGGCGCACGTAAGCAAGGAACTCGCCCAACATGGCCTGCGCCGGCGACAGCGCAATATCGATCTGCGTACCGTGCATTAGATCGGCATAGGCGCGGCGATTGATCAGCGACAGAACACGGCGCGCGCCCATGCGCTTGGCCAGCAGGCTGGACATGATGTTGTCCTCATCGTCGTCCGTCAGCGCGAGGAACAGATCCACCTCCTCGATGCCCTCTTCCTCCAGCAGGGCCTCATCGGTGGCATCACCCTCCAGCACCAGCACTTCGGCAGGCAGCGCCGACGACAGGCTCAGACATTGCTGGGCGTTGGACTCGATGATCTTGACGTGAAAGCGCCCGGGCGTCTGCGCCAGCTTCCTGGCCAGCCGCAGGCTGACCTGACCTCCGCCCGCAATCATGATGCGAAACACCGGCCGGCTCGGGCGGCCTTCGGGCAGATTGATGGCCTTGAGAGCCTCGGACACATGCTCGGTCGCTGCCAGCATGAAGACCTCGTCGCCGGGCTCTATGCGCGTGGCCCCGTCGCAGCGCACAAACCGGTCTGGCTCGTCCATGAAACGGCGGTAGATCGCCACGATGCGCATGGCCAGCTCGGGCATGCGCTCTCGCACCTGGGCAATCTGCAGGCCCACAGCAGGCGCGCCGGCGCGCGCGCGCACCGAGGCCAATGCGGCCCGACCGCCCGCAAAGGCGCGCACCTGCATGGCTTCCGGGTATTCGATGAGCTTGCGGATGTAATGGGTGACCGATTCCTCGGGACAGATGATGCGATCGACCGCAAAACCCTCCTTGCCCAGCACCGGGTCGTCCACCGCAAAGCTGGACGAGCGCACCCGCGCAATACGGGTCGGAATATCGAACACGGCCTGGGCAATCTTGCAGCAGACCAGGTTGGTCTCGTCCATGGAGGCACAGGCGATCAGCAGGTCGGTATCCTTGGCGCCCGCTTCAGCCAGCACCTGGGGATCGATGCCGTTGCCAACCACGCCGCGCAGGTCGAAGCGCGACTCCAACTCACGCAATGCTCGCGCATCCGTGTCGATGACGGTGATTCCGTTTTGCTCGGACACCAGACTTTCGGCCACACTCTGGCCTACGCGCCCGGCACCCAGAATAATGATTTTCATGGTGTTATGGAAAGGGATCCAAGCTGCGGCATTGAGTCATATCCGGAAAAGACCGCGCCTGCAGCCTCTCCGGAAGACGGATTTCAGGAGCGGACTTCGCCGTCGCCCAAGACCACGTATTTGAGCGAAGTCAGGCCCTCGATGCCCACCGGCCCACGCGCATGGAACTTGTCGGTGCTGATGCCGATCTCGGCGCCGAGTCCGAACTCGAAGCCATCGGCAAAGCGGGTGCTGGTATTGACCATGACGCTGGCCGAATCGACCTCGCGCAGGAATTTCTGCGCATGCAGGTGATTGGTGGTCAGAATCGACTCCGTATGGTGGCTGGAGTACTTGTTGATGTGTGCAATGGCCTCGTCCACACCGTCCACCAGCTTCACGCTGATGATGGGGGCCAGATATTCCTCGTACCAGTCCTGCTCCACTGCCTGGGCCAGCTTGGCATCCTTGACAGTCTGCAAAATAGCCAGGGCCTCGGCATCGCAGCGCATCTCCACGCCCTTGGCAGCATAGACGACACCGATCCTGGGCAGGAAGTCTGCAGCCACGGCGCGTGCCACCAGCAGGCTTTCGCTGGCGTTGCAGGGGCTGTACTTGTTGGTCTTGGCGTTGTCGGCCACCTTCACGGCCATGGCGATGTCGCAGGGATCATCCACATAGGTGTGGCAATTGCCATCCAGATGCTTGATGACGGGCACCTTGGCCTCGCGACTGATGCGCTCGATCAGGCCCTTGCCGCCACGGGGGATGATGACGTCCACATAGTCGGGCATGGCGATGAGTTGACCCACGGCGTCACGGTCGGTGGTCTCCACCAGCTTGACGCCGTCTTCAGGCAGACCGGCCTCGGCCAGCGCCTGGGCCACCAGCCTGGCCAGCGCCTTGTTCGAGTCGATCGCCTCCGAGCCACCGCGCAAAATGCAGGCATTGCCGCTCTTGATCGAGAGGCTGGCCGCTTCGATGGTCACATTCGGGCGGCTTTCATAAATCATGCCGAACACGCCCAGGGGCACACGCATCTGGCCCACGCGGATACCGCTTGGCATTTGCTTGAGGCCGCTGATCTCGCCGATCACATCGGGCATGGCAGCCAGCTGCTCGCAGCCTTCGGCGCAGGTCTCCAGCACCTTGGGCGTCAGTCGCAGCCTGTCGACCATGGGCGCCGACAGGCCATTGGCCACGGCACGCTCCAGATCGCGGGCATTGTCGATCTGCAGCGGCTCGACGTTCTCGCGAAGCAGACGGGCCAGCGCCTTGAGTGCTTTGTTTTTAGTAGCTGCAGACGCACGCGCCATCAGTGCAGAGGCGGCTTTTGCCTGTACACCGAGGTTGTGCATGTATTCGACGGTATTGAGCGCGTTCATGGCGTGATTTTCGCCGAGATAAGCAAGTTGCGCAGACAAGCCCGACCATGAGGGGGTTTATGGCCCTGCTGACACCTACACTCGGCCTCTGAATCGCAAGGAGACTTATGAGCCACAACACCACAGCGCTGCAGGAAAGCGCCCGCCAGCTCCAGCAGCTGCGCAGCGGATTCGAGCAGCTCGCCCGCTCACAGATCAGCGCCAGCGCCCTCGGCCAGCAGGCACGCGCCGCGACCACATTGCTTGCGGCACTGCCGCCACGCTATGGCGAGGTGCTGCTCAATCTGCTGGACCGGCTCGAATCCAGCGCGCTGTTCACCGAGGAAAGCTGCTCCTTCAGCCAGAAGGACCTGCTGGACAATCTTCGCCTATGGGCCGACAAGGCCCAAGCCCAGCTCACTGCCAATCCCGACTGAGCCGCAAATCAGCGCCCGGCCTGGGCCAGCTGCATGGCCAGCTGCCGCAGGGCCTGCCAGCTGTCGCGCGGCCAGCCCTCGCTGGGCAGACCTTTGACAATGCCGTCCACCGCATGAGCTGCCTGCAGCAACTCGGCCGCGCGTGCATCGCTGACACGTGGCAGCAGCCGCTCCATCAGCCTCTCCTTGGGGCCCCAGATGCGGTTTTCGCGCAGTGCCATGGGCAAAGGCTTGCCGCCCGCCATGGCGTCCTTGACCCGCTTGATGTTGCGAATGTCCTCGGCCAGTGCCCAATGCACCAGCACCTCGGCCTCGCCTTCGGCCTGCAAGCCGTCCAGCATGCGCATGCTGCGCGCCACCTGGCCCGAGAGCACGGCTTCGGACAGTTTGAACACGTCATAGCGCGCCACATTGAGCACGGCCTGCTCCACCTGCGCCAGACTCAGCTCGCCCGCGGGGTGCAGCAGGGCCAGTTTCTGAATTTCCTGGTGCGCGGCCAGCAGATTGCCTTCCACGCGGTCGGCAAAGAACTGCAGCGTACGCTGGCCTTCTTCCCCGGCCGCCACGCGCTGGTTCTGCAGCGCCAGACGCTGGGCAATCCAGTGCGGCAGCGCACCGCGCTCCACCGGGTCGACCTGGATGGAGACACCGTTGCCGTCCAGCGCCCCAAACCAGGCCCCGGTCCTGGTGGCCTTGTCCAGGCGCGGCAGACTGATCAGGGTCAGCGTGCTGTCGTTGCCCTGGGCGCTGCTGGCCAGTTGCTGCAGCGCAGCACTACCATCCTTGCCGGGTTTGCCGCTGGGAATACGAATTTCCAGAATCTGCTTGTCCGCAAACAGGCTCAGGCTGCCGCCGGCCGCCAGCACGCCGCTCCAGTCAAAGTGCGCGCCCATGACGGTATAGCTGCTGCGCTCGGTATAGCCCTGAGCACGCGCCGCTGCACGAATCGCGTCGGCCGCTTCCTGCTGCTGCAAGGGCTCATCGCCATGCAGCACATAGAGCGAGCGCAAGCCCTTGGCCAGATGGGAGGTAAGCTGGTTCAGCGCAAGCTGCATGGAGAAAAGTTTTCTATAAAAAGTATCTGAAACGCCCTGAATTCAAGCGTCAGCAGCTATCAGATTCACCGGCGCATCGCCGGCGACTCGCGGCCTCCGCCCGGGACCGCCGCGCAGCAACTCAGGCAATGGCTTATGACACCTGCAGGCTCTTGACCGCAGCCAAACGGCGAATGATCTGCTGCACGATGTCGTTGCGCATGTCCTTGTTCAGCATTTCCTCTTCTACTGCCTTGGACAAGGCATTGGTTTCGTTATAGGTCACGTTGCGAATCTGGCGAATCTCGACCGGCTCAATCAGCTCATCGCCGCCGGGCGTGCGCAACGAGAAGCGCACGATCAGGCGCAGTTCGATTTCACGCACCTGGCCAGCCACGTTGGAGCCGATGATCACGCGCTGGGCCTGCTCGCTGATGATCTGGCAGATCACCTCGGCGGTATCGGGCGATGCCGGGTCCTTGACCACGGTCAATTGATCGCTGCTCGATTCCAGACTGCGACGCAGCAAAGTGCCCACGGGCGCACCACGCCCCGCCTGCACATAAATGGAGCGAAACACAAAATTCGGCGCACCGCGCAGGCGAAAGCCGCAGGCCCCCAGCAAAGGCGTCAAGGCCATGGCGGCCAGCAGCGTACGTTTTTGCATCAACTGTCCTCAAATCTTCAAGCCCTGCTGCGAGCATCGCCTCCTGCTCCAGAAATACCGAGCAAGAGCCGCCCCGCAGCGAAGGTATTGTCCCCCTCCCGCGAAGCGAGAGAGGGGGAAGGCGGGGCCGCCTGGGCGCGAAGCGCCTCAGGGGGTGACTCCGGTCACACGACAATATTCACCAGACGACCCGGCACCACGATGATCTTCTTGGGTGCACGGCCTTCGGCAAACTTCTGGTACTCCTCATTGGCCAGTGCAGCCGCCTCGATGGCAGCCTTGTCGGCAGTGGCGGAAACCAGGATCGCACCGCGCAGCTTGCCGTTGACCTGCAGCACCAGCGAGATCTCGTCCTGCACCAGGGCCTTGGGATCGACCTGCGGCCAGGGGGCATCGAGCAGATCGCCCAGGTGGTTGGCATAGCCCAGTTCGCTCCACAGCACATGCGCCAGATGGGGCGTAGCGGGGTAGAGCACGCGCAGCAGAATGCCGAAGCCTTCGATCAGCGCCACCTTGGCACCGGTGTCATCCAGGGCCTTGAAGTCTTCCAGCGCATTGATCATCTTCATCGCGCCGGACACCACGGTGTTGTACTGCATGCGCGAGTAGTCGTACTCGACCTGCTTGAGCACGTTGTGGATTTCCAGACGCAGGGCCTTGGCCGCCTTGCCGAATTCCACATCGTCCAGCGACTTGGCGCCGGCCACGCCCTGCACGGCGGAAGCCATGTCCATGCCTGTCAGCTTGCTGCCGAAGTTGTAGACGCGGCGCAGGAAGCGATAGCTGCCTTCCACGGCGGCGTCGTTCCACTCCAGCGTCAGCTCGGGGGGCGAGGTGAACATGGTGTACAGACGTGCGGTGTCGGCGCCGTACTTCTCGATCAGATCCTGAGGGTCCACGCCGTTGTTCTTGGACTTGGACATGGTGCCCACGCCCTCGTAATCGATGGCGGTACCCACGGGCAGCAGGCCGTCGGCGCTGTCCACTTCGACCTTGAGCTTGGCGCCGATGATCTTGCCGGAGTCGTCGAACACATGCTCCACATCCTTGGGCCAGAAGTATTCCTTGGCGCCCTTGGCCGTGCGACGGCTGTAGATGTGGTTGAGCACCATGCCCTGGGTCAGCAGCTTGGTGAAGGGCTCGTCGATCTTGACCAGACCCAGGTCGCGCATGACCTTGGTCCAGAAGCGCGCATACAGCAGGTGCAGGATGGCGTGTTCCACGCCGCCGATGTACTGGTCCATGGGCATCCAGTAATCGGCGCCGTCGGCCACCATCTGCTCGCTGTTCTTGGCGTCGCAATAGCGCATGAAGTACCAGGACGAATCCACGAAGGTGTCCATGGTGTCGGTTTCACGGCGGGCAGGCTTGCCGCAGCAGGGGCAGACCACGCCTGCGTGGAAGGCCTCGGACTTGACCAGCGGATTGCCGGAGCCATCGGGCACCAGATCCTGGGGCAGGACCACGGGCAGATCCTTCTCGGGCACGGGCTGAGGACCGCAATCGGCGCAATGAATGATGGGGATGGGGGTGCCCCAGTAGCGCTGACGGCTGATGCCCCAGTCGCGCAGGCGCCAGGTGGTCTTGAGCTCGCCCAGGCCCTTGTCGCCCACAATCTTGGCCACGGCCTGCACCGCATCCTTGTGGTTCAGACCGTCGAGATCGCCGGAGTTGATCAGTACGCCGCGCTCCTTGTCGCCATACCAGTCGCTCCACTGCTTGTCGTCATAAGCGGCCTGGCCTTCCACGGCCACCACCTGCTTGATGGGCAGGCCGTACTTGTTGGCGAAGGCGAAGTCGCGTTCGTCGTGGGCGGGCACGCCCATCACGGCGCCGTCGCCATAGCTCATCAGCACATAGTTGCCGATCCACACCTCGACCTGCGCGCCGGTGATGGGATGGGTGACGAACAGGCCCGTGGGCTTGCCTTCCTTTTCCTTGACGGCCAGTTCGGCCTCTGTCGTGCCACCCTTTTTGCATTCTTCGATGAAGGCAGCCAGTTCGGGCTTGTCGGCAGCAGCATGCTGTGCCAGGGGGTGCTCAGGCGCCACGGCGCAGAAGGTCACGCCCATGATGGTGTCGGCACGCGTGGTGAAGACATACATCTTGCCGTCCTGGATCAGTTGGCCGTCAGCCCCCTTGATGTCATGGGTGAACGCAAAGCGCACGCCAGCGGACTTGCCGATCCAGTTCTCCTGCATCAGGCGCACCTTGTCGGGCCAGCCATTCAATGTGGCCTTCTCGTTGCCGACCTGCACATGGTCCAGCAGCTCCTGGGCGTAGTTGGTGATGCCCAGGTAGTAGCCGGGAATCTCGCGCTTTTCCACCAGCGCGCCGGTGCGCCAGCCGCGGCCGTCGATGACCTGCTCGTTGGCCAGCACGGTCTGATCCACCGGATCCCAGTTCACCACCTGGGTCTTGCGGTAGGCAATGCCTTTTTCCAGCATCTTGAGGAACAGCCACTGGTTCCACTTGTAGTACTCGGGGTCGCAGGTGGCGACCTCGCGGCTCCAGTCGATGGCCAGGCCCATGGCCTGCATCTGCTTCTTCATGTACGCGATGTTCTCGTACGTCCACTTGGCAGGCGGCACCTTGTTCTTCAGCGCAGCGTTCTCGGCAGGCAGGCCGAAGGCGTCCCAGCCCATGGGCATGAGGACGTTGTAGCCCTTCATGCGCAGCTGACGCGTGAGCATGTCGTTGATGGTGTAGTTGCGCACATGGCCCATGTGCAGCTTGCCGCTGGGGTAGGGCAGCATGGAGCAGGCGTAGTACTTGGGCTTGCTGCCGTCTTCGGTGACGCGGTAGGCGTCCTTGGCTTGCCAGTGGTCTTGCGCGGCGCGCTCGACCTCAATGTGGTTGAATTTTTCTTGCATGGTGCAGTGCAGTGGCCGCCAGCCCCACTTGGGACCCGGCAAGGTAGAAATCTGAAATCAGCAGGGATTTTAGGCTGCCCGACCGCTTGCGCCGTTTTAGCCCCGCATGACCGCAGAACCCGCTGCGCCATCCGGGCGGCCTTCCTGCACGCCACGCTGGGAAATACGGCTTTGCGTAAGCTAGTGGCTGTTCACACATTGCTGAACTTTTTGCACGCCAGCCGGTCTGACCGGCCTGTTTCCGTGCCCGACGCCATCGCCTGCCTTCTGCCCGAAGTTGCCAGACTTGCGCTCCTGCCCCGGTCCATTCTTCTGAGGAGCTGCTCTTGCTTTCCCGCTGGTCTTTTGTTTCTGACTGGAATCCCGCCATGCAAATGCTGGCCTCGCTCTGCGTCCTGACCCTGACCGCTCTTGTGGCCGGCTGGCTGACCCAGTGGCTGGGGCTCAAGGTCTTTCGCCGTATGCGCGACACCCTCAGGACCGGCTGGGCCCAGATCCTCATGCACGACAAGGTGCTGCGCCGCCTGGCCAAGGTCGTGCCCTCGCTGATCGTGCAGTTCGGCGTGCAAGGCGTGCCGCATCTGGAGCCGCGCTGGACCACGCTGATCACCAATGTGGCGGTTGCCTTCACGCTCTACCACCTGGCACGCGCGCTGTGCGATCTGCTCAATGCCACGAACGAGGCCCATGAACGCGACGAGGCACGCAAGGCCGCCGTCCAGACCCACTCCATCAAGAGCTATGTGCAACTGGGCAAGCTGCTGGTCTGCAGCTTTGCCGTGGTGCTCATCGTGGCCACGCTGATGGACCGCTCGCCGCTGCTGCTGCTCTCGGGCCTGGGCGCCATGTCGGCCGTGCTGATGCTGGTCTTCAAGGACACCATCCTCTCATTTGTCGCCGGCGTTCAGCTCGGCAGCAACGACATGCTGCGCGTGGGCGACTGGATAGAGATGCCCCAGGTCGGCGCCGACGGCTTTGTGACCGATATCGCGCTCAATACCGTCAAAGTGCAAAACTGGGACAAGACCATCACCACCATTCCCACCTGGCGGCTGATGACGGACAGCTTCAAGAACTGGCGCGGCATGTTCGACTCGGGCGGACGCCGCATCATGCGCTCGCTGAACCTGGACGCCAACACCGTGCATCTGCTCTCGCCCGAGGAACGCGCAGGCATGGGCCATATCGCGCTGCTGCAACCCTACTGGAGCGAGCGCGACGGCCTGCAGGCCATGCCGGGCGCGGCCGAGGCCGCCATGCCAACCCAGGCCATCGCCGCCCACCAGGTGACAAATCTGGCCGCCTTCAAGGCCTATGCCTACGCCTATCTGATGGGCCATCCGCGCATTGGCAAAGGCCCGGGCATGTTCCTCATGGTGCGCACCATGGAGACATCGCCCACGGGGCTGCCGCTGCAGCTGTTCTGCTACACCAACACCACCGTCTGGGTGGAGTACGAAGGCATACAGGGCGAAATCTTCGACCATCTGATCGGTGTGCTGCCGCAGTTCGGGCTGACGCTGTACCAGCGCTCGTCGGACTATGGCACCCACTATCCGCCCGCCCGTCCCGATGTAGTAGCCCGTTAATACCTGCCGCGTGCCCTGACTGCCCACAATGGCCTGACCCAACCACAAGGAGACAGACCATGGCAGGCAAGAAAATTTTGATGATTTGCGGCGACTACTGCGAGGACTATGAAACCATGGTCCCGTTCCAGGCCCTGCTGGCCGTAGGCCATACCGTGCACGCGGTCTGCCCCGACAAAAAGGCCGGCGACCAGATCAAGACCGCCATCCACGACTTTGAAGGCGCACAGACCTATAGCGAAAAGCCCGGCCACAACTTCACGCTCAACGCCACGTTTGCCGATGTGAAGCCCGAGCAGTACGACGCCCTGGTCATCCCCGGCGGCCGCGGCCCCGAGTATCTGCGCGGCTATGAAAGCGTGCGCGCCGCCGTACGTCACTTCTTCGACACCAACAAGCCCGTGGCCGCCGTCTGCCATGGCGCGCAACTACTGGCCGGGGCCGGCGTGCTCAAGGGCCGCACCTGCTCAGCCTACCCCGCCTGCCGCGCCGAGGTGGAACTGGCCGGGGGCAGCTACGCCGACATCCCCGTCGATCAGGCCCATACCGAAGGCAATCTGGTCAGCGCTCCGGCCTGGCCTGCCCATCCTGCCTGGATTGCACAGTTTCTCGCGCTGCTGGGCACGAAAATTTCACACTGAAATCGGCCTCCAGCGCTTTCCCATAAAGCGTATCAAGCTATTAATTCGAGAGTTCACCTCTTGACGCAGCAGTCGCCGGGCCACACCATGGCCCGGTTTTGTTTTGGAGAGTCGCGCCATGTGCCAGGTCTTTATCAGCGCCGATCCGCAGCTCTGGGCCCACCGGGCCCGCTCCATCCGGCTGCATGGAGTCGCCACCAGCATCCGGCTGGAAAACCTGTTCTGGCAGGTACTCGAAGAGATTGCCGCGCGGGACGGCTATACCGTTCCCCAGCTCTGCACCAAGCTCTACGACGAACTGCTGGCCGAGCGCGGAGCGGTGGACAACTTCAGCTCTTTTTTGCGCGTCTGCTGCACCCGCTATCTGGCGCTGCAGCTGTCGGGCGAGATTCCACAGGACATGGGCATACCGATTCGCTCGCTGGGCAATGCCTCGTCACTCAAGTCCTCAAGCCCACAACTCACGCACTGAGGTTCAGCGCAGATACACGGCCTCGAGTCGCAGCAGCGCACGCCCCTCGGCATCGCTGAGCACCAGCTTCTGTCCCTGCACGGCGTAGCTGCTGACCTGAGCCAGGGTTGCCAGCAGCAGTTGCTCCCGACGCATGCCCTGCACACAGGCCATGCGGGTGCCGCCCACGTCCGAAAATCGCAGCCAGCGCCCGTCCAGGCTGTAGTTGCCGCGCAGGCGATTGCAGCCGCCCGCGCCATGAAAACGGCCGCTGCCGGTCTCCAGCACCAGATGCGGCTCGGGCTGATTGTCATAGGCGCTGACATGCGGGCCGTCACCCAGCTGTACCAGTTTCCAGTAGGTATCGAGAAGCGGGGCCGGCACGGCAGCCATGGCTTCGCCTTCGGACGCTGCAGGCCCTGCATCCGCAGCGCCGACTGCCAGGATCCCCAACAGCAAGAGTGCGCTCAATGCCGGGCGAAGAACGGCATGCAGCTTCGAGAAAGCAGTCATCACAAACACCTTTGCGGCCTTCAACGCATACAGACAAAGCGCTTGCAGCTCATTATTCAGGAGCATCAGACGCTTGCGCAAGCACCTGATCACCGCGCACAAAGCTGCAGGCCACCGCATTGGTACAGCGCCAGATGGCCTGCCCCGCCAGCGGCCCGCGCTGCATCAGCAACCTGCGCAGCGGCCATTCGCATTGCGGGCAGACCGGCACAGCATCGACCCGTCCGTGCCGCACCGGCTCTGCAGCCTCTGCCGCAGAGTCAGCCAACCTGGCAGGAGCCGCAACGGCAGGCTGGGCGGGCGACACCTGCGCCGACAGATCCCTATCGACCGCTGTCGAAGGCGGCGCCGGCATGACAGGCTCCAGCAGAACATCCACCGTCTCGGGCGCGGGCGGCCTGACCAGCTGGTCAGCGGCCTCCGCCACCGGCTCCTGCCTGGGTTTGCGCGCCTTGCTGGCCGCCTGCAACTGCCGGACATGCGCCACATGCCGCCTGTCGGTGGCACGACCGGGCTGCAGCCGCAGTTCTTCGAGCTTGTCCAGCAGCGCCTGCATTTGCTCGGGACTCCACACGGGCTGGGTAAAGCTCTGGATATGGCCGACAAAGCCAAGGCCGCGCGTGACATGGGCCGGCATCTCGGTCTTGAACTCGCAGTCACCCACAAATGCGATCACCGAGTGCAGATGCTCGGGTGCGATGTCCAGCAGCGACTGCAAGGTCTTGATGTGCTTGTAGTTCTGGCGCAGCGGGTTCTGGAAGCGGCTGCGCTTTCTGAAGATCTGCTGCGTCCATTCGCGCTGCTTTTCGGTGCCGAAGATCCAGCCCTGGAAGTTCTTGGTTTCCAGCACAAACAGGCCGTAGGGCGAAAAGATCAGATGGTCGATCTGCGTGCTGCCGCCATCCGCCGTGGGCAGGGTGACGTTGTGCATGTCCACATAGACCAGCGGATCGAGCTGCCGGCGAATCGCTGCCTGCACGGCCCGCTCGCCGCGCCAGCCCTTGAAGCGCGGCGAGCGCAGCACGGCCGCCAGCACCATGAATGCGAGCGCCAGCCCCAGATACAAAAACAGGCCATCAAAGGCCGTGGAAAGAATCTGATTCATTGATCCCACCATGTCAAAAACTGGCGCGTACAAAAGTCAGAGATGCCAAGCAAGAGCCGCCTCGCGGCGGGGGCGCCCAGCCGAAGGCATCGCCCCCCTCCCATAACGCGCAGCGCGTAGAGAGAGGGGCGCCCGGCCAGAGGGAGGTGCGGGGCCGCCCAGGCAAAGCGCCTCAGGGGGAGGTTTAATTCAACGCCATGCTCAGCTTGCGGCGATAGCTGTTGACCAGCGCCGTCGCCTCGTCCTGCTCGGCACTGTTCTTGCCCAGCAGCTCGATGCCGCCACTGGTCTTGCCGGGAACGGCGTCCTGCTTCTTGGGCTTGGGCGGGGTCAGCAGCTCCAGCACGCCGACGATGAGCTTGCGCGCCGCCTGCTCGTTCCAGGTCTTGTCGCGCATGATGATTTCCAGCAACTCGTCCATGGCATCGGTCCACTGGCTGTGGGCCAGCAGCGCGCGCGCACGGCCAAAGCGGGCGTCGAAGTCGCGCTTGTTGGCGGCGATGGCGGCGTCGTACTTGGCCACATCGGCATTGTCGTCCTGCACGGCAAATTCCAGCGCCTTGAGCCACTGGTTCAGCGCTTCGAAGCGCAGCGGCTGGGGAATGCGCTTGACGGGCTCAGCCAGCAGGGCTGCAGCTTCCTCGAAGCTGCCGGTGGCGATCAGCAGGCGCACATAGTCAAAGCGCGCATCGTCGTTGGCCGGGTCGGCCGCCAGCGCATCGGCCAGCTTTTGCAGCGCGGCCTGGGTGTCGCCGGACTCCAGCAGGGCCTGGGCTTCGTCGGCGTCAGCCTCGGCCGACAGCTCGCCCTCGGAGGGCAGATGCTTGTCCAGGAACTCGCGCAGCTTGCCTTCGGGCTGGGCGCCCATGAAGCCATCCACGGGCTTGCCGCCGATCATCAGCACGCAGGTCGGGATGGAGCGGATGCCGAACATGCTGGCCAGTTGCTGCTCCTGATCGGAGTCGATCTTGACCAGTTTGAAGCGGCCTTCATAGGCGACTTCCAGCTTTTCGAGCACCGGGCCCAGCGTCTTGCAGGGACCGCACCAGGGTGCCCAGAAGTCCACCAGCACGGGTACGGCCATGGAGGCGGCTACGACTTCGGCTTCAAAATTCTCGAGGGTGACGTCAATCATGTGATTCCCAATGCTGCTTGTGCGCTGCCACGCGGGCAGCGGCGCTGAAAAGTCTGCGAACCGGCCACTCCAGCAGAGTGCCCACCGCGCGATGCTGCGATTCTCCACGCAAATGCGCGAGCGCAAGCCATAGACCAGAGCGGACCGGGTCTTTGCTACTCAGATGGGAGCAGCCTTCGCCTGTTTCAAGGTCGATTCGAGGTGTTTTATGCTGAAAACCAATGAATGACATGCGCAAGTAGCTACGGTTTCAAGAGTAACCACCCCGCAGTCTCGCTCGCCCCTGGGCTATATTGCTTGCGAACCAAGGAGCGCAGACTTGATTGAAGTTTCACAACTGGTGTTTGAATATCCGGGCCACCGCGCCCTCGACGGCGTGAGCCTGTCCATCGCTGCGGGCAGCGTGACGGCACTCGTCGGCCCCAACGGCGCTGGCAAATCCACACTGATGCGCTGCATCGCCGGCCTCGAGCAGCCGCTGTCCGGCCATATCCGTGTCAAAGGCCTGTCGGTCGAGGAACAGCCGCGCGAGGTGCATCGCCACCTGGGCTATCTCTCGGACTTCTATGGTCTGTATGACCGGCTCAGCGTGATGCGCTGCCTCCAGTACTCGGCCCTGTCCATGGGCGTTGCACCCGGTGACGTGGATGCCCGCGTACGGCAGGTGGCCGCCCAGCTGGGCCTGACGGAGCTGCTGCACCGCCACCCGACCGAACTCTCGCGCGGTCAGCGCCAGCGCGTGGCGATCGGCCAGGCCATCGTCCACCAGCCCGGCGTGCTGCTGCTCGACGAGCCGGCCAGCGGCCTCGATCCCGATGCGCGCAGCAGCCTCTCGACGCTGTTTCGCCAGTTGCAGGCCCAGGGCATGACGCTGATCGTCTCCAGCCACATCCTCAGCGAGCTGGACGAGTACTGCACCCATATCCTGAGCATCCGCGACGGCCGCATCGAAAGCCATGAGGCGCTGCAGAACGCCCACGGCCCGGGCCAGCCCGCCGCTGTCGGCCAGCAGCCCCAGCTCTATGCGCTGGAAGTGGCCATGGAGCAGAGCGAAGGCCTTGAGGCCCGCCTGCGTCAGGCCTTGCTGAGCACCTCGGTGCAGGACTTCGACACCACAGGTCGCCGCCCGATCCAGCTCTGGCTGCCGGCCGCCGCCGGCGCACGTGCCCAATGGCTGGCCGAGCTGGTGCAGGCCGGCATTCCCGTCGCCGCGCTGTACCCGGTGCGCGAGCGGTTGCAGGACCGCTATGCCCGCACTGCCCAGGCCCGCGATACCGAAAGTCAGGAGCAAGCATGAGCCAACGCAATCCCGAATTCCAGCGCCAGCTCTGGCTGAACTGGCGCCCCTCGCTGCTGGCCTGGAGCCTGGGCCTGAGCCTGCTCATCCTGGCACTGCCCTTCGCCTTGTCCTCTGCCAAGGGTCTGCCCGGCACGCTGAGCATGACCGCCATTGCCGGCCTGTATCTGGCCGCCATCATCTATGGCAGCGTGCTGGCCGGGCGCAGCCTGGCCGAGGAAGCCAGCCAGAACACCTGGGACTGGCAACGTCTGTCCGTGCTCACGCCCTGGCAGATGGCCTGGGGCAAGCTGCTGGGCGCCACCTTGCCTGCCTGGCTGTATGTGCTGTGGTTTGCGCTGGCCGTGGCGGGTGTGACCCACTTCTGGGCGCTGGAGCCCCTGAAGTTGCAACACACGATTGGCCTGGCCGTGATCTGGGGCCTGGGCCTGCAGACCTGGGCCATGAATTCCGTGCTCATGAGCTGGGGACTGAGGGACAGGCCCATCAATCGCCGGCGAGCGGCACTGCTGCCTCTGCTGATCCTGTTCTTCGCCCCCGGTCCCTTTATCGACCATGTCTACAAAGGCATTGTGGACATCGACGCCGAGCCGGTGTTCTGGTGGGGCCTGAATGTGGGCGGCCTGGGCCTGGCCTATCTGGCCGGTGTGCTGGTGCTGGGCCTGGGGCTGCTGGCCCTGTGGCGCCAGCTTTGCACCCGACTCGATGTACGCACCCTGCCCTGGGCCTGGCCTCTGGGTCTGGCGCTGACTGGATTTTTCGCAGCCGGCTCGCTCAATCTGGGCATTGCCGAATTTTTCAGCAGCACAGCCTGGATCGCGCTGATCGGCACCGCCTATGTCGCCCTGCAGCACATGGACCAGCATCTGCGCGCCTGGCGCCAGGTTCAATGGTCGGCCAGCCGCCAGCGCTGGCGTGAGGCGCTGGAGGCGCTGCCGCTGTGGCCGGTCAGCCTGCTGCTGGGCTTTGCCATGGCCTTGCTGCTGCTGTTCGCTCCCCAAAGCCTTGAGGCGGCCATCAGCGGCAAGCTCAACAGCTTTACTTTCTATCTGTGTCTGCATCTGCTGCGCGACTGCCTGCTGCTGACTGGCTTCGCCCTGCTGGCGGGCAGGCTCAAGTCCCCCCTGGCCTCGTTTGTCATCGCCTGGCTGATCCTCAACATCGCCGCGCCGCTGCTGGCCTATGGCATGGGGGGCTATACAGGTGCCATGTTTGTTCAGCCCGTGGTGGCCATGTGGATGAGCTCGCCGGACGGCATAGAGCAAGCCGGTGCCTGGCTCAGCTATGTGCCCTGGGCTTCCCTGAGCCTGCAGATCCTGGTCACGCTGGCCTGGGTCATCCATGTCTTCAGGGACCGCGTGCTGGGCTTTGCGCGCGATAACGCGGCGGCCCATATCCGGGAGTCATAGTTGCTTTACCCGGACGGCTATGCCCCACAGTCGGGCGGCAATGCGGCGAAACCGTAAAATCAAGGGTTCCACTAGGTCGGGCGGCAGCGCCCTGAAGAACATGAACCCCATCCAAGTTGGCGTGGTCATGGGTTCCAGCAGCGACTGGGACACCATGCAACACGCAGTTGCCATCCTCCAGCAATTCGGTATCGCTTTTGAAGCGCAGGTCGTATCGGCCCACCGCATGCCGGACGACATGTTCCGCTTTGCCGAAGCCGCAGCCGACCGTGGCCTCAAGGCCATCATCGCCGGCGCCGGCGGTGCTGCCCACCTGCCCGGCATGATTGCCGCCAAGACCACCGTGCCGGTGCTGGGCGTGCCCGTGGCCAGCCGTCACCTGCAGGGTGTGGATTCGCTGCATTCCATCGTGCAGATGCCCAAGGGCGTGCCCGTGGCCACCTTTGCCATCGGCAATGCCGGTGCGGCCAATGCGGCCCTGTTTGCCGTGGCCCTGCTGGCCAACGAAGACCCCGCGCTGCGCGCCAAGCTCGAAGCCTTCCGCGTCGAGCAGACCGAGGCCGCCCGCAATATGACCCTGCCGGTGAACGCATGAGCAACACCGATGTGATCCTGCCCGGCGCGACGCTGGGCGTGCTCGGCGGCGGTCAGCTGGGCCGCATGTTTGCCCATGCCGCACAGGCCATGGGCTATTTCACCGCCGTGCTGGACAAGGACGAGACCAGCCCCGCCGGTCTGGTGAGCCACCAGCATGTTCGCACCGGCTACGAAGACCCTCAGGGCCTGGCCGAGCTGGCCAGACTCTGCGCGGCCGTGACCACCGAGTTCGAAAACGTACCTGCCGGCTCGCTGAACAAGCTGGCCGAGAGCCTGCCCGTATCGCCCGCCGGCTCTGCCGTGGCGATCGCCCAGGACCGCGCTGCCGAGAAAGCCCACTTCGTGAAGTGCGGCGTGCCCTGCGCCCCCTATGCCGTGATCGAGACGGCCGAGCAGCTGGCCGCCGTCAACGACGCGCTGCTGCCCGGCATCCTCAAGACCGCGCGAATGGGCTATGACGGCAAGGGTCAGATCCGCGTCAAGACCCGCGACGAGCTGATCAAGGCCTGGGACGAGCTCAAGCAGGTGGCCTGCGTGCTCGAAAAAATGCTGCCGCTGGCGCACGAATGCTCGGTCATCGTGGCCCGTGGCCGCAATGGCGACATCGTCAACCTGCCCGTGCAGCGCAATCTGCACCGCGACGGCATTCTGGCCGTGACCGAGGTCTACGAAGGCAACGTACCTGCAGCACAGGCAGAGCAAGCGGTAGCCGCTGCGAAATCCGTAGCTATCGGCCTCGATTACGTGGGCGTGCTCTGCGTGGAATTCTTTGTGCTGGACAACGGCCAGCTGGTGGTCAACGAGATCGCCCCGCGCCCGCACAACAGCGGCCACTACAGCCAGAACGCGATGGATGTGTCGCAGTTCGAGCTGCAAGTGCGCTGCATGACCAATCTGCCCCTGGTGCAGCCGCGCCAGCACAGCGCCACCGTCATGCTCAACCTGCTGGGCGATCTGTGGTTCAAGGACGGCGAAACCGCCAAGGCTCCGGCCTGGGATCAGATCCTGGCCCTGCCCGGTGCCCACCTGCACCTGTACGGCAAGGTCGATGCCAAGCCGGCCCGCAAGATGGGCCACTTGAACATCACCGCGGCAAGCCCCGAAAAAGCGCGTGAAACCGCTTTGAAGGCCGCTGAAATCCTCGGCATTGCTGCGTTCTGATAACACCCCCTGAGCGGCTTTGCCTAGGCGGCCCCGCCGCTTCCCCCTAGCCGGGCGCCCCTCTCTCGCTACGCGGGAGGGGGACGACGCCCTCGCTGCGGGGCGGCCCTTGCTCGGCGTCCTTCGCTGATGCTCTGCAAGCGCAAAAGCACTGCACATACGGCGGTGCAGTGCATGAAAGAGGAATTGAAATGATCTTGGATGGAACGCTGGAAGCCTCGGTGCAAGCCGCTGCTGCTGCGCTGCAGCAAGGCCGGCTGCTGGGCCTGCCCACCGAGACGGTCTACGGCCTGGCCGCGGACAGCGACAACGATGCGGCCGTGGCGCAGATCTTTGCCGCCAAGGGCCGCCCGGCCAACCATCCGCTGATCGTGCATGTGGCCGACGCGGCCGCCATCACGCGCTATGCCAAGGAAGTCCCGGTCTTTGCCCAGCAGCTGATCGACGCATTCTGGCCGGGGCCACTTACCTTGATCCTGCCGCGCCTGCCGCATGCCGCCAAGGCATCGACCGGCGGTCAGGACAGCGTGGGCCTGCGCTGCCCCTCCCACCCCGTGGCCCATGCGGTGCTCAAGGCCTGCCAGCAGCTCGATCCGCCGGTCTGGGGCGTCTCGGCCCCCAGCGCCAACAAGTTCGGCCGCGTCAGCCCCACCACGGCCGAGCATGTGGCCACCGAGTTTGGCGAGGAACTGCTGGTGCTCGATGGCGGCGCCTGCGAAGTGGGCATTGAATCGACCATCGTCGACTGCACGCGGGGCGTGCCCGTGCTGCTGCGCCCCGGCGCCGTCACGCGCGACGATATAGCGCGTGCCTGCGGCCTGCGACCGCTCTCGAAAGAAGAGCTGACTGCGGATACCCCGCGTGCATCAGGAACGCTTTTGGCGCACTACGCGCCCAACGCCAAGGTCCGGCTCATGGATGCCGGGCAGCTGCAATCGGCACTGGACATCCTGGGCAAGGATGGCAGGAATATTGCCATCTATCACCGCAGCCCCCTCAATGTCACCACAGCCCAGTTGCTGCTGCGCCGCATGTCCGACGAGCCGCGCGACGTGGCCCGCGAGCTGTTCGGCATGCTGCGCAATTTCGACGACTGGGGCGCCAAGCTGATCTGGATCGAAACCCCACCCGACACCGCCGACTGGGAAGGCGTGCGCGACCGCCTGCAACGTGCGGCGGCTGCGGGCTGAGCGGTCGCTTAGCTGATTTTCAAGTAAAGATACAAATTTTTATTCGTTTTCTTTATTAGACGCCTTCTCTAACCTTGCTTGCTTCAAAGCAACTTCAAAGGTTAGAACCATGGGAACCCGTCGCGACGCGCTTGGCAAGCTTCTGTCCATCAGTGCTGCATCCCTGGGCTTGGCGGCTTGCTCGCGCTCCGACAACCAGGCCAGCAGCGAAACGAGCCGCACGGCACAAAACGGCAAGGTCGTTCCCTTCAACTACCCCGACAACCCCTCTTTCGACCTGATCTATCTGGCCGACAGACTGGGCTACTTCGACGGGACCACCACCCGCCCCAACTACGTGGGCAAGATTGCCGCCCCTCAGATCATTCCGCTGGTCGGCACGGGCGACATCCATTTCGGCTCGCGCATGGTGCCGCTGGTGATTTCGGCCATTGCGGCCGGGGCCGACATGAAGGTGATTGCCGCCGGCAGCAAGACGCTGCAGGAGGCACCGCATATGAAGTACTTCGTGCGCAAGGATTCGGGCATTCGCACGCCCAGGGATCTGGAAGGCAAGACCATAGGCTTCAACAGCTTCGGCGCCTGCGCCGAGTTTGTCTCCAAGACCTATTTCCGCGAGCACGGCGCCGATGTCAACAAGATCAACTTCCTGGTCGTTCCCGACAACCAGGGCGAGCAGGCCGTGATCGGCCGCAATGTGGATCTGGCCATCATCCATCCCCCCCATTCCGGCGGTGCCGAGGCCAACCCCGAGTTGCAGCGCCTGTGGACCGACTACGACCTGGACCGCGGCCTGGGCGGCATGGCGCCCTATAGCGTCAACGGCAAGTTTGCGCGCGAGAACCCGCAGGCCGTGCGCGATGTGGTCACCGCCATCGCCAAGGCAGGCAACTGGGTCAACGCCAACACCGACGAAGCGCGCCGCTACACGGCCGAGCGCCTGGGCATGGAGCTCAAGCATGTGGAGCGCTATGCCTATGTGGACGACCAGATCATCACCGAGCCGCCCATCCAGTACTACATCGACGTGCTGGAGCGTGAAGGCAAGCTGCAGCCGGGCAAGGTGGCGGTCAAGGATGTGTACACCAACGAGTTCAACCCCTTTGCCAAGGGAGCTGCGACATGAGCACGGCCCTCGACGACTCCGGCTCCGCCATCAAGATCCGGGCACGCGATGTGCGCATGGATTTCGCCATTGCCGACGAGCGCGGCCGCAAGCAGCAGATTGCCGCCCTGCAGGACTTCAATCTCGATATCCGTGAAGGCGAGTTCTTCACCCTCCTCGGGCCCTCGGGCTGCGGCAAGTCCACGTTTCTCAATGTGCTTGCCGGGCTGGCGCGCAAGAGCGGCGGCAGCATCAGCATCGACGGCCAGCCGGCCAGCGGCATCAACCGCGAGCAGGGCGTGGTGTTCCAGGGCTATGCGCTGTTTCCGTGGCGTACCGTGCTTCAGAACATCGAGGTCGGGCTGGAGATCCGCAAGATTCCCAAACGCGAGCGCCGGGAGACTGCCGAGCAGTTTTTGCACCTGGTGGGCCTGGCCGGCTTCGGCCAGCGCTACCCGCACGAACTCTCGGGCGGGATGCGTCAGCGCGTGGCCATCGCCCGCTCCCTGGCCTATTCGCCCAGTCTGCTGCTGATGGACGAACCGTTTGCCGCCCTGGATGCCCAGACACGCGAAATCCTGCAGTCCGAGCTGCTGCGCATCTGGGAGCAGCACAAGACCACCATCGTCTTCATCACCCACAGCCTCGATGAAGCCATCTATCTGTCGGATCGCATCGCCGTCATGACGCACCGACCCGGTCGCATCAAATCCGTTCTGGACATAGCGCTGCCGCGTCCGCGCCCCGCCGAGATACGCCACGCCCCGGCCTTTGTGCAGCTGCGCGAACAGGCCTGGGATGTACTGCGCGACGAAGTCGCCTTTGCCAGCGGTCACCGCCAGCAACCGCTGGCACCGCTGCTGCCCACCGCCCCTGATTTCAGCCTGGCCTTGCGAGGATTTGCCATATGAGCCAACTGGCCGCATCCCCATCCCGGCGCTCCGCCAAGCCGGTGTCACTGCTTTCCTCCCGGCAACTCGGGCTCCGATGGCTGGAGCGCTCGGCCTGCGTGCTGCTGTTCTTTGCCATCTGGGAATTCCTGCCGCGCGCTGGTCTGGTCAATTCGGCCTTTCTCAGCCCGCCATCCGCTGTTCTGGCGGCCATCGTCCAGCTGGCGCAGACCGGCCAGCTGGGCAAGCATGTGGCGGCCAGCCTGCAACGCTCGCTGGCAGGCCTGATTCTGGCCGTCGTGGCAGGCGTGGCGCTGGGCCTGCTGATGGGCGTGGTGCGCCGCTTCGAAGCCTTTGTCGACCCCTTGCTTCAGCTGTTCCGTCAGGTTTCTGCCCTGGCGCTGTTTCCGGTCTTTCTGCTGTTCTTCGGCATCGGCGAGGCGTCCAAGATCGCCATCATCTTCTGGGCGGCCTTCTGGCCGGTGTTGCTCAACACCATCAGCGGCGTCAAGCAGGTGGAAAAACTGCTGATTCATTCGGCGCTGTCCATGGGGGCCTCGCGCGGCTTCATCTTCTTCAAGGTCATCCTGCCGGCGGCGGCACCGTCCATCTTCACCGGCATCCGACTGGCGGGTGCCTATTCGATCACCGCGCTGGTCGCTGCCGAGATGATCGGCTCGCATGCAGGCCTGGGCTTTCTCACGCTGAACTCCCAGGAAATCTTCCAGATCCCCAGCATGTATGCAGGCATTGTGCTGCTGGCCATTCTGGGCCTGGCCCTCAACTATGGGCTGGCCTTGCTCGAAAAGCGCCTGACGCGCTGGCGCAGCGGGCTGGAATTTCATGAGTAGCGCCACGCAATCCTGGCGGCGTTTGGTCCTGGCCGGTACCGCGCTGGCGGCCGCTGCCGCCGGCGCTGGCGTGCTCTGGCCCGCCCTGCCGCAGCTCGGCGACATCGAGGCTGCAGGCCCGGTGCTGCAGCAGGCTCGGCGCAATGGCGTGCTGCATGTGGCCCTGCGCAGCTATGCGCGCCCTGCCCTGCCCGGCGAAGCCTTGCCGCCAGAGCCCGATGCCTATGACCTGGCGCTGGCGGACTGGTTGGGCCGGCAACTGGGAACCAGCGTCAAAATCACCCCCGCAAGCGATGCAGACCTGATGCTCGAAGGCGTGGCGCCGCAGGACGGCCAATCCGCTGCTGATCGACAGACCGGCGGCAGCTATATGCCGCAGAGCCTGCAACTGCTGGTGCTCAAGCAGCAGGCCTCCCTCTGGAGCCGCCATGCCCCCGGTCACTGGAGCTCCTGGCTGCCGCATGTGGCGCAGAAGGCCGCCCTCAGACCCACGGCCTGCGTCGCCACGGGTCAGGCCTCTGCCAGTACCTTGCAGGCCCAGGGCCTGCAGCCTCTTTTCGCGCCCTCCAGCATTCATGCAGTCAGCGATTTTCTGGCCGGCAAATGCCATGTTCTGGCCGAGTCGCCAGAGGTCATCACGCGCCTGCTGCAACAGGACAACTGGCGCTTCTACACCCGCCTCGGCAACCGATTTCGCACCACGGATCAGGCCCATATCCGTCTGGCCAAGGCCGATGCGCAGTCCACCCGCTGGCTGCAGCACGCCGTCCAGCAATGGCAGCGCAGCGGTCTGCAGCAACGTGCACAGGACAACCGCGTCAGCACGATTGCGCTGGAAGCTTCCTTGCTGGAAGACGGAGCCATCTGCCACTGACCTCCCGCCTCTTTTCCGCTCTCCACCTTCTTCACCATGTTCTCCAGTCACTTCAACGATGTACTCGGCGCCCTGGAAAAAACTGCCGTTGCACGCGACCGCCAGGGCGGCCATGCGGCAGCGGAAAAAGCCTTGCTGCGCGATGCCGGCCTGCTGCGCCTGGCCATCCCCCACGAACATGGCGGCGATGCGCTGAGCTGGCCCGACATCTACCGCCATGTCCGTGCCCTGGCCGCAGTCGACAGCGCCCTGGCCCATGTGCTGGCGTTTCACCAGCTTCAGGTCGCCACCGTGCTGATCTATGGCTCGCGCCAGCAGCAGCGCCTCTGGCTGCGCCGCACCATCGACGAGAACGGCTGGTGGGGCAATGCACTGAACCCGCGCGACACGCGTCTGCAGGCCCTGCCCCGCAGCTCGGAGCTCGCCGGCGGCTATGTGCTCGACGGTCTGAAAGGCTTTTGCTCGGGCACGCGCGGCTCTCATTACCTGACGGTATCGGCCAGCGTGGCAGGCCATGCGCAGCCGGTTCTGGGCCTGCTTGAAACCGCCTCGCCCGGCATTGCCGTCAAGGATGACTGGAACCCCATGGGCCAGCGTCAGACCGACAGCGGCTCGGTTCAGTTCAATCGCGTCCAGCTTCCCGCCAGCGCCGTCATGCGCGATGAGAATGCCGAGGTCACGGCCTTTCATACGCTGCGCAACTGCCTGGCTCAGCTGGTGCTGGTGAATCTGTTTGTCGGCGTGGCCCAGGGCGCACGCCGGCAGGCACGCGACTACGCGCGCGAGCATGGCCGCCCCTGGCTGGGCTCGGCGGTGGAGCGCGCCACCGACGATCCCTATCTGCTGCGCCGCATGGGCGAGATGCAGGCCCAGATTTCGGGAGCAGCCCTGATGGCCGACCACGGCGCAGAGCTGCTGCAAAAAGCCTGGCAGCGCGGCCCTGCGCTGAGCGCAGCGGAACGCGCCGAGGTCGCCATCGCCGTCTTCGAAGCCAAGGTCATGGCGCATCGCTGCACCCTGTTCGCCACCCAGGAAATGTTCGATGTGGTGGGCTCGCGCGGCACCCATGCCGATCTCGGCTTCGACCGCTTCTGGCGCAATGTGCGCACCCATACCCTGCACGATCCGCTGGACTACAAGCTCCAGGCCCTGGGCCGCTGGGCCGTGCATGGCGAAGAGCCCTCGGCCCAGCACTACAACTGAGCCGCAACACAAAAAAAATCCGGGACCAGCCCGGATTTTTCGTGTCGACCGTGCCGACTCAGAAGCGATAGCCTATGGCCATGGCAAACACATCGGGATTGAGCCTGACGCTGACGCTCTGGCCCGAAGACAGATGGATCTTGGTCTTCAGAAAGCTCTTGGAGTAGGAGGCATCCACAAACCAGCGCTCGTTGAACTGGTAGACAAAGCCCAGCTGCGCCAGCGCGCCGAACTTGTCGTCGAGCTCGGCCGTGGTCGGATTGGCCAGCGTGCCGCCGCTCAGACCGTTGAGCGTGGCCGTGGTCTTTTCGCCATAGAAATGGGCATAGGTGACACCGACTCCCAGATAGGGGCGGAACGCGGCCTTGGCCTCGTTGAAGCGGTATTGCAGCATCAGCGTCGCGGGTATCGCCTTGGTGCTGCCCAGCTTGCCCACGCCGGCAATCGAGCCTGCTCCCGACAGGTCATGCTTGAAGGGCGTGGCCAGAGGCACGTCCAGAGCCAGATTGTCGGTCACCATATAGGTGATGCCGCCGCCCAGCTGAGTATTGCTGCCGGCGTCGACCTTGGTGTTGGGAAAGGACGGCGCCGACAGATTGCCGCTGCTCACATCAGGCGACAGATGGGTCACGCCCACACGCGCCATCCAGCTTCCGGCCGATTGGGCGCTGGCCAGACCGCAGGCCGCCAGCGCAGCAGCGGCTGCAATGATCCGCACAGAAATTTTCATGGTTTTGTCTCCTTGTTATTGAGGTGCGGACGGATTTACAGCCAGCCCTTCTGGGCCAGAGAGCGGGAAACCAGCTGGCTCATTTGCTGATGGCCGTAAGGCGTGGGGTGGAAACTGTCGGCAAAGACATGGTGCTGCCACCAGTCAGGGCTGGATTTGCCGGGTGTGGCACTCAAGGCCGCCGCCGTGCAGGTGGGGAAGGTATAGGTGGGCAGGCCGCTTGCGTCCACGCCAGTGATCGGGCAGACCGGGTCCTTCACGTTATCGAAGTCGTATTGGGCCGGGTTGCTGATCTGGCTCTTGAACTCGGTGTAGAAATCGACCAGGACCACCTGGGACTGGCCTGCCAGACTGGCAGCCAGCTGGTTGTTGAAGACCTGTACCAGGGCATCGAATGACGCTTCCTGCTTGGCAGCCGCAGCAGCCCCCTGATCCCCGCCGCCTGCGGCCTTGGCAATGCTGGCCAGGACCATCTGGAAGCGCGGTGTCTTGGTAATGGCGGGAACATTCAGCACGGCCACACGCGTGGCGCCCTTGGCGACCACATTCTGCGCAATGGAGCCGGCAAAAGTCTTGGCCAGGGTCTGCAGATAGGCACCCGCCGCCAGGCCGGCAAACTTGGAGGCATCGCCACCGGCCTGGGTCATCAGGGCCGTGGACGTGCCCGGAGCCTTGGAATCCAGCCAGGCCACCATGGCGTTCAGCGGCTGCGAATTGCCCTTGGCTGCGGCAATCAGCGCCCCGATCACGTCGGCGGCATCGTTGGCGCCGCCATCGATGACGACGAGATCATCGGCGCTGAAGCCAGCCTTGGATGCGGCCTGGATCTGCACCAGAACCGACTTGGGCGATGTCGGCGCATCCAGCGGGTTCACGCGGCCACCACCCACTGCGTAGTTGGTGCAGGTGGCGACTTCCTGATAAGTCGTGAGATTTTCGTCACCGGCACGAAAGTGGGCGCACAAGCTCTGACTGAACTGGTCGGCAATGCGCTCAGGCCAGATCATGGTCGAGCCAGCCCCGGTGGGCGCCGAGCCCTGTACCGTGAACTTGAAGCCGAAGGTACCGCTGTCCGAGAGGCTGTCGCCCATGACCTTGACCGAGGTGACCTTGGCCTTGGGGGTCGTATCGGCCCCGCCTCCACCGCCGCAGGCCGCCAGCAGGCCTACCGTTGCCATTGCAGCCGCCAAGAGTTTGAGTTTGCTTGCCAAGATGATGTTCTCCTGATGTGTTGTGAATCGCACGGTCGTGCTTTTTTTCATCAGCGTCATCCTAGCGACAGTCACCCAGGCGCGGTTATCGGGCAATTACCGATGGTCGGACAAAAATCCAACGCCCAATAACCTGGTCATCGTTCCGTCACGCAACAAAAAAACCGGACCAGGGTCCGGTTTGTCGAGGCGGGCAAAGGGCGGTGATTGGGCAGGGATAGAGCGGCCGCCCTCGGGCGGCTACTGGGCCGCCGTCCAGTCCACCAGCGCATCCCAGGCCGTGCGCGCCGCGGCCGCATTGGCATGGTTGGCCATGGCCACCAGCACATAGCGCTGGCCGCTGGCACCGTCGACATAGCCGGCCAGCGCGGCCGAGTCGCGCAAGCTGCCGGTCTTGAGGTGGGCGGCGCCTGCAAACCGGCTCTTGCTGCGCCGCAGCGTGCCGTCCACGCCGACGATGGGCATGGAGGAGACGAACTCGGGCATCACGGGCGAGACCCAGGCGTTCTGCAGCATCTGCCCCAGTCCGTTGGCCGTGATGCTGGCATTGCGGCTCAGGCCTGCGCCGTTGTCCACCACGGGCTGCTCGGCATTGCCCCAGCGCGCGGCCCACCACTGTGCCAGCGACTGGCGCGCGGAGTCGAAGCTGGCCACGCCGGTGCGCTGCATGCCCAGGGTGAGCAGCACATGCTGGGCCATGATGTTGTTGCTGTATTTGTTGATGTCGCGCACCACCTCGGACAGTGCCGGAGACTCCAGCTGGAAGGCCGGCAGCAGGCCCTGGGGCACGCTGCCGTCGCGTACGGCTCCGGTGAGCTTGCCGCCCAGCTCGCGCCACATGCCTTCTATGGCCTTGGCCGCAAAGCGCTCGGGCTGCGCCGGTGCGATGGACCAGCTCTTGTCGCCGCAGCTTGCCGGATAGCTGCCGTTGAAGGCTATGCGCTGCGGATTGTTCATGTCCAGCTGCATTTTGCTACGCCAGTCGCCGCAATCAGAAGTAGGAGCAGCCAGCGCAATCGTTTGCTGGTTTTCCATGCCAAACATTGGTGGATCGTATTGAATACGAGCGACACCAGCTCCTGTATCAGGAGCAATATTCAGCGCCACGGCCTTGTAGTTGATCAGCAGCGCATCGGGCGAGGCGTTGTAGGGCCGCCAGGGCTCGTTGTCGAAGACCGCCGCATCATGCGTGGGCAGCTGAAAGGCGCTGCGGTCCAGCACGATATCGCCCACGATGACCTTGATGCCCATGCCTTGCAGGCGGCGCAGCATCAGCCACAGGCGCTCCAGCACCAGCTTGGGGTCGCCCTGACCCTGGATGTAGAGATTGCCGCGCAAGGCGCCATCGACCACCGAACCGCCCAGATAGACGGGCGTGCGCCAGACGTAGGCCGGGCCCAGTTGGTCTAGCGCCGCATAGGTGGTGACCAGCTTCATGACCGAGGCCGGATTCATGGCCTGGTGCGTGCGCCAGGCCAGGTTCGGTGGCGATTTCCCATCCACATTCATCACCAGCAGCGATACGGCATCGCGCGGAATCTTGGCGCGTTGCAGCGCCGCGTCCACGGCGGCGGGAATGCGGGTGTCGGCAGGCAGGGACTGCGCCAGCGCGGGCTGGGCCAGCAGCGCCAGCAACGATGCGCCCAGTGCGCTCAGGGTCTTGCGAAGAAAGAAGGGGGTCTGCAGCATGGGGCCAGAGTCTACGCCGGGCTGCGCCCATGCCGGGCATTGGCGGCGCCCGCGGCAAGCTGGCGGCGGGCGTCCGATAATGCAGGGCTACGCTGCCGTCCGTTGCAGCCCAGTGCATTCCGTATTGCGCTCCAGCCCGCCTGCGGCTGACGCCCCGCCGAACATGAATCTTCTCGCCATCGACACCAGTACCGATACCTTGTTTGTTGCCGTCCAGCGTGGCGATGCCATCTGGCAGCACAGCGGGCCGGGCGCGCAGCAGTCGTCGGCCCAGTTGCTGCCGGCCATACGCCAGCTCATGAAGGATGCGGGGCTGAGTTTCGCGCAGCTGGACGCCATTGCCTTCGGGCGCGGCCCCGGCTCCTTCACGGGCCTGCGCACGGCATGCGCCATCACCCAGGGTCTGGCGTTTGCCGCCAAGGTGCCCGTGCTGCCTGTGGACTCGCTGCTCACCGTGGCCGAAGAGGCCCGTCATCTGCATGGCTGCACCGAGGTAGAGGCCGTGCTCGACGCGCGCATGCACGAGGTCTATCACGCAGCCTTTTGCTATGTGGACGGCCAGTGGATCGAGCCCGAGGACTTCGGCCTGTGCGCCCCCGAGGCTTTGCAGGCTGCAGCCGGCCATGCCGTGGCGGGCAATGCCCAGCCCGTCTACCCCGAGCTGCTGGCGCCCGCTGCCCGCCATGTGCACGCCATGCCCACGGCCACGGCCATGCTGCGCCTGGCACCGGCACTGTTGGCAAAAGGCTGCGCGGTGCCTGCCGAAGAGGCGCTGCCGCGCTATATCCGAGATAAAGTGGCAAAAACCACGGCCGAGCGCGAAGCCGAAAAGGCCGCCGCGGCCCTCACACCCGATGCAACCGGCATCGCCTCCCGATAAGCGCCCAATGACCTTGCCCAGCAGCTCCACACTCGCCGCCGACGCCAGCGCCCAGGATGCGGCATCCCTGGTGCATTTCGAGCCGCTGTCCGCGCTCTGGCTTGACACCCTGCTCCCGATCGAGGAGCAGGCCTATGTCCATCCCTGGACGCGCGGCAACTTCCAGGATGCCATGGTGGCCGGCTACCAGATACAGCTGCTGGTCGATGCCGATCACCAGTTGCTGGGCTACTTTGTCGCCATGCAGGCGCTGGACGAGGTGCATCTGCTCAATATCACCGTCAACCCGGCCTGCCAGCGCCAGGGCTGGGCACGCGTGCTGCTCGATGCGCTGGCTTTGTGGTCGCGGCAGCAGAACGCCCAATGGATCTGGCTGGAAGTGCGCGAAAGCAATGCCCGCGCCCGCGAGGTCTATCTCAGGCATGGCTTTGCCGAAGTCGGGCTGCGCAAGAACTACTACCCCAACCCCAACGGCCCGCGCGAACATGCGGTGCTCATGAGTCTGAAACTATGGCCCTGAACCTGGATGCCCGCCAGCGGGCCATGCTGGAAGCCATGGGCATCACCGTCTGGTTGCCCGACCCCGTGGAACCCGCAGCAGTGGCTGCAGTCACTGCAGTCGCAGCCGCACCATTGCCGGTCGCGGAGCCCCTGCCCGTCACAGCGCCGGTGGTGCGCATGGCGCCGCCCGCCCCCGTAAGCCCGCCCGTGGCGCAGGCCGCTGCACCCGCGGCCGAGGCAGCGCCGGCACCGGTTCAGCCGCCCGCCCAGACCGCCAGCCCACCGCCCCAGAATCTGTCCGGGCACCGGGCGCACGAGCCTCGTCAGTTTGTGCAGCAACCCGCCGCAGGCCCGGCAGGCGAGCCAGGCCTCGGCTGGACCATCAGTCCCGCCCAGCTGGTCTACCCCCATGCGCCGCAGCATGTGCACAGCGCCGAGCAAGGCGGCTGGCTGATCCTGCTGGAGCCTGCCGCCAACCCGCCTTTGCTGAGCCCGGCGCAAAGGCCTGCGGCCGACAGCGCCCAGACGGCGCTGCAGGGTGATGCCGCCAAGCTGCTGGACAATATGCTGCGTGCCCTCGGACTGCAGGAAAAACCGCGTGTCTTCAGCGCCGCCCTGCACCGTGCGCCGCCCGATGCCGATCTCAGCCATGCCCAGGCGCTGCAACCCGCCCTGGAGGCTCTGCTGCGCGAACTGCGCCCGGACTGTGTACTGGTTCTGGGCTTGGCCAGTGCACGCGCCGTGCTGGGCCGCCATGATGCGCTGGGCCGGCTGCGGGCCGAACCGCACCACATTGCGGGCGTGCCCACGGTGGTGACCTACGACCCCAACTATCTGCTGCGTGCGCCGCAGGCCAAGGCCGGTGCCTGGGCCGATCTGGTGCAGGCCGACGCGTTTACCAAGGGGCTGTGACAGGCGGGCGACAAGCCCCGCTTACCCACTTGCCCAACTATGACGCACGCGACATGCTGCAGTGCAACGTAGCATAATCACTGGCTTCGAATTACTGAAAGACATCCGTGGAAACCTACCCTAGTTGGTAGCTTTCAGCTCCCGGTGAAGACTGTGGGGGTTGAAAGCGCCCTGATCCCTGCAGAACCTCAAGAACAACCGGGAGTGAGCTGATGCTCAACATCTTTACGCTAGCCAATGGTCGACTCGTTCAGGAAGAAATCGAGTCCCTGGCAGACCTTGAACGCTTTCGCCCCGTCTGGGTCGATCTGGAATCGCCAACCCTCGAAGAAAAGCGCTGGATCAAGCAGCACTACGAGCTGTCCATCCCTGAGGATGCGATGGACGACGACATCGAGGAATCGGCGCGTTTTTACGAAGAAGACAACGGCGAGCTGCATATCCGCAGCGACTTTCTGATCGACGACGACGAAGACCCCCGCTCGGTGCGCGTGGCCTTCATCGTCAACCAGCACAACGCAGCGCTGCGCAGCCATGGCGTGCTGTTCTCCATCCACGACGAGGATGTGCCTGTCTTTCGCCTGCTGCGCATGCGAGCGCGCCGTGCGCCCGGCTTGATCGACGATGCCAAGGACGTTCTGCTCAAGCTGTTTGACGCCGATGCCGAGTACTCTGCCGACACGCTGGAGCGCATTTACGACGACCTGGAAAAAGCCAGCAAGATGGTGCTGTCCGGCGATGTGACCGACGAGATGGCCAAGGAAGTGCTGGGTGCCATTGCCCGCCAGGAAGACTTGAACGGCCGCATCCGCCGCAACGTCATGGACACGCGCCGCGCCGTGAGCTTTCTGATGCGCTCCAAGATGCTCAACGCCGAGCAGTTTGAGGAGGCTCGCCAGATTCTGCGCGACATCGAGTCGCTGGACAGTCACACGGCCTTTCTGTTCGACAAGATCAACTTCCTGATGGATGCCACGGTCGGCTTCATCAACATCAATCAGAACAAGATCATCAAGATCTTCTCGGTGGCCAGCGTGGCTCTGCTGCCGCCCACGCTGATTGCCAGCGTCTACGGCATGAACTTCAAGTTCATGCCCGAGCTGGAGTGGGAATTCGGCTACGGCTACGTGGTCGCCCTGATGATTCTGAGCGCCGTCGGCCCCATGCTGTACTTCCGCAAACGCGGCTGGTTGAAATAACACATTCCCGGCACAGCTGGTCGCTCACACATCGACACAGGCAAGCGCCCTCTCCTTGGAGCCGAAGAGCGCGCTTGCCACCAGTCAACGCGCCACTAAATCGCCATTGATCACTCGGGCAAGTCCCTGCGGGTTCGCTTGCTGTACAGCCGCTGGGAGCAGCACATCCGGCAAATCCTGATAGCACACCGGGCGCAGAAAGCGGTCAATGGCGCTGGCGCCCACAGAAGTGAACATAGCGTTGGACGTGGATGGGAAAGGACCTCCATGCACCATGGCGTGGCATACCTCGACTCCGGTCGGAAAACCATTGGCCAAGATGCGTCCCGCCTTGCGCTCCAGCACGGGGATGAGGCGCTGCGCGTCGGCATAGTCTGCGGGATCGATCTGCAGCGTCACTGTCAGTTGGCCCTCCAGTTGCTCAGCCAGTTCAAGAACCTCATCGAAATTCCTGGCCCGAATGACAATAGAGGCCGGGCCAAACATCTCCTCCTGCAGCACAGGCGATGACAACAGGCGCTGCACATCCGTCACATACAGAGCGGCCTGCGCAGCATTGTGCAGCCCATCCGCAGGCTGCCCTTGTGCAACTTTCTCCACACCTTCCACGCCATCAACCTTGGCAACGCCGGTATCAAAGGCCTGGTGAATGCCCGGCGTCAGCATGGTCTGGGCCGGCTTGGTGGCAAGCGCCTGGCTTGCGGCATCGATGAAGCGCTGCACATTGCGGTCACCAATGACCACCACCATCCCAGGATTGGTGCAGAACTGCCCCGCCCCCATCGTCAGCGAATCGGCAAAACCGCGCCCTATCGACTCTGCACGCGCGGCCAGGGCAGCCGGCATCAGAAACACCGGGTTGATGCTGCTCATCTCCGCGTAGACGGGAATGGGTTCCGGGCGTGCGTTGGCGATGCGCATCAACGCAAGCCCTCCCTGGCGAGATCCGGTAAAGCCAACGGCCTTGATGGCAGGATGTGCTACCAATGCTTCACCCAGCTTGCGCCCGGCGCCCATCAGCAGGGAAAACACCCCTTCGGGCAACCCCAAATCTCTGACCGCTTTCTGAATCGCTCGACCCACCATTTCGGAAGTGCCTAGATGGGCGCTGTGGGCCTTGACGACCACAGGGGCACCGGCAGCCAAGGCCGACGCCGTATCGCCCCCTGCCACCGAGAACGCCAGCGGAAAATTGCTCGCACCGAACACCGCCACCGGGCCCAGTGCCATCTTGGCCAGACGCAGGTCGGCACGTGGCAGCGGCATGCGCTCGGGCTGTGCGTGGTCGATGGCGGGGCTCATAAAACGGCCATCGCGCACCACCTTGGCAAACAGCCGCAACTGTCCAACCGTGCGCCCACGCTCGCCTTGCAGGCGCACCAGCGGCAGGCCGCTTTCGGCCATGGCGCGCTCGATCAGGGCATCGCCCAAAGCCATGATGTTGTCGGCAATCAGCTCCAGAAATTCTGCACGCTTGGCAAGCGACAGCTGACGGTAGGGATCAAATGCCTGCGCTGCCAACTGGGCAGCCCTGTCCACTTCGGCCTGCCCTCCCATACCGAACGTGGGCGTTGCGATGAATTGATCCATGCAGGGATCGAACGCTTGCTGCTGTCCTTCTGTGCCGCGCACCGAACTCGCGCCGATAAGCATTTCGCCAGTAATTTGCATCTTTGTCTCCTAATGTGTTTATGGATCGGAATGGCAGAGCTCCAGCCGACCAGGAAGTGCAAGCAACGCCTGGATAACGCACGATCTCGTCAGGAATATGAGCGCCTTTGAAAATCATAAAGTATCTTGATAATATATTTAAATTATCCTTATAAAATTTTCCACAAATCTTGACAGGCTTCTTTGCCATTCCGCGCAACCAGGGCACGTCAACAAGCAGTCCATAACCAAGCACAGGAGCACGCCATGGAACTCATGCCAAACATCGACCTGAACCACCCTGGCCAAAGTGCTCAAACAACCGCATCGAAACCAGGCCACACTGCGCTGACGCTGGATGAGGTGCACAACCTGGCCTATCGCGTATTTACTCACCTCGGCCTGTCTGCTGAACATGCGCAGGCCATTGCGCGCGTGATCACAGCGGGAGAGCGCGACGAGTGCCATTCGCATGGCATGTACCGGGTTCTATCGTGCGCTCGCACGCTCCAGCATGGCGCTGTCGTGCGCGATGCCATACCCATCATCAGCGACCGCGGACCTGGCGTCGTCGCCGTCGATGCACAGCGCGGCTTTTCACAACTCGCTTTCGAGGTGGGCAGCAAAGTACTGCTCGAGAAGGTCCGGACAACCGGGATCGCAGCCTTGGCCATCAACAACTGCTATCACTTCTCAGCCCTGTGGCCCGAAATCGAAGCCTTGGTCGAGCATGGCGTTGCGGCCTTAGCCATGACCCCCAGCCATTCCTGGGTGGCCCCTGCGGGCGGAAGCCGACCTGTTTTCGGAACCAACCCGATCGCCTTTGGCTGGCCCAGGGTCGGTGCTCACCCCTACATTTTTGACTTTGCGACCAGCGCAGTGGCCCGCGGTGAAATTGAGCTCTACCAAAGAAGCGGTCGCGCACTGCCCGAAGGCTGGGGGGTCGACGCCGAAGGCTTACCAAGTACCGATGCCACAACCGTACTCCAACAAGGCGCCATGCTGACTTTTGGCGGCTACAAAGGCTCTGCCCTGTCGACCATGATCGAGCTGCTGGCCGGGCCATTGATTGGCGACATGACCAGTGCTGAATCACTGCGCATCGACGACGGTGCCGGTGCAACCCCTTGTCATGGGGAAATCGTTATCGCATTTGATCCCCAATTTTTCAGCCCGGGCAATTTCATCGAAGAGCGTCAACGTGCTGAAAAGCTGTTCGAGAGTATTACCGGCCAAGGGGCGCGCCTGCCTTCCCAACGCCGCTTTATCGCAAGAAGCCGCAGTCTAGCCAATGGATATGTGCAGATCCCCGAGCCCTTGCTGCGTGACATCCAGCAGTTGTTGAACTAGGCTCATGAGAACATGCTCGCATGCCTCTGCTGAGGAGAAAGAATCCAGATAAAGAGTTTTGTCACAGGCTGCGCCAAGCGCCAAGCCCATGATGTATTCTAAATATCGGATCAATATAATCAAAACCCCGCCATCTCTGCTCTTGCGACACGATGGCGCCAGCACGCTTTTTTGATGCCAACTTCCAAGAAATCTCCAGCTGCACGTGTAAAAGCCGCTGCAACAAAAACCAAGACTTTGCCTACGGTGAAGCGCCGTGCTGCAGACCTTGCCTACGACGCCATTGAAACCATGCTGTCGACCATGCAACTTGAGCCTGGAAGTCCCATCGTGGAGGCGGAGTTGGCAGAGCGCACGGGCATGGGCCGGACGCCTGTGCGCGAGGCATTGCTGCGCATGATCTCCATCGACTTGATCGTCCAGCAGCCGCGTCGCGGACTACTGGTTTCCAACATCGATCTGGCAGAGCACCTGGACGTCATCCAGACACGCAGGGTTCTGGAGAATCTGTTGGCGGCTTGCGCTGCCCGGCGAGCCTCGGTGCAGCAGCGCAAAGATATCCTCCAATGTGCCAAGCAGATGGTCGCTGCAGCCAAGCGCGGCAACCTGGAAGAGTACATGCATGAGGATCATGCGCTCGATGCCATCATCCATACTGCCAGCCGCAACCGTTCAGCAGTCAAAAGCGTCACGCCTCTGATCGTGCAGTGCAGACGTTTTTGGTATGCCTACCAGCATGAAGGCGATATCCTTGAAGGCGCACTTGCTCATCTGGAGCTGGCTCAGGGTATCTCTACCGGGGATGAAGCGGCCGCCATTACCGGCGCCAACCGCCTGATGGACTATCTGGAAGCTTTTGCCAGACGCATTATCGAAAGCTAAACAGCAGGCCGCCCCCTGGGGCGGTCTGCTGTGCATATTCATGGCGCCTCCCAATCGGCGCCCCCCGATCATCAATCAGAGCTTGGCTCCCACCGCGCGCAGTTCTGCAATCTGAGGCGCTTTGGGCAGCCAGATCTTGTCGAAGGCATCAATCGCAGGCTTATTGTCAAAGGCATTGATATCGCGAATGACAATCGACTCCTTCTTGAGTTTCTCCAGCAGGCCAACCTCTGTCGTCACGATATCGTTGATCTGGCCGTCCAAGGCTTGGCTGGTCAATTGGCGAATCAGGTCACGGTCCTTCCCATCCAGCGTAGCCCAGATACGACCCGAGAACAGTGGTGCCACAGGCATGAACAGCGCGTTCATGGGCATCATCAGTTTCGACACCTTGTCAAAGCGCTGGCTCCAAGAGAGCTCTATATCCGCCTCGAGTCCGTCCACTTGCCCATTGGTCATGGCATCGAACACCGCAGGTGTGGGAATCGGAGTCGGCGCTGCGCCGAAATACTGGTAGAAGTCACGGTAAACCGGCGTCGGATTAATACGCAGCTTCATACCCTTGAGGTCATTGGGCGTCTTGATCTCCTTGTTCGAGAACACCACACGCATGCCGGTGATGCCCCAGCCCAAACCGATGCAGCCGGTTTCGCGCGGCAGCACATCCAGCAATTTCAAGGCTGCAGGCGTCTTGACCAGCTTCGCTACAGCAGCAGTGGATCGGACAAGATATGGCGCATTGATCGAGGCTACGCTCGGAACACGCGTTCCCAGCTCTGCCGCCTGAATCCACCCCATGTCCAGCGCACCCGATTGCAGCTGCTGCATCATGGCCGACTCATTACCCAATTGACCCGAATGAAAGACGGTCACCTTGAGCCTGCCATTGGTTTCTTTCGCCAAAGCTTCTCCAAACTGCACCGCCGCGCGATTCCACGAATGCCCAGCAGGCGTGATGACGCCTAAGCGCAGTTCCTTGGCCGCAGCCGCACGCGAAGGCGTCACAAAGGCCAGTGGAGCAGCGGCAACAGCCGTGGTCTGAAGAAAGTGGCGTCGATTGAGTGTCATGAAAAACTCCGTAGAGGGAAAGGCGAAGCAGGGCGAAGAATCGGATCAGTTCAGCAGGCCCAACGACAAGCTGGGGAACAGCGAGAGCATGACAAGTGCCACGCAACTGATGATGAAGAATGGCAACGTGACGATGAACATGGGACCCGGCTTGGCACCAGTGACCGCTGCAGCCACGAAGAAGCTCAGCCCCACCGGCGGCGTCATCAATCCCAGCACCAGGTTGATGACGATCACCACTCCAAAGTGGCGGGGGTCGATGTGGTAGATCTCGGTGGCGATGGGCAGAAGAATCGGCGCGGTCATGATCAAGCCGGGAATCCCGTCGATCACCGTGCCAATGACCAGCAAAATCACGTTGACCAGCAGCAGGAAGGTAATCGGGTCATGCGCCACGGTCTGCACCCAGGCAGCGACCATCTGAGGCACCTTGCCGTATATCAACAACCACGAGAACACTGCCGCTGCTGCAACCAGAAACAGCACGATGGCCGAGTAGATGCCCGAACGCAGCATGATCGCGCCCAGGTCTGAGTATTTGAATTCACGGGTCACATAGCGACCGACCAACACTGCGCTGATCGCGCCCACAGCGGCAGCCTCCGTGGGATTGGCGAAGCCGGTGAGGATGGAGCCCACGATGACCAGCGGAATCAACAGTGTCGGGCTGGAAACCAGCACGGTCTTGGCCCGTTCGAGCAAGGTTCGCTTGGGGCTTCGTGGATAGTTGTAGATCACGCCCATACAGGCAATGACTGCAAAGAACAGCACCGTCAACAGAACACCTGGCAATATGCCTGCGATCAGCATATCGCCCACCGCGACCTGGGCCAGCACGCTGTAGACCACAAACATCACCGACGGCGGAATGATCGGACCCAGCATGCCGCCATACACGGTCAGGCCTGCAGCAAAGGTCTTGTCATAGCCTTGCTTCTCCATCTCCGGCACCATCACCTGCGACATGATGGCCACCTGCGCCGTTGCGGAGCCAATGATGGATGACACCAGCATGTTGGCCAGGATATTCACATAGGCAAGCCCGCCCTTGATGGAGCCCACGAACGCCATCGACAAGTCCACCAGTCGGCGTGTAATGCCGCCGCTGTTCATGACCTCACCGATCAAGATAAAGAGCGGTATGGCAATCAGGCCATAGCTGTCCACCCCCCCGAACATCTGGGAAGGGAAGGACTGCAGCAACACCGTGTTCTCGGTGTTGTAGATATAAAAAATCCCCGAAAGGCAAAGACAGAGGCCGATGGGAACACCCACCATCATGATTGCGATGAAGAAAATGGAGGTCAGCATGTCAGTTCACCGCGTCTGGGTTGGTTGCCGCAAAGCCAGGGTGCTGGCGCTTGGGTGCGAGGCTCATGTCTTCCAACAGGTTGGCAAGTGCATGCAGGCTCATACAGACTGCGAAGATCGGCATGATCAGTTGCAGCACCCAGACCGGCCACTCCAGCGTCTGGGTGTGTTCGGTATAGAGAAAGTTAAACGACTCCGCCGCGTATTCCTTGGCATCAAACCCCTTGCTGGCGATACCAATGGGATCCATCCAACGCCAGCACATCGCAAAGAGCGCCAAAGAAAAAAACAGCACTCCGACCGTGGCAATCACCTTGGCACGCCGCGCGTTGCGAGGACTCAGCTTATCGGTGAGCATCGTCACTGCAAAATCCAGTCGCAGGCGCGTCATGACCGAAGCACCGATGAAGGTGAGCCAGACCACGGTGTACACCGCCGCTTCATCCACCCAGTACAGCGGCATGCCGCTGTAGCGTGTCACCACATTGAGCAAAATGAGTGCGGTCAGAAAACACATCGCGAAGGTGAGCAACCACCGTTCCATGCGCAGCAGCGCATCAGAGGCATCCAGCACCCAGCGCACAATCCATGGCGGCTGCTTGATGGCGGTAGCGGGTCGGGTTGTATCGTCCATATAGGTTCTTTAGATTTGACGAAATGAGGCGCAGAAGATTGAATACATCTCAAAAATATATTAAATATATTAGAAGTTTTTTCAATTGATCCAATAGGTGTTTGCCTGGAAACCCGGCGAAACTGCTAACCCTGGTTTCTGGAAGATGCAAGCTTCCGATCTGGATCGATGCCCCAAAAAAAGCTCCCCACGGGGAGCTGACTCACGCTGGATCAATGACTCAGACCCTTGGACCAGGCGGCATACCAGTTGCGAAAGAGTTGATACTGGGATTCGGCATACCGGCGTTGCGAGTCGGTCAATACATCGCTTGCATTGAAGTGCAGCGTGTACTCCTTCTTGCCGTTGAGGACCAGCAGGTGCTTGTAGTACAGAACCAGATCCGTGCCTTCGTCAAAGGACGACAGCACGGCCAGTGCAGCATCCAACTCCTGAGCTTGACGCCGAGCAACGACATCTCCCTGGGCTGCTTTTTTGCTCAGCTCAACCAGGAGCAGAACTTCCTTGGGTAGTGCATTGCCAATGCCCGTAATGCAACCCGTAGCACCGCAATTCACAAAACCATAGAACACCTGGGTGTCGACACCCGCCATCAATGTGACGTCGTTGTCCTTCGAGGTGATGTGCTCAGCGGCATAGCGCAGGCCTTCTGCACCACCAAACTCCTTGAAGCCGATCAGGTTGGAGTACTTGGCGCGCAGCTCGAAGAACATGTCGGCGCGAGTTGCAAAGCCGTAGTGTGGGCTGTTGTAGATCACGGCCGGCAGCTTCGGGGCGGCTTCCAAAATAGCAGTGAAGTGGGCTTTCTGCGCAGCCAGGGAAGTGCCGCGCGACAACACCCGAGGAATCACCATCAACCCCTGTGCCCCCACTTTCGCAGCGTGGGCGGCATGAGCCACGGCTTCCTTCGAGTTCACCGCGCCGGTCCCCACAATAGTCGGGATACCTGCGGCCACCAGCCTGGCCACGCCCTCTTGGCGTTGCTCTGCCGTTAAAAGAGGCCAATCCCCCATGGATCCGCAGTACACAACAGCGCTCATGCCTGCGGCCATGAGCTCTTTGCCCATGGCGACCAGCGCGTCGTAATCTGGCGTGCCTTGTGCGGTGCATGGAGTCATGAGTGCAGGAATGGTGCCGGTAAAGATGTTCGTTTCCATAAAACTACCCTTGTAAAAAACCACCTAAGAACACCGCCTTCAGTTCCGCGCAAGTCCGTTGCACGAAACCGTTTGTTGGGATAACGCTCGCTGCATCAGCGCACGGAATCCAGATGAGCGGTGAAATACTTCGTCTTTAAATAGACTGTAAATATATTTGAAATATTCAGAAACGAAGACTAAGTAGTTCTTAGGCGTTGTGCAATAGGGTTCTCCTGGATACCTCGCCGAGATCGCCACCGCCCTCCCGTTGCATCCAGGCAGCGGTCCGCTTGCGACCATGACCCCACCGCGGCAGAAGCACCGCCTTCAGTTACTGCCCGGCGCTGCGGTCAAACCCGGCGCCGGGCCACGCTGGCGCTGCGCCGGGGTCAGGATGCACAGGTGATCGTTGTATGGCACACAAACCGCTCATGGAGGCAGCTTTGCGCTGGTCCCGGTCGCATGGCGACGGGACTGCCTCTTGCATCCCAGTTCGATGAGTTCGCGCGTTTGTTCCACATAGTCGCGGACGCGCTGAATGCGATGTTCGCCATCGCTCATTACCGCAGCTCCAGTCTGCCAGCACCAAGTACCAAGTGCATTGACGCGGTCCACCTCAGCCCCCATGCAAGCGGGGATGAAGTCAAGCGCAGGCCCAGGACTGAAAATCCACAGGTCGCAGAGACAAGGTCACGGCACTGCAGAAGCTATCGTCTGAGCAGCATCACAGATGCATAAGGCAGGATGATCTGAGACTGCTTCCACTGAACAGTCTGAGGGTAGCTTATGCGGCACTACCCTCACCGCGCTCGCGCACCCAGAGCACGATGCCGCAGAGCATCACGATCACCTGCGTGCCTATCAGCGCCGCGAAGCCCGCAAAGAATCCCGCACTCACACCGCCGCGAGCCGAAAGCGCGCCTATCACAGCACCCATGATGGCCGGCATGAAGCCCGCGACCAGGCTGCCCGCGCCGTTGACCACGCCATAGGCGCTGGCCACATGCTCGGGCCGCGCGCAGTGCTGCACGGTGCTGGGGATGGCCGGGCTCATCAGTCCCCAGCAGAAGTTGGCGGCAATCAGGCAATAGGCTGCCGCATAGCGGTCTTCCATATGGATGGCCAGCCACACTGCAATCGCCACGCCCAAGCTGCCGAAGACAAAGATTAGCGGCACCTGGCGGCGCGCGATGCGGTCGATGATCATGCCGCCGACGAAGACCGCCGCCACGCTCGCATATTGCGGCAGCGAAGCCAGCCAGCCCATCTCGCGCATGGAAAAGCCGCGCGACTCCTTGAGATAGGCGGGCAGCCAGTTGCTGCTGCCCCAGAGATAGGACAGAAATGCCGCAGTGAGAATGGTGATCAACCACAGATAGCGTGTGTGCATGGCTCCGCGCACGATCTGGCCGACCTGACCCACGGCCTCGCCCATCGACTGGGGCTTGGGCATGCCGGTCTCCACCTTGGGCATGCGCACAAAGGCCCAGACCAGGGGAACGCCCAGCAGCACGTTGATCAGGCCCAGCACATGGAACGAGGTCTCCCAGTTGTGGCCCACGACTAGGTAGCCGACGAAGGGATAGCCCACCGCCAGGCCCAGTCCGGTGCCCATATTGACCAGGGAGTTGGGTTTGCCGTTCTCGCGGCTCTCGAAATGCGCCTTGATGTAGCTGCCGGCCAGGGAGAACAGCGGCCCCTCGGACACGCCCAGCAGAATGCGCGATGCCAGCAGCAAGCCGTAGCTGTTCATGGCCGGCGACAAAAAGGTCACCACGCCCCACAGCAGCAGCCCCGCGAACAGGCTGCGGCGCACGCCGAACAGCGCCGCGCAGAATGGCGTGAGCACAAAGGACGAAACACCGTAACCGACCATGAAGGCCGTGGCCAGCAGGCCCTGACGCGTTCGATCGTCGGGTGTGAGACCGATGTGCGACAGAAAGTCGTGATCGGTGATGAGGACCGAGATATTGATCCGATCCACGTAGGAAATGGCGACGATCACGAACAGCGTGACCACGCCCCACCAGCGCAACGAGCGTGAGTCTTTCATGATATGGGTCCGGCTAGCGTTGGAAGAGAGAAAAGCCGGGACCGGCACTCGCCGGCCCCGCCAGGGCGCACGTCCTGGCGGGCGCGCGGTTCGGCAGCCGTGCTGCCGCCGAAACCCCGGGGCCGGCCAAGGCCGGCCCTGCGGGGCAGGATCAGAAGAAGTGGCGGATGCCCAGTTCCAGGCCATTGGAGTTGCCGCCCGGCGTGGTACCGGGAGCGCTCAGCCCCTGCACGCCGATGGACTTCGCCGCCGAGCCCTTGTTCTTCAGGAAGGCATAAGTGCCGTAGACCTGGGTGCGCTTGGAGAGGTTGTAGCCATAGCCCACGCTGATCTTGTTCCAGTCCGCATTGCTACCGGACAGGTTGTAGTGGCCAAAGGAGGCACGGGCCTCGCCATTGCCCACGGGAGCCGTCACGCCCAGCTGCACGGCCGTGATCTTGGTGGGGCCGCGTTTTTCCGAGGCCCAAAGCAGCATGGGCTTGGCCACGCCGAAGTCGTAGGACAGGCCTACGTTGTTCGCCGTCAGATTGGTGTCGCTGGTATTGCCGTAGAGCCGGCCCGTGGCCAGCGCACCATTGAAAGCGCCCTGGCGGTAACCCAGGCGCAGGCCACGGTAGTCGCCCTCGCGCTTGTTGGGAGCACCGCTGGGCTGCTCACCGAATGCCAGCTGTGCCTGGCCGTAGAAGCCGCCCAGGTTCTGGGGCAGGAAATAGCTCACCGCATTGCTGATCTGTATGGGCGCACCGCCAGTCGAAGGGATGCCCGGAATGCCCAGCATGGTGAAGGCACCCGTGCCGCCGACGCCGTTGGTCAGGAAGGGATCGAAGATCAGCGTGTTCAGAAAAGTGGCCGAGTCATCGCGCCCCAGGCGCACCTCGCCCCAGTTGCCCATCAGGCTGACTGTGGAGCGGCGGTTGAAGCTCAGACCGCCGCCCGTGGCCTTGCCAGCGCCGCTGTCCACATCCAGGCCGGCCTCGAGCCAGAATCCCGCCTTCAGGCCGCCGCCCAGGTCCTCTGTGCCTCGAAAGCCCAGGCGGCTGATGTTGGCACCGCCTGTGGAAAGACCGGTCTTGGAGGCTCCCGAGCCGCCCAGATGGGCAACGCCGACGTCGACGACGCCGAAAAGCTCGACCTTGGACTGTGCCGAAGCGGCACCGGGCAAAGACGCCAGACAGGCTAGCGCCACGCCGAGGGCCGGCGTATGGATGGATTTCATGGTTTTGTCTCCTCTAAGAGGTGGTTTGGGACGGTGGCTTTTATTCAGTGGCTGGTCCGGTGCTGCGCTGGTCAATTCAACATGGCGCGGCCAAGGGATACCGAGCAAGGGCCCGGGCCGGTCGCGTCGCACCGAAGGTGCCACCTCACTCGCGCAGCGAGCAGGGAAGCACCGGTACGACACGTACCCCGGAGCGTCATATATCCAGAACTAAACGCTCGCTCTTGCAGCCGGAGACGCAGACCATCATGACCTTGTTGGCGGCGCGCTCCTTGGGGCTGAGCACCGAGTCGCGGTGGTCGGGCACACCTTCCAGCACGCGGGTCTCGCAGGAGCCGCAGACCCCTTCGCAGCAGCTGTGGTCCACATCGACACCGGCGTCCAGCAGCGTGTCCAGCAGGGACTTATCGGGCGTGATCTCGATGAAGCGGCCGCTGCGCTTGAGCTCCACCGTGTAGTTGCTGCGCGCATCGGACGACGCCTTGACTTCCACCGGCGTGAAGCGCTCGATATGGGCGTTGGCATGGCCAAGCTCGGCGCAGAACTTCTCGAAGGCATCGAGCATGGGCGTCGGGCCGCAGGAATAGTGGTGCAGGCCCGCATCGGGTGCGCGCTGCGCCAGCAATGCCTTCAGGTCGGGCGGCCCGCCCGCCTCGGCATCGAAGTGCAGGTGCAGCGGCATGCCCAATGCCGTGAGCTCATCGAGGAAGGCCGCGCTCTTGCGCTCGCGCGCAAAGTACAGCATCTCGAACGAATGTCCCTGGGCCTTGAGCCGGCGTGCCATGCACAGCATGGGCGTGATGCCTATGCCACCGGCCACCAGCACCGAATGCGTCGCTGTCTCGTCGAGTGCGAAGTGGTTGCGCGGCTCGGAGATGGTGATGGGCATGCCCACGCGCAGCGACTCGTGCACGCAGCGCGAGCCACCGCGGCTGGCGCGGTCGCGCAGCACGCCGACCACGTAGCGGTGGCGCTCGCTGCTGTCGTTGGACAGGGAATAGCTGCGCACCAGCCCGTTGGGCAGGTGCAGATCGATGTGCGAGCCGGCCGTAAAGGCCGGGAACTCGCCGCCATCGACCGGGCGCAGCTCCACGCTGATGGTGTCCTGGGCCTCGAAGCGCAGCGTGTGCACAAAGGCCTGCAAGCTGTTGCTCATGATGCGATGCCTTCGTCGATCTGTTCCTGGGCCTGACGACGCAGGTGGCGACGCAGGCGCACCAGGCCGATGTCATGCTGGTAGAGATTCTCGCGCTCGTTGGCGTCGGCTTCCATCTGCTCCATCATGATGCGGTCCTGCTCCAGCACGGCCCAGTGGCGTGCCTCGAGGCGGTTGCGGTAGAGGAAGCGCCAGGTGTCGCGCATCCAGCCCTGCACCTTGCGCGCACGCCAGAAGAACACGGCGCACAGATCGGCGCTGATGGGCGTGACGCAGGCGACGATGGCAAAGTTGCCGCCGGGGCCGCCGGTCTTGGGATACGGGATCTCCAGGCGCATCCACTGCACGCCGGTTTCGCCATATTCGGTCCAGTCGAAGTTCACGCCGCGCTGGCCGACCTTCTCGAACACAAAGCCGTGATCGGTGTCACGCACCTGGAAGCTGGCCTTGCTGTCGCCCTCGGCCATGGAGTGCGACTGCTTGTGCAGGAAGGTGCCGTGCATGGGGTCCATGACGTTGTCCAGCGCGTAGCGGTAGTCGCTGCGCCACTCGGCATAGCACAGGAAGTTCGAGTACTCGGGCGAGCTCAGTTCCTCGGGCAGGCTGAAATCGGGAGCTTCGTCCACATGCTTGTCGCTGTTGTAGAGAAAGATCGCGCCATGCATCTCGCGCACATGGAAAGCCAGCGCGGCGCGCGAGCCTTCGAGCTTGCAGCCGGGGCTGCCGGGCACCTTGGTCACCGTGCCGTCGCAGCGCACTTCCACGCCGTGGTAGGGGCAGGCCAGGCGGTCGCCCAGGATCACGCCCTGGGACAGCGGTGCACCGCGGTGCGGGCAATGGTCTTCCAGCGCATGGACCTGACCGGCAGCATCGCGCCACAGCGCGATCTTGCGGCCGAAGCGGCGCAGCGAGACGGGCTCGGTCTTGACGAAATCCGAAGGGCAGACCGCATACCAGAGGTTCTTCAGACCCGTGTTGAGCAAACGGTCCACCGGATCGATGGTGATGGTTTGTACGTTCATGGGGTACTCCTGTCCTGTTCTGTCTCAATAGCCCAGACGGGCCATCAGCGCCTGAAAGCTGTCTTCGGTCCAGGGCTCGCCGTTCTCGCCGGCGGGGCCGCTGCGGTTGATGTAGGCCACCAGCTCGGGCAGCGTCTGCACGCCCTCGCCGAAGGCACGCTCAATGGAGTCGCCCAGCAGGTCCTCAAACAGGGTGGAGGCGCGCTCGCGCGCCTGATGCGGCTCGAGATATCGATCAGCGGCCATGGTTCTCTCCTTCGAAAACTGTCTTGAATCGTGGTTCTGCTTCATTGCCCTGAGTGCCGCTCCACACCGAGGGTCTCGTCCCCCTTGGGGGGCGCCGTGCCACGGGAAGGCGCGAAGCGACTCAGGGGGGTGATCATTTAGTCGGCCCGGATATCCAGGTCCTTGATGAGCTTGCCGAAGCGGTTGTAGTCGGCAGCATTGGTCTTTTCCAGACGTGCCGGCTCGCCGCCCGCAGGCAGGGCGCCGAAGGCCGCCATCTTGGCAACCACGTCCGGCATCCTCAGAATTTCATTGAGGTGGGTGTTCAGCAGCTTGACGGTCTCGGGCTTCATGCCCTTGGGACCGAACAGGCCTTGCCAGGCCGACACTTCCACATCCTTGACGCCCTGCTCGGCCAGCGTGGGCACATTCGGTGCCAGCGGGCTGCGCTGGGCATCGGCCACGGCCAGCACATTGACCTTGCCGCCTGCGTAGGGCGCGATGGGGCCCCAGGTCATGAAGGTCGTGGGCACATGGCCGCCGATCAGGTCGTTGACTGCGGGCGCCACGCCCTTGTAGGGAATGTGGGACAGCTTGGTGCCTGCGGCCTTGTTGAACATCTCGCCCAGGATGTGCATGGGCGAGCCGCTGCCCGGGCTGGCATAGGTCAGGCCGTCGCGCTTGCCCTGGCTCGCCAGGGTCTTGATGTCCTTGATGCCCGAGCCCTGGCTGGCGGCCACGAACATGGGCTGCACGCTGGTCTGCACGATGGGCGTGAAGCCACCAAGCACGTCATAGCTCGAACCCGCGTTGGTCTTGAGCACGAACTGGGCGATGGCAAAGGTATTGGGCGCCAGCAGCAAGGTATAGCCGTCGGGTGCGGCCTTGGCCACATGCACGGTGCCGATGGTGCCGCTGGCACCTGGCCGGTTGTCCACCACCACGGGCTGGCCCAGTCGCTGGCCCAGCTTCTCTGCATACAGGCGCGCCATGGCATCGGTATCGCCGCCGGCCGGATAGGCCACGACGATGGTGATGGGCTTGCTCGGATAGGCTTGCGCCAGCGCGGAACCGGACATCTGGGCTGCAGCCAGCAATGCAGCAGAGATAACTACCTGGCGACGAATGTTTTTCATGAAATAGCCCGTGGGGTTGTGGTTAAGCCTCTAGCCAGCCAGAGGATCTGGTGAACACATCAGAGACACCGAGCAAGGGCCGCCCCGCAGCGAGGGTGTTGTCCCCCTCCCGCCCAGCGAGAGAGGGGGAAGGCGCGAAGCGACTCAGCGGGTGTTTCATTTCTTGTCGGTCAGGAACTTGCCGTCGGCAGCGCCCACGCCCTTTTGGCGCCGCGTATTGCCGTCGAGGCCGCCGTCGATGGCCCATTCGGCAAACACCGTCGGGCCGGGCTCGAACTCGCGCGGCTGCCAGTCGGCTGTCAGCTGGTCCTCGTCGGCGTAGTACTCGACCAGGGCGCCGGCCGGGTTCTTGAAGTACCAGAAATAGGCCGAGGACACGGGGTGGCGGCCCGGGCCGAGCTGGGTGTCCCAGCCGCAGCGCGAGATATGCATGCCGCCGCCGAAGACCTCGTGGATGTCGCGCACGGTGAAGGCAACATGGTTCAGGCCCGCATGCTTGTCGGGGCGCTGCAGCAAAAAGATGTCGTGGTGGCCGCCATCGGGCGCAGTGCGCAGAAAAGCGCCTCGCTCGGGATAGCGGTCCGAGGCCGCAAAGCCGAAGTTCTCCACATAGAAGCGCTCGCAGGCCTGCACGTCCTTGACGAAGAACACCACATGGCCGACCTCGATGGGCTGGGCGCGCTCGTAGGCCGGGCTGGCCTGGTTGATGCGACCCTTGCGGTCCCAGGTGTTGTACTCGGCACTTTGCATCTGCACATCGCGCTTTTGCGTGAGCTGCAGGCGCACGGCCAGGCCGTTGGGGTCGGTGCAACCGATGCGGCCATTGCCCTGGACGAAGCCTGGAAGCGCGCGGATGCGATCTGCATACAAAGCCAGGTCGGCTTCGCTTTCCACCCCCCAGACCACTTCGCGCAGCGTGGGGCCGGCTTCGATGGCGGGCGGCAGATCGGGGTGATTGGTGGCGGCCACGATCACGCGGCAGCCGTTCAGTGTCTCGAACACCAGCCGGTCGGCCTGCTCCTCGGCCAGGCTCAGGCCCCAGTCGAGGAAGAACTGGCGGCAGGCCGCGAGATCGTCGGCGCCGTAGCTGATTTCGTCAATGCCCAGTACGCTCATGTCGTGCTCCTTCAATTCGCCCAAGCGATGGGGTTCTCGTTCAAACCCCAGTACATGCTTTTCTGCTCCATGTACTGCTGTATGCCCAGACGGCCTTTTTCGCGGCCCAGGCCGCTATCGCGCCAGCCACCGAAGGGCGTGGAGATGGAAAACTGCTTGTAGGTGTTGATCCACACGGTGCCGGCCTGCACGGCACGGCCGATGCGCCACGCGGCCTTGTAGTCGCGCGTCCAGATGCCGGCGGCCAGTGCGTAGACGCTGTCGTTGGCCTGCTCCAGCAGCGCCTCTTCGTCGTCGAAGGGCATGGCCACGAGCACGGGGCCGAAGATCTCCTGCTGGCAGATCTGGTCGTTGTTGTTCACGCCTTCGAGGATGGTCGGGCGGTAGTAGTAGCCGCGCTCGTACAGCGCGCCCTCGGGGCGGTGGCCGCCGGTGCGCAACTGGCCGCCTTCGGACAGGCCCAGCTGCACATAGCTCTCGATGGATTCGCGGTGCTTGGCGGTGATCAGCGGGCCCATCTGGGTGCGCTCGTCTGCCGGATCGCCCACGCGCAAGGCGGCGGCCTTGGCCGTGAGGCGCTCCATGAAGTCGCCATAGAGCTTCTTCGCCACGAACAGGCGCGAGCCGGCGATGCACGACTCGCCCGAGGAGCTGAAGATGCCGTAGAGCACGCCGTTGACGGCATGGTCGAGGTCGGCGTCTTCCAGCACCATGGTGGCCGACTTGCCGCCCAGCTCCAGCGAGACGGGCATCATCTTGTCGGCCGCGATGCGGGCAATGTGCTTGCCGGTGGAAGTGCCGCCGGTGAACGATACGCGCTTGACCAGCGGGTGCTTGGTGATGGCGTCGCCGATCACCGAGCCGCGGCCGGGCAACACGCTGACGATGCCCTTCGGAACACCGGCTTCCTCGCAGATCTTCGCCAGCTCCAGCGCCAGCAGCGGCGTGGCTTCGGCGGGCTTGACCACCACCGCGTTGCCTGCGGCCAGCGCGGGAGCGAGCTTTTGCGCCTCGCTGGCGATGGGCGAATTCCACGGCGTGATGGCCGCGACCACGCCCATGGGCTCGTAGACGCTCATGGTCATGAAGTCGCCACGCGACGGCGTGATGGTCTCTTCCATGGTCTCGCAGGCCGCAGCGAAGAACTGGAAGGTTCCGGCGGCGCTGGCCACCAGGGCGCGCGTCTCGCTGATGGGCTTGCCGTTATCGAGGCGCTGCAGCTGGGCCAGGGGCTCGGCGCGTTCGCGGATCAGTTGGGCCACGCGATGCAGCACGGCGGCGCGTTCATGGGGCTTTTTCTGGGCCCAGCCGCTGGTGCGGAAGGCGTGATCGGCCTTCTCGATAGCCTCGTGCACATCGGCCAGGCTGGGGGCGCGCAGGCGGCCCACCACCTCGCCGGTCGCGGGGTACAGCGTGGCGGATTCGTCGCCGCCGCCCAGGCGCCATTCGCCGGCGATATTGATGGGGAGCAGTTCTAGCTTGGACATGGTGAAACTCCTCACTGAGCCTTGGTGGTGGCCGGGATCTGGTCCAGCTTGTTCACCGGCGGGCCCGAGAACGTGGTCTTGAAGCTGCCGATGGCGCGCATGTCGATCTCGAGCAGGAATGGCCCCTTCCTGCCCCAGGCGCCTTCCAGCACCGCAGGCAGCTCGTCGAGATGGCTCACGCGGGCATGGGGCAGCTTGATGGACGCGCACAGCTGGGCGTAGTCGGGCGTGTGCAGCTCCACATAGCAGCGGCGGCCGCCGTAGGAGGCGTCCTGGATGTTCTGGATCACGCCATAGCGCTGGTCGTTCATCAACACGATCATGGTGTCGCACTCTTCCTGCACCAGAGTGGCGAGCTCGCCCAGATTCAGGATGAAGCCGCCGTCGCCGGCCAGGCCCAGCGTCTTGCGGCCCGAGCCGCTTTCGGCCGCACCGATGGCCGCGCCAATGGCCATGGGCATGCCCATGCCGATGCCGCCGCCCGTGGCGTGCACGCCTGCGTTGGGCTCGAAGAAGCGCAGCTCGCGGTTGCCCCAGGTGCTGTTGGAGACGGTCACGTCACGCACCCAGTTGAAGTTGCGGCCCACGGCCTGCTGCAGCTTCTGCACCAGGGCACTGTAGGGGCCCAGGCCGTCGCGCATGGTGGCCACGACTTCGTCGTGCACCTGGCGCAGGTCAGCCAGCAGCTCGGGATCGGCCTTGTAACCGCGCGCTTCCAGGCGGTCGGCCAGGCCGTTCAGGGCCAGGGCCGAGTCGCCGCAGACAAAACCGTCATCTATATAGCAGCGGCCCTGCTGAGCGGCGTCCACATCGATGCGCAGCAGCGGGCGCGGCAGCTTGAGTTCGTACTTCAGCGTCTCGTTGCTGCGCAGGCGCGTGCCCACGGCCAGCATGGCGTCGCAGCGCTGGTAGAAGGCCTCGACGGGCTTCTGGATGTTGTAGGCGCCCAGCGACGCGGGATCGTCCTCGGGCACGATACCGCGGCCCTGGCCGGTGCTGACGATGCCGAAGCCCATGGCTTTGAGGCGCTGCACTGCGGCAACGGCATGGCGGGCGCCGCCGCCCAGCCACAGCAGCGGGCGCCTGGCCTTGGCCAACTGGTCGGCCAGCGCGTCGAGTCCAGCCTCGCTCGGTGCCAGCACAGCCACCGGCAGCGGCGACAGATCGGCCGGCATGTCTATCAGCGCCTGCTGGATGTCGATGGGAATCTCCACGCTGACCGGGCCCGTGGGGGCAGTCATCGCGGCCTGCACCGCAGCCTTGAGCGTGGACAGGCAGGTCTCTGCGCTCAGCACGCGGAAGGCGGCCTTGGAGACGGACTTCAGCATGGTCAGCTGGTCCGGTGCCTCATGGATGTACGACAGCTTCTTGTCCAGATACTGGGTCTCGATCTGGCCCGTGATGTGCAAGAGCGGCGTGCCGGCCGTATAGGCTTCCACCAGGCTGCCGGCGATATTGCCCGAAGCCGGGCCGGTGCTGGTGATGCACACGCCCAGGCTGGAAGTGGAACGCGCGCAGGCGTCGGCCATATTGCCGGCGCCAGCCTCGCCGCGCGCCATCACAAAGCGCACCTTGCCGCGTGCAAACATCGCGTCGAGGATGGGCATGTTGTGGATGGAGATCACCCCGAAGGCGGCCTTCACATCGCAGTGCTCGAGGAATTCGGCAATGACGGCGCCGACGGTGATTTGGGTTGCGTTAGGCATGGCGGGAAAGGCCTCCGGAAACATCGATATGGCTGCCGGTCGTGTATGACGACAACGGCGTGGCGAGATAGAAAATGGCGCGCGCGGCTTCGGCGGGTGATCCCAGGCGGCCCAGCGGAATGGACTTCTTGCTGGCCAGCTCGGCGCTCCACTGCTCCCAGGTCTGGCTGCGGTCCTCGCGGGCATCGAAGCGGCGGCGCCACTGGCCTGACTCGATGAGGCCGACCAGGATCCCGTTGACGCGCACGCCCTTGGGCGCGAACTCGGTGGCCATGGAGCGCACCAGGTTCTTGAGACCGGCGCGCGCCGCCGAGGTCGCGACCATGTGCGGCTCCGGCTGGGAAGCCAGCAGCGAGTTCACACAGACGATGGCCGAGCCTTCGCCGCGCTCAAGCTGCGGCAGAAAGGCGCGCGTGGGATGCAGCACCGAGAAGAACTTCAGGTGCAGCTCTTCGGTCCAGGCTTCGTCGCTGGTGTTCTCGAAGGTGGAGACACGTCCCTGACCGGCGTTGTTGATGAGGATGGAAGCCGGGCCCAGAGCCGCTTCGCTGGCGCGGGCGAACTGCTGCACCTGCTCGGCATCGAGCACGTCGCAAGCCTGGGCGAACAGGCGCGCGCTGGCCTCGGGATGGCGCTCCAGCAGTTGCTTGACGGCCTGCTCCAGGCGCTCTGGATTGCGGCCGCACAGGGCCACGCGTACGCCCTGGGCCAGCAGCAGCTCCACCGTGGCCAGGCCTATGCCCGAAGAGCCGCCGGTGACGACGGCCGTCGCGTCGAGTGTGAAATCATGCATGGCCGCCTCCTGCGCGCCTTGAAGTGATGGACAGAACCTGCGCGCTGGATTGCGGCCGGTAATTGAGCAGCTCCGACAGTTCGGTGGCCGCCGCACAGACACGCGGCACCAGCTCCGTCTGGCGCTCGAGGTCGATCTGGGCCGAGGCCAGGGTCACCCCAAGGGCTGCGATGACTCGGCCGCTGTGATCGCGCACGGGCGCCGCGATGGTGGAGATCGAGCTTTCGTAGAAGCCCGCACCGGCCACATGGCCACGCTCGCGATCGGACTGAACCAGGTCGAAGAGCTCGATCACGGTCCTGGGCGTATTGGGCGAATGGCCTTCCAGTTGCTCTTCGGGATAGAGGGCACGCAGCTCCGGCAGCGACAGGTCGGCCAGCAGGATTCGACCCAGCAGCGTGGCATGGGCGGGCAGCCGCGTGCCCACGCGCACCGAGCTGGTCAGCGGTGTCGGCGGCGTGACCTTGGCCACATAGACGATGTAGCGGCCGTCGCGCACCACGATGTTGCAGGGGAAGCGGATTGCCTCGCACAGCCGCGCGATCACGGGCTGGCCCAGCTCGGTCAGGTCCATGGAGGACAGGAACTCGAAGCCCAGGCGCAGCACGGACAGGCCCAGCCGGTAGTCGTTGCCGCCCTCGGCGCGCTGCAGAAAGCCCATGCTCTCCAGCGTGTTGAGCATGCGGAACACTGTGGCGCGCGGCAGCTGCAGGCGGCGCGCCAGCTCGGGAGCGCCCAGCGTGGCGTTGCCGCGACCGAACTCCTGCAGCAGGCGCAGGCCGCGCTCCAGCGCGGGCACCATGTACTTGTCGGAGCCGCCGTCGGCGGAGACGTTGTCGTTGTCGCTCATGGGGCGCTCAGTTCATGACGAAGCCGCCGTTGACGGGCAGCACCTGCCCCGTCACGAAGCGCGCACCGTCCGACAGCAGATAGGACACGGCACCCGAGACATCCTCGGGCCCTTGCTCGCGCTGCAGCGCGCGCTGATCGATATAGAGGCGATGACGATGCTCGGGCACGTACTCGGTGGCCTCGACCAGCACCAGGCCCGGAGCCACGGCATTGATGGTGATGGCATCCGCGCCCAGCTCGCGCGCCATGGAGCGCGTCATGGCCATCACGGCGCCCTTGCTCGCCACATAGGCCATCAGGTTGGGAGCGCCCCACATGGCGGTGTCGGAAGCCAGATTGACGATGGCGCCGCGCCCGCTGTCCTTGAGCGCCGCACGGCAGGCACGGGTCATCAGCCAGACACCACGCACATTGACGTTCATCACCTGATCCCACTTTTCCAGGGCGATGTCGTCCATGCCCTTGCCGCCGGAGTCCGTCACGGCCGCGTTGTTGACCAGGCCGTCCAGACCGCCGAGGGTCTGCACGGCCTGCTGTGCGCACTGTTCTATGGAGGCCGGGTTGCTCGCATCAAAGGCGATGCCGTGAGCCTCGAAGCCCATGGCGCGCAGCTTGGCAACGGCTTCGCTCAGCAATTCGGCGCGCAGATCGGCCAAGACGAGCTGTGCCCCCTGTTGGCACAGCGTCTGAGCAAAAGCAAAACCCAGGCCGCGGGCAGCGCCGGTCACAAGGATCCGGCGCCCAGCGAGCTGACCGGTGGAAGGCATGGTGTTGAGGGTCATCTTAAACCTTGTTTGTTTCAAATATGAAATGACACTTTTTTCTTGAAACAAGACTGCAGTTTAGTGAGCTTCTTTTGAGTCAATACCCGGAGAAACCCGTAGTCAGCACACCACAGCGACATACGGGCGTAAAAAAACCGCGACAAGCGCGGTTGAAAGGAAAACGGGGCAACAAAAGGTATCCGGCCTGCAGTTGTCGGCAGGCTGGATCGAAGTCATCAATATCAATAGCTTATAGCGCCTATTAGTGAATGAGTTCAGGCTTAAAACACCTTAAAACTCATATTTATCAATCGTTTACAGCTATTAAAAGATTAGCAAACAGCCTGCTTCTTCGCGGGCGTCTGGCGCAGAAAGTCCAGCACCACGCGTTGCGCGTAGCGGCTTGCCACCGTGCGCACGAAATCCGAAAAATCCACATGGGCGCTGTCGTCCGCCCGGTCCGAGATGGTGCGCATTGCAGTAAACGGCGTGCCGTAATCCAGGCAGGTCTGGGCCACGGCAGCGCCCTCCATCTCCACGGCCAGCACGGCATGGCCGGCGGCCTCCAGATCGGCTCTGAGCTGTGCGCTGGCCTGGCGCGAGCTGACAAACTGATCGCCGCTGGCAATCAGGCCCTCATGGACGCGGGCCGAAGCATACGAAGCCACGATGCCCGAGCGCAGCGCCGAGTCGGCGGCCTGCACCAGCCGGTCCGTCGCCGCTTCGTCGCAGGCCAGGGTGCTGCGACCGTAGCCGGGCAACTGCCAGCGCGGAAAGATCGGCGAGGCATCCATGTCATGCTGCAAAAAGCTCCGCGCGATCACCACATCGCCCACGTTCACATCCGCGCCGATGCCGCCCGCCACTCCGGTGAACAGAATGCCGCGCACGCCAAAGCGCTCGATCAGCGCGGCGGTGGTGGTGGCGGCGGCCACCTTGCCTATGCCCGACAGCGCGCAGACCACCTCATGCCCGTGCAGCCGGCCCAGCCAGAAGTCGCGCCCGGCATGGCGCAGGCACTGCATGTCCTGCATGGCGTCGACCAGGCCGTTTTGTTCTTCGGCAAGAGCGCTGAGAATGGCTAGCGTCATGGATGGGGATACTCCGAACATGGGCCTGTAGGCCCTGGTGAAAGCACAAAAGCGGCACTGGGCCGCTTTTGTGGGAAGCGCAAGAGGCGCGATTAGAGCATGACGGTTACTGTGCCACGATATTGTGGCTCTTGACCACGGGCGCCCACAGTGCAGTCTCCTTGCGGATCAGCTCGCCAAAGGCATCGCCCTTGACCACCCAGGGGGTCATGCCCTGGGCCTTGAGCTGGTTCTGCGCGGCCTGGGTCTTCATGACCTTGTCGATGTCCTCGGCCAGCTGCTTGACCACTTCGGGCGGTGTGTTCTTCGGAGCCAGCACGCCATACCAGGACGAAACGGCAATACCCGGAACACCAGCCTCCGCCAGTGTCGGCACATTGGGCAGGAAGCTCGAGCGCGTGGCATCGGTCACGGCCAGGGCGCGCAGCTTGCCCGACTGCACATGGGGCAGCACGGTGGGCATGTTGGCGATCAGCATGGGGATGGTACCGCCCAGGGCATCGTTCAGGCCCTGCCCCGAGCCCTTGTAGGCCACGTGCATGATGTCGGCACCCGACTTGTCCTTGAACAACTCGCCGGCCAGGTGCAGGCTGGAGCCCACGCCGGGCGAGGCATAGCTGATCGAATCGGGCTTGGACTTGGACAGTGCCACCAGCTCCTGGATGGTCTTGGCCGGTACCTGGGGATTGACGACGATGACATTGGCCGCACGCCCCATGGAGGCCACGGGCACGAAGTCGCCGAACACGTTGTAGGGCAGCTTGGGCATCAGCGTGGGATTGATGGTCAGGTTGCCCTGAGGCACGACCAGCAAGGTATGGCCATCGGGCTTGGCGCGCTTGACCATGTCGATGCCGATGTTGCCGTTGGCACCGGGGCGGTTGTCGACGATGGAGGCCTGCTTGTACTCCTCAGTCAGGCCCGTGGCCAGGATGCGGGACAGGATGTCCACCGCTCCGCCGGCGGGGAACGGCGCAATGATGGTGAACTGACCGCTGGACAGCTGTTCGGCGGCACTGGCAGCGAAGGCCGGGGATATGGCGGCGGGGAGCGCAGCGGTGCAGGCCAGCGCCAGACAGGACTTGAGGAAGGCGGAACGTTGCATGGTCTTGTCTCCTGGGAGAACGGAAATTTCAAAAAGGCTAAAGGCCGATGCGCCTCAGGCTTGATGCAGCGCAAAGGCCGGCGGGCAAAGACATGACACCATGGATGCCATGCTCAGATGGGCGGTGCTGGCGCGCACTTTTGCAAACACGCAAGCAAGACCGATGCCACCGGCACGGCACATGGCTGGAACGGGTCAGTACCGGGTTAGATGGCCAGGGAAGCCACGTTGTTGAGCACGGCGCGCACCACGCTGTACACGGTCAGCGCCGAGGTCTTGGGATTGGCCGCCAGAGGCTTGCCGCGCATGGTCAGTTCCATGGCGCCGAAAGCACCCCGCGCCTCGACCTGGTGCACGTTCTCCTGAACGGCAGGATCGGCAAACAGACGCACCATGGTCTTGTCCAGCCCCAGTCCGGCCAGCGACAAGGTGGCCGCCACATTCGCATTCTTGGGATAGAGCTGTGCGGCCTCGCGCGCCGAGCCCTCGAAAATGCAGAAGGCCTCGGTCAGGCCGTCCAGATCGCAGACCTGCTCGGCCGGGGTGCCGCTCCATGCCTTGGGCGGCTTGCGGCCCGTGTAGAGCACCGTCTCCAGGCCGCCGACACGCGCCGCAGCCAGGGCATCAATGCCGCCGATGGCGCCCGACAACAGCTGGGCCTGCGTCTTGCCGGTCTCGGCCGCAGCCTGTACGCGCTCGGCCATGCCCGGCGCGCTCAAGGCGCCTATGGATGCGATGACCGCAGGAATGCCGCGCGCCAGCGCCGGCAGCACATGCTCCTCTATGGCTGCATGACCCGCGCATTCCACGAGAAGATCCGGCACCGCATCGCCGGGCAGGGCCTGCAGCAGCTGCGCCTGTGGCGCCAGGCGGGCAGCCGTCTCGCGCACGGCTGGCGTGATCTCGGGAACCAGTACCCAGCCCACTTGCAACCGGGTATCTCCGCTCAACAGCTCCAGCACACTGGAGCCAATCGCGCCGCAGCCAATCAAAGCAATATTTTTCATCTCTAGCCTCCTGAAAAATGCGCTGGCCCGGCGTGATCGGGGTCAGCGCAAATGGTCCGGGTGCTGCTGGCGCAAATGAGCGGACAGAGTCTCTGCCGCCTGCTGCACCTTCTGCACCCAGAGCTGGGTTTTTTCGGGCCCCAGCTCGGTAAACGGAATGGCCATGGCCAGCCCCGCAACCACCCGCCCGTCTGCGGCGCGCACCGGCGCTGCAATACTGGAAACGCCAGGCTCGTAAAAGCCCTCTCCCATGGCATAACCACGCTCGCGATCCTCGGCCAGCAGGCGCAGCAGCTCGTCGACATTGCGCGGCGTGCTCTCGGAGAACTGGGGCAGTTCCTCGCCGCCAAACACCGAGCGCAGCTGCGCGCCGTCCATGTCATGCAACAGGGCCCGTCCAAGCACCGTTGCATGCGCCGGCAGACGCGATCCCACACGCACAGCGCCCTGGAATGCTCCGGACGGAGTGACGCGAGCCACATAGACCACGGAAGTGCCGTCGCGCAATGCAAGATTGCTGGTCATGCCCAGCTCATCGCACAAGGCCTGCAGCACAGGCTCGGCCAGTTGTGCCAGCGGCTGGGTGGACAGGTAGTCATAGCCCAGGCGCAACACGGCCAGACCGAGCCGGTATTCGGTGCCGCTGCGCTGCAGATACCCCGAGTTTTCAAGCGTGGTCAACATGCGAAACACCGTGGAGCGCGGCAGCTCGAGGCTGCGCGCCAGCTCGGGCGCACTCCAGACCGGTTGCGCCGGGCCAAAGCAGGCCAGCAGGCGCAATCCTCGGTCCAGAGCGGGCACGGTGTAACGGTCTTGTTCGTTGGTTGAAATCTCGGAGGTTTCGCTCATGGCAATCAGCTGGTATTGGGGCAATAGCTTTGGTTCAACAAAGATGCCAGCCTATGCGCGACCTCCATTGGTTGTTCCACGGGTGAAGCATGACCGGCAGCCGCAAGCGTACCGTAGTGCGCGCCCAGCATTTCGGACCAGGACTTGCAAGCTGCAGGTGTAGTCACCACATCGTGCTCGCCGACCCAAACCTCGACCGGCATGCCAAGCCTGCCCCGTGCCTGTGCCAGATCGCTGCCGCAAAGCAGCTCGACCGCCTGCGCATAGCCCTGCGGCTGCATGCGCGCCGTATTCCAGCGCACCCATGCACGCACGACTTCAGGAGCCTCGGAGGACACCAGACGCTGGTCGATGACGGCCGCCAGACCGGCGACGCCCTTCTCGGCCAGAGCCGCCAGCCGGCCCTCGCGCACCTTGGACTGCTGCTCGGCCTTGGCCGCAGCGCCGTAGCCGCCCGCCGGGCTGATGAGCACCAGTTGCTCGACCAGTCCTGGTGCTGCCATGGCAGCCAGCCTGGCTGCCATCAGGGCGCCCAGCGAGTGCCCGACCAGGATGCAGCGCCGCACGCCCAGCACCAGCAGCGACTGGGCCAGCGCCTGCGCATAGTCGGCATCGGCAGGCGCCGACTGTGCCAGCGGCGTCGACACGCCATAACCGGGTGCATCCCAGGCCAGGACACGCACTTTGTCAGCCAGCTGCAGCGCCACATCCAGCCAGGATGCAGCCCCGGAGCTGATGCCATGCAGCAGCACCACCGCAAAGTCGGAGCTGGCGTCGCCTGCCTCACGCCAGGCGACCTGGGCGCCCTGGGGAAGCTTCACCAGCCGCTCGGGAAAACCGGTCTGCAGCAGCTGCAGTTTCAGCGACAGCAAATCCTCGTGCATGACGAAGCTCAGCGCTTGATCTTGGCCAGAGGATGCTCGGGCGGATAAGTCGGAGTGACGGGCTTTTTAGCGCCCAGCATCACGCACATCAGCGCATCCTCATCACCGACATTGATCTCTTCGCGGTAGACGCCGGGCGGCACCGAAACCACATCGCGATCGGTCAGGATGGTCTCGAAACGCTCGCCGTCCTTTTCCAGCACCAGCTTGAGCTTGCCGCGCATCACGAAGAACACTTCTTCCACATCGGTGTGCAGATGCGAAGGGCCTTCATGGCCGGCGGGAATCACCATGGTGGAGAAGGTGAAGTTTTCCGACGGAATGGTGTTGCTGTCGGAGGCCACGCCCGTGCCGCCCGTGCCGATGTAACGCATCTGGCCGCGGCGATATTTGGGATCAAAGTCGGCCTGGAACTTCAGGGCATCGAAGTCGTACTTGCGCGTGGCAAAGCGCGCAATGCGTGTGCTCATCCAGTCTTCAAAGCTGGAGCCCTCGGGGCGATCCCAAGTACGGGCGCTGTTGTCTTGTGCGATCTCGCTCATATGTCTCTCCTGAAACCGTTGTAGAACACAAAAAGCGATTTGCTTTTTGTTTTACTAATAAAACCAGGTTCATTTGGCGAAACAATTATAAGAAGACTTGCCCGATATCAACAAGCACATTTCCTTGTTGCTGCGGTGGAGACAGGTATCGGCGTGACGTTTTGCTCCCGGCTCACACAGGCACGGGCCTGAAAACAGGCATAAAAAAAGGAGCGCCAAGCGCTCCTGTGAACTCGCCTTGAAGGACAAGATGAAAAACTCTCAGGCGTCGCGCAGTTCCCTGCGCAGGATCTTGCCCACGGGAGTCTTGGGCAGATCCGTGCGAAAGACGATGTGGCGCGGACGCTTGTAGCCGGTCAGATTGGCTTGGCAGTAGTCGCGGATGGCCTGCTCGGTCAGTGCCGGGTCTTTCTTGACGACGACGAGCTTGATGGCCTCACCGGACTTTTCGTCGGGCACGCCGACCACCGCGCACTCCAGCACGCCGGGGCAGTTGGAGACCACGTCCTCGACCTCGTTGGGGTAGACATTGAAGCCGCTGACGATGACCATGTCCTTTTTGCGATCCACGATCTTCACAAAGCCGCGCTCGTCCATGGTGCCGATGTCACCCGTGAGGAAGTAGCCATCGGCCGTCATGACCTTGGCGGTTTCGTCGGGGCGCTGCCAATAGCCGGCCATGACCTGCGGGCCCAGCACGGCGACTTCACCGGGCAGACCCGGCTCGCTCACGTCCTGGCCGTCGCTGCCGACCAGCTTCACATAGGTGCTGGGCAGGGGCACTCCTATGGTGCCCGAGTAAGCCGTGGCCGTGACCGGATTGCAGGTCACCGAGGGGCTGGTCTCCGAGAGGCCGTAACCCTCGCAGATAGGGCAGCCGGTCTTCTTGAGCCACAGCTCGGCCACGGCACTCTGCACGGCCATGCCGCCGCCCACCGAGACCTTGAGGTGGCTCCAATCCACTGTGCCGAAGTCGGGGTGGTTGGCCAGTCCGTTGAACAAGGTGTTCACGGCCGGAAAGCTGTGGAAACGATGCCTGGACAGCTCCTTGAGCGTGGCCTTGAGATCGCGCGGATTGGGAATCAGCACGGTCTTGCCGCCGGTACGCATGGCCAGCATCATGTTCACCGTGAACGCGAAGATGTGATAGAGCGGCAGCGCGCAGATGCTGGTGGGCTGTTCGCCGGCCGGCACCTTCTTCATGGCAGGCTCGTTCCAGGCTTCGGACTGCAGCACGTTGGCGATGATGTTCCGGTGCAGCAGCACAGCACCCTTGCTCACGCCGGTGGTGCCACCCGTGTATTGCAGCAGCGCCATGTCGTCGGCCTTGAGCACCGGCGCGTTCAAGGTCGCACCGCGCCCCTTGGCCAGTGCATCCTTGAAGCGCACGGCACCGGGCAGGCTGAAGGGCGGCACCAGCTTCTTGACGGAGCGCACCACGTAATTGACCAGCATGCCCTTCAAAAGCCCCAACTCGTCGCCCATGGCACAGAGCACGATGTGCTGCACGGCGCTGCCATGCATGCCGTCCTGCAGCGTCTTGGCGAAGTTCTCGATGATGACGATGGCCTTGGCGCCCGAGTCCTTGAGCTGATGCTCGAGCTCGCGTGCCGTGTAGAGCGGGTTGACGTTGACCAGTACATAGCCGGCACGCAGCACCCCGGCCACGGCCACCGGGTACTGGGGAATATTGGGCATCATCAGCGCCACACGGTCGCCGCGCTGCAGCCCCAGGCTTTGCAGATAGGCGGCAAAAAGCTTGCTCTGCGCATCGACCTGGGCGAAGGTCAGCTCCTTGCCCATGAAGGAATAGGCCACCTTGTCGGCATGCTTGGCAAATGCCTCTTCCATCAAGGCCACCAGCGATGGATACTGGGACGCATCGATGTCCGCAGGAACTCCCTCTGGATATGCATTCAGCCAAGGACGGTCACTCATTCTTCTGTCTCCGTGTCTTATCGTCTGATCCGGCCATTGTGATAAAAAGCACGGTCGTTCGATACTGTAGTAACCCTAGGAAACAAGCCGGGTCACCTTGGTAACAGAAGTCAAAGCCCATGAAAAAAGCCCGCAGGCATCAGGCTGCGGGCTTTGAGTGTTTTCAGCCTCCAGCGCTTGCTGGAAAAGCGCTGACAGCTATCAAACTTGAGCTCACTTGACCAGCTGGGCCAGATCGCCGGCGGCGTACTTCTTGGCCATTTGCTCCAGGCTGTAACCCTTGATCTTGGCACCCTGGCCTTCGCAGCCGAACTCGATGTAGCGGGCCTTGCAGACTTGCTTGGCCGCTTCGCGTGCAGGCTTGAGCCATTCGCGGGCGTCGAACTTGTCGGGGTTCTCGGCCAGGAACTTGCGCACGGCGCCGGTCATCGCCAGACGGATGTCAGTGTCGATATTGATCTTGCGCACGCCGTACTTGATGGCTTCCTGGATCTCTTCCACGGGCACGCCGTAGGTTTCCTTCATCTTGCCGCCGTACTGGTTGATGATGGCCAGCAGCTCCTGGGGCACGGAAGAGGAGCCATGCATCACCAGATGGGTGTTGGGGATGCGGGCGTGGATTTCCTTGACGCGCGAGATCGCCAGGATGTCGCCTGTGGGCTTGCGGCTGAACTTGTAGGCGCCGTGGCTGGTGCCGATGGCGATCGCCAGCGCATCCAGCTGGGTGGCCTTGACGAACACGGCAGCTTCTTCGGGGTCGGTCAGCATCTGGCTGTGGTCCAGCTTGCCCTCGGCACCGATGCCGTCTTCTTCGCCGGCTTCGCCGGTTTCGAGGTTGCCCAGGCAGCCCAGCTCGCCTTCCACGGTGGCGCCGATCTGGTGGGCCATGGCCACCACCTTCTGGGTCACGTCCACGTTGTAGTCGAAGGACGAAGGTGTCTTGCCGTCGCTCATCAGCGAGCCGTCCATCATTACCGAGCCGAAGCCCAGGTTCAGCGCGCCCTGACAGACTTCAGGCGTGGTGCCGTGGTCCTGGTGCATCACCAGGGGGATGTGGGGATACATCTCGGCAGCCGCCTGGATCAGGTGCTTGATGAAGGGCTCACCGGCGTACTTTCGGGCACCGGCGCTGGCCTGCAGGATCACGGGCGCGCCGACTTCGTCAGCCGCCGACATCACGGCCTGGACCTGCTCCAGGTTGTTCACGTTGAAGGCGGGGATGCCATAGCCGTTTTCAGCAGCATGGTCCAGCATTTCGCGCATCGAGATCAAAGGCATGGTGGGTTCCGTTCAAAGTTTTGAGAGGCAACGCCCCCGGCAATGAATCACTGCAGTGCGCCGCACGACAGCTGTGGCCCGGGGAAAAACCAGCGGCCACGCTTCGGTAACCGCTTAGTAACCGGGTATTTTAACCGGCTAGCGGTAATTCCATGCGATAGCAGGTGGTGAAGCCTTGCGGCGCCTCGGCCACCATGAAGCGCCCGCCATGGGCCTGCATGACACGGCTGACGATTTCATGGCCCAGATGCAGGCTGTCCACGGGCGGCACATGGTCCGGAGCGGCATCCCGTCGGCCGTCATCGCAGACCTGCACCCAGGCCCGTTCCTGGACGCTGTCAAGGCCGGCCTGCACCTCGATCTGCGTGCCCGTCGGCGTGTGGCGCACGGCGTTTTCCACCAGATTGCGCAGGGCCGAATCGAGCAGCAGCGCATTGCCGCGCACCGGCAGCTCCTGCGGGGCGTCCACGGAGATCATGTCTTCACGCTGCCAGGCATGCTGGGCCTGCGCCGCCGCCACATTGCGCACCACATCGGCCCAGTTCACGGTCTGCAAAGGCGCATCCAGCATGCCGCGTCCAGCCCGGGCCAGGGTCAGCAACTGATCGAGCACATGGCCGGCATGCAGGGCGTCCTGACCGATGCGCTGCAGCGCGGCCTGCATGACAGCGGTATCGGCCTGCCCCTCCGTCTTCAGCGCCTGGGCCTGCAAAGCGATGGAAGCCAGCGGCGTGCGCAGTTCATGGGCCACTTCATTGGCCAGATTGCGCTCGCGCTCCAATGCCTCCTGCTGGCGGTCGAGCAAGGTGTTGATCGAGCTGACCATGGGCGAGAGCTCGCGCGGCACATGGGCATCGGAGAGGCGCTGGTCACGGCCCAGATCCAGTGCCTCCACGCGTTGCGTGAGCTGATTGAGAGGACGCATGCCGCGGCGCATGGCCACACCCAGCGCAATCACGATCACGGGCAGCAGCCAGAATCCCGGCTCTATCATCTGCATGGCGATGTCGTCGGCCAGACTGTCGCGCTCGGCCAGGTCGATCATCACCGTGACCTTGGCGGTTTTGTCGTGGCTCCACTGGGTATAGCTGCGCCAGGCCTTGCGTTCATCCGCACCAATCGTGGCAAAGCCCTGCTCGATGTCGAAGTCCGGCAAGGGCGCCTGTCCGGTGCGCGATATCAGCAGGCCTTGCGCATTCCAGAGCACCACGCTCAGCGACTCCTGATAGTCGTGGGCGTGCAGGCCTGCAGGCGGCTGGACAGCCGTGGTCTCTCCGGCCGGCACATCGTCCTGCACATGCCAGTTCAAGGTCAGCGCGGCCACTCCGGCCAGGTGTCCGTCGGTCAGCTCATCGGCCTCGTGCACTCCGGTCTGGTAGCCCCAGATGACGAAGCTGCCCCAGACCAGCGCCAGCGCGCCCAGCATCCAGGCCAGCAGATTCAGCTGCAGCGAGCTGCGGCGCATGCCGGTCTGCGGCATGGCCTTCATTCCTGCTCCTGCGGCATGAAGTAGCCCACGCCGCGCATGGTCACAATGATCTTCTGGCCCAGCTTCTTGCGAAGATGGTGGACATAGACCTCCACGGCATTGCTCTCCACCGTATCGCCCCAGCTGTAGAGATGCTCCTCGATTTGCGGGCGCGACAGCACCCGCCCGCGCGCAAGCAACAAGGCCCAGAGCACGGCAAATTCGCGCGGTGATACCTCCACCTTCTGCCCCGCCTGCCTGATGGTGCGGGTAGCCGGGTCCACCTCCAGATCTGCATGGCGGATCACCGGCGATGCCTGACCGGCCGCGCGGCGCATCATGGCGCGCAAGCGTGCCTCCAGTTCGTCCATGTCAAAGGGTTTGACCAGATAGTCATCGGCGCCCAGATTGAGCCCCGCGACCCGGTCCTGCACCTGATCGCGTGCCGTGAGGATCAGCACCGGCGTGGCCGGATCGGGCAGTTGCGGCGCACCGGGCCGTCCTGTCTGCAGACGCAGGCGGCGCACGACCTCGCTGCCATCACCGTCGGGCAGACCCAGGTCCAGCAACACGGCATCGAAGCGCTCGGCACTCAGGGCATGCCAGGCCTCGGCCACGCTGGCGCACACGTCCACCGCATAGCCGCGCTGCATGAGATTGGTTCGCAGCCCTGCTGCAATGCCTTCGTTGTCTTCGACCACCAGAATTCGCATGCACGCATTGTGCGCGGCAATCCGCAATCCGCTCAACTGGCTGGTCAACGCCGGCAACCACCTCCCCTGATCGCTCATGGGCTTGACATCCGCAAGCCTGCATTTCGCTTTAACATCGGCCACCTTCCATTGCCGCAATCTGCCGCAGCGCCTTCATGTTCTTCTTCGATCCATTTCTGTTTGCGCTGTTCAATGCCGATGCCCAGACGCACTGGTTCAGCATCCAGCTGGCACGTGCACTCTCGGCCTGGTTGCCCAATCTCAGCGGCATTCTTGTCCTCATCGCCCTGGTGTTCGGCTCGCCGGCAACACGCCGCACCATGTTGATGCTGCTGCTGTCCATGGCCACGGCCTGGCTGATCGCCAGACTCATACGCTGGGGCTTCCCGGCCCCGCGCCCGTTCCAGCTCAATCTGGGTACGCTATGGATTCAGCATGGAGGACGTGCCGGCTTTCCCAGCCTGCATGCCAGCGGAGCCTTTGCCCTGGCCATGGCCCTCAGCCTGGGCGCAACCCGCCACCGCAAGCCGCTTGTCTGGCTGGCCTGGATAGCCGCCATCGGCATCGCCTGGAGCCGCGTCCATCTGGGGGTGCACTTTGCGTCCGATCTGATGGCCGGCGCGCTGATAGGCATCAGCGGCGCGCTCATCGTCTGGCACATCGCCTTCCAGCTGCGCCGCCGCCGTCATCTGCGCGTCGTGCCGCATCTCAAGCGCCTGCGCGGCGCATGGGCGGCCCAGGGCTGAGCCTGCTCTTAAGCGCTTGTTAAGCAGCGCTTTCTATCGTGGCGGACATGAAGTCGTCCGCCCCCTCGCACCCCCTCCCTCCTCTTCGCCAAGCCTCCGCTCCAGCCCTGCTGAGCTGGACTGTCATTGCCCTGGCCTGCGTACTGGCCTGGGACATGAGCAGCCTTGACATGCCCATGGCGCACTGGTTTGGCAGCAGCCAGGGCTTTGCCCTGCAGAACGACTGGTTCATGGTCAACATTGCCCATGAAGGTGCGCGCAAACTGGCCTGGGCCATCGTCATGGGGCTGAGCCTGATGATCTGGTGGCCCATAGGCTGGATGCGAAAAGTGTCTTACCCACGCCGGATACAACTGGTCGTGGGCGCACTGGTCTCGCTCATCATCATGGCGCTGATGAAACGCATCAGCGTCACCAGCTGCCCCTGGGACCTCGCCGACTTCGGCGGCGTGGGCCACTATGTCTCGCACTGGGCCTGGGGTGTCATAGATGGCGGTGGCGGCCACTGCTTTCCGGCCGGTCATGCCTCGGCGGGCTTTGCCTTCATCAGCGGCTACTTCGCGCTGCGCCACGAGCTGCCGCGCACTGCATGCCTGTGGCTTGCCGCTGCCCTTGCGGTCGGTATGGCCCTGGGTCTGGCGCAGCAGATGCGCGGTGCCCACTTCATGAGCCACACGCTGTGGACCGCCTGGCTGTGCTGGACGGCCAGCTGGTTTTGCGATCTGCTGACCACCCGCCGCCTGGCGCACCAGACACCGGCGGATGCAGCCCTGCCCCTCGACGAGCTGCTTGCCCAGGACTGAGCGCAGCACACACGCAAAGGCCATTCATGCTGCTTATCGATGCCCCCGTATTTCACTTTCTGAATGCCAACACCCAGAGCCCGCTGTGGTGGATTCAGGCCTCGCGCTTCGCCTCCAACTGGTTGCCCGGCCTGTGCGCCCTGCCCGTGATTGCCGCCATGCTGGCGCTTGGCAAGGGCTGGCGGCGCAGCCTGCAACTGGCCTTGCTGTCAATGGCATGTGCCTGGGTGGCCTGCCGTCTGATTCGCTGGGGCCTGCCCATGCCCAGGCCGGCGCAACTGGGCATGGGCATGCAGTGGATAGCACATGGCGCCAGCGCCAGCTTTCCCAGCATGCACGCCGCCGGCGCCTTTGCCCTGGCTCAGGGCATCAACCTGGGAGTGGGCAGACACCAGCGCTGGCTGGTTGTTGTCGCATGGCTTCTCGCCACCAGCGTGGCACTGAGCCGCGTGGTGCTGGGCGTGCATTTCCCTTCGGACGTTCTGGCCGGCATGCTGGTCGGTGCCGCCAGCGCCGTGCTGGTCTGGCGCAGCGCCCTGCAGATCCAGCAAGCCCGGCGTCGCAAACAGCTCAAGCGCCGCCTGCAACCCCTGCTCGGCTGATTCACGCTCTCAAAACAAAAGCTGCCAGCGCTTATGCATAAAGCGCTGGCAGCTTTTTTGATGAGGCATGCTTCAAGTCAGAGACATCAAGCAAGAGCCGCCTCGCAGCGAAGATGCCGTCCCCCTCGGGGGGAAGCGGCATAGCCGCTCAGGGGGCTCACTCCACCCTGCAGATCTTGAGCATATTGGTACCACCGGGCTGACCCATGGGCTCTCCGCAGGTGATGGCGTAGACATCACCGGACTGCACGATGCCGCGGGCCAGCAAATGGCCCTTGGCCTGGTCCAGCGCCATGTCGCGCTCGGCGCTGGTGTCCATCAGCAGAGGGCGCACGTTGCGGTACAGCGCCATCTTGCGCTGCGTGGCCAGCTTGGGTGTCAGAGCGTAGATGGGAATATGGATGCGATGACGGCTCATCCACAGCGCTGTCGAGCCGGAGTCGGTCAGCGCCACGATGGCCTTGGCACCCAGGTGATGAGCGGTGAACAGCGCGCCGATGGCGATGGCCTGATCGGTACGCTTGAACTGGCTGTTGCTGAAGTCGGCATCCTTGACGCGGTCTTCGGCCGCTTCCGCAGCGGCGCAGATGGCGGCCATTTCGCGCACGGTTTCCAGCGGGTACTTGCCGGCAGCGGTTTCGGCGCTCAGCATCACGGCATCGGTGCCGTCCAGCACGGCATTGGCCACGTCGCTCACTTCGGCACGGGTGGGCACGGGGTTGGTGATCATGGACTCCATCATCTGGGTCGCGGTGATCACCACCTTGTCCATGTCGCGCGCCATGCGGATCATCTTCTTTTGCAGCGCGGGCACGGCAGCGTTGCCCACTTCCACGGCCAGATCTCCACGGGCAACCATGATGCCGTCGGAGACCTTGAGAATCTCTTCCAGGCGCGGAATGGCCTCGGCACGCTCGATCTTGGCAATCAGGCCGGGCTTGTGGCCGTACTGGGCAGCGGCCACATTGCAAAGCTGGCGCGCCATTTCCATGTCGGTGGCGTTCTTGGGGAAGCTCACGGCCACGTAGTCGGCCTGGAAGGACATCGCGGTCTTGATGTCTTCCATGTCCTTGGCGGTCAGTGCGGGAGCCGTCAGGCCGCCACCTTGCTTGTTGATGCCCTTGTTGTTGGACAGCTCGCCACCCAGCTTGACGACGGTGTGTACCTCTTCACCGCGCACTGCGTCCACGGTCAGCACGATCAGGCCGTCGTTGAGCAGCAGCACATCGCCGGCCTTCACGTCACGGGGCAGCTCCTTGTAATCAAGGCCCACGCCGTTGATGTCGCCCAGTTCGGTGCGCGATGCATCGAGCACGAAGCGCTCGCCGGGCTCGAGCATGACCTTGCCCTCGGCAAACTTGCCGACGCGGATCTTGGGACCCTGCAGGTCGGCCATGATGGCCACTTCGCGGCCTGCACGCTGGGCAGCCTCGCGCACCATGGTGGCACGGTCGATATGGTCCTGCGCCTTGCCATGGCTGAAGTTCAGGCGCACGACGTTCACGCCTTCGCGCACCATTTGTTCAAGCAGTTGCGGATCGCTGGAAGCGGGGCCCAGTGTGGCGACGATCTTGGTAGCACGACTCACTTGCATGAAATGTCTCTCTCGCGATGGAATGTAATCGGGTTTCAATTCTGGCACGAATGCGGTTACATGACTGCATCTTGCACGCTGCTGCCGCACCCGACAAGCCAGCCACAGGACCACAAAAACAGTAGCTGCCTACACATGTCCATTATTGAACTCAGGTCATATCAAGCATGAAATGTTTATATTTCAAGCGCTTGCAGCTACTGATTCAGAAGCATAAGAGCGAAACTCGCGCCCGAATCGGCGCGCCTGCTGCAGTGCATCAAAGACCGCGTCGAAACAGTTTTGCCCGGCAGGTTCAAATGTGCAGGCCTCAGATCAGCCCGTGCGAGAGCAGATAGGTCACCACATGCGTGAGCATGGCGGCCTCGAGCCCGTAGCGCCAGAACATGATGCCCGCCAGCAACCCGTAGACGCTTTCACACACCAACAGCTGCAGTACGACCGGCGCCGACAGCTCGCCGACCACGGTCCAGCCCAGAAACACCGGAATGCAGCCGGACAGCAAGGCAGCCAATGCAATCGCCGCCCAGCCCAGCCGCCAGTCCGGGCGCTGCCTGGGGCTGCCAAAGGCCTTCCACAGCAGCCACATCACGGCGCTCAGCATGCCAAGACGCAACAGCAACTCTTCGGTAATCGCGCCATAGAGCAGCTTGGGCCATAGCGGCAAGCCGTAGACCGGGTCCACAAAAGACATGCTCTCGGGCCAGACCACGGCCAACGTCACCAGCCAGGCCGCGCCGATCACGCCGCCCGCCACGCCGGGCAGGCTCAGCACGCGCACACCGCGCCAGGGCATGCGCCCCTCGGCCACGGCATGAATCAATGGTGCGCTCAAGCCCAGCCTCGGGCCCAGCCGGACCCCGAGGCCCACGCTCAGCGCCAGCAGGACGCTCAACCCCGCCGTCGCGGCCCAGCCGACCACAATGTCTGAGCCGCCACTGGCGAGAGCGGCCAGCCAGGCAGGCGGCGTCGTCCAGGCCAGCGCCACCACGCCTGGCAGACCCAGCAACCAAAGCAGCAAGCCCATGCGCGCGGCAGACTGTGGCCTGGCCGCAGCGCGATGAGACAGGTGGGTAAAGGTCTGCGGCATGATGAACCCTGGCTCAGGCCTCTCAGTCACGCATCAACGCTTCGATCTCGTCGGCCTTGACCGGCACGCCGCGGGTGATGAGCTCGCAGCCGGTCTCGGTGACGATGGCATCGTCCTCGATGCGGATACCGATGTTGTGGAACTGCTCGGGCACGCCGGGCGCAGGACGCACATAGATGCCCGGCTCTACCGTCGTGACCATGCCGGGGCGCAGGATGCGGCTGGGGCGATTGGCAATGGTTTCGCCCGAGATCGGGTCCTTGCGCTCGCTGACCACGCCCAGCTCGCTGGGTTCCACATAGCTGCCGCAGTCATGCACATCCATGCCCAGCCAGTGGCCGGTGCGGTGCATGTAGAACTGGAAGTAGGCACGCGACTCGATCACATCCTCGGCCGTGCCGTACTTGGTACGGTCCAGCAGCCCCAGGTCCAGCATGCCCTGGGCCAGCACGGCCACGGTGGCGTCATGCGGGTCGTTGAAGCGCTTGCCGGCCCTGGTGACGGCAATCGCCGCTTCCTGGCTGGCCAGTACCAGGTCGTACAGCGCACGCTGCGCCCCGCTGAACTTGCCGTCGGCCGGGAAGGTGCGCGTGATATCGCTGGCATAACCATCCAGCTCGCAGCCCGCGTCGATCAGCACCAGCTCGCCCGCGCGCACCGGCGCCTTGTCGGCCTGATAGTGCAGCACACAGGCATTGGCACCGGCGGCCACGATGGAGCCGTAGGCCACGTACTGCGAGCCATGCTGGCGGAACTCGTGCAGCAGCTCGGCGTCCAGATGGTATTCGCGCACCTCCTCGCCATTGCGGATCATGCGGGCCGAGCGCTGCATGGCACGCACATGGGCCTGGGCACTGATCTGCGCGGCGCGGCGCATGATGTCCTGCTCGTGCGCGTCCTTGACCAGACGCATTTCATCGAGCAGCGCACAGGCATCGCCCTGCTGCGTGGGACAGAGCACGCCAAAGCGCGAGCGGGCGCGCACCTGGCTGAGCCAGCCTTCGACCTGCTCGGCCAGGCCCTTGTGGGTGGCAAAGGGGAACCAGACGCGCTCACGATTTTCCAGCAGGCGCGGCAGGCGGGAATTGATTTCATCGCTGGAGAACGCCTGAGCCATGCCCAGCTTGGTCTTGGCAGCCTCGGGGCCCAGGCGATAGCCGGTCCAGACCTCGCGCTCCAGATCCTTGGGCTGACAGAACAGCACGCTCTTGCCGTCGCTGGTCAGCACCAGGCAGGCATTGGGCTCGGAAAAGCCCGTGAGGTAGTAGAAGTAGCTGTCGTGGCGATACAGATACTCGGTATCGCGGTTGCGATGCAGCTCGGGAGCCGTGGGGATGATGGCGACACCGCCGTCGCCCAACTGGGCGGCCAAGCGTGCGCGGCGTTGGGCATATACAGAAGTCATGGGCATATCGTAATGCTGGCCGGGCATCTGTACATCAGCTTACATCTGCGGATGTCAGCTATTGCGCTCCTACCCTTGTGCCGGTCTGAGTCCCGGCGGCCAGCAGCGCCATCGCATCACCGGGCACCAGGGCCTCGGGCTGACTCGCGCGCCAGCCCGACCAGAGCAGGCTTGCCCCGGACAGAATCAGCAGGCCGCAGACCAGCCATTCCACCAGCCTTTTGGGCCAGGCGGGCGGATGTCTGGCACTCCACCAGGTCACGCCTGTGACGACAGGAAAGGCCAGTGCCGTCCAGCCCATGACCGCCCAGTTCAGTTGCCCCTCCACAGCCACCATGGCAGCGCGCAGCAAGGAGCAGGAGACAAACATGGCAAACAGGCAGTGGCGCACCAGCATGCGATCCAGCGGCTGGCGGTAGAGGTGATAGACCATGGGCGGGCCGGGTGTGGCAAACAAGCCACCGAGCAGCCCCGACGACACGCCGGCCACCCACATCGAGACAGGGCCCGAGGGCTGGTCCAGCGCCTTCTTCTGCATCAGCAGCAACATGGCGCACAGCACGATCACCAGGCCCAGCAGCATGCGCAGGCCGTTGAGCGTATTGCCGCTGAGCCAGTGCAGCAGCAGCACCCCGCCGACCACGCCCAGCACGCTGCTGATGAGCATGGGCTTGAGCATGACCCAGTCCGGCTCGAAGCGGTAGGCGCGCATATAGCTGATGCCGTTGATGATGGACAGCAGACAGGCCACATTGGCCGCATCGGCAATATTCATCAGGCCCGTGGCCCCTGCCACGCCGACAAAGATCAGTCCGAACGCGAAGCCCGTGAGGTTCTGGCAGAACGCGGCCAGCCCCACCAGAGCCATGAAGAAAACGATTTGCATGCACTCACCCGATGACGGCCACAAGAGGAACTGTGGATTTGCATCCGGTTGCGCCAGTCAGAAAATTAAAAAGCATAGCAGACGCTTGCCATGACAAGCATTCGTGCGATCCACAGAGAAGCTCCTCAACTCATAGCTTCGTGCGCATTGCTGGCATAAGTTCCAAAGTAGTTTAGGGAGTAAGTATTTTTATCTGCTGCGCCGACCACTCGACCAGCTCGCCACGCTGCGCATGCCAGCCCTGGGGCGCGAAATCGGGCCAGAGGCAAAGCAGCTCGCGGGTTGGCATATCCCAGAGCCAGCTCTGCCCTTCGCCCACCACCAGCAAGCGACCGTTCACGCAGTGCAGATATCGGGCGCGCGGCAGGCCAGGCATGGGCCAGAGCTGGCCCGCATGGCCTTCCTCGGGCACAGGCTCATGGATATCGAAGATCACCGCGCCCGGCGCATGCAGACAGTCGCCAAAGCCGTCGTCATCCCAGTTGCCGACGTTCCAGATCGCGACGCGCGAGTCATCCAGCCACACGCAGGGCTGGTCCCAGCCCTCGCCCTGCGCCAGCCGCTTGCGCGAGGGGCCGTCCTCGGACTCCCAGCGATTGCCATCCAGCCAGGCCGGCAGCGACCACACGGCGGGAATGCCCACGGGCGCCCAAACCCAGCCGTCGTCCAGCAGCCATTGCTGCGAAGGGCTGGGCAGAAGACGGCCATGAAAATAATCCAGATAGTGCGGCTGCTCGAACGCCAGCCCGTCGCGCTCGGTCAGGTTCTCGCCCGTCGCGCAATCCATGGCATCGAGCCGGTTCCACTGCGTGCGATGAATCAGCACATCGCGGCCCTGGTGCTGGACAAATGCGATGGAAAAAGGCACGGTCCTGGGGTGGTAGTCGCCCCCAAAAAGCTGCACGACGCGCTCGCCCGTACACAAATTCACCAGCACGCCAAATGTGCCTCCATCATCTGCAATCACCGCATAGTCGCCACTGATTGCGCAATGCACCTTGAAGCCATGCTGCCAGTGCGGCGTAGGCGATGTCGGCTCTGGCAAATCCAGCTGCGCCAGTTGCTGGCTCCGGCCGCTTGGCAGCTTCAACGCATGCAAGCCGCCGTCCCCGGTCAGCAGCAGCAACTGGCCCCAGCCAGCCTGCGCAGTGCAGGCGTGGACGATGTGCGGGCCTTGCCAGTCGATGCTGCGTGCGCTCATGTCTCAGCCCTGATTCAGCTCGGCCAGTCGCTCGGGCGTGCCCACATCGACCCAGCGACCGGTGTAGAGCGAGGCCCCCACGCGGCCGTCCTGCATGGCGCGGCGCAGCAGCGGGGCCAGCGGGGCGCGCAGGCCTTCGGGGTTTCCGGGCTGCACATCGAACCACGGTGCTGCAAACAACTCGGCTTTCAAGAGCGCAATCGTGCTGTAGGTATAGCGCGGGCGTTCGTCGTCGGCAGACAGATCCAGCGCCTTGCCGTCCTCGCTCAGACCGAAGTCGCCACGCGGATTGTGTGCAGGATTTGGCACCAGCCACAGATGGGCCAGTTCATCGCTGTGCGCAAACGCCTGGGCATCCTGCACCGCAAAGCAGAAATCCGGCGCATAGACATCGCCTGCGGCCAGCCAGAAAACCCGGCCCAGCTGAGGCAGGGCGCGGCTGATGCCGCCAGCGGTCTCAAAGGCTTTCTCGGGTTCCTCCGAATAGGAAAGCGCTAGCTTCGCGCTCGCGCGCCCATCGGGTTGCGGCACGAATTCATCGCCGAAATACGCGGGAATCTGCGCCCCCAGCCAGCCGGTATTGATGACGGCCCGTGCCACGCCCGCAGCCTGCAGCGCCTGCAGGTGCAGCTGCAGCAGCGGCACGCCCTGCACCTTGAGCAACGGCTTGGGCGTGATATCGGTCAGAGGCCGCATGCGCTCGCCCCGGCCTGCGGCCAGCAGCATTGCAGGGGGTTGCACCAGGAGGGGGGCAGCGTTTTCTACAGTCATTGCAATCAGCTTTTCAACACGGTTTGAGGTGTAGCAGACACCTGTTTCTGGGGTTGCACTGTAGAGCATTGACCCGCATCCCGCCTGCGAAAATTGGGCCTCCATTAAAATGATGGGCTTAGCAGAATTACCCCTCCTTTTCGGAGCGCCCTGATGGCCAACACTCAAAATATGGCGAATGCAATCCGTGCACTCGCAATGGATGCCGTTCAACAAGCCAATTCCGGCCACCCCGGTGCCCCCATGGGCATGGCCGACATGGCCGTAGCGCTGTGGAGCCGCCACCTCCAGCACAACCCCGTGAACCCTCACTGGGCCAATCGCGACCGCTTCATTCTGTCGAACGGTCACGGCTCCATGCTGATCTATGCGCTGCTGCACCTGAGCGGCTACGACCTGCCCATCGAAGAGCTGAAGAACTTCCGTCAGCTGCACAGCAAGACTGCCGGCCACCCCGAAGTGGGCATCACTGTCGGCGTGGAAACCACCACCGGCCCTCTGGGCCAGGGCATCACCAATGCCGTGGGCTTCGCACTGGCTGAAAAGCTGCTGGCTGCCGAGTTCAACAAGGACAAGCACGAGATCGTCGACCACCACACTTACGTGTTCCTGGGCGATGGCTGCCTGATGGAAGGCATCTCGCATGAAGCCGCTGCCCTGGCCGGCGCCTGGAAGCTGAACAAGCTGATCGCCCTGTACGACGACAACGGCATCTCCATCGACGGCAAGGTTGCCCCCTGGTTCATCGACAACACGCCCGAACGTTTCGAAGCCTACGGCTGGAACGTGATCCGCGCCGTGGACGGCCACAACGTGGACGCCCTGGACAAGGCCATCGCCGCCGCCAAGAAGAGCGCCGACAAGCCCACGCTGATCTGCTGCAAGACCCATATCGGCAAGGGCTCGCCCAACCGTCAGGACACAGCCAAGGCCCACGGCGAACCTCTGGGCGCCGAAGAAATCGCACTGACCCGCGCGGCTCTGGGCTGGACTCATGGCCCCTTCGAGATCCCTGCCGAGGTCTACACCGACTGGAACGCCAAGGATCTGGGCACCAAGGCCGAAGCGGCCTGGAACGAAAAGTTCGCAGCCTACACCGCTGCCTTCCCCGAGCAAGCCGCCGAGTTCACACGCCGCATGGCTGGCGATCTGCCCGCCAACTTCGGTGAAATCGCCGCCAAGATCGCCTCCGACGCCCATGACGCCGGTGCCACCGTGGCCAGCCGCAAGGCCAGCCAGCTGGCTCTGGAAGGCCTGACAGCCGCTCTGCCCGAGCTGCTGGGCGGCTCTGCCGACCTGACCGGCTCCAACCTGACCAACACCAAGTCCACCCCCTCTTTCCGCGTGGACGACAAGGGTGCCGTGGTCAAGACCGAAGAAGGCCAGATCGGCCGCCACATCAACTACGGTGTGCGCGAGTTCGGCATGGCAGCCATCATGAACGGTGTGGCGCTGCACGGCGGCTTCATCCCCTACGGCGGCACCTTCCTGACCTTCTCCGACTACAGCCGTAACGCCATCCGCATGGCGGCTCTGATGAAGCAGCGCGTGATCCACGTCTTCACGCACGACTCCATCGGCCTGGGCGAAGACGGCCCCACCCACCAGTCCATCGAGCACGCAGCCTCCCTGCGCCTGATCCCCGGTCTGGACGTGTGGCGCCCCGCCGACACCACGGAAACAGCCGTGGCCTGGACTGTGGCCCTGAGCCAGAAGAACAAGCCCACAGCCATGCTGCTGAGCCGCCAGAATCTGGCTTACTCGCCCAAGAGCGAAGACGCGCTGGACGACATCGCCTGCGGCGCCTATGTGCTCTCCGAGCCCAAGGATGTGGGCCTGAAGGGCAAGAAGGCCCAGGCCGTGATCATCGCCACCGGCTCCGAAGTGCAGCTGGCTCTGGCTGCCCAGAAGCAGCTGGCCGAACGCAAGATCGCCGTGCGCGTGGTCTCCATGCCCAGCACCACGACCTTCGACAAGCAGGATGTGAAGTACAAGAAGGCCGTGCTGCCCGCCGGCCTGCCCCGCATCGCCGTGGAAATGGGCGTGACCGACTTCTGGTGGAAGTACGGCTGCGCCGCCGTGGTCGGTATCGACACCTACGGTGAGTCCGCTCCTGCAGGCGTGCTGTTCAAGCACTTCGGCTTCACCGCCGAGAATGTGGCCGACACCGTGCAGGTCGCCCTGCAGAACGCTGGCAAGTAAGCGCAAAAGGGGCCTCGTGCCCCTTTTTTCCGGCTGAAGTTTGCTCACCCGCAGTCCTCAGCCATCCGGACCAGGCCCCAGGGTGCCGAGTCCGGGCACAATCCGCTCCGGTTTTTCATTACTCACTATCTACGAGGCAACTATGACGATCAAGGTTGGTATCAACGGCTTCGGCCGCATTGGCCGCAACGTGCTGCGCTCCGCAGTGCAAAACTTCTCCGACATCGAAATCGTCGGCATCAACGACCTGCTAGAGCCCGACTACCTGGCTTACATGCTGAAGTACGACAGCGTGCACGGTCGTTTCGACGGTGAAGTTTCTGTCGAAGGCAACACCCTGGTCGTCAATGGCAAGAAGATCCGCCTGACCCAAGAGCGCGATCCCGCGAACCTGAAGTGGAACGAAGTCGGCGCCGACATCGTGATCGAGTCCACCGGCCTGTTCCTGACCAAGGAAACCGCCCAGAAGCACATCGACGCAGGCGCCAAGAAGGTCATCCTGTCCGCTCCTTCCAAGGACGACACCCCCATGTTCGTGTTCGGCGTGAACCACGGCACCTACAAGGGCGAAGCCATCATCTCCAATGCTTCGTGCACCACCAACTGCCTGGCTCCCGTGGCCAAGGTGCTGAACGACAAGTGGGGCATCAAGCGCGGCCTGATGACCACCGTGCACGCAGCGACCGCCACGCAAAAGACCGTGGACGGCCCTTCCAACAAGGACTGGCGCGGCGGTCGCGGCATTCTGGAAAACATCATCCCCTCCAGCACTGGCGCTGCCAAGGCCGTGGGCGTGGTGATCCCCGAGCTGAACAAGAAGCTGACCGGCATGTCCTTCCGCGTGCCCACTTCCGACGTGTCCGTGGTTGACCTGACCGTGGAGCTGAACAGCGAAGCCACCTACGAAGAAATCTGCGCCGAAATGAAGGCCCAGTCCCAAGGCGCTCTGAAGGGCGTGCTGGGTTACACCGAAGACAAGGTCGTCGCCACCGACTTCCGCGGCGAGACCTGCACCTCCGTGTTCGATGCCGAAGCCGGTATCGCCCTGGACAAGACCTTTGTGAAGGTCGTGTCCTGGTATGACAACGAGTGGGGCTATTCCAACAAGTGCCTGGAAATGGTGCGCGTGGTGGCCAAGTAATCTTCACGATTACATGCCAAAACAGGCTCAATCGCTTATCAGATAAGCGCTGAAAGCTATCAAAAAGCCAGCATGGGACGCCATGCTGGCTTTTTTTCGTCCCGCAAGACCGGAGCCGGCCGGAGCATGTCTCGGATACATTTGTAACACGCAGCCACCACCAACGCCCAAGAGTATGAAGCGCTGCCACTTCCTGGGACAAGGCCGCCATGTTTATTGCGATTCCTCTTGAGAACAAGCCTTCCTGGCGCTCACCGCCCTGGATGACGGTGCTGCTCATCATCATCAACTGCGTGATCTTCTGGGGCTGGCAGGCACCCGAGGAACATGCCGTGGAAAAAGCGGCCCAGCAATATGCCCAGACCGCCTTGCCGACGCTGGAGCTGCCACCGTTCCTGACCTATCTGGAGGAACAAGCCGCCCAGGGCAGCAAGCGCTTCGACCAGCACACGCTGCAGACCGTGCGAAAGCTCTATCAGCACAAGGCCTATGCCCAGCTCTATGCACTGCTGTGGCAGGAGAAGAAATTCCGTCAGCGCCTGCTGGACGGCCAGGTCATTACCTCCAGCCACCCACGCCATGCGCAGTGGCAAGCTGCACGTGCCGCCTTCGCGCCCCATGAACCGCGCGGCAGCTTTACCGAGCAATGGTCCATGAGCTATGAGCATGGCGCCGGCTGGCAGCCCCTGCAGGCCTTCACTTCCATCTTTCTGCATGGCAGCACCAGCCATCTGCTGGGCAATATGGTGTTTCTGTTCCTGTTCGGCTTCACCCTGGAGCTGGCTCTAGGAGCCTTCACCTATCTGGCCTTTTACGTGATCGGCGGCATCGGCGCCTCGCTGTTCGCGCTGATGTTCTATGCCGGCATGGGCGGTTACGGCCTGGGGGCATCGGGCGCGATTTCGGCCCTCATGGCCATGTATGCGGTGATGTACCGCATGCGGCGCATCCGCTTCTTCTACATGCTGCTGTTCTACTTCAACTACGCGAGCTGGCCGGCCCTGATCATGCTGCCGGTCTGGATGGGGGTGGAGTTGCTGCAGCATCTGCTGGGCGGCAAGCAGGTGGCCTATATGGCGCACTTTGGCGGTCTGCTGACGGGTGCCCTGCTGATGTGGAGCTATATGCGTCTGCAGACCGTCGCGGCGCCAGTCAACGAAGAAGAGCAGGCCCTGGCCGCCGCCCGGCCGCTGGCCGAAGCCGTGGCCCGGGCCCAGCGCCATACCTATGCGCTGGAATTTGGCCGCGCCGCTCCGGCCTGGCGCGAAGCGGCACGCCTGGCCCCCTCGGACCCGGCCATTCTGCGGGCCTGGTTTGAAAGCTCGCGCCATCAACCCGCCAGCGAGGACTTTCATGCTGCGGCGCGACGTATCTTCAAGCTGCCGGCCACCACGGACGCCGAACGCCAGCTGCAGCTGGCCAGCTATCGCAGCTATCAGCAGCGCGCACAGCCCGGCATGCGCATGAGCGCCGACACCATGCATGGACTGGTGCGCAGCTTCGTGCGCCTGGGCGCCCTGCCCGAGGCCGAAAAGCTCTGCCGCTCCCTGCACAAGCTGGCAGACCATCCCCAATGGCCGGCAAGCTTGCTGCTGCTGGTCAACGGTATGGCCCAGGCCGGACGTGTGCAGGAGGCCAAAGCCTGGCTGCCTGTGCTGCAGCAATCGGCCCCTGAGGAAGCTCTCACGCGCTGGCTGGCACAACAGCGCTAGCCAACGCCTTGCCGCGCTCAGGTCTTGGCTTCCAGCTCCTGCAGCTCATCACGCAGCACCCACTGCGCCTCCTTGGTGCTCTCGTGCTCGGGAAAGAGCTGCTTCATGCGCATGTAAACGGCCACCCCCTGCATGGGCTGCTCCACGCCCTGCTTGTAGGCGCGCACCACCAGCTCCAGCATGGGCGGGATCAGAGTGCTGCCGGCAAAGCGCTTCTCAAAATCCTTGGCCAGGATCAACACATACCTGGGCTTGCCGGCCTTCCAGGCCTGCTGTGCCAGCTCGTAACTGAGCTGGGCCGAGTCGGGCTTGAAGTCCGGCTTGCGCTTGACGCAGCTCACCCAGGCTTCCAAGGCCTCGCTGGCGCGCTGCTGGGCGAGCAACATGGGAATGAAACGCTGGCCCAGCTCCGCCAGGGCATCCGCGCGTTCGGTCAGCTTGAGCACCCGGAAGTAACGGCGGCAATCGGGCAGGCTCTCATAGTCCTCCCGCTGCCATTCGCGCGCCTGGTTAACAGCCTCGTCCATCTTGTTGTCCTGCACCAGTCTGGCCACCAGCGCATCGCGATGCCTGGCCTCCAGGGCCGCAGGGTCGATCTGCACGGTCGCAGGCCCCTCGGGTGCCTGCACGGGATCGATATCCAGAGCCGCATGATGCTGGTACATGACATAGCCGATCATGGCCGCCATCACCCAGCTGAAATAAATCATCACAAAGCTCACCAGGGGCAGCACCAATCCAGGCGCCGCAACCTTGAGCAGCATCGCCAGAACCATGGGCGAGCCCTGCTGCAGCAGAAACAGAAAAAAGCACAGCAGCAGATAGGACTTGCCGATACCGAAAATCGTCGCCAGCAGCTCGAAGGGATTAACAGCCGAGCTCAGGCTATTGGTATTGATCAGCACCATCCAGGTAGCAGGAATCAGGAAGGCCACCAACAGATTGGCAACCACGCCCAAGGTCAGGCTGCGGGTCGCCATAAAGCCCACAAATATCCCGAAAACGACGAGTACCCCGAAGAATTTCCAGGGCAGCCATTTCCAGTCTTCATCGACCTGACTGGACCGGAAATCGGAGCTATGAGTAATTCCACGAGATGCGAGTGCCGAAACCTTGAATGCATAACGGCTGACTGCCAGCATCAAGCCCAGACCCACAAACAAGACTCCAATCCACCCGAACATCAAGCCATAACTGCATGCCGACAACAGCAAGGCATAGAGCAAAGGCTCGGTCTGCAGAGGAAACAGAAAAAAGCTATTGAGCTTTTGCCAGAACGGAGGGATTTTCCACTCGGAAGAATCACCTTTTTGGTGAACACCACGTATCGAATTCAATGTCTGCTCTCCCACTCTCGGTTTGATGAATCATCTGCAAGCCCGCTTGCAGTGACCTAATCCGCTCTGGTATTGCCCGATTTTTCTTTGAAATCGGGTCATTGCGGAATTCTGCGGTAGAAATTCGCCCTGAATCCAAATACCGATAAACAGCCGGCATATTGCTTTTTTTCGCTTGCCAGAAACCCCGCAAACGCTTTTGCAGCCGTGCTGGCTGGCCAAACCTCATCGAACCGATAACGGATATGACTGCAAGAATTGCAGGCAGCGCTTAAAGTGGCCCAGGTTTTATGGAGAAGCAGCGAATGATTCACAGCGCACACGCACAAAGCAGCCCCACCCCGTACCGCATCACTCTGACCGATGCCCAAGGCCATGTCTGGCATGCCGATGAACCCGTGAATGATGGCGGCGCCGACACCGCGCCCAACCCCATGCAGCTCATGCTCTCGGCCCTGGGAGCCTGCACGGCCATCACCCTGCATATGTACGCGGGTCGCAAGCAGTGGCCGCTAAGCCATGTCGATGTGGATCTGCAGCTCAACCCCGAAGGCAAGCCCGCGGACGCCAACCAGATCACGCGCAGCATCACCTTGCATGGCGAGCTCGATGACGAGCAGCGCCAGCGCCTGCTGCAGATTGCCAATGCCTGCCCCGTGCACAAGCTGCTCGAAGGCAAGGTTTCCATCCCCACCGCCTTGACCGAAGCCGCACAGGCATGAAAAAAGGCACCTCACGCCCCCACCGCGTGGTGCTCGCCTCCTTAGGGAGGGCCGCCTTCATCTTGGGAACTGCCTGGCGACAAAAAAAGCCCTGCAGTCACCGGCAGGGCTTTGGTCGCTGTTGTGTGTAACTTGATTACACCGTCACTTCCAGCGCACCCACTTCCACATAGTGTTCGAACTCACGTTTGGCCAGAGATGCGGTTTCGGGTTGCTGGTCCTCTGGGTCAACCCAGGACAGCACATAGCTTGCGATGGCGGTATCGACCTTCATCTCTATGCCCATGGGAATCTGCTCGGACGGACCATCTCCGACACGATGCTCCACCTTGCCTGTGACGCGAGCGGCAAAGTGCTCGGGATACAGCTGGATCTCGACTGCCGAGATCTGGTTGCCTTGAGTGCTGTGTTCGTTCATGTTTATTCCTCCTGCAGTTGTTAGGTCGCTGCGCACGAATTGCACAACGTGAAAGCCACTGCTAGCGGCCTACGCCTTTAACTTAGCCGACTCCTGGCGGAGCCCGTGTCAGCCTATTGGCTGAATCCTCACAGTGATGTAACTGCGTGCAAGGCGTTGCTGCATTCTGCCGTCTGATTGCGCGAATACCGCATATCCCTGACACTCGAATCCCCTCGCCGTCAGGATTTGTCATGAGTGAATCAAAGAACTTACAACGTCTGCCCACCCGTATAGCCGATGTCGGCGGCATCCCCATCCACCGAGCCATTCCTCAGGCCGCGCTGCGCAAAGTAGGGGCCTGGTGCTTCCTCGACCACGCCGGCCCGGCCGTCCCCCCTCCACCCGGCATGCAGGTCGGGCCCCATCCTCACATCGGCCTGCAGACTTTCACCTGGATGATCGAGGGAGAGGTACTGCACCGCGACAGCCTGGGCAGCGAGCAGATCATCCGCCCCGGCCAGGTCAATCTGATGACGGCCGGCCACGGCATTGCCCACTCCGAAGAAGCCCAGACACTGGGCGTGCATGCAGCCCAGTTGTGGATTGCCCTGCCCGACAGCCATCGCCATATCGCGCCCCGCTTCCAACATTACCCCGACCTGCCCAGGACCGAGATCGGCGACTTTGCCGTGACCGTGCTGGCCGGTGAAGCCCTCGGTCTGGCGGCCCCCGCAGAAGTCCACTCCCCGCTGATGGGCGTGGACCTTCTGGCCTGCGGCACGGCTGGCCAAGCGTGCGCCACCATGCCGCTGCGCGCCGACTTCGAGCATGCGGTGATGAGCCTGTCAGGCGAGGTGAAGGTTGAAGGCCAGGTGTTGCCCTCGCAGGAGCTGATCTACCTGCCCGTGGGCACGCAGGAAGTGCAGCTGGAATGCACGCCCGGCAGCCGCCTCATCATCATCGGGGGCGAACCCATGGATGAAGCCATCTTGCTGTGGTGGAACTTTGTGGCCCGCACCACCGAAGAGATGCAACAGGCCCGGCAGCAATGGGAGGCAGAGGCTGCCACCGATGCGGAACTCGTCAACGGCCAGCCACGCCGTTTTGGCAAGCCAGTGGCTTCGCCTCTGAAGTCGCTGCACTCTCCCTCGCTGGCTGGTGTCAGCCTGCGCGCCTCCAGATAATCCTGCCGGCGCTTATTCAATTCGCACCAAATTGGTGCGAATTGAATTTTTCAAAAAGAAAAATAAAAGCATCTTTGCAAGTTTTGATGGATTTTGAAAGCTTTTAGAGGCAACGCACTCTATTCAAGAGAAGGTAATCCGGACGTTATGCATGAAACGTTTGGACTCATGCACGCCAAGCTTTCATAATCGAGCCAACGCCCTGGCCACGAGAATGCGACCGCCGCTTTTCGTCCGGGGCGTTGCCACGTCCTGCCCAACTCAACTTTGCAAAGAAAGCCGATCAATGCGTCAAGAACATGACTTCATTGGCATCAAAACCATCCCTCCCGACGCGTACTGGGGCGTTCATTCCGCACGCGCAGTGGAAAACTTCCCCATCACCGGTCACTCGGTCGCGCACATGCCCGAGCTGATCCGCGCGTTTGCCTTTGTCAAAAAGGCCGCGGCCCAGGCCAATCTGCAGTTTGGCGCCATCAATCTCAAACAAGCCACCGCCATCTCCCAAGCCTGCGATGATCTGATTTCCGGCCAGCTGCACGAGCAGTTTGTGGTCGATGTGATCCAGGGCGGCGCCGGCACCTCCACGAATATGAACGCCAATGAGGTGATCGCCAACCGTGCACTCGAGCACCTGGGATTGCCCAAAGGCACTTACGACGTGATCCACCCCAATGATCATGTCAATGCTTCGCAGTCCACCAACGACTCCTACCCCACAGCCGTCAAGCTTGCCACCTACGCTGGCATCCAGAAGCTGTTGATCGCCCTGGCCGAGTTGCGCTCTGCTTTCGAAGCAAAGGCCGGCGAATTCGCCCATATCCTGAAAATCGGCCGCACACAATTACAAGATGCCGTGCCCATGACTTTGGGCCAGGAGTTTTCCGCTTTTGCAGCCATGATCGCCGACGATGAAAAGCGTCTGCGCGAATCCGCCTATCTGATGACCGAGGTGAATATGGGTGGCACGGCCATCGGCACCGGCATCAACGCTCCCGTAGGCTACGCCGGCGCCGTGACCAAGGCCTTGGCAGAAATCTCTGGCGTCCCCGTCGTCAAAGCCGGAGATCTGATCGCCGCCACGGGAGATACCGGCGCCTTTGCCGACATTTCCGGCATCTTGAAGCGTGTTGCAGTCAAGCTATCCAAGATCAGCAATGACCTGCGCCTGCTCTCCTCGGGCCCTCAAGCAGGAGTGGCAGACATCAAGCTGCCGGCGCGCCAGGCCGGCTCATCCATCATGCCCGGCAAGGTGAATCCCGTGATTCCCGAGGTAATGAACCAGGTCTGCTTTGAAGTGATAGGCAACGATGCCGCCATCACCATGGCCGTGGAAGCCGGCCAGTTGCAGCTCAACGCCTTCGAGCCGCTGATGGCCTGGGCTCTGCATAAAAGCCTGAGCCACCTGAGCAGCGCCTGCAAGACGCTGCAAGTCAACTGCGTGGAGGGCATTGTGGCCAATGAAGCGCTGCTGGATTCCCGGATTGCCGAGTCGGTGACGCTGGTGACGGCGCTGAACCCTCTGATCGGCTACGAAAAGGCCGCCAAAATTGCCAAGACCGCCATTGCCAACGGCAAGCAGATTGCCGTGGTGGCGGAAGAACTGGGCATCATGAGCCGGACCGAAATGAACAAGCTGCTGGTCGCCGACAAGCTGACCCAGGCCGGCGCATTGACCGCTGCATAAGCGCACTCTTTATCGACAATGCAAAAGGGGCATGTTCGCCATGAACATGCCCTTTTTGGTTGATATGCTTTTAATAGCTTGCTGTGCCTATATTCAAAGGTCAGGAAGCCAAAAACGCTTCATATTCAAGCCACTGCGGCATTCTCGTCACTGGGGTCATCCACGCCGCGCACGCTTTCACGAAGATTTTTGTCCTTGAGCTTGCCAAGATCGGTCTCCACCGCGCGTTTGAGCTTTTCAATCGCCGCGCTGAAGGCCTCCTTGACCTTTTCGGCTTCCGCATTCACTGCGATGGGGGGGCGACCTGTGGCCCGGGTTTCGAGCACACAGCGTTTGCCTGGGCCGCCCGTGGTCTTGAGGGCATCAACGCCCGTGAGGAAGACCTCCACACGCACCACATACTCCTTCAGGCGGGCCAGCTTGGCATTGATCTCCTCCTGCGCCCATTGAGCCAGAGACTCTCCACCCTGGATGGAATCGTCGGCATGAACCTGTACTTGCATGCAAATCCTCCTAGTCACCAAATGCCGCAACCGCTGCGGCGAAATCTGTAGGGGTGCCATAAAGGCAGGCGAAAACATCGTAACGCCAGAACCTTGTTCTGCCCATCGGGGCTTGTTACGCCAGCAAAGGACAGGGGCTTTGACCATTGTGGAGGCAGCTTCTCCCGGATTTGAAAGAGATAGCAACAAGGGTAGGTTCTATGAGCTTTGCCCTTGAGCCAAAGCAAAAAGTGCCGACCGGTAATTTGCAAAAAGTAAGCGTTTTTACGCCTCGGGCCGTCAGTTAATGCCAGCCTTCGATTCAGGCTCCGCGACAAAGCCGATGCGCGTCAGGCCTGCTGCGTGGGCCCAGCCCATGACCTGCACCACGCGACCATAGGGAACGCTGGTGTCGGCACGCAACTGCACCTCGGCCTGAGGATTGCGCCGCCCCAGCTCTTCCAGTTGCTGCTGCACTGCCGCATCGTCCGCCACGACTCCCTGAATCCAGATTTCGCCGGCGGGGCTGACCTCCACCATCAAGGCATCGCTCTTGCTCACGGCAGTCTGCTGCACTGCTGTTTGCGCCTTGGGCAGTTGCACGCGCAAAGTGGCAGCCAGCATGGGAGCAGCCAGAATGAAGATCACCACCAGCACCAGCATCACATCCACCAGCGGCGTGACATTGATGGTGTTGATCGGAGTTTCCGCCCCCTGACGGCGGCTCATGCGACCGAATGCCATGACGCCATCCTTTATGAAGCATCCACTCCGAACTGGGCATGCAGATCATGGGCAAACCCCTCCAGCACAGCCTCCAGCTGGCTGGCCGAACGCCCGAGCAGGTTATAGGCCAGCACGGCCGGCAAAGCGACAGCCAGACCGGCGGCCGTCATGACCAGAGCTTCACCCACAGGCCCGGCAAGCTGAGCGATATCAACCTGACCGCTGCCCGCCAGCGTTCCCAGTGCATGATGAATGCCCCAGACCGTACCCAACAGGCCCACAAACGGTGCCGTTGCACCAATGGTGGCGAGCAAGGTCTGACCCCATTGCAACTGGGTCGATGCCTGACCCAGAGCCTCACGCAGGCTGCGCAACAGCCGCTGCCCCTGCGCCGCGCTTTGTGCCAGAGAGCCTTGCGCAGCCATTCCGCCCTGCGCCACGGCATCGGCCATGGCCTGCACCAGCCCCTGTCTATCCAGCGCCTTGACCTGCGCCCTAGCCTGGACCAGATCGGGCATTTGCCAGAACGCGGCCACGGCCTGCGGCACGCTGCGGCGCGCAACAGCCATAAACCAGAGCTTGTAGAGGATGACCACCCAGCTGAGCACGGACATCAGCAGCATCAAGGCCGCCGTCGCCCATGTGACCGCATCGCCCTCTGCCAGCCATTGCCACATTCCTGCAGACATCGCTCACCTCGCTCCCAGAAATAGCAAGGGGCCGTCACGGCCCCTTTGCAAATTGCGCGGTCAGCGCAGATTCAGCACATCGTACATATCGTACTGGCCGGTCTTTTTGTCGGCCAGATAGGCCACGGCGCGCAGGCTGCCGTTGGCATAGCCGGCACGGCTGCTGGATTTGTGCGCGATCTCGATGCGCTCGCCGGTACCGGCAAACAGCACGGTGTGATCACCCACGATATCGCCGCCGCGCACGGTGGCAAAGCCAATGGTGTCGGCCTTGCGCTCGCCGGTGTGGCCGAAGCGCTCATACACGGCGCGGTCGGCCAGCTTGGTACCCTGGGCTTCGGCAATTACCTCGCCCATTTTCAGGGCCGTGCCCGAGGGTGCGTCGACCTTGTGCTTGTGGTGGGCTTCGACGATCTCGATGTCGTAGCCGCCTTGCTGCAGGGCCTTGGCCGCCATCTCCAGCAGCTTGAAGGTCACGTTCACGCCCACGCTCATATTGGGGGCGAAAACGATGGAAGTTTTTTGGGCAAACTCGGCGATCTGCGTCTTTTGCTCATCCGAAAAGCCTGTGGTGCCGATGACCACGCCCACGCCCAGATCGGCCGCCACGGCCAGGTGCTCCATCGTGCCTTCGGGGCGCGTGAAGTCGATCAGGCAGTCGGCCTTCGACAGGGCTGCGCGCACATCGCTTTCGATCTTCAGCCCGCTGGGCTTACCCAGGAATGCAGAAGGATCGGTGCCGATGGCAGGGCTGTCGGCGCGGTCCAGTGCCGCAGCCAGCACGCAGTCGCTGCTGTTCAGAATCGCTTCGATCAGCATATGGCCCATGCGGCCGGAGGCACCCGCCACAGCAACGCGCTGAGGGGTGGAGGAATGGGTGGTGGATGCGGTCATGGCGCTATCACTCGATCAAATGAAAGACGGCAGGATCACATCCACGCCGTCACAAAAAGAGAGCATCCACCGCTTTCTGCAAGCGGGGAACAGCCTGTTCTGATGCTTAACGCGATTCCAGCGATGGATAGCTGGTGGCGGCGGGCGGCAGATTGGCCGCAGCCTGCTCGGCTTCGGCGTTATTGCGTGCAGGGTATTTGGCCAGCTGGGCTTCGCTGGCTTCCAGCTGCGGAACCTTGGGCGTGCCCTTCATGCCTTTGAGGCTGGCCACGAACTCGGACTCGGAAGGCATCTCGTCACCCTCGGCGCGCGCAAAGGCGTCGCCATTGAAGAAGACGGTGAGCTTGCGGATCTGCGACTCCACGCCGGGGCGATTGATGGTGAACACGTATTCCCAGCGATCGCCGTGGAACACGCTGGTCACGAGGGGTGTGCCCAGAATGTCGCGAATCTGCTGACGGCTCATGCCGGGCTGCAAGGCCTCGACCTGTTCCTTGGACACGAAGTTGCCCTGCACGACATCAATCTTGTAAGGAGTGACGGCATTGGCGACACGGTGCGCGGCGCCATCGATACTGTTGCAGCCGGCCAGTGCCGCTGCGATTGCCAACGTCAGGGCCAGACCTGCGCGGCTACGGGCTTGAACATGCATGGGTAATGGCATAGGGATATGATCGGGTTCATTGTAGCGGCAGGCCCCGGAGACACTTGGAGATTCCCTTTATCTGCGTGTAAAGCTTCTCCTTAAACAAGTGAGTCCAGCCTTCCATGTGCCCGTAGTCCACCAAGAGAGCCGACATGAAAAATATTGATGAACTCAAAAGCACGGGCCTCAAAGCCACTTTGCCGCGTCTGAAAATCCTGGAAATCTTCCAGAAGGGCGCCCAGCGCCACATGACGGCCGAAGACGTGTTCCGGGTGCTCCTGGACGAGCGCTCGGATATTGGCCTGGCCACGGTTTACCGCGTGCTGACCCAGTTCGAGCAGGCCGGCATCCTGATCCGCAGCAACTTCGAAAGCGGCAAGGCCGTCTACGAGCTCAACGAGGGCCAGCACCACGACCACTTCGTCTGCACCAGCTGCGGCAAGGTCGAAGAGTTCTATGACGCCGAAATCGAAAAGCGCCAGAACCTGATCGCCAAGGAAAAAGGCTGGGTGATCCAGGATCACTCCATGGCGCTCTACGGCCAGTGCGCCGAATGCGCCACACGCGCTGCCAAGTAAGAACGCAAAACGCGACGGTGAACCCAGGGGCAGGACATGCAGATGTCTTGCCCTTTTTACATTTGGTGAGGACTTCTTTACATAGCTCCATCAAGCCTCAAGCCAATATCGAGCCGGACTGCGTATGCTGCAGTCATTCCCGCGCTTGAGGAGACCCGGTTCATGCGGCTGCTACCGTTTTCACCTGTCCAGGGCCTGCTCTGTCTGGCAGCCCTCGCCTTGACCGCCTGCGCACCGCTGGCCCCCTCATCGGGCCGCCCCAGCCCCAAGGTGCTGCAGACGCTGCACAGCAGCGCCCTGCCCGACAAGCCCAGCGCGCAGCAAAGCCAGCAATGGCTGGACCGGGTCACCTGGGGCGCCACCGACCATGATGCGGCCCGCCTGCAGCAGCAAGGCCTCAAGCGCTGGCTGGCCGCCCAGCTCAGTCCCTCCTCCGCGCCCATGCCGACCGAGGTGCAGCAGCACATCGATGCCCTGGGCATCAGCCAGAAGCCCATGACGCAGATCCAGCGCGAAATTGCCGACCAGCGCCTGGCCATTCGCAACAGCCAGGATCCCGAGGAAGCCGCCAAACTGCGCAGCGAGCTGCAACGCCAGCTCAATCAGCTGGGCGGCGAAGCCCAGAAACGCCATATCTGGCGCGCGCTTTATTCGCCTCACCAGTTGCAGGAGCAAATGACCTGGTTCTGGATGAATCACTTCAACGTCAGCACCCGCAAGGGCGATGTGCGCATGTGGGTGGGCGACTACGAGGAGCAGGCCATTCGCCCCCATGCGCTGGGAAAATTCCGCGAGCTGCTGACTGCCAGCATGCGCCACCCGGCCATGCTGCTGTATCTGGACAATGCCAGCAATGCCGCCGGGCGCATCAATGAAAACTACGCGCGCGAACTGCTGGAGCTACACACCATGGGCGTGGGCAGCGGCTACACCCAGGCCGATGTGCAGGCCATGGCCCATGTGCTGACCGGTGTGGGCTTCTCCACCCGGGAAGCCGATGCCCCACCACCCAGGCTGCGCCCCGAACGCCAGGGCGACTATCTGCGCCATGGCTTCTTCGAATTCAACCCCAATCGCCACGACTACACGCCCCAGGTCTTGCTCGGCAGGCCGCTGGAAAAAAGCGGACTGGCCCAGGTCAATGAGGCGGTAGACCGCATCGTGGCCTCGCCCGTCACTGCGCGCTTCATAGCACGCAAGCTCTGCGTCTATTTTCTCGGCGACAAGCCGCCCCAGGCCGTGGTCGAGCGCACGGCCCAGGCCTTCGAGCGCAGCCATGGCGATATTGCCGCCACGCTGGCGGCCCTGCTGAGCGACCCGCAGGCTCAGCAGTTCGGCCAGGGCTTCAAGGACCCGGTCCACTATGTGCTGGGCGCCACACGCCTGGCCTATGACCAGCGCGTGGCCAGCGACGTGTCACCGGTACAGAACTGGCTCAATCAGTTGGGCCAGCCGCTGTACGGCCACGAAACTCCCGACGGCTACCCCGTGACGCAGTCGGACTGGTCCAGCTCCGGCCAGATGAATGCCCGCTTCGAGGTCGCAAGGCAGATTGGCAGTCGCGGCGGGCTGCTGTTCCGCAGCAGCGCGCAGCAGCCGCTGGAGAAGCCTCCCTATCCCGACCTGGACAAGCGCAGCAGCGTCCAGGCTCGCGTGCCGGCATTGGGTGCCGCCACACGCGCCGCACTGGCCCAGACCAGGAACCCGGCGGACTGGAACAGCTTTTTCCTCTCTGCCCCCGAAATGATGTACCGCTAAGGAGGGCAGCCATGCAAAGACGTCAATTTCTCAGCCTCGGCGCTGCCCTGCCGCTGTTCTGCCAGCTGGGCCAAGGCCTGGCCGCCCCCTTGCAAAGCGGCTCGCCCCGTTTTCTGCTGGTCTTCCTGCGCGGCGCCTACGACAGCAACAGCCTGCTGGTGCCAACCCATAGCGACTTCTACTATCAGGCCAGGCCCAGCATCGCCATTGCCCGCTCGGGATCGGCCGACGGGGCTCTGGCCCTGAGCTCTCAATGGGGACTGCATCCCGCGCTGCAAAGCAGTCTGCTGCCGCTGTACGAGCAGGGCCAGGCCTGTTTTGTGCCGTTTGCAGGCAGCCACGACCTCTCGCGCAGCCATTTCGAAACCCAGGACTCGATCGAGCTGGGCCAGCCCCAGGAAGGCGGGAAAAGCTATCAGAGCGGCTTTCTGAACCGGCTGACCCGGGTGCTGCAGGCCGACAGCCAGAGCCGGCTCAGCCTCAGCCCCATGGCCTTCACCGCCCAGCTGCCTCTATGCCTGCGCGGCAGCGCCCAGGTGGCGAACATGGCGCTGGCCTCCGTGCGCAAGACGGCCGTGGATGAGCAGCGCAGCCAGATCATTGCCTCCATGTATCAGGGCTCGGCACTGGAGACGCCGGTTCGCGAAGGCTTTGCGGTACAGCGTGCCGTGCAGCGCAGCATGCAGGAGGAAATGGACCAGGCCGGGCGCAATGCCATCAGTGCCAAGGGCTTCAGCCTGGTAGCCCAGCGCATGGCGCATCTGATGCGCGAGCAGTTCGACCTGGGCTTTGTCGATATCGGAGGCTGGGACACCCATGTCAACCAGGGCGCCGCCAGCGGCAATCTGGCCAACCGGCTCGGCGACCTGAGCCAGGGCCTGGCGACTTTCGCCGAGGCCATGGGAGCCGAAACCTGGCGCCATACCGTGGTGGCGGTGATCAGCGAGTTCGGGCGCACCTTCCGCGAAAACGGCAACAAGGGCACGGACCACGGCCATGGCACGGCTTACTGGTTTCTCGGCGGCGGCCTCTCGGCCCAGGCCGGCGGCAAGGTGCTGGGCGAGCAGATCGAAGTCACCGAAAAAGCGCTGTTCCAGAACCGCGACTACCCCGTGCTCAACGAATACCGCTCCCTGCTCGGCGGCCTGTTTGCGCGCATGTACGGCTTGAACGCAGCGCAGCTGCAGCAGATCTTTCCGACGTCCCAGCCAGGCAGGCTGCAGCTGGTCTAGAACGACTCGCCGCTTTCCATGGCGCGGCGGTGGCGCATCACGAATTCCTGGTAGGTGTCGATGCCGCGCAGCTGCAAAATGGCATTGCGCACTGCGGCTTCCACCAGCACGGCGATGTTTCGGCCCGCCACCACCTGGATCACCACCTTGCGCACGGGCACGCCCAGCACATCCTGGGTCAGCGGCTCGGCGGGCAGGCGCTCGTATTCGCGCTCCATGGTTTCCTTGCGCACCAGGTGCACGATGAGCTTGAGCCGCATCTTGCGGCGCACTGCCGTCTCGCCAAAGATGGAGCGAATATCGAGCAGGCCGATGCCGCGCACTTCAAGCAGGTTCTGCAGCAGCTCGGGGCATTTGCCTTCGACCGTGGTCTGGTTGATGCGGTACAGGTCCACCGCATCGTCGGCAACCAGACCGTTGCCGCGCGTGACCAGCTCCAGCCCCAGCTCGCTCTTGCCCAGGCCCGATTCACCCGTGATCAGCACCCCCATGCCCAAAATATCCATAAACACGCCGTGCATGGTGATGCGATCGGCGAAATGCTTGGACAGATAGGCACGCAGCACGTCGATGACAAAGGCCGACTGCTCCTTGGTGGAGAACAGCGGGATATGCGCGCGCTCGCACATGGAGATCAGCTCGTCGGGAGCGTCCTGGCCATCGGCCAGCACCAGCACCGGCGGCTCCAGCGTGACGATGCGGGCAATGCGGCGCAGGCAGTCCTGCGAGGTGGCATTGGTCAGATAGGCGATTTCACGCTCGCCCAGCACCTGCAGGCGGTAGGGGTGAATGTAGTTGAGGTAGCCGACCAGATCGGCACCCGAGCGGGCCGAGCGCACGGCCATCTCGTCAAAGCGGCGCTCGGAGGCACCCAGCCCCGCTACCCACTGCCAGCGCAGGCTGGAGTTGCGAAATGCCTCGAACAGTACGTCGGCACTGATGGCGCTGGGTCTCATGGCAAGGCCCTGTCAGTCAAAAAGAAGGGCCAGGACTCAGGCCTGGGAGGTGATTGAGGACTGCCAGCTGTCGATCATGCCGTGCAGCTGCTGCGCATCGGTGGACGACTTCAGACGCTCGCGCAACTGGCTGTCGCTGAGCAGCTCGGCGATCTCGGAGAGGATTTCCAGGTGCTTTTGCGTCGCCGCCTCGGGCACCAGCAAAAAGATCAGCAGGCCGACCGGCTGTTCATCGGGCGCATCGAAGCCGATGGGGTTGGCCAGCTGGAACACTGCCGCCATGGGAGCCGTCAGGCCCTTGATGCGGCCATGGGGAATGGCAACTCCATGCCCCAGACCGGTAGAGCCCAGGCGTTCGCGTGCGAACAGGCTATCGGTGATCAGGGCACGAGACAGACCATGCAAGCTCTCAAAGAGCAAACCCGCTTCCTCGAAAGCGCGTTTCTTGCTGGTGACATCAACGCTCACAAGCACTTGAGCGGCGGGAAGGATAGAAGCTAGGCGATTCATGGTGTGATCAACAATTATGCACCGCAGCGCTGAAAACCGTGGGGAAACCCTGATCACCATCAAAAACCGCCCCGTAGGGCGGCGCTTTTAGCGTTGTAACAAGGCTACAGCCCTGCAACAAACCGGCGCAAAAGCTAGGTTTGCGCCTCGCTTTCATCAAGCTGACACCTGCGCCAGCTGCAAGCCCCCGGAGTCCAGTCGCTTGGCTGTGGCACGCGGGCCTTGCTGACGAGTCTTGTAGCGCATCACCACACGGTCGAGTTTGTCGGCCAGGGCGTCCACGGCGGCATAGAGGTCGAAATGCTGCGTCTCTACGAACAAGTCTTGCCCTTTCACGCGCACCGTGCAACCGGCGCGCTGTCGTTTGTCTTTTTCCTTTTGCTTGTGGACTGTGAGCAGTACCTTCACGTCCACAACCTGATCGAAGTGCCTGAGAATGCGTTCCAGCTTGGCCATGACATAGCTGCGCAGCGAGGGAGTGACCTCCAGGTGATGCCCGCTAATCGTCAAATTCATAACAAAACACTCCTTAGCTCTCGGTGAAATCACTGCGGTTTCACAGCGCCTGATGGCTGTGCCGCAGCCTGGCAGTTCGGAATGCGCATTCGTCTTTGCTGTGAACCCACTATGCGCCCGCCCCACGCCAAAGGCAACGAAATGACCGTGATAGCGCAGGCTCGCCAGGGGCCTTGTTTGTCGGTTTGATGACAGGCGGTTTTGACGCCACAATGAGTGGCTTTGGCCCGCATGCAAGGGATACGCCAGCATGCCCCAGGGCCTCGATCGCAGCAGGCGCGCACTGGCAAAGACCGTGACCGTCCAAACCCCTGCCTGCGCCATTAAAATCGCGTTTTTACGCAGCCGCCTCTCGGGCCTGCGACGCTGGCAGCCCCTTGGGCTTTCAGGCGCCTGCTGACCGACTGCACGCCTGAATTGCCTGACAGCCCTATCTCGACCATGACCACCCAGCCCTCCGCCCTGCATACCTCCAACATTGCCTCGCTGCCCCTGCTCGCACGTGGCAAGGTCCGCGACAACTACGCCGTGGGCGACGACCGCATCCTGATGGTGGCCTCCGACCGCCTGTCCGCCTTTGACGTGATCATGGGCGAGCCCATTCCCGGCAAGGGCGTGCTGCTGACGCAGATGGCGCTGTTCTGGTTCGACAAGCTGGGCCATATCTGCCCCAACCACCTGACCGGCGAAGCGCCCGAGTCCGTGGTCAAGCCCGAGGAAGTCAAACAGGTCGAAGGCCGCTCCATGCTGGTCAAGCGCCTCAAGCCCGTGCTGATCGAAGCCGTGGTGCGCGGTTATCTGGCCGGCAGCGGCTGGAAGGAATACCAGGAATCGCAATCGGTCTGCGGCGTGAAGCTGCCTGCCGGCCTGACCAACGCGGCCAAGCTGCCCGAGCCCATTTACACCCCCGCGGCCAAGGCCGAAATGGGTGACCACGACGAGAACATCACCTACGAGCGCACCGTGGAAATGGTGGGCGAGCAGCTCGCGGCCCAGATCCGCGACACCGCCATCCGCATCTACAAGGAAGCGGCCGAGATCGCGCTGACCAAGGGCATGATCATTGCCGACACCAAGTTCGAGTTCGGCCTGACCGAAGACGGCACCCTGGTGCTGATGGACGAGGTGCTGACCCCCGACAGCTCGCGCTACTGGCCCGTGGAAGGCTACGAGGACGCGCTGGCCAAGGGCGAGAACCCTCCCAGCTACGACAAGCAGTTCGTGCGTGACTGGCTGGAGCAGGCCCAGGTCAACGGCAAGGCCTGGGACAAGAAGGCTCCTGCGCCCCGCCTGCCCAAGGAGGTGATCGACAGGACGGCGGCCAAGTACCGCGAAGCGCTGGATCGCCTGACCGCCTGAGCGATCGGTGCCAAGCAGACAAAAGGCCCCCGGAACAGAAATCCGGGGGCCTTTTTATTTTGATAGCAGCTTGCGCTTTCAGAAAGAGGATTTCAGCCTGAAATAATTCTGAAATCCTTTATGAGCATGCGCTGACAGCTATGTTTTTAGTGGTGATGGCCGTGGCCGCCGTGCACATGCTTGTGGGCAATTTCTTCTTCGGAGGCCGCACGCACCTCGTTGACCACCGCGCTGAAGCGCAGCGCGAAGCCGGCCAGAGGGTGGTTGCCGTCCAGCAGCACCACGGGGCCCTTGATCCTCACCACGTTGTAGATCTGGGGCAGGCCCTGGTCGTTGGTGCCGCGCAGCTGGCCGCCCACCTTCACGCCAGCAGGGAATTCACCCTTGGGAATGGTGCGCTTGAGGCTTTCGTCGCGCTCGCCGAAGGCGTCGGCCACGGCCAGATCCACGGTCACGGTATCGCCTTTTTGCTTGCCGTCCAGAGCGGCTTCGACCTTGGCGAAAATGTTGTCATAGCCGCCGTGCAGATAGGCCACATCGCCCTTGTCCAGCAGTTTGACGGCCACGCCGCCCGCGAGCAGCTCGTGAATCTTGTAGTTGATGGTGACGGCAGTGTCTTTGGTGATGTTCATGACAATGGATTTCGAGTGGTGCGGTGTCTGACCCCGAGTCCGGCACCGCGCAAAGCTGCCATTGTCGGTGACTCGGGCTATTCCAGTGTCACGCCCGTGGCCTTAACCACGCCGCGCCATTTGTCCACGTCGGCGCGGATCTGCTGCGCGAAGGCCTCGGGCCTGCTGGCCACGGGCTCGGCGCCCAGGCTGCGCAGCTGCCGGGTCACCTCAGGGTCCCGCACGGCCTGGGCGACTGCGGTCTGCAGCGTCTCGAGCACCGCCTTGGGCGTTCCCGCCGGAGCCAGCAGGCCGAACCAGCCCGAGACCTCGTAGCCAGGCACGCTTTCGGCGACGGAGGGAATGTCTGCCGCCCCGGGCCAGCGCTGCGTCGTGGTCACAGCCAACGCCCGCAGCTTGCCGCTGCGCACGAAGGCGATGGTGGACGGCAGGTTGTCGAAGCCTGCCTGTATCTGCCCGCCCATGAGATCGGTGAGCATGGGCGATGCGCCCTTGTAAGGCACATGGGTCATGTCCACGCCCGCCATCATCTTGAGCAGCTCGGCGCTCATGTGCGGAGAGCCGCCGGGGCTGGTCGAGCCGAAGTTGATCTGCCCGGGCCTGGCCTTGGCCAGCGCCAGCAACTCGCCCAGGGTGCGCGCGGGGACGCTGGGATGGACCACGATGATATTGGGCGTGCTGGCCACCACGGTAACGGGCGCGAAGTCCTTGACGGCGTCATAGGGCAGGTTCTTCTGCAGCGCCGAGTTGATGCCGTGCGAGCTGGCCGTTCCCATGACCAGGGTATAGCCGTCGGCGGCTGCCTGGGCCACGGCCACCGAGCCTATGGCACCGCTGGCGCCGGCCCGGTTTTCGACGACGAAGGGCTGGCGCAGCCGCTCGGACAGCTGGGCCGCCGCCAGCCGTGCGATGATGTCCGTGGTGCCTCCTGCCGGATAGGGCACGATGATGCGAACGGGCTTGGCGGGATAGGCCGTGGCCTGCGCGAGGGCCACGCCCGCGCAGGCCACCATGGCCAGCGCGGCGGCGCGAAACAGATGCAAGGTCATTGCGGTGTCTCCTGGTGGAGTTTTATGGAATATGCGGCGGATGCCCGTACTGGATGTCGGCGCCAGTTCAGCCCGGCGCACGGCGGCGCAGCAGCGGCGCCAGCACTGCGGGCACGAGCAGTTCGAAGCCCAAGATGGCCGCCGACAGCGCCTTGCCGTAGTTGTCCACCGACAGGCTGCGCGAGACGCCGCCGCCCAGCGCACCGTGCGCCACGAAGTTCAGCGCGTGCAGGTTATCGGCCTCGTAGCGCAGCACCTCGCCGGTGATGACCCGGCCATGGAAGGCCTTGAAGCGTTCGGCGCTCAGTTGCTGCTTGAGCAGCGCATAGAGCTCGGGCTCGTAGGCAAACACCGCGATGTTGGAAGTATTGCCCTTGTCGCCCGAGCGCGTATGCGCCACCTGCTCCAGCGGCACCCGGATGTCCTGGTTCATGTCCTGCATGCTTTGCTCCCCTGCTCAGCTCGTGAAGTAGTCGATATGCGCCGTCACCTGCTCGCGCGGCACCAGTGAGGACCACACGCCTATCACCTCGCGCGTGCGCTCCTGGTGCGGCACGCGCTTGCCGGTGTGGGCAATCCCCGAGACCGCCATGCCGTCCACTTCCCGCCCCACCTTGACTGCCTCCTCGCGCGAACGGGTGCGTGCCGCCACGCGCACGGCCACTTCATAGGGCTCGGGCGCATCCACCGGCGTGGCAGCGCCATGCACGGCATTCAGGCCCAGGAAGTCGATGCGTACCTCCTCGGCATCGAGCTTCACGATGCGCAAGCGCTCCTCCAGGATGCGCCTGGCCAGTTGGGCGCGGCGCAGCGCGCCGGGGCCGGCGTAGAAGAACATGTCCTCGCCGATGAAGCCCTCCGTGCATCCCATGGAGACCTTGAGCGTGGGTGTGCGTGGCTTGCCCGTGAGCCCCGTCACGCGCACGCGGTCCGGCGCCAGTTGCTCAATGCGGGCCTGCGTGAAGTCGACCACCACATCAGGCGTGATGTAGTTCGCCGGGTCGTGCACCTCGTAGAGCATCTGTTCCTTGACTGTCTGCGGGCTGATCATGCCGCCCGTGCCGTCCACCTTGGACAGGGTCACGCCGCCTTCGGCATCGACCTCGGCGATGGGAAAGGCCAGGTTCCAGGGCTCGGGCACGTCCTTGAGGCCGGGGTCCGCAAAATACCCCCCGGTGACCTGAGCCCCGCACTCCATCAGATGGCCTATCGCACTGCCGGCACCCACGCGCTCATGGTCCAGCAGGTCCCAGCCGAACTCATGCACCATTGGAGCCAGGAACAGCGAAGGGTCGGCCACGCGGCCCGTGACCACGATCTGCGCACCTTCCGCCAGAGCATCGACGATGGGAGCGGCCCCGAGATAGGCTTCGGCCGAGATCAACGAGTGGGCAATGCTCTGCGTGGGGGCACCGGTCTCCAGGATGGTCGGGGCCAGCGACAGCACGCGGTCGGTGATCAGGCTGCCGCCCACGGCCGCCACCTTGACGCCGGTGATGCCCAGCTCGCGCAGCAGCTCGACGATGCGCCGTGCCGCGCCCTGCGGGTTGATCCACCCCTGATTGGAAATGATCCGCGTGCCCTGGCGCATGCAGGCAGGCAGCACGGCGCGCATGCGGTCGTCGAGATAGGTGTCGTAGCCCGGGAAGGACGGGTCCCGTCGGGACCGGACCTGCGCAGCTGAGACCGTGGCCTCGGCCATGGTCTCGAAGCACAGGTAATCGAGCCGGCCACGCTCGGCATTGAGGGCGGCGGGCTCGATCCGGTCGCCCCACCAGGCGGCTCCCGCGCCTATGCGCAGGATCTTGCTGTCATTCATTGCGCTTGTCTCCGTTGTTCCCCCAGACCCGGGGGCTGAGACCATTCTGTACAGTCGTTTTTCAAGAGACAACGCATGCGCGCGCACAGCGCATGTGAATCAAATTCACAGGGGGGCGAAGACCTTAGATGGACCAGTTCGGCGAGATGACGGTGTTCCTGCGCGTGATCGAGGAAGGCAGTTTTTCCGGTGCCGGCAGAAGGCTTGAGCTGTCGCCTTCGGCGGTGAGCAAGCTCATCGCTCGCCTGGAGGCACGCCTTGGCGTGCGGCTGTTCGAGCGGATTGCCGGAGCCATACGCCTGACCCAGGAAGGCGAGCACTTTCGCATCGCCAGCCAGCGCGTGGTGCAGGCCATGGAGCAGGCTGAGGCCTGTGTGCGCGTGGCCGATGCCGAAATCTCGGGCACGGTGCGCATCCATACGGCGCTGACCACGGCCAAGTACCTGGTGGCGCCGCGTCTGCATCTGCTGATGGACCGGCACCCGCGCCTGCACCTGGATTTCGTCCTTGGCACGGAGCGCGGCGACTTCGTGCGTCAAGGCATAGACGTCGCCATCCACAGCGGCAGGCCTACGGAGCAGACGCTGATCGGCCGCCCGCTGATGCTCAGGCCCTGGGTGATAGCCGCAGCGCCGCAGTACCTCCAGCGCTTCGGCCATCCCGAGCAGCCCGAGGACCTGCTGCAGCACCGCTGCCTGAACTTCACCATACGCACGCAGTGGAACCGCTGGACCTTCCACGAGGAAGGCGGGCTCAAGACCATAGACATTCCCAGCCACATCGGAGCCAACCAGGGCGAGCTGTTGCGCAGCCTGGCGCTGCTGGGCCACGGCGTGGTGCGGCTGGCCCACTTCCATATCGCCGCCGACCTGGAGCGCGGAGCCCTGGTGCCGCTGCTGCAGCAGTTCCAGGAGCGCAGCGAGGACGACCGCTTCTATCTGCTGTATCCGCGCGGCAGATCCCTGGCACCGCGCGTGCGCGCCGTGGTGGATTTCCTCGCAGGGGAGTTCGGCTGAGCGGATGCCCCCAGGCATTGCCGCGCACATTCAAACAGGCTGCGCCCCCTTGGATCTGGGCACCGCCCGCAGGGACGCACGAACAATACCGGCATGGCCGGTGCTCAGGGAACTGGGCCGCACGCCGGAGGCTGCCAGCTTCAGGCCCTGAGCCGTATCAGGCGCCGGGAGGCAGCTCCTCGACCTCGGCCCCCGGGTAGCGCGCAAAGCGGCGGTTCTCGCTGCCATGCACCGGATCGTTGTCCTTCCAGGGCCAGCCGCCGAACTGGGTGCGGCGGTAGTCCTGCATGGCCTGCATGATCTCCTCCTGTGTGTTCATCACAAAGGGGCCGTATTGCGCCACCTTCTCGCCAATCGGCTTGCCCTGCAGCAGCACCAGTTCTGCACTGACATCGCCGGTGTTGACCAGCTCCAGCTCGCGCTGAGCATCGATATGCATGGCCAGATGTCCGTTCACGGCTTCGCCACCCACAGTCATGCTCTTGCCTACGAAGAAGTAGAGCATGCGGTGAGTTTGGTCACCGGCTGCCCTGGGCAGGGTCCAGCGGGCACCGGGCTCCAGCTCCAGCGTCCAGATGGCCACATCGCTGCCGGCCTGGGAGGCCCAGGATTCGGGCGGAGGCGGCAAGGCCTTGTCCGCACCGTCCAGGGCACCAGCCACTACGGTCACGGTGGTTTTGCGGCCCGCCGCATCGCTGAAGCTCAGGCGCGGGATCTGCTCGTTCCAGAACATGGTGAAGTGGGGCTCCACCATCTTGTTCCTGGCGGGCAGGTTCAGCCAGATCTGGAACAGCTCCAGCGGATTGGGCTTGTCGCTGTTCAGCAGCGGAAACATCTCCGAGTGCTGGATGCCCTTGCCGGCCGTGAGCCACTGCACATCGCCGCCGCCGAAGCGCGCGGCTGCGCCCAGCGAGTCCGCATGGTCGATGCGGCCCTTGCGCACCAGGGTCACGGTTTCGAAGCCGCGATGCGGGTGGCCCGGAAAGCCCGGAATCGGCTCGCCGTGGTACATGGAGAAGCCGTTGCGGGCGCTGAAGTCGCTGCCCATCTCGCGCCCCTCGAACTCCACGGCCTGCACGCCCATCTTTCCGTTGCTGGCCGGATAGCTGTCATCGTGGTGAGCACAGAACAGGAAAGGGTCCAGGCAGGGCCAGCGCGGTCCCAGCGGGGCACTTTCCAGAATGGGTTGGCGATTCGTGGTCATGAAGTTCTCCTCTTGAGAGGCCGCTGCCAGCTGCAGGGCCTTAAGTCTCGAAGATAAGGCCAGCCCACGGGTTTGAAAGACATCACCACTGGGACAGTACTTGCCGCTTTTGCAACAGCGGCAAGCCCGTACTGCCCTGGTCGGCGTTCAGCCGCGCGGCGGAATGTTCAGACCTTTTTGCGTAGCCGGGCGGGCCATGAAGGCCTTGAGCACGCGCTGCAGCTCTGGAAACCCGTTCCAGCCCACCAGCTCGGCGGCGTTGTAGCCGTTCTCGTCGACCATATTGCGCACCCAGGGCCAGATGGCGATGTCGGCAATCGTGAGCTGCGCGCCCATGATCCACTCGCGGCCCTGCATGCGCTGCTCCAGCACGCCCAGCAGGCGTTTGGACTCGTTGATATAGCGGTCGCGCGGGCGCTTGTCCTCGAAGTCCTTGCCCGCGAACTTGTGGAAGAAGCCGACCTGGCCGAACATGGGTCCCACGCCGCCCATCTGGAACATCAGCCACTGCAGCGTCTCGTAGCGCGCCGCGGGGTCGGCGGGCAGCAGCGGGCTGCTGCTCTTCTCGGCCAGGTAGATCAGGATGGCCGCCGACTCGAACAGTGCCAGCGGCTTTCCGCCCGGGCCTTGCGGGTCGATGATGGCGGGAATCTTGTTGTTGGGGAAAGTGCCGACAAACTCTGGCGTGAGCTGGTCATTGGTCTGAAAGCTGACCAGATGCGCCTCGTAGGGCAGCTGCATTTCCTCCAGCGCAATCGACACCTTCACGCCGTTGGGCGTGGGCAGCGAGTACAGCTGGATGCGCTCGGGGTGCTGCGCGGGCCATTTGCGGGTCACGGAAAAATCGGCAAGGGTGCGGGTCATGCGGCTGGCTCCTGAAAAAGGGTTTGCCGCATCGTAACGGCAGAGGCCGCTCAGCGCAGCATCTGCCAGAACATCTGCACGCAAGGTGATGGCGCCTGCTGCATGCTGACCAGCGCAATGCGCGAGTGGCGCGCGGCATCGGCCAGCGGTTGCAGCACCACGCCGGGCGGGCAGATGCGTTCATAGACGCTGGGCACGATGGACAGACCCAGGCCGGCGGCCACCAGTGCCAGCATGGTCGAGGTCTCACGCGCCGGCTGGGCGATGCGCGGCACAAAGCCGGCCTCGCTGCACAGCGCCAGAATATGTTCGTGCAGGCCGCCGCCGAGCACGGCCGGGTGCAGCACAAAAGGCTGGTCGGCCAGGCTGCTCAGTGCCGGTGCTTCGCCCGCAGCCGCCTTGGCATGTGCCACCGGCAGGGCCAGCTTCAGCTCATCGCGCCACAGCGTCTGCTCCCTAATCGGCACGGGGATGCGAAACGTCGGCGAGGGACGCATGAAGCCGATGTCGATCTGCCCCGCCGTCAATGCCGCGATCTGCTCGCCCGTGGTCATATGCTGCAGATCCAGCTCCACCTGCGGGTGACGGCTGCGAAAGTCGCGCAACATGGTGGAGAACTCTTCAAACAGCGGCACCGATGCCGTGAAGGCGATGCGCAGCCGCCCCGCCAGGCCATGAGCCGCCATGCGCACCAGCTCGCCCGCCTGCTGGTGCAGCTCCACGATCTGCCGCGCCTTGTCCTGCAGCAGCAGGCCTGCCGGCGTCAGCGCCACGGCGCGGCGCGAGCGTTCGAACAACTGCGCCCCCATCTCCTGCTCCAGCAGACGGATCTGCTGGCTCAGCGGGGGCTGGCTCATATGCAAGCGCTGGGCCGCACGGCTGAAATTCAGCTCCTCGGCCACAGCCAGAAAACAGGTCAGACGGCGCAAATCCATAGGACGATTTTCGTATCAAGTCCAGACGCAAACGGTATTGGACGCAATAGCCGCAGCTTTTCACAATCCGGTCAGCCGCAGCAGCCATGACGAAAGTAGCTGCCTGCGTTGATTCCAAAAGGGTTCAAGGCCTATCCCGCCCGCCCAATACAGAGAGACATTGATGAAGCCGTTTCCCCTTTTCACCGTCCGCCGAGCCCTGCTGATCAGCGCTGTGGCGCTGGCCGCAGGCTGCGCCCAGCAGCCAAGCAGCACGCCCAAGGAGCCTGTGCGTCTCATGACCTCGGGCGGCTTCACCGCAGCGCACAAGCTGCTGGCACCGCAGTTCACGGCCCAGACCGGCCTGGCGGTGGAGTCGGCCTATGGCTCGTCCATGGGGGCCTCGCCCACCTCCATTCCCAATCGCCTGAGCAAGGGCGAGAAGGCCGATGTGGTGATTCTGGCGCGCGGTGCGCTCGACGATCTGGCCGCCAGGGGTCTGGTGCGCAACGGCACCCAGATCGACCTGGTGCGCTCGGCCGTGGGCGTGGCCGTGAAGAAGGGTGCCCCCATCCCCGACATCAGCAGCGAGGACAAGCTGCGTCAGGTGCTGCTCAACGCCAAGAGCATTGCCTATTCGGCCAGCGCCAGCGGCACTTACTACGAAACCCAGATGCTCAAGAAACTCGGCATTCACGATCAGGTCATGCCCAAGAGCAAGAAGATCGTGACCGAGCGCGTGGGCACCATCGTGGCGCGAGGCGAAGCCGAAATCGGCCTGCAGCAGGTCAGCGAACTGCTGCCCATCGAGGGCATCAGCTATGTCGGCACCCTGCCCGATTCGGTACAGCACTACACCATCTTCTCGGCCGGCACGGCCAGTACCTCCACCAACCCGCAGGGGCTGGAGCAACTGCTCAAGTACTACACCTCGCCCGCCGCCGCCAAGACGATTCGTGACACCGGCCTGGAGCCCGTCGCCAAGCCCCGCTGAGCGCCGCAGTTCCCGCAAAAAAGCCCGCCAGGCAGACGCCTGCGGGCTTTTCTGTCACCTGGCAGCTCAGCGCTTGCTGCCCGCACTGGCCTTCTGCACCAGGGCCACTGTCAGTCCCTGGGCGGTGACGGTGATGGCGCCAGGCTCCATGGCCAGCGCATCCACCAGGGCCAGATCCTGGTCCTGCAACTGATAGAGCACTACCTGACCCATGGCCTGCTCAGCCAATGCCGTGGCATAGGTGCCCAGCATATCGCTGAGCGCGGGCGACAGCCCGTCCATGCTCAGCTGGTTGACCTTGATCTGGTAGGCGCGCAAGGTGCGGTCGGTGGGCTCATAGCGCAGTGCGAAATCGACATTGAGCAGGCCGCTGTACTGCTCCTTGAGCACCTTGCCGCTGAGCTCGGCCGGGATCACGGCGTTGAGCATATTGCGCTCGGGCAACATGCTCAGCTGCGGCGCCTTCAGGTCCAGTTGCAGCAAACCCGCCACGGGGAACTGCCTGGGGAAACGCCTGGCCAGCATCTCCTGCAGCTTCTGCTGGCTCACGCTCACGCTGCTGGGCACGGACTTGCCCGAGCAGCCCGTGGCAGCCATTCCCAATCCCAACACTGTCACCGCCAACCATGCGCGCCGATTCATCACGACCACCGAACTCCGTAAAACCTGATTCAAAACCCATGCAAACACTTGATAAACCAACGCTGTCAGCTATGGTTTTTGATCAATCCATTGTCTCTGAGCCTGCTATTCCACAGAGTCTCGATGGGTGTTCGCAGTTCCCTATCTGATGCAATCTGCAGGTAAAAGACTGTTATCTAACGTCCGACGCCATCCAGGGTTGACTGTCAACGCTAGCGGCAGTGCATGCACAATGATTTGCATGACTGCAAATTCCCTTCCCGTCAGCCATGAGGCGCTGACCGCCGCCGCCCAGGACACCAGCCTGCCCGACCAAGTTCTGACCCAGTGGTTCGGCAGCCCCAGGCCTGGCAATGCCGATGCCCTGAGGCACAAGGCGCAGTGGTTCACCAAATCGGCGGCCTTCGACGAGGAGCTGCGCCAGCGCTTTGGCACTGCCGTGGAAGCCGCCCTGGGCGGTGCACTGCAGCACTGGGCAACCCAGGGTCCATGGCAGCAGCTGGCATTGGTGATCCTGCTGGACCAGTTCACGCGCAATATCCACCGCAACACTCCCAAGAGCTTTGCCGGTGACGCGCAGGCCCTGGCACTGGCGCTGCAGGCAATCGACGCCGGCAGCGACCGGCTGCTGCCCGAGGTGGTCCGCGTCTTTATGTATCTGCCGCTGGAGCATGCCGAAGACCCGGCCATGCAGCAACGCAGCGTGGCCGCCTTCGAGGCTTTGCTGCAGAGCGCCACGGACACCGAATTGCGCGAATATCTGGCCGGCACGCTGGACTACGCCCATCGCCATCAGGTGGTGATAGAGCGCTTTTGCCGCTTCCCGCACCGCAACCACATTCTGGGCCGCGCCAGCACCGCCCAAGAGGCCGAGTACCTGGCCCAGCCCGGCTCAGGCTTCTAGAGCAATCACGAGCCGCGCGTAGCCTCGCGCAGCGCGGGCTCCTGGCGCGCCTGAGGCTGGCGCTCAGGCTTCTTGCTCGCTCCCAGATCGCGGTGGCGCATGGCCCAGCGCTCCACCGTGTAGAACGACAGTGCCGACAGCGCGGTAGAGATCAGCAGGCCTGCGACCACGGTCACGGGCCAGGAGTAATCGGCGCGCAGATAGCGCACCACCGGGTAATGCCAGAGGTAGATGCCATAGGACAGCTGGCCCAGCTTGATGAGCACCGGTGCCGTCAACATCTCATAGACCAGTCCCGCGGGCTTTTGCACGGCCAGCAGCACGACCAGGGCCGCGCATTCCACCACCGTGATGCCCCAGACCATGGCGTGCTGGTTGTCCCACTCCAGCTCCATGATCAGCGGTACGGCCAGCACAAACCACATGGTGTAGGCGCGCAGCGACTGCAGACGCTCTACCCATTGCGGGCGCTCCATCATCAGCGCCGCTAGCAAGGCGCCGGCCAGCAGACCCGAGGCCCGCGTGTCGAAGCGGAAAAAGATTTCGTAGAACTGCTGGCCCTGCACCACCCAGAAGATGCGCCACAGCGTACTCAGCAGCCACAGCGCCGCAAGCGGCGCCCAGACTCGGCCAGGCGTGGCCTTGCGCAGCAGCAGAACCAGCAGCGGCGGCCAGATCAGATAGAAATGCTCCTCCACCGACAGCGACCACATGTGCAGCAGCGTGTCCGGACTGTCGAAGAAGGCAATGCCGTAATCGGCCAGATAGAGAATGGAGACCAGGGCGTCCGAATAGATGTCCGTGAGATCGGGCCAGATAAAAGGCGCGAACACACAGTAGGCTCCAAGGAACAGCGCCAGCGCAGGCATGAGCCGGAAGAAGCGGCGACGGTAAAAGCGCCAGTAATCGAGCTTGCCATGCTGCCGATACTCCATCAGCAGCAAGGAGGTGATCAAAAAACCGCTGAGCACGAAGAACAGATCGACGCCGAAGAAGGCGCCATCGAACATCGGGGCATGTGCATGCGAGAGCAGCACCAGCACAATGGCTATGCCTCTCAATCCATCGAGCGCTGGGTTGTAGCGCAGCTTGAACGCCGACTCCACCAAAACCGGACACCTTTCCTTTCGCCCAGGCACGGGCCGGGCTTGCAGACAAACAATCACAGCCATGCACAAGACATGGCTGAAGCAGTATTCAGAGTTTGAGCAAAGAGGCAGTAACAGCTCTTTGCAGCGACCCGGGGGTCACTGAGCGCATGAAAACGCGCTCGGGGGTGCCGGAACCTGGCAGGCGATTTGTCTGCTTCAGCTCACTGACGGTGAGACGGCAGATTGTTATGGATGCCCACAGCCAGACGGCTTGGCGTCTGTTGACAGGTGAACAGACCGGGCCAATTTGAACAGATTTTTGCCACCGCCCCAAACCAGGGGCAGAGCTTGCCGGGCTCTGGCAGGGTCTTGGCAAGCCGTGTTAACAATTAAGAACAAAAACAGCATGCCGAGCTCCACCCATCAGCATCATCAGCTATCAAATTCGAAGCTTCAGGATGACTTGCGGCGCCCGCAGGCGGGCGCACTCTGGTGAACATCGCGCCACAGCAGCATCTCGGCCACGCGCTCGGACTTGTCGTCATCAAAGCCCAGCTTCTGCGCGCGCTCGGCGGGGTTGGTCCAGGTGCCGAACAGCATGTCCCACAGCGGCAGACCGTAGTTCTGCGCATGGTGGCCATGCTGATGGTGCACGGTATGCATTTCCGGGCGCTGCAGCACATAGCCAAGCCAGCGCGGCGTGCGCATGTCGGCATGGGTGAACAAGTCGAAGGCCGCCGTCAGTCCCAGGGCCACGGCCGCCGCCGCCGGGCTGGCACCCAGCACCCAGTAGCTGGAGATCACGCTCAGCAGCATGGCAGCGCAGGAGTCCAGCGGGTGGGCGTAGAACGAAGTCAGCACCTCGATGCGGCGTGCGCTGTGATGCAGCTGGTGGAACACGCGCCACAGCAGATCCGAGGCATGGGTGGCGCGGTGCCACCAGTAAAAGACAAAGCTGGTGATGAAAAAACTCAGCAGCCCCACCAGCAGCGGGTTCCAGCGTGCCCCCACATCGAAAAGCGCATGCTGGCGAATGCGCTCCTCCAGCAACCAGCCCAGAACCAGCGTGCAGACCAGCGTCAGCGCGCCCAGGGCGCTGCTGTAGATCAGCCAGCGCCGGTCGCAGAGATTGCGCGAGGCGGGCGCAATCACCTCGCGCGTGAAGACTGCCACGAACAGCAGCGCAATCAGCGGATAGACCAGGTACTCCAGCACGGCAATCATTCCCCTTGAGGTTTGCCATGCAGTCTATCGACTGGCGCCGCTCCAGTGCTTTATTGGGGCAATACGAACTGCTCCAGCGGCGTGTCGTTGGGCGCGGCCAGCTGTTTCTTGAGCACCTCGCCCATGGGCAGGTTCAGATTCACGTTCTTGGGCGCAATGGGCTGCATGAACCACTTGGCGTAGAGCTTTTGCATCTCGCCCGAGCGGATCATCTGCAAGATGGCGCCGTCCACGGCCTTCTTGATCTGCGGGTCGTTCTTGCTGAACTGGATGGCAATCGGCTCGGCACCAATCACCTCGCCCACGATCTTGTAGCCCTTGGGATTCTTGCTCTGACCGATCACGCCGGCCAGCATGTTGTCGTCCAGCACAAAGGCATCGACGCGGCCCGACTCCAGCATCAGAAAGCTCTCGAACTGGTCCTTGCTCATCAGCGTCTTGAAGTTCAGCTCGTTGTCGCTGGCGTATTTGCGCAGAATCTGCACCGCCGTCGTGCCCGTGATGGCGCCCACATTACGCCCCTGCAGCTGCTTGAAGGAGGTGATGCCCGAGTCGGCACGCACGGCCATGCGCACCTCGCTGACATAGGTGGTCAAACCAAACGCCACCTGCTTCTGGCGCGTGAGGTTGTTGGTCATGCTGGCGCAATTGAAATCGGCCGTGCCGTTGTTGATCAGCGGCATGGTGTTCTGCGGCGTCAGCACCATGTACTTGATCTGGGCCTTGGGCGCGATCGCATGCACCACGCGCTCGCAGAGGTCCATGTGATAGCCGACGAACTTCTCGTTGGCACCGATCGCGTAGGACATGGGGACAGCGGCTTCGCGCACGCCCAGCACCACGGTGCCGCCGGCCTGCCAGCGCTGCAGCGTGGGCGATGCGGACAGATCCACGGCCGTGTCGATATTGGCACCGATAGTGGAACTCGCCGCTTCAGTCTTGCCCGCAGCCATGGCCGAACCCGCACATACCAGCGCTGCTGCCAGCCCAACCCATTTCAAGGACATGCCCATCATCCACTCCCAAAAACAAAAGCGCCGAGACCCCTGGTCATCGGCGCTCATCACCAACCCGATCCGGCACACACCTCATGCAGTCATGAGGCCCTGGCCCGATTGTCCTTGTTCGCTTATTGCTTTGAGTGGAATGCTTATGCCTGCACTGCGCTTCATGCGTCGCGTTTGGCGGGGGCGGCCCCCATCAGTTCACGCAGGCGCTGGTGGGCGCTGCTGGCCTCATCGACCGGCTGCTGGTGCTTGGCCTGCAGATAGCGCTCGGTAAACACCCCCAGATAGCTCTCCAGTACCTGGCCGGCCTGCACATCGCCGGCATCGCCCACCAGCTCCAGACACAGCGCCGCCACCTCGCTGGTGCAGAAATGGTCGTCGCGCTTGGATCTGCGCAATTGGTAGCGAGAGATCAGATCCGGGTGCAGGCTGAGCACGGGAAAGCCATCGAGATACGGGCTTTTGCGAAACATCTTGCGCGCCTCCGACCAGGTCGCGTCCAGCAGTATGAACAGCGGGCGTCTGCCGGGCTGCAGCGCACGGCTGTCGCCGCCGTCCAGCGTCTCCAGCACACGCTCTGCAGGCTCTGCATATTCACCGGGGAAGACCACATAGGGCTGCCATTGCGGATCGGCCAGCAAGGCCTCCAGCTGGGGGGCCAGTTCGGTGCGCGACCAGCCAAAGGCATGGGTGTCCTGCACCACGTCGGCAATCAGCCAGCCCGTGTTGCTGGGCTTGAGCGGCTCGGCATCATGCATCAGCAGGCAGAAGGCCGCGCGCGTGGCCAGCTCGGGGCGCAGCGCGCACATGCAGTGGGAGGGGCGCAAACGGCAGCCCTCGCAGCGCTCGCCCTTGGGGCCGCCACGCGCCAGAAACGGACGCGTGCTGCGCGCCAGCCGCGCCTGGCGCAAGCGCGAGACGGCATGCGGAGACAGCGTGGAGGCAACGCTTTTCTGCGGAGTCAGAGTGGCGGAGGACAAAGGCGTGGAAGCGGGCAAGACAGACACCAGCAGGTTCGGACAGATGCCCGGATTGTCCCGCCTTTGCCAAATCCAGTGCTGATGCTGCAGGAGCGCCGCTTACTCGCAGCCCCCCTGCTCGAAGGTCGGACCACGGCCAAAACTGAACACCGTGGGTCTGGCATTCCTGAGTCCGGCGGAAATCACGTTCCTGAAGCGATCCGGCTCGCAGTTGAAGCGCGTGTCCAGCACATAGTCGTCGGACTCTGCCTTGACCATGGCATCGCGCCAGGCGGCAGTCGCATCCAGCACCTTGCCGTCCACCATGGGGGCCTGCACCGAATAATTGATGAAGTTGGTCAGGCGCGAACCCTTGGCCTCCAGATACACCACAGGGTCGGCGGCATTGCCGCACAGCGTCAGGCAGTCGGCGTAGTAACGGCTGTCCAGCAAGGGCTCGAAGCCGCCAAAGGTCAGGTCGCCGAGCTTGATATCGGGCTGGCCCTCGGACACGTTCAGCACGCTCTTGAGCGAGAGATTGCAGCTGGGTGCGATATCGATCTCGACAGACTCGATCACCTTGTCGGCCTCGTCGCTGACCAGGGTGATATCGCAGCCATCAGTGCGGAACTGGTGGCGGTGGAATTCCGAGCGCATGGCCGGGCCGGCAATCTTTTGCACATAGGCTAGATTCATGCCTATGGTCTCGGTGCTGAACAACTGGTCGATCACGCGCCTGGCTTCTGCGGCAGGCGGTGCCGGCGCAGGGGCTGGCGCAGTTGCGGGGGCCTGTGCCGAGGGCGCGGCGCCCTCGGTCTTGGAGTCCGAGCAGGCCAGAAGCAGGGCAGCGCCAGCCATGGCAGCGGTCCAGACTCCGCAGCGTTTGATCCAGCGATGAGGCATCTGCATATCCTTGTGAGTTCGCAAGCCCCGCAATATAGGTGCAGGCCCCGAAATCACCAAGAACCAGAGGCTTCAGCCCCCAACGCACTCCAGTTCGAACAGCGGCATATCGGCCTGACGACTCAGCCATACGCCGCCGCCCAGCTCCTTGAAGTTAGGCTGCAGGCCGCGGCGGTACAGCTCAGCGCGGTGGCGATACAGGCGCGGGTCGGTCAGTTCCTCGTCGATGATGTCGCGCTCGTAGTCCTCGCGTGCCACAGCCTCGATGTAGAGCCCGCCGCGCGACAGCCGGCCCAGATTGGCCAGCGCCTTTTTCAGGTCAGTCGGACTCAGATAGGGCAGCACGCCCTGGCAGATCACCAGATCGAAAGGCTGGCAATCTTTGGGCTGCCAATCCACCACCGAGCCCTGCTCCCAGCCATAGCGCTCGCACAGATAGGGACTGAACTCCACGCCCTGATACTGCACGCCCGGAAAGTGCTTTTGCACCGCCTCGCGCCACAGGCCTATGCCGCAGCCCACATCAAGCACCCGCTGCACGGGCACGCGCAGATACGCAAGATACGAGCAGACAAACGCACCCAGCCGCCGCGCGTGCTCGGGGTCGATCACGCTGGTCTTTTTGTCAAAGTAAAAGCGCTGGTAATACGCCTCGTCAAACCACTCGTTGCTTGCTGATTGCACGCAGCCTCCTTCAAAAAACAAACGGCGCCCGAAGACGCCGAAACTTCAAAAACCGACGCTGACTCAGGAAAGAGACAGCCAGCAAGGGCCTGGGCGGCCCCGCCGCCCCGCAGCGATGGCTTTCGTCCCCCGCCGGGGCAAGGCGCGCAGCGCCTCAGGGGAGTTAAATTCTGCCGACCACGGACCAGCCCTTGCGCTGGTCCTGCTTGTTGTTCTCATAGTCCCACACCGTGCCGCAGCGCTCGCAGACATAGCGGGTCACCGTCGCCGTGGTCGAGCCGCGCTCCTCCTTGCGGTTGCCGCGCTGCATCAGTTCGGCATGGCCGGGGGCTTTGCGCCAGTTGCGCTGAATGCCGGCACAGGCGTCGCACAGATGGTCTTCGGCAGGAGTGGTGGTGTTGGTCATGAAAAAACTACTGAATGTGGTGCAGGCCCCGGACATACGCCCGCGCTGCAAAGCAGCCATTGTGCCGCCTGCCCCGGTTTTGCACCGGCAGCGGGCACAGCATCACCGCTTGCAGGTCGGGCATGACCGCACTCCATGTTGCCGTTCGTGGTTCAAGGCCTTGCCCTGCAAGCGCAGACAGCTCCTGTTTTTGATCCCCTCCACTGAAGATAAAAAAAGGCCGCTTGCGCGGCCCTGGTTCAGGCAGCCTGGATCAGACCTTCGCGGGGCGATAGGCCAGGCAGATCTTGTTGCCGTCTGGGTCGCGCAGATAGGCCAGATACATGGAGTCGCCGCGCCAGCCCGGCGCGTCCTCGATCGACACACCACCCGCTGCCAGGCCTGCCGCATGGGCCGCATTCACCTGATCGGTGGACTGGGCCAGAAAGCCCGTGGTCGCACCATTGCCCGAGCTGGCCGACTCGCCGTTGATGGGCGTGGAGATGGCAAACACGCCCGTGGGGCTGCGGTAGAAGAAGCGGTTCTTGTTGGCAACGCCGGGCGCAATGCCCAGCTGACCCAGCAGCGCGTCGTAAAAGCGCTTGCTGGACTCCAGATCATTTACACCCAGCATGATGTGGCTAAACATGGTTGTCTCCTGGAAAAGCCCTGTTTCGGGCGAAGATGGGAAATCAGCAAGCCATCGTAACGGGAGCTTGCCGTCCTCTTCTGTCACCCATATTCAGCCCGCCATGCTGCCAGACCATTTCACCCCGGTTCCCCTGGACAAGTCCTACCGCCTGCTCAACCACGGCCCCACAGTCATCGTCTCGGCCCAGCATGCGGGCGAGCGCAATGCCATGAGCGCTGCCTGGGCCTGCGCGCTCGATTTCGCACCGCCCAAAATCAGCGTGGTGCTCGACAAGGCCACGCGCACGCGTGCGCTGGTCGAGGGCAGCAGCCTCTTTGCCGTGCAACTGCCCACCGTGCCCCAGGCCGCGCTGACGGTGGGCATAGGTACGGACAGCGCCGTCACCGAACCCCACAAACTCGTCAAACATGGCGTGCAGCTTTTCGACGCACCGGGCTTAGCTGTACCGCTTGTAGCAGGCTGCGCCGCATGGCTGGTCTGCAAGCTGATCCCCGAGCCACACAACCAGCAAAGCTATGACCTGTTCATCGCCGAAGTCGTCGCCGCCTGGGCCGACGAGCGCGTGTTCCGCAATGGACACTGGGAGTTCGGCTCCGCGCCTGCCGAGCTGCGCACCCTGCACTATGTGGCGGGCGGGCAGTTCTTCGCGATTGGCGAATCGGTGCTCGTGAAATAGAAGCTCTCATGGCCGCATCGCTTATGTATCAAGCGCCGGCAGCTATCAAAATAATGCGAACTTTGCCGTGACGGCCACCGACACCCTCAGGCGCCCCGGCCCGCAGCACCTGCACACCCGGGTCTTTGTAACCGCCTTGATTTAGACTGCATCACTGACTGACATATCAAACAACCCATGACTGCAGGTGCCGTACCTCCGCACAGGGCAGCGGTCTCTGCTATCAATCACCGTGAAGTGACAGGCAATGGCGCAAGAGTTTTTTGATCCCGTGCTGTTCATCAAAGAAGATGCGCCGACGTCGGTCGATCTGTCGCAGACACCGTTTTTCTGCAATATCCACGGGTTCCCCCACTATTGCGCAGAGCCGCCCACAGGCTTGCAGCTGCTTGAGCCTGCAACCAGTGACCCCACGGCCGTCATCGGCAACGCATACCGCGTCCTTTCTGCGACCACCACCCACCCCGACCCCAAGTACGGCAATCAGACCAGACTGGATTTCCAGGCCGATCAGGTCGAGTACGAAGCCATTGCAGTCACGCATCAAACTGCAGCGGCGTTCGGCATGACGCTGATCGAGCCGGGCCAGGGAATTCGCATCACCAGCCCCCAGCCACATCTTTCGCTGGTCGACTATGAGTACGGCATGTTTGCCGGACACCGCTCCCCCTATGAGGGAACCGGCTACCGCTTGCTGGGCAAGGTCTGCACCGACCTCGAGCATCACGATTTCCCGCATGTCTTCACCTCCATCGACCCTCACCTGCCGCTGGTGATTTCGGTGGGAAAGTACTGGCCACAGCAGCAGAAAATCTGCCTGGCAGACCTCTGGCTGCCGCGCGGTATGGCCTTGTATGTGCCGCCCCGGCCCAGCCTGCCCGGACAGACCTGCCTGGATCTGCACGGCAACCGCAACTCGGCCCTGGCCTGCTGGCGCGGGATAGAGCGCTCCAGCGTCAAAACCCAGACCCTGCTGCAGACCGAAGGCGGCTATTTCTACTGGTTCTGGAACGAGCTGCCCACCACCCACCCTCTTCTCGATCTGACAGGAGCGTCCCATGCTTGAAGCCCGCCCCCGCCTGCGCACCCTTGAACCCGACACGGACAACGGCCTCTACCAGACGCTGCTGGAATCCACCCTGGCGATTCCGTTCAAGATTGACTGGACCACGAAGAAATACAGCTATATCGGCCCGCAGATCGCTGATCTGCTGGGCTGGAGCCCCGAGAGCTGGGAGACCGTGAACGACTGGGCCGAACGCATCCACCCCGACGAGCGCGAGCAAACCGTCTCGCGCTGCGTGGAGCTGTGCCTGGCGGGTGTGGATCACGAGGCCGAGTACCGGGCGCTGACCAGCGACAACCGCTTTGTCTGGGTCAAGGAGGTCGTGCATGTGCTCTGCGACGAACAGGGCCAGCCCACAGCGCTGATCGGCTTCACCTTCGACATCACCGAGCAGAAAAAATCCGAGCATTTGCGCGCCGAACTGGAAGCCCAGAAGCTCTCCAACGCGCGCCTGCAGGAGCGCCTGCGCCTGACCCACGACCTGCACGACGGCCTGGGCGGCGAGCTGGTCCATATGATTGCTTCCGTCGAGCAGGGCAGCGATGCCATGACCCGGCCCCAGGTACTGTCCATGCTCAAGCTCATCCGCAACGATCTGCGCCAGAGCATAGACAGCAACGCCTCGGCCCAGGTGCGCGTGCCAGCCACTCCACAGGAATGGCTGGCACCCTTGCGCCGCCGCTTCAACGATCTGTTCGAGGCCCTGGGTGTGCGCTGCGACTGGCAGTTTCCGCAAAGCTGGAGTCAGCCGCCTAACGCGCTGCAATACCTGGCTCTGACCCGGCTGATCGAAGAGGCACTGACCAATGTCATCAAGCACAGCCAGGCCCGCCATGTGCGCCTGTCCCTGGTGCAACCGCAGGCGCAGGAGTTGCTGCTGGAGATCGAGGATGACGGCGTAGGCTTTGATGTGCAGGCCGTGGATGCATCGGGTCTGGGCGTGGGCATGCGCTCCATGGCCGTGCGCATTGCGCGGGTCGGCGGACTGCTGGGGATTGAGTCGTCGCCGGGGCGGACTGCTTTGACGGCGCGGGTGGTGTTGGGTTCTGAGGATTGAGTTTTTGGGCTATGGGACTTGCCTAGCTTGCGGCTATAGCTATTCTTTTTAGCGCTTTGCTTGGTTTGAGTTCAGAGGGCGGGTCTCGGCCCGGCTGTCTGGGTCCCTGCGCTTCAAGTGCCGACAGCTGTCAAAACAGCGTTTGCTATGTCGTTAACGACAGGAGCCGGGATTTCGCCCCGGCTGGCGAGTTACTTTCGTGTTCACGCACGAAAGTAACCAAAGAACGTGGCCCGACTGTCTGCGGCCCTGCACTTCGCTGCGGGCAAACCTGCGTCACGCCATTCGCGCTGCGGTGCCGCCCAACTCGCTGCGCGGCATGCCGCTTCGCTCACACATACGGCGGCAAGTCAGAATACGATGCAACGCTGTCCTGCGGCAGCGTTGCCCGCAGCCCGAACCGCGTGCCGCAGGCGCAGACACACGGGTGGATGCGGGCGGCCTGCGAGAGCTATGAGCAAATCGGGCTGTAACGCTTATTCAGCAAACGCAAGCAGCTATCAAAAGCACAAAGAAGCTATTCCGCATTTGGTATTGCCCCTTGTGCCCACGCCTGTGATGGCGGCCTCTTGGTGCTGGCGGCTGCACCGTAGAGTGCAGACGCTTCAACTTCAAATCTGCGGCAATCTGTTTGAACGGAGCGCTGAAAGCGCGCAGTGAGTTTTGCCGCAAGCAGCAAGAGGTTGACGGCGCAGGTTGCCCCGTAGCGCAGCGAAGGGGACGTGGGCAGCAGGGGCTGTGTTCTTTGCTCACTTTCTTGGGGGCGGCCTTCCGTCACAAGCAAGAAAGTGAGTCGGCAGGCGGGCCGAGACCCGCCCTCTGTCCATCAATCGGGCATGTCGTTAAAAGCAAAAACTCAAGCCAAATCAGCCTTTCCCCAAGGCAGACCAAGCGCCATCAGCGATCAATACTCGAGGCAGATCTTGCCGAAATGCCTGCCCGCTGCCTGATGCTCGAAGGCCGCCACCATCTGCTCCAGCGGATAGCGGCTGTCGATCACGGGCTTCCAGCCGAAGTTCTCCAGCGCGCGCACCATGTCCTGCTGCTGCTCGCGGCTGCCGACGATCAGGCCCTTGAGGGTTTGCTGCTTGCGCATCATCTCCACCGTGGGCACGGCGCCCGCAAAGCCGGTCAGCACGCCGATCAACGCGATATGGCCGCCGACGGCACAGGCACGAATGGACTGGGGCAGAGTGCCCGGGCCGCCGACCTCGACCACGATATCGGCACCGCGACCGCCGGTGGCTGCCAGCACGGCGTCGCCCCATTCGGGCTGGTCCTTGTAGTTGATCACCAGATCGGCTCCCAATGCCTTGAGCTGCTCGGCCTTGGCCGCGCTGGAGGTGGTGGCGATGACGGTGGCGCCCATGCTCTTGGCCATCTGCAGCGCAAAGATGGAGACGCCGCCCGTGCCCAGCACCAGCACGGTGTCGCCGGCCTTGAGATGGCCGTCCACCACCAGTGCGCGCCAGGCCGTGAGGCCGGCCGTGGTCAGCGTGGCGGCCTCGGCATGGCTCCAGCCCTCGGGGGCATGGGTAAAGCTGGTGGCGGGCAGGTTCACGAATTCGCGTGCAAAGCCGTCCACGCCGTCGCCGGGCACGAGCTGGAAGTCGGAGGGCACGTGACGGCCCGACAACCATTGCGGGAAGAAGGTGGAGACCACGGCATCGCCCACGGCAAATTCCTTCACACCTGCGCCCACGGCCGTGACCAGGCCAGCACCGTCGGCCATGGGAATGCGGCCGTCGGCCGCCGCGCCGGGGCGGCGCACCACACCCAGGTCGTGGTAGTTGAGCGAGCTGGCGTGAATGCGTACCTGGATCTCGCCGACGGCGGGTGCCGCAGGTGCAGGCAGGTCGACAAGCTTCAGGTGCTCGAAACCGCCGGGGGCGGCCAGTTGCATGACTTTCATGGAGTGCTCCTCAAGAAGTGAAACAGATGCTCTGCATGGTGCCGCCAATGCACGTCAGCCGCCAGTACCAACATATTTGTTGGGTAGTATTAAAAATGTAAGTAATGCATGGGCGCTGGCTGGCGCTACGATGCTTGCAGTCCGGAACTGCAGCGAGGTGATCATGAAGCGATTGAACAGCAAGAGCGGCTGCGCCGTGGAGGTGACGCTGTCCGTCATGGGTGGCACCTGGAAGCCCATCATCCTGTTCCAGCTGCTGCATGGCAAAAAGCGCTTTGGCGAACTGAGCCGTGCCATCCCCGGCATCACCCAGCGCATGCTGACACTGCAGCTGCGCGAGCTGGAAGAAGCCGGCATCGTCGAGCGCACGGTGCATGCCGAAGTGCCGCCGCGCGTGGACTATGCACTGACCGAGCTGGGCCGCAGCCTGCAGCCGGTGCTGATTGCCATGCGCAACTGGGGCATCGCCTACAGCCAGAACTTTGCTCAGGCCGAGCCCATGCATGACGCGGATCAGAACGGCGCAAGCTGCCTGCCGGAATTGAAGCAAAAACAGGCTTGAGCGCTTACCAATCAAGCGTTTAAAGCTATCAATTTCAATAAATCAACAGCAGAAAGCCCACAGGCTGCAAAGCCTGCGGGCTTGGGTGTGAAACCGCCGCGCTTATTTGCTGGCGGTCAGCGTGGTGTAGCTGTTGATCAGATTGCGATAGTCGGGGATGTGGTTGGAGAACAGAGTCCCCAGCCCCTCGATGTCGTTGCGCCAGTCGCGGTGCAGCTCGCAGGCCGCGCCGAACCAGGTCATGAGCTGGGCGCCGGCCTGCTCCATGCGGCTCCAGGCGGCCTGCTGGGTCATGGAGTTGAAGGTGCCCGAGGCATCGGCAATGACGAACACCTCGAAGCCTTCAGCCAGGGCAGACAGCACGGGGAAGGCCACGCAGACCTCGGTCACCACGCCGGCGACGATGAGCTGCTTCTTGCCCGTGGCCTTGACGGCCTTGACGAAGTCCTCGTTGTCCCAGGCATTGATCTGGCCGGGACGCGCGATATAGGGGGCAGTGGGGAATTTTTCCTTGAGTTCGGGCACCAGCGGGCCATTGGGGCCGTTCTCGAAGCTGGTGGTCAGGATGGTCGGCAGCTTGAAGTACTCGGCCATGTCGGCCAGGGCCAGCACATTGTTCTTGAACTTGTCGGGGTCGATATCGCGCACCAGGGACAGCAGACCGGTCTGGTGGTCGACCAGCAGCACGGCGGCATTGTCTTTGTCGAGGCGAACGTAAGGCTTTTGGCTCATGGGAATCTCCTTCAAGAGTGGAGGTGGGTGAAAGCCGGCGGGCGCGCCCGCCGGTGGGAAAACTCGATACCGTGCGACCTGCTCAGGCCGCAGCGCCATGGCGCTCGACCGCCGGGATGCGGCCGAACTGGCCGCTGCGGAAGTCCTCCAGCGCCTGCTGGATTTCCTCGTCGCTGTTCATGACGAAGGGGCCGTAGCCGACCACGGGCTCGTCAATCGGTTCACCCGACAGCCACAGCAGCGTGACGTCGCTGTTGGCTTCCAGATGCACGCTGTCCGCAGCGCGGTCCATATGCACCAGCTGTCCGGCGCGGGCAATCTCCTGTCCGTTGACCAGCAGCGTGCCGTGCAGCACCACCAGCGCCAGCGTGTGGCCGACCCGGGCCTGCAGCTCGGTCGCGGCCCCGGCGTTCAGCCGCACATCCCAGACATTGATGGGCGTGAAGGTTTTCGCCGGGCCGCGATAGGCGGGCCCCTTGCTGCCACGGTAGTCACCGGCGATGACGCGCAGATGACCCGCGTCATCGGGCAGAGCGACCTGCGGGATGTCGGCATTCAGCAGGTTCTGGTAGCCGGGGGCGGACATCTTGTCCCTGGCTGGCAGGTTGACCCACAGCTGCACCATCTCCAGCGGTCCACCGCTGCGTGCAAAGGCTTCGGAGTGGTACTCCTCGTGCAGGATGCCCGAGGCCGCCGTCATCCACTGCACATCGCCGGGGCCGATGGTGCCGCCGGCGCCCGTGGAGTCGCGGTGGGCCACTTCGCCCTCATAGACGATGGTCACGGTTTCGAAGCCGCGGTGCGGGTGCGTGCCTACGCCGCGCCGCGCCGTGGTGGGCGTGAAGCTCTGGGGACCGGCGTGATCGAGCAGCAAGAAAGGGCTCAGGGCCTTGCCGTGGTCGCCATAGCTGAACAGCGAGCGCACCGGAAAACCGTTGCCCACCCAGTGGGGACGGGGAGCTTCGTAGACACCCAGGATTTTCTTGAGCATGACATTTCTCCTTGCGGCTGGCCTGCAGTCCCTATGGAGACCGCAGGCGTTGAACATGGAGAAAGTATGAATTTGGAACGATAACTTGAGTAGTCCACAATATTCAGCCTCAGAGTTCTATTTTTAAAACGATGAAGCTGCCAGATCTCAACGAGCTCTACTACTTCGCCCAAGTGGTCGAGCATGGTGGATTCGCGCCTGCAGGCCGCGCCCTGGGCCTGCCCAAGTCCAAGCTCAGCCGCCGCGTGGCCTTGCTCGAAGAGCGCCTGGGCGCGCAGCTTTTACTGCGTTCCACGCGCAGCTTTGCCGTGACCGAGGTGGGCAAGCGCTACTACCAGCACTGCCGCGCCATGCTGACCGAGGCCGAGGCCGCCGAAGAGTCGGTGGCGCTGGTGCATTCCGAGCCCTGCGGCAAGGTGCGCATGAGCTGCCCCGTGGCCCTGCTGGCCTCACGCGTGGGCCGCATGCTGGGCGAATTCATGCGCCTGTATCCGCGCGTGGAGCTGCAGGTGGACGAGACCAACCGGCGCGTGGACGTGGTCGGCGAAGGCCTGGATCTGGCCCTGCGCGTGCGCCCGCCGCCGCTGCAGGACAGCGATCTGGTGTTGCGCACGCTGGCCGAGCGCCGGCAATGCCTGGTGGCCGCACCCGAGCTGCTGCAGCGCCTGGGTCAGCCCGGCGGCCCCATGGACCTGTCGGCCTGGCCCAGCCTGGACATGGGCGGCGTGCAGGAAACCCACCGCTGGGTGCTGCACGGCCCCGACGCCGTGCGCGCCGAGGTCAGACACCAGCCGCGGCTGGTGACGCAGTCCTTGCTGGCCCTGCGCGACGCGGCCGTGCTGGGCGCCGGCGTGGTGCAGTTGCCCAATATGTTTGTGCGCGAGGAGCTGCGCAGCGGCACGCTGGTGCAGGTGCTGCCAGGCTGGCAGCCGCGGCCCGAGATCATTCACGCCGTCTATGCCTCGCGTCGCGGGCAGCTGCCGGCCGTGCGCGCGCTGCTCGACCATCTGGCCCAATCCTTCAGCGCCCTGTCCGAGGACTAAGCGCCAAAAACGGCTGCAGCGCTTATCGAGCAAGCGCTGGCTGCTATGGATTGCAAGTCTGTCAGACCAGGGCCGCCTCGATATCGTCCGCCAGCTTCTCGGGCTTGTCCTGAGGCGCGTAACGGCGTATCACCTGCCCGTCGCGGCCCACGAGGAATTTGGTGAAATTCCATTTGATGGACTTGGTGCCCAGCACACCCGGCGCTTCAGAGGTGAGCCAGCGGTACAGCGGATGTGCACCGTCGCCGTTGACCTCGATCTTGTGCATGAGCGGGAAGCTGACGCCGAAGTTCAGCTCGCAAAAGCTCGCGATCTCGTCATCCGAGCCTTTCTCCTGGGCACCGAACTGGTTGCAGGGAAAGCCCAGCACCACTAGGCCCCGGTCCGCATACTGTTCGTGCAGTGCCTGCAATCCCTTGTACTGGGGCGTGAAACCGCAGGCGCTGGCGGTATTCACGATCAGCAACACCTTGCCCTGGTACTGCGACAGAGGGACGCTGCGCCCCTGGATGTCGGTGGCTTCAAAGTCATAAACGCTGTTTGCCATGCTGCTCTCCCGCCAATGCGAAGCCGCAAGCTTAAGGCAGTCGGCAACTTGTCTCACAGCTAGAAACAACCCTGCATAACCGCGCCACGGAGACAATACCGGGGCTGCGACCATAGAAAAACCGATCCCCGCAAGCAGAGCGCCTGTTTTTTGGGCATTCTTCGCAGTCTTGCCTTCTTGCGGCCCTTGGCGGGCTGCCTTGCCACGTGCGTTTGTCCTTGAAAGATTTGAAAGAAAAATGGGTAGCTCAAGCCACAGCTCTGTGGATGCGCGCTCGCGCCAGCACTGCCGGCCAGCGCATTGCGGCCCTGCCCTGGTGGCGTCGCTGGCCGACGCGGCGTGAATGGCTGTGGTTTGCCGCAGCCTTGCCGGTGCTGTTTGTCGTCTATGTGCTGCTGCTGATTCCGTTCACGCCCAGCATCAGCGACATCCGCAAGGCCAAGCTCGAGCAACCCGCGCAGATCCTGAGCGCCGACGGCAAGCTGATCGGCGAGTTCAAGCGCAGCAACCGCCAGTGGGTGCCGCTGGAGCAGATTTCGCCCGCCGTGGTCAAGGCCCTCGTGGCCACCGAAGACCACCGCTTCTACGAGCACCACGGCATGGACTTCACGCGCACCGTGGGTTCGGTCATCCATACGCTGGGCGGCAATCCCCAGGGCGGCTCCACCATCACCCAGCAGCTGGCGCGCAATCTCTATCCCACGGAAATCGGCCGCGCCCGCAATGTGAACCGCAAGCTCAAGGAGGCGATCACGGCCTTCAAGATCGAAGCGCTCTACACCAAGGACGAGATTCTCGAAACCTATCTGAACACCGTGCCCTTTCTCTACAACGCCTATGGCATAGAGATGGCGGCGCGCACCTATTTCGACAAACCGGCGGCCAGGCTCACGGTGCTGGAAAGCGCCACGCTGGTGGGCATGCTCAAGGGCAATGCCTATTACAACCCGGTGATCAACCCCGACCGCGCGATTGCGCGGCGCAACACCGTGCTGAGCCAGATGGTCAAGCGCGGCGAACTCAAGGACGATGAGTTCGAGCGCCTCAGGAAACGCCCCATGCGTCTGGACTTCGAGCGCCAGGAAGAACCTACAGGCATGGCGCCGCATTTTTCCCAGCAGCTGCGCAAATGGCTGATCGCCTGGGCCGACAAGCACGACTACAACATCTATACCGACGGCCTGGTCGTGCGCACCACCCTGGATTCGCGCCTGCAGAACTGGGCGCAGCAGGCCGTGAACCGCCAGATGCATACGCTGCAAGGCATTGCCAACAACAACTGGAGTCACCGCGACGGCTGGAGCGCAGAGAACGCGCTGGTGCTGCAGCTGGTACGCGAGACGGAGGCCTTCCGCAAGCTCGCCAGAAGCGGCAAACCTTCCGACATCAGCGAGGAAGAGGCACTCAAGAAGCTGCTGGCCGACAAGACCTTCATGAGGCAGCTGCGCGAGGACAAGACCCGCGTGCAGGCCGGCTTTCTGGCCATAGACCCGCGCACCTCGGCCGTACTGGCCTGGGTGGGCAGCCGCGACTATGCCCAGGATGCATTCGACCATGTGGCCCAGGCACGCCGCCAGCCCGGCTCCACCTTCAAGCCCTTTGTCTATGGCGCAGCCCTGCAGCGTGGCGCCAGGCCCGAGGACACACGCAATGACGAAGCCGTGGAAATCCAGCTGCCTGGCGGCGAGGTATGGCGTCCCAGCGATGCCGTCGAGCCCACGGGCGTGCCCATGAAACTCGGCGACGCGCTGGCCTATTCCAAGAACACCATCACGGCCGAGCTGGGCCAGGAAGTGGGCATGGACCGCGTCATCAAGCTGGCCCGCGGCCTGGGCGTGCGCCAGAGCCCGCTGGAGTCCGTGCCTTCGCTGGCACTGGGCTCCAGCCCCGTCACGCTGCTGGAAATGGTCAACGCCTACGGCAGCATTGCCAACTCCGGTCGCTACATACCGCCCCAGCTGGTCACCCGTATCGAGAATGCCGACGGCGAGCTGCTGGCCGAATTCACCCCGCCCAAGCCCGATCAGGTCTGGGACGAGGAAGAGAACTACGGTCTGCTGGAGATGATGCGCGCCGTGATCGACAAGGGCACAGGCCGCGCGATTCGCAAGCAATACGGCATTCGCGCCGACGTGGCCGGCAAGACCGGCACCACCCAGGGCAATGCCGACGGCTGGTTCATCCTCATGCACCCGCAGATCGTGGCCGGTGCCTGGGCAGGCTTCAACGATGCACGCATCACGCTCAGGAGCGACCAGTGGGGCCAGGGTTCGCGCAGCGCCCTGCCCATGGTGGGTGACTTCATGTCGCGCGCCATGCGCAGCCCGCTGCTCAATGCCAAGGCCCGGTTCACCGAGCCCAACACCAGCCACTGGTGGAGCGATCTGGTGGGCCGTCTGCGCGACAAGGTTCAGGAATGGAGCGGGCCCGCAGATGAGGGCAACGACCCTGATCGCACAGCGCCGACAGCTCCCGCCCATCCAGCGCCCAACAGAAGCAACGGCAGCGAGGTGGACATCATCGAGAGCACGCCCGCTGCACCGCCCTCGACAGGCGGCCAGCCCGCGCCAGCCGACAGCAGCGCCCAGCCGCCTGACCTCGACAGCAGCCCCGGGCTGGCTCCCGGCGAGATGATGTCTGCGCCTGCACCGAGCAAAGCCCCCGCGCCTTCAAGCTGGAGCGATATAGGCACACCACTGCCGCCTGCGGCGCCACTGAATGCGCCGCAGGACAGCCAGTAGCGCGGTTTTCAGCCACATGCCCCACTGGGCTGTCGAATAACTGGTCCAATTGCAGACTGATACCCGCCAGCAGGTCTCCCACCAGGAGGCCGCTGGCGGATTTGTTTTCGCCGGGCATGTAACCCACATGCCGATGGCGCTGCGCCGATCCGGAGCCGACATGACCGCCAATACGCCAACCATAGTCACCTTTGCCATCTACCTGCTGGGCATGCTGCTCATCGGTTGGGCGGGATACAAAGCCACGTCCAACCTGTCCGACTACATCCTGGGCGGGCGCAGTCTGGGCTCGGTGGTCACGGCCCTGTCGGCCGGGGCATCGGACATGAGCGGCTGGCTGCTCATGGGCCTGCCCGGGGCGGTGTTTGCCACCGGCCTGTCGGCCTCGTGGATTGCCATCGGCCTGTGCGTCGGTGCCTGGCTCAACTGGCGCTTTGTGGCGGCACGCCTGCGCGTCTATACCGAAAAGGTGGGCAATGCGCTGACATTGCCCGATTACTTCACCAACCGCTTCGAGGATGGCAGCAGTCTGCTTCGCATCGTCACCGCGCTGGTGATTCTGGTGTTCTTCACCGTCTACTGCGCCTCCGGCGTGGTCGCCGGAGCCCGCCTGTTCGAGTCCATGTTCGGCATGGACTACCAGACAGCCCTGTGGGTGGGTGCCGTGGCCACCATGGCCTATGTGTTCATCGGCGGCTTTCTGGCCGTGAGCTGGACCGACACCATCCAGGCCTCGCTGATGATCACCGCACTGATCCTCGCGCCGCTGATGGTCATCTATGCCGATGGTGGCGTGGGTGCCAGCGCGGCCATCATCGAAACTGCGCGCAGCGGTGCCTTCGACATGTTCCAGGGCCAGGGAGCGATCGCCATCGTCTCCTTACTGGCCTGGGGTCTGGGCTACTTCGGCCAGCCCCATATTCTGGTGCGCTTCATGGCGGCCGAGTCGATCAAGACCATTCCCAACGCGCGCCGCATCGGCATGAGCTGGATGATGCTGTGCCTGGGAGGCGCCGTGGCCGTGGGCTTCTTCGGCATTGCCTTCTTTGCCAGCCGCCCCGATATTGCGACAAACGTCAACGGCAACCATGAACTCGTGTTCCTGGAAGTCGCCAAGTTGCTGTTCAACCCCTGGATCAGCGGTGTGCTGCTGGCCGCCGTGCTGGCGGCCGTGATGAGTACCCTGTCCTGCCAGTTGCTGGTCTGCTCCAGCGCCCTCACGCAAGATATCTACAAGACCTTTTTGCACAGGAACGCCAGCCAGAAGCAGCTGGTCTGGTTCGGCCGTGCCATGGTGTTCGCGATTGCCGTGATCGCCATCCTGATTGCGCAGGACCCCAAGGCCAAGGTGCTGGGCATGGTCAGCAATGCCTGGGCCGGCTTCGGCGCCGCCTTCGGCCCGCTGGTGCTGATCTCGCTGCTCTGGGCCCGCATGACACGCAACGGCGCGCTGGCCGGCATGGTCGTGGGTGCGGTCACGGTTCTGGTCTGGCAGCATTACCAGTGGTTCAAGCTCTATGAGATCGTTCCCGGATTTGCGTTTTCCGCTATCGCAATCATAGTGGTCAGCCTGCTGGACAAAGCGCCTTCGGCCACGATCACGGCCAAGCACCGCGAGGTGGAGGCTGAAATCGCTGCCCACGGCGAATAAAAGCTGCCACGCCCCTGCCAAAGCCCTGTCCGGCCATGCCGACAGGGCTTTTTTGTCGTCGAAAACCGCTCGACAGACTGCACAAAAAATAGGCGCAACTTGCATTTTCGAGGCCTATCCGTCACACTTACGGGTCGAAATTTCAGGCATTACCTGAGATTCTGAAAGGTTTAGTGAATGCTCAAGGCCGCTGCAGCCAAGGTATATCAGACGGGTTTAGCGTTGATGCTGGGTGCCGCTTTTGCGCTGGCATCCCCTGCGGCTTTGGCGCGCAAAGCGCCCGAAGTCGGTGCCACCGTTCCCGGCTTTGAGACCGTGAGCCTGGCCGAACTGCCGCGCGAAGGCCGCACCACCTATGGTCGCATCCTCCAGGGTGGTCCGTTCTCCAGCGACAAGGACGGCACAGTTTTCGGCAACCGTGAGCGCATACTTCCGCGCCAGGCCAGAGGCTATTACCGCGAATACACCGTGCGCACGCCAGGTGCGAAAAACCGGGGTGCGCGGCGCATAGTCTGTGGCGGCTTGCAGCCCCAGGTGCCCGATGCCTGCTTCTACACGGGCGACCACTACAACAGCTTTCAGCAAATCGTCCAATGAAGTTAAAAGACGCCCTCCAGGCCCGCCATACAGCGGCTTTTGACCTCTTGAATTCCGCAGCGGCGGTTTGCGCAGACAGCCTACAGCGCTGTCAGTACCGACTCTGCCACCAGTTTTGATGTTTTTAGAAAGAATCACGGAGATGGACACGCCACTTCGTAAGCCCTCGGAAACACCGTTGCGCAATGTTCGCCCGAACATCGTGCAATCCATTCGCGCCTATCGCATTCCTGATCTTCAGGCAGCAGCAGAGGCGCTGGGCTCCCATTTCCTCTATGCCAACCTGGCCCATGCCCAGACCAAGGCCGATGTTTTCGAGCTGCTGTCCACACAGTTCTACCTGCCGGCACACTTTGGCAAGAACTGGGATGCGCTGTATGACTGCATGACCGACCCGATCAACAAATCCGGCCCGCAACCCGGTTTTGTGGTGGTGCTCGACCAGATTCCGACCACTCCCAAGTTCGACAAGGAAGTGCGCGAGCAGTTGCTGGACGTGTTCCGCGATACCGCGGACTTCTGGGCAGAGCGCAAGATTCCCTTCCGCTGCTTTTACTCATTCCTATAGGCCGGCTGCTGCGGCGCACACAACACAAAATGCCCGCCTTGAATGCGGGCGTTTTTGCTTTCAGAACCAAAGACTCAGGCAGTGCTGTCCTGAGCGGCGACCTTGAGCTGCATCCACTTGCCCATTGCAATCACCAGCACGGCGCCGCAGGCGGCCGCTGCGTAATGCGCCCAGGGATTGATCCGTACAAAACCTTCGAGCATATGGTCGCTGGTGATGGTTTCGCCGGCCACCCAGCCAATCAGTGCCGCGCCCAAAGTGACGATGACCGGAAAACGCTCCATCAGCTTGATCATCAGCGTGGAGCCAAAGATGACCAGCGGAATGCTGATGGCAAGGCCCAGAATCAGCAGCAGCATATCGCCGCCCGCTGCCGCAGCCACGGCGATCACATTGTCCAGGCTCATGACCAGATCGGCGAGCAAAATGGTGCGAACGGCAGCCATCATGCCCTGCCTGGCCACGCTGCCGGAATCCTCTTCTTCATCTTCGCCCTTGAGCAGGCCCACGCCAATCCACAGCAGCAGCAGGCCACCGATCACCTCGACGAATGGCAGCTGCATCAGCTTGGCAGCCACCACGGTCAAGGCAATACGCAACACCACGGCGGCACCGGAGCCGAACAGCACCGCTTTTTTCTGCTGCTCCGGCGGCAGGCCACGTGCGGCCAGAGCAATGACCACCGCGTTGTCACCCGAGAGAATGATGTTGATCCAGACGATCTTGAACAAGCCGATCCAGAAATCGGCACCGAGCATGGCATCCATGGAAAATATTCCTGAGTTCTCTGTCCATTGCACCTTGAACGGACAAACGCCCGGCATTGCAAAGCCAGGCGTGATCAATGCAGGGAAGTTTAGCCAACTGCCTCTTGGAGCCGCTATCGGCGTATTGCTTCTGACGTCATGGGAATTGCAGGCCACGGAGTTCGCTTCCGTTTTGGGACAGACTCCGCAGGCACCTCAAATTACCAGTTTTCAGTGATAGCCAAGCGACTTGATCTCGGTAACAGTGGGACACGAAAACCAGCGGCACCTCACACAATATGGCAGAGACTTTTTCCCTCCCTACAGAGTCCATTCTCCCCAGCCCCTTGATCGTGGTGGAGGATGAGCCGTTGATCCGCAATCGGCTGGAAAACATTTTGCATGGCCTCGGATATGCGGATGATGCCCTCATCTTTGCTGCAACCCTGGGGCAGGCACGCGCCCGGCTGGCGGAGCATCCAGTCGCCATGGCACTGGTGGACCTGGGCTTGCCCGACGGCAGCGGCATAGAGCTGATCAGCCAGCTGCGCGCCGCCGATCCCGGCATGGGAATTCTGGTCATCTCCGCCTGGAGCACCGAGGACGCCATTCTGTCGGCGCTGCGTGCCGGGGCCAACGGCTATGTGCTCAAGGAGCGCGACGACCTGGAGGTCACCCTGTCCATACGCAGTGTGCTGCGCGGTGGCGCCCCCATCGACCCTTTCATTGCGCGGCGCATCATTGCCGAGTTGCAGCCCTCCCAGCCCACGGAAGCGCACAAGGAGATGCCGCCCGAAGCCATACTCAGCGCCCGCGAAATCCAGATCCTCAAGCTGGTCGCAGACGGCATGACCAACCGGGAGATCGCAGAGTCGCTCTTTCTCTCGCGCTACACCGTGGAGTGCCATGTGAAGAACATTTACCGCAAGCTGGCCGTGCCTTCGCGCACCAAGGCGGTCAGCGAGGCCCGGGCACGCGGTTTGCTGAGCTGAATGTTCAAGCGGTCGGCTCTCTTGCTCCGCCTGATATTTGCGCTCGTCATGAGCTGGAGTTGCGGCGTGGCCTGGGCACAGGAGCCCAGGCCTCAGGATCTGCTCTGTGAACCGCGCATTGTGGCCCGCCAATCGGCCAAGGCACTGCCCGAGGGGCCTCCACCCGATGCGGCCTTGCTGAAATGGGTGGATGTGCCGGGGCTGGATGACTGGAGTCAACGCTGGCCCGGCTATGACGGTGCAGCCTGGTACCGCATCGATTGGGAGAGCCCCTGCGGGCGCGATCAGCCCGTGGCGCTGGCCGTCGTCAATATCGTGATGGCGGGCGAAGTGTTCGTGAATTCAGAACTGATCTGGCGCGATCAATCGCTGGTGGAGCCGCTGAGCCGCAGCTGGAATATGCCACGCTACTGGCTGCTGCCCAAGGCGCTGCTCAAGGAGCAGGGCAACAGCATCTGGGTGCGCGTCCACGGGCTCAGCAGCCAGACGCCAGGCCTGGGGCGGCTGCGTATAGGCCATCCAGCCGAGCTCAAGCAATGGACGGCACAGGCCACCTGGAACCTGCGCACCATTTATATGGTCTGCATCACGGTCAGCCTGGTGCTATGCCTGCTGTTTTCGTTTGCCTGGCTCCACAACCGCAATCAAAAACTCTATGGCTGGTACGCACTCAATCTAATGTGCTGGGCACTGATGCTCTGCTTTATGGTCATGACTGATCCCTGGCCCTTCAGCAGCACGCCGGCCTTTGCCAAGGGAAATCTGCTGGTTTTCATTGCCTTTACCTACACTTTCTGCATTTTTACCCTGCGTTTTGCCGAATTACGCCTCATGCGTCTGGAACGTACGCTGACCGGCATATGCGGCCTCTGCGCTGTATTCGCCCTGTCTGTCCCCGATGCACAGATGGCGCTGAGCCAGGCCGTCTGGCTGCTGATGTTCTGTCTTTGCGCTCTGGTCTGCCTGCTGTTTCCACTGCGCGCGCTGCAGACACGCACGCCAGCCCACATCGCTTTCAGCCTCTGCTTCGTGCTCTACCTGGCCATCGGCGTGCACGACCTGCTGCTGCTGACCAAGACCCTGGATCACAATCTGACGCTGACTCCCTACACCACCTTGTTGAGCATGCTGGTGATTGCGTGGTTGCTGGGTCGGCAGGTCGTGTGGAATATGCGCCGCATCGAGCACTTCAACCACGAACTCAGTCTCACCGTCACACAGGCCTGCGACGACCTGAGCCAGACTCTGGAGAGAGAGCATCATCTGGCTCTGAGCCACTCCCGCCTGCAGGAACGTCTGCGCATTTCCCAGGATCTGCACGACGGTCTGGGCGGCTCTCTGGTGCGCTCCATTGCCCTGGTCGAGCAAAGCAGCGCCCCTTTGCCCAATGCCCAGGTGCTGTCCATGCTCAAGCTCATGCGTGACGACCTGCGTCAGATGATTGATACCGGCACCAGCACCGCCATCCAGGTTCCCGAGACACCCATGCAGTGGCTTGCTCCACTGCGCCACCGCTTTGCACGACTGTTCGAGGAGCTGGACATTCAGGTGAAGTGGTGTCTGCCCGAATACTGGACTCACGCGCCCAGCCCCATTCAGTGCCTGACGCTGACCCGCGTGCTGGAAGAGGCATTGACCAATGTCATCAAGCACAGCCGCGCCAGCCAAGTCCAGGTTCGGCTGGAGATTCCCGACTCCAGGGAGTTGCAGCTGCAGATCGAGGACAACGGCACAGGCTTTGATCTCGACAGCACCCAGATCAACAGCATGGGCGTGGGCATGCGCAGCATGCTGGCGCGACTGGAGCGCCTGCAAGGCACTCTGGTCATACAGTCCCGCCCCGGCCGCACCGAGCTGCGGGCCAGCCTGCCGCTGTTCGGCAAGGTGCAACGCCACACCGAAGTACAGAGCGCCGTGTCGTCTCCCCAGAGCATCTGGTAACTGCGCTAAGCTTTCTGCATGCCCCTGCTTATCGACGGAACACCGCATGAAGACGGCGTCTTCAACCTTCAGCTGACGCCTGACGCGCCGCACAGGCTCAAAACCAGCCCCGGTCAGGGCAGCCTGACCCTTGGCCCCAGGACGCTGTTGAAAACAGCGGACCTGTGGCTGCCTGTCGACGCCTGCGTGCTCTGGTCCTGCTTTGACCCCTTTGCCACGCCCGCCGGCTCGCCCTGGCCACGCAGCTTCTACTACACGGGCAATGACAGCGGCTTCTTCACATGGGCGCAGCTGCGTGCTATCGAAAACTTCAGCTGGTACCCACAGCTGCAGCAAGATGTACATATCGACGCCAGCCGGTCACAGATTCGCGAGTTGAGCATTCATCTGCAAGCGGGCAATCAGGGCCACATCCACCTGAAGCTGCCGCAGCAGGGCATGCGCCTTCATCTGCATGGCAATCTGGAGCAAATCACCGTCACCGCAGGCCTGCCTGAAAGCCTGAGTTTGAGCCCGGCCACCAGCAAGAACCCGGCCGACGAGGCCTTCCAGCTGCCCGACATGGGCAGCCTGAAGCAGGTCACCACGCTGGAGCTGAGCAATGGAGCGGGAAAGCAACCCATTTCGCTGCAAAACCTGCTGCAGTTTTCGAAGCTGGAATCGCTCTCCCTGTGGGGAAACCACAGCGATTTGGCTCAGCTTTCATCATGTACGCAGCTCAAGGCGCTATCACTGCGTTTTATGCGCCATCTGTCGGGACTGCCTGCGCTGCCAACCTGGCCGGAGCTGGACTTCTTCATCGCCTACAACGTGGAAGAAGCCACTGGCAAACACCTGCGCCAGCAACTCAAGGACCGTGCCAAGGCACGACCCTGGGCTGACTACACATCCGTCAGCCAGTTGCGCAAGCCCGAATGGTGGGCCAAGGAATATGGGCGGCCATTTGCGGGCTGGCCCGCAGCCCGCGCCAGGATTGCGCATGCAGCTTATGAGCTGGCAGAGCAGGAAATCGGCACTGCCAGCAGCCTTGGCCATGTGCAAGCTGCACTGACGGCCTTTGCCGCCCGCTTCAACACGGTCAAGGGCATTGAAACCAGCGAACGTGAAGACCTGGGGCTGGCCGTGCAGCAACTGGCACAACTGCCTGCGGCACTGTCACTGAAGCTGACGGATGAGCAGGCCCAGCAGTGGTTTGATGAAAACCGCGATTACTAGCGCTTACCTAGTGGCCGCAGGATCGACCTGCGCAATGATGCCGCCGCCCAGGCAGACATCGCCGTCATAGAGCACGGCGGACTGACCAGGGGTGACAGCCCACTGCGCTTCTGGAAAGTCCAGACGGAAGCCGGCATCCGTGGCCTGGGAAATCAGCGCAGGCGAATCGGGCTGACGGTAGCGGGTCTTGGAGCCGTAGGCCTTGCCCTCAGCCGGAGCATGGCCGGCCACCCAGCTGACCTGATCGGCCAGCAGGGCATGCGACTGAAGCAGCGGATGGTCATGGCCCTGCACCACGCGCAGAATGTTCTTGTCCATTTCCTTGCGCGCCACAAACCAGGGCGCATGGTCCCCCGCACCACGGGCGGCGCCCTTTTCCTTGACGCCGCCAATGCCCAGACCCGAACGCTGGCCCAGCGTGTAGAAGGACAGGCCCACATGCTTGCCCAGCTTGCGGTTGCGGTCGTCGAGGATAGGCCCCGGCTCCTTGCTGATGTAGCGGTTCAGGAAGTCGCGGAATGGGCGCTCGCCGATGAAGCAGATACCCGTCGAGTCCTTCTTCCTGGCATTGGGCAGGCCAATCTCTTCGGCAATGCGGCGCACCTCGGTCTTGTGCAGCTCGCCCACGGGAAACATGGCCTTGGACAGCTGGGACTGGTTCAGCCGGTGCAGGAAATAGCTCTGATCCTTGCTGTTGTCCAGGCCCTTGAGCAGCTCGAACAGCTGGGTGGACGGATTCTGGCGCACGCGTGCATAGTGGCCGGTGGCGATCTTCTCGGCACCCAGGCGCATGGCGTGGTCGAGGAAGGCCTTGAACTTGATCTCCGCATTGCACAGCACGTCCGGATTGGGCGTGCGACCGGCCTGGTACTCGCGCAGGAACTCGGCAAACACGCGATCCTTGTAGTCGGCGGCGAAGTTCACGTGCTCGATCTCGATGCCGATCACGTCGGCCACGGCCGCCGCATCGACAAAGTCGATATTCGACGAGCAGTACTCGCTGTCGTCGTCATCTTCCCAGTTCTTCATGAAGATGCCGACGACCTCATGGCCCTGCTGTTTGAGAAGATAGGCGGTGACGGCGGAATCCACACCGCCCGACAAACCCACCACGACACGCTGCTTGTTGCTCATAGGTATGCGATTATCCCAGCGCCCGTCAACTGCTGCGGGCGTGAGGATTTGCCATGGAACTGCGCCAGCTGCGCTACTTTGTACGAATTGTTGAACTGGGCTCCATGAGCCGGGCGGCGCTGGATCTGGACATGGTGCAGTCGGCGCTGAGCCAGCAGATCAGCCGCCTGGAGTCGGAACTCTCGACCCGGCTGCTGCAGCGCACACCACGCGGAGTCATCCCCACCGAGGCCGGCCAGGCCTTTTTCCACCAGGCCCAGCTGACCCTGCGCCATGCCCAGCAGGCCATTCACGCTGCCCAGCAGGCGCGGCTGTCGGGCGCCGTCAGCATGGGACTGTCGCCCACGATTGCCAATGTGCTGGGCCTGCCGCTGATGCGAGCCATGCGCGAACGCTACCCCGATGTGAGGCTGCACATGGTGTCAGCCCTCTCGGGGCATCTGACGAGTCTTCTCAACGCCAGACAGCTGGATCTGGCTATCCTTTTCGATACTCAGAGCGCCCGGCGATGGAGCGTGATGCCGCTGCTGGAAGAGCAGCTGTTTCTGATTCAGTCGCGCCAGCAACCGGTGGCGCCGCAGATTCAGCATGAAGTGCCCATCAGCCTGGAGCAGTTGCAGCAAGTGCCGCTGATCCTGCCCTCGGGCAGCCACGGCCTGCGCAGCTCCATCATGGCCTCGTTCACCAGCGCCGGTTTCCAGTCGCAGATGGCCATGGAAATCGACTCGCTGTCCCTGCTGATGGAAGCGGTCGCCGCCGGCATGGGCGCCACAGTCCAGCCCTGGTCGGCCGTGGGCATGTACCGTGATGCTGCCGAGCGTTTTCAGTGGTCGCAAATCGCCGATGACTCGGTGCGGCGCAAGGCCGCGCTGTGCAGCCTGTCGGACGATGAGCTCTCGCCAGCAGCTCTTGCCGCCCGCGTAGTGCTGATGGATTGCGCACGCCAGCTGGTGCATTCCGGAGTCTGGCGGGGAGCATCGCTGACGGAATGAGTCCTCATCTTCCGTGCAGAGGATGAATGCGAAGCTGGCCGGCCATAGGCGATGTCGGGAAATCAAGGCTCAGGCCTTACGTAATTTCCACAGCAACTTTGTTGCCATGTGAAGCTCATACCTCATGGCAAACCTAGATCTTCATTACAACATTGCTGTTGCGTCCCCTGGGTCGCATCTCGACATCCAACTTGCACCACGCCGACGGCGCCAGCCTACAGCGGGTGCGAGTGCGCTTTTTTTAATATGAGCCTTGCCTCGTGCTGGATGTGGAGTGCGCTTCAGGACAGCCAGCCAAAACCAAGGTTCATTTATGACATCTCTCGATATTCAGCTGCTGCTGACCGCCCTGGTCAGCGTGCTGGTGCTGGTTGCATTGATCGTTTCACGCATCAAGCTGCACCCGTTGCTGGCTCTGCTCATAGTCTCGGTCGGCGTCGGCTTTGCCACCGGCATGGAGCCGGAAGCCATCGTCAAGCAGCTGACCAATGGCGCGGGCAAAACGCTGGGCGCCGTAGGCGTCGTGATCGCGCTGGGCGCCATGCTGGGCAAGATCCTGGCCGATGCAGGCATCACCGAGCAGATCGCCGAAGCCATTCTCAGGCACTCCTCCGATCGCATGATCCCCTGGGCCATGACCCTGGTGGCCTTCATCGTCGGCATCCCCATGTTCTTCGAGGTCGGCCTAGTGGTCATGCTGCCGCTGATCTTCAGCGTGGCGCGCAAGCTGGAAGGCCAGGCCCGCTTCAAGGGCTCGGCCTATGTCTACGTCGGCGTGCCCGTGATCTCGGCACTGGCGGCCATGCACGGCATGGTGCCGCCCCATCCCGGCCCCCTGACCGCCATCGCCACCCTCAAGACCACGGTCGGCCCGACCATGCTGTACGGCTTTCTGGCCGCCATTCCGGCCATGGTTCTCGGCGGCCCGCTGTATGGCGCCTTCATCGCCCCGCGCATGAGCACCAAGCCCGACCAGGCCTTGCTGGACCAGTTCACCATCACCGAGAAAGCCACTGCCGGCCAGCAGCCCAGCATCGCCCTGGGCGTGCTGGCGGCCCTGCTGCCCGCCATTCTGATGCTGATCCATGCCATCGCCGAGATGCTGCTGCCCAAGGATGCGGCAGCCATGCATGTGGCCAGCTTTCTGGGCAATCCCCTGATCGCCATGCTGCTGGGCGTGCTGTTCGCCATCGTGTCCCTGGTGATGGCCCGTGGCGGCGATACCGAAAAGCTGCGTGACGCGCTGGGCAAGAGCCTCAAGCCGATTGCCTCCATCATCATGATCATTGCCGGCGGCGGCGCCTTCCAGCAGATGCTGACCAGCGCCAAGGTCGGTGATGCCATCGTCCATCTGACCCAGCAGTTCGCCTTCCCGCCCCTGATCCTGGGCTGGCTGATCGCCATGCTGCTGTCCGTCTCCACCGGCTCGGCCACCGTGGGCATCGTGGGCGCTGCCGGCCTGCTCGCGCCGCTGGCGGGGGCCGACCCCAGCCTGAACCTGCCCCTGCTGGCCCTGTCCATCGGCTGCGGCTCGCTGTTCTTCAACTATGCCAACCACGCCGGTTTCTGGATGGTCAAGGAATCCTTCGGCATGACCATGGGCGAAGCCACCAAGACCATCTCGGTCGTGCAGTCCATCGTGGCCGTGGTGGGCCTGCTCATGGTGCTGCTCTTCAACGCGCTCGTCACCGTGCATTGAGGCTGGCCGGGGCTGCAGCGCAGCGGCCCTGGTGCCTTCCTCCGGGGTTGCAAGCCGTGGCGCATGACCGCATCGCACCGGCTTCCGCCTGCGGCACAAGCAATACATCACGATTGGTGATACCCCCATCCCCTAGCCCCGCTGCACGGGTGAGGCGGTGCTCACTACAGTGGCGTTCAACTCCAATCTGACCCTGTCAACCGCGCTCCGGCAGCGGAGATGACAGAGGACATTTCCCCACGTTGAACCGCTGCAGGCATCGCCCCGTGGCAGCCCATCATGAAAACTGAAGCCTTTGACACCGATGTACTCGTCATCGGTGGTGGCAATGCCGCCCTGTGCGCCGCGCTAATGGCGCGCGAAGCAGGTGCCCGCGTGCTCCTGCTCGAATCCGCACCGCGCGAATGGCGCGGCGGCAACTCCGGCCACACCCGCAATCTGCGCTGCATGCACGACGCTCCCCAGGACGTGCTGGTCGAGGCCTATCCCGAAGAAGAGTACTGGCAGGACTTGCTCAAGGTCACGGGCGGCATCACCAACGAGCATCTGGCGCGCATGGTGATCCGGGCCTCCTCGACCTGCCGCAACTGGATGCGCAGGCATGGCGTGCACTTCCAGCCGCCGCTGTCGGGCGCGCTGCATGTGGCGCGCACCAATGCCTTCTTCATGGGCGGCGGCAAAGCGCTGGTGAACGCCTATTTCCGCAGCGCCGAAAAGCTGGGCGTGGAAATCCGCTACGAGTCCCCCGTGGACAAGCTCGAAATCGAGAATGGCCGGTTCCAGGCTGCCTGGGTCAAGACCAAGGATGGCAGCCAGCGCATCACGGCCAAAAGCTGCGTGCTGGCGGCGGGCGGCTTCGAGTCCAACCGCGAATGGCTGCGCGAGGCTTGGGGCCAGAACGAGCGCGGCGAATGGCCGGCCGACAACTTCATCATCCGCGGCACGGCCTTCAACCAGGGCGTACTGCTCAAGCATATGCTGCAAGAGCAGCAGGCCGACGGCCTGGGCGATCCCACACAAGCGCACATGGTGGCCATCGATGCCCGCGCCCCGCTGTACGACGGCGGCATCTGCACGCGTATCGACTGCGTCTCGCTGGGCGTGGTGGTGAACCGCGATGCCCAGCGCTTCTATGACGAGGGCGAGGACTTCTGGCCCAAGCGCTATGCGATCTGGGGCCGCCTGGTGGCCCAGCAGGCCGGCCAGATCGCCTACTCCATCATCGACAGCAAGGCCATAGGCCGCTTCATGCCGCCGGTGTTCCCTGGTGTGAAGGCCGATTCCCTGCCCGAGCTCGCGCAGAAGCTGGGTCTGGACGTGGACACCTTCATGGCCACGCTCGACGCCTACAACAGCAGCTGCAAGGTCGGCCATTTCGACCATACAGCGCTGGACGACTGCCACACCGAAGGCCTGGCTCCGGCCAAGACGCACTGGGCGCGCCCGCTCGATACCGGACCTTACTACGGCTATGCGCTGCGCCCCGGCGTGACCTTCACCTATCTGGGCCTGAAGGTGGACGACACCTCCGCCGTGCGCTTCAAGGATCAACCCAGCCAGAACCTGTTCGTGGCCGGCGAAATGATGGCCGGCAATGTGCTGGGCAAGGGCTACACGGCTGGCGTGGGCATGTCGATAGGCACCGCCTTTGGCCGTATTGCCGGACGCAATGCTGCTCTCGCGGCTGCAGGCAAACCCGCTATTCATGGCGCCGTAAAGGACTGAAATGAAACACCCCCTGAGCGGCTTCGCCGCTTCCCCCTCCCTCTTTGGGAGGGGGACAACGCCCTCGCTGCGGGGCGGCCCTTGCTCGGCGTCTCTGACTTGGAGCACGCCAGTTTCAAGTGATGCGAATCACGCTCAACATCATTGATACTGACATGCAAACCCTGAAATCCCTGCAAGAACTGGGCAAGGAAGCCCAGACCCTGGCCACCGGCAAGGTGATTCCCATCCTCCCCGCCCCAACGGAAACCGCTGCCGAAAGCGAAGTGGCGCGCGTGATGCAGATCTGCAATGCCTGCCGCTATTGCGAAGGTTTCTGCGCCGTGTTCCCGGCCATGACGCGCCGTCTGGAGTTCGGCAAGGCCGATGTGCATTACCTGGCCAATCTCTGCCACAACTGCGGCGCCTGCCTGCACGCCTGCCAGTACGCACCGCCGCACGAGTTCGGCATCAACATTCCCAAGGCCATGGCCGAAGTGCGCGGCCAGACCTATGCCGACTATGCCTGGCCGCCCGCCATGGGCAAGCTGTACCAGAAGAACGGCCTGACCCTGTCCCTGGCACTGGTGGCCGGACTCTTCCTGTTCCTGGCGCTGGCCGTCGCAGCGCAAGGTGGCATTGGCCAGCTGTGGAACGGCAATCTGGGCAACAACTTCTACAACCTGTTTCCGCACAACCTGCTGGTCGGCATCTTTGCGCCGGTGTTCCTGTTCGTGGTGTTTGCGCTGTCCATGGGCGTGCGCCGCTTCTGGAAGGATGTGAAGCCCGCCACCAGCAATGTGGATGTCAGCGGCCCTGCCGCTGCCGAAGCCACACACGACGTGCTGCGCCTGAAATACCTGGACGGCGGCCATGGCGACGGCTGCCACAACGAGGACGACGAGTACACGCTCAAGCGCCGCCGCTTCCACCACCTGACCTTCTACGGCTTCATGCTGTGCTTTGCAGCCACCGGCCTGGCCACGGTCTATCACTATGTCTTTGATCTGCCTGCTCCCTACGAGCTGCCCAGTCTGCCCAAGATTCTGGGTGCCCTGGGCGGCGTGAGCCTGATGATCGGCACGGCCGGCCTCTGGATGCTGAACCGCGCGCGCCATCCGCTGCATGGCGATGCCAGGCAAAAGCCCATGGACCTAGCCTTCATCGCCCTGCTGTTCCTGGTGGCTGCCAGCGGCCTGGCGCTATGGCTGGGCCGCGCCACGCCGGCGCTGGCACTGCTGCTGTGCCTGCACCTGGGCGCCGTGATTGCGCTGTTTGCCACCCTGCCCTACGGCAAGTTTGCCCACGGCGTGTTCCGCACGGCTGCGCTGCTGCGCCACAACACCGAAAAGCGCCAGCCCAGCCCCATCGGCCTGGGCGCTGATTGAGCGAAGTCCCATGACAGGCACGCCCGCCGTGCCTGCTTTCAAAAAATCAGCCGGGATACCGGCATTCCTTTCCGACCAAGGAGACATCCCATGATGAACAAACGCCATTTCCTGCGCGCCACGGCCGTGGCCGCCTCCCTGCTGAGCCTGGGCTCGGCGGCACAGGCCGCACCTGACTGGCTGCCCAACAAGCCCGTGACCCTGGTCGTGGGCTTTGCCGCAGGCGGCGCCGCCGACGCGGCGGCGCGCATGATTGCCAAGAAGCTGGGCGAGAACATCGGCCAGACCGTGGTGGTGGACAACAAGGGCGGCGCAGGCGGCAATATCGCCCACCAGTTCGTGGCCAAGGCACCGACCGACGGATCGGTGCTGCTGTTCGGATCCATCGGCCCTCTGACGATTGCGCCCCACATCATGAAGGTAGGCTACAACCCCTTCTCCGATCTGGCTCCCATCTCGGGCGGTGTGAACTTCCCCAATGTGCTGGTGGTGCACAAGGGCGCGGGCGTGAAGAACCTGGCCGAGTTCGTGGCCAAGGCCAAGAAGAGCCCCGGTAGCGTGGACTATGCATCGACCGGCGCGGGCTCGGCCTCGCATCTGGCAGGCGAGTTGTTCAACCAGCGCGCCGGCGTGGAGATGGTTCACGTGCCTTACAAGGGCGGCGCACCAGCCCTGCAGGACCTGCTGGGCGAGCGCGTCACCTCCTACTTCGCCGCACCCCCGACGGCCCTGCCGCATGTCGAGACCGGCAAGCTGATTCCGCTGGCCACCACCGGCCTCACCCGCCCCGCCTACATGCCCAATATCCCCACCGTGGCCGAAGCCGGCTTCCCCGGCTTCGAGGCGCTGAACTGGTATGCCTTCGTCGCCCCCGGCAAGACCCCTACGCCCGTGCTGGACCGCTGGAACCAGGAGATCGTCAAGGTGCTCAAGGACCCCGGCGTGGCCGAGGCGCTCAAGGTCCACGGCCTGACGCCCCAGCCCACGACTCAGGCCGAGTTCGCGGCCTTCATGAAGAAGGAATACGAGCAATGGGGCAAGGTTGTCAAGGAACGCAAGATCACCCAGAACTGAAAGCGTGTTCACGATCTGAGAGCACAAACCCGCTCGCGCCGATGGCATAACGCATGAATTGGGCGCAATCCAGGTCAGGGCGGCGAGAGAGGGCGCCGTGCAGCAGCTCAGACGGTGATGGGCTTTTTCTCCACGGGAGCCGCAAAGCCCACGCACAGACGGTTCCAGACATTGATGCAGCCGATCGCGTAGCTGAGCTCCACGATTTCGCGCTCGCTGAAGTAGGGGCGCAGGGCCTCGAAGTCCTGCTGCCCGGGATGGGCCTGGCTCAGCTGGGTGCAGCGCTCGGCCCAGTTCAGCGCGGCGCGCTCGCGCATCTCGAAGAAGTCCACCTCGCGCCAGACCACCACGCTGTTGATGCGCTGCAGGTCCTCGCCGCGCGACAGCAGCTCGCGCACATGCATGTCCACGCAGAAGGCGCAGCCGTTGATCTGCGAGACGCGCAGATAGACCAGCTCCAGCAGCTGCACACCGAGGCTGGAGCGCGCGATCTGGGCGTTGAGGCCGGCCTGTGCCTTGTAGAGCTCGGGAGCCAGCGCACGGAAGTCCAGGCGCGGCGTGGGGATGGCAATAGGGCTGGCGGTGGGGTTGGCGATGTCGGCCATGTGAATACTCCTTGAGGGACATTGCAGGCCCGCCCCTGCGGCCGGCCCATACCTCTTAGACGCGGCAGCGCTGCGGTTTGTGACAGGCTCCGCCATCCATCTCCGGGCCATCAATAAACATAGCTGCTATCGCCCTTCACTAAACAAATTCAGCAATAAAACTATATGAATCTATTGATTGGCATGCGGTAACAGCTATTGTTTTATTCGCCTTCTGCGACGGGCCTCACCCATCAGGCTGCCGGCACCAGCACGCGAGTCAGCTTGTCCGGATTGCGCAGCGTGTAGATGCGCCGGATCAGTCCGTCCTCGACCAGCAGCGTCTGCACCGACTCCACCTGGCCGTCCACACAGCGCACCAGACCCGGCAGGCCGTTGACCCGCGCCAGATGCAGGGTCTGCTCCTGCCCGTCGCGGCGCAGGCGCCGGGCCGTGGCGAAGTACAGCAGCGCCAGGCGACGCCCGGTCTCCAGCACGCGGCCAAAGGATGCCACCTTGCCGCCGCCGTCGCTGATCAGCGCGGCGTCGGGCGCGAAGAGCGCCTGGATCTGCGCCAGATCGCCGCCCCGCGCCGCCTGGGCAAAGCGGCGCAACAGCTCGGCATGGGCTTGTGCGGGTGCCTCGAAGCGCGGCCGCCCGGCCTTCACATGGGCACGCGCGCGGTGCACCAGCTGGCGGCAGGCGGCCTCGCTGCGGCCCAGCGCCTGGGCTACTTCGGCGTAGTCGGCATCGAAGACCTCACGCAGCAAAAAGGCCGCGCGCTCCTCGGGCGTCAGTTGCTCCAGCACGAACAGCAGCGCCGTGGAGACATCATGGGCTTGCTCCAGCAGCTCTTCGGCCGAGGGAGCGGCCTCGGTCCAGGGCTGGACCAGCGGCTCGGGAAGCCAGAAACCCGCATAGTGCTCGCGCTCCACGCGCAGGCGCCGCAGCCGGTCTATGGCCAGCCGCGTGGCCGTGGTCACCAGCCAGGCCTCGGGCTGGGCAATCGCGGCGCGCTCGCTGTCCTGCCAGCGCAGCCAGACATCCTGCACCAGATCCTCGGCCTCGGCGCGCTGGCCCAGCATGCGATAGGCCAGCCCGAACAGGCGCGGGCGATGGCGCTCGAAATCCTGCAGTCCCGCATCGGCGGACGGCGCAGTGTGGGAAGTGGGGCTCACGTGATGTCTCCTGCAAATAGGCCAGGGCCAGCCACCCAGTGTGACAGGCACCACAAGCCTTAGACGCAGAACGCACAGCTTTTGTGACAACGCAGCCAAAAACTGGCAGAGCCCAAGCCAGGGACGGCAAGCAAGGGCCTCGCCGGCCGCGCCGCCCCGCAGCGAGGCCGTCGTCCCCCTTGGGGGGAAGCGGCACAGCCGCTCAGGGGGGACCTCAGAACCCCACCGCGCACCCATCCTTGCGCGGATCGGAACCCGCGATGTAATGCTCGCCGTCGCGCAGCACCAGCTGGGCGCCGCCAAAGGCGAACACGCCGTGGCCGGTCTCGATGCTGACCTCGTGCCCGCGTGCGCGCAGCTGCTCAACCACGGCAGCATCGAAGGACGGCTCCACGGCCACTCCCTTGCCGCCGGTCACGCGCCAGCGCGGTGCATCGGCCGCAGCCTGCGGGTTCTGGCCGTAGCGCAGCACGCGCAGGGCCATCTGCAGATGGCCCTGGCTCTGCATTGGGCCGCCCATGACGCCGAACGCCATTTGCGGCGTGCCGTCGGCATGCATGGCAAAGGCCGGAATGATGGTGTGCGAGGGGCGCTTGCGCGGGCCGACCTGATTGGCATGACCGGCCTCGGTGGTAAAGCCGTGGCCGCGGTTCTGCAGGCTGATGCCCGTGCCCGGCACGACCACGCCCGAGCCGAAGCCCATGTAGTTGGACTGGATGAAGGAGACCATCATGCCGCTGGCATCGGCCGCCGCCAGGTAGACCGTGCCGCCGGGCCGGGGCGCGCCGCAGCCCGGTGCGCCGGCCAGCTTCGGGTCTATGAGACTGGCGCGTTCGCGCAGGTAGTCGCGGTCCAGCAGTTGGGCGGGAGTGACGCGCATATGGTCGAGGTCGGCGTTGTACTGGTGCAGGTCGGCAAAAGCCAGTTTCATGGCCTCGATCTGCAGGTGCACGCTATCCACGCCGTCCAGCGGCTGCGATCCCGCGCCCAACTCGTCCAGCATGCCCAGCGCCATCAGCGCCGCAATACCCTGGCCGTTGGGCGGGATCTCGTGGATCACCGAGTCACCGAACTTCTGCGACACCGTTCCCACCCAGTCGGCCTGGTGCGCGGCCAGATCTTCCTCGCTCATCACGCCGCCGCAGGCCCGCGAATGCTCGACCATCTTCCTGGCCAGCGCGCCGCGGTAGAAGGACTCGCCCATGGTCTCGGCAATCTCTTCCAGCGTGCGCGCATGGGCTTCGCTCCTGAACACTTCACCGGCCCGGGGAGCGTGGCCACCGGGCAGAAAGCACTCGGCAAAGCCGGGCTGGTCGCCCAGCTTCTTGCCACCCAACTCCCAGAGCGTGGCAATCGTGGGCGAGACCGGGAAACCGTTGCGCGCATAGTCGATGGCGGGCCGGGCCACCTGCGTGAATGGCAGCTTGCCGAAGCGCTTGGACAGCGCCACCCAGGCCGACACGGCGCCGGGCACGGTCACGGCATTCCAGCCCTTTTCCGGAATGCCGCCCAGCTGGGCAAAGTAGTCGGGCGTCCAGCCCTCAGGCGAGCGGCCCGAGGCGTTGAGGCCGTGCAGCTCCTTGCCGTCCCAGACGATGGCAAAGCCGTCGCTGCCGATGCCGCAGCCCGTGGGTTCGACCACGGTCAGCGTCATCGCCGCGGCCAGTGCCGCATCCACGGCGTTGCCACCAGCCAGCAGCATGGAGAGGCCAGCCTGGGCGGCCAGCGGCTGCGAAGTGCTGACCACATTGCGCCCCAGCACCGGCGAGCGGTTCGAAGCATAGGGAAGCGTCCAGTCCTTGATGAGGTTGGTCATATTTAAGTCCGATCAGTGATTCATGGGCGCCGCGCTTAACACTGACACGCCCCAGGCCAAAGGCATCGAGCAAGGGCCGCCTCACGGCGGGAAGCGCCTAGCCGAGGATGCCGTCCCCCGGCGCAGCCGCACAGGGGGTTGCATATGTCATTCCAAAGTAATGTGGTTGTCCCTGATGACCTTGGCCCAGCGCGCGCTGTCTGCCTGCACCATGGCCGCGAACTGCGCGGGCGTCTGCGGCTTGGCGGGCTCCACGCCCTGCTTGGCCAGGCTGGCGATCACCTCGGGATTCTGGAGGGCGCGGTTGAAGGCCTGGTTGATTCTTGCAACCAGCTCGGGCTTCATGCCGGCCGGGCCGTAGATGCCGAACCAGGTGACCGAGGAATAGCCTGGCAGGCCGGATTCGGCCACCGTGGGCAGATTCGGAGCCAGCGTGCTGCGCCTGTCGCCGGTCACGGCCAGGGCGCGCAGGCGGCCGCTGGCCACATGGGGCATGCCCGTGGGGATGGAATCGAACAGCAGATGCACCTGGCCTGCCGCCAGATCGGTGATCGACTGCGCCGTGCCCTTGTAGGGCACATGGGCGAGCTGGATACCGGCCTGCGCGGCAAAGGCGGCGGTGTTCAGGTGCACGATGGTGCCATTGCCGCTGGTGGCGTAGTTGAGCTTGCCGGGGTTGGCCCTGGCATAGGCAATCAGCTCCTGCACGCTCTTGACCGGCAGCGAGGGCGTGACCAGCAGCACGCTGGCCGCGTCGGCCGCGTGGGCGATGGGACTGAAATCCTTGTCCGCCTTGTAGGCCAGCCTGGGCATCAGATGCGGCGAGATGGCATGCGTGCTGCTGGTGGTGAACAGCAGGGTGTAGCCGTCGGCCGCCGCCTTGGCGGCCTCGGCCGTACCTATGGTGCCGCCGGCGCCGGGCCGGTTGTCGATGACCAGTTGCTGGCCCAGCTCCTGCGATACGCGCTGGGCAATCACGCGTGCCACCAGATCGGTGGCGCCGCTGGCCGGAAACGGCACGATCACGCGCACCGGTCGGCCGGGCCAGACCGCCTCGCCCTGGGCCAGAGCCGGAAAGGCCAGCAAACCACCGGCCACGGCCACAGCGGCCTGAAGCCACTGGCGGCGCGTCGTTGAAACAGTAAACCGTGCCCGCATGGCAACTCCCACAGAAATGGAGGGCTGGCCGCTGCCTGGCGACCATCGAACGGGAGATCTTAGAAAACCGGGGCATTTGCCGCTATCGGCAAATTTGCAAGCCATCGTTGCCAAAACAGCAAACCGAGCACAATGGCGCTTTGCTCTCACCGACTGTCATGCCCGAGTCCCGCCATTTGCTGCTGCAAGACACCGCGCTGCGCTACTTCCACGAAGTCGCGCAATGCGGCTCGCTGAGCGAGGCTTCGGCAAGGCTGCATGTGGCGGCCTCGGCCATCAGCCGACAGATTGCGGCATTGGAGGCGCGCCTGGGCACGCCGCTGTTCGAGCGCCACCCGCGCGGCATGGTGCTCAACGCCGCCGGCGAGATCCTCGCCGATCATGCGCGCCGCGCGGGGCTGGACGCAGAGCGCGCGCTCGACGAGATCAAGGCCTTGCAGGGCCTGCGCAGTGGCAAGGTGCGCATCGTCAGCTCCGATGCCTTCGCCAGCGAATTCCTGCCGCGCCTGTGCGCGGCCTTCCAGCGCGAGCACAGCGGCATCGTCTTCGAAGTGACGGTGCTTCCCACGCACGAGGTTTCCGGTGCCGTGCGTACCGGCACGGCCGACATAGGCCTGTGTTTCAGCCGGGCCCCCGAGCCTGGCATCGCCGTCGCCTGCCGCGTAGCCGCACCCGTGCTGGCGCTGGTGGCATCCGGCCATGAACTGGCGCAGGAGCGCAGCGTGGCACTGGCAAGGCTGGTGCGCTATCCGCTGGCATTGACGCCACCCAGCACTGCCGTGCGCCAGCTGCTGGATGCAGCCTGCAGCCGCCAGGGACTGATGCTGGCGCCGGCCCTGGAGAGCAATCACGGCAAGACGCTGCTGAACTTTGCGGCCCAGGGCGCAGCGGTCGCCGTGGCCAGCGAAATCGCCGCCCGCGACATGGTGGCCACAGGCGCGCTCGTGGCCGTGGCGCTCAGCGACCGCGGCATGGATCTGCGCGATATCGAGGTTCAGACCCTGGCCGGCCGCACGCTGCCACATGCGGCGCAGTCCTTTCTGGAGCTGTTGCAGCTGCGCCTGCCCGCCGCCTGGTGAAAAGACGGCCGAAGACCTCGGCTCAATCCGCCTTGGGGCGCAGCACCAGCCAGAGCGACAGCGCAATCAGCCCGCCACCCATGGCATGAGCGATGGTCAAGGACTCATTGAGCAGGGCCCAGCCCCAGAGCACGGCAAACACGGGCACGATAAAGGTCACGGTCAGCGCCTTTTGCGGGCCTTCATCGGCAATCAGCCGGAAATACAGCACATAGGCCAGAGCCGTGCTCAGCAAGCCCAGCAGCGCCACATTGCCCCATGCCAGCAGCGGAGCGGCCTGCAGCCTGGCCAGCATGCCGGGCTCCAGCGCCATGTCGATGAGCAGCGCCGGCGTCAGCACCATCAGCGCGCCCAGCTGGCTGATGAAAACGGCAGCGCGCGTGTCCACGGACGCATTGGCACCCGCAAGCCTGAGCGTCAGATAGCTGGAAAACGCATAGCAGACCGTGGCCACAAAACAGGCCGCCATACCGCCCAGCACGGCTGCGCCGAGATCCAGCGGCCCGGCCTGGGCCAGCACCGCCACGCCGCCAATTCCGAGCAGCACGGCAGCCACACGCGCGGGCGTAATCGCCTCGGCAAACACCAGCGCCCCCACCACGGTAGCAACCAGTGGCGTGGTGGCATTGAAGATGGCGCTATAGCCCGATGGCAGCACCTGGGCCGCCAGCGCGTACATGAGAAAGGGGATGCCGGAATTGATGACACCCAGCCCCAGCAAGGGCCAAAGATAGCGTCCTAGCCTGGGCCGGTAGCCCATGGCAAACAACGCCGCGCCAAGGCCCAGCGCCGAAAACAGGCCGCGTCCCACGGCCGTGGGCACGGCCCCCAGATGGGGTACGGCCACGCGCATGAATAAAAAACTGCCGCCCCAGAGGGCGGCCAGTGTCATGAGTCGGATCAGGCTGGCTACAGACATACAGGACATTGTGCACAGCCCCGGCCTGCACGCCTGTCACAACTGCCGAATGCCAGGATCAGTGAATCTGCACCAGCACATCGTCCAGCGTGGCACCGGCCTCTTCGGGCACCGGGCGCGTGAGCTGCGGCACCTTGTAGATGCTGGCATCGGCATGAATGAGGCCTATGTCATAGCGCTGGCCGGCCAGATAATCGCCCACCGACTCCAGCACGATGGGGCTGCGATGCAGATGCTCGGTGGCCCGCAGTTCGTCGAGCGAGAGCCAGACGCTGCGCACGATGCCGTCGTCCAGATGGCGCTGGGCATGGTGCATGCCCAGATCGCCCGTAAAGGCAAAGCGCAGATAGGTGATGTCCGAGCCCGTGCGCGTGCGCACAAAGCGGTTCATGTAGATGCCGACCAGAGCCGTGGGCGTGAAGCTGTAGGCCGTCTCTTCCATGACCTCGCGCACACAGGCATCGACAGGGCTTTCGGAAGGGTCGAGATGACCGGCCGGCGTGTTCAGACGCAGTCCATCCGCCGTTTGTTCTTCCACCAGCAAAAAACGGCCATCGCGTTCGATGATGGCCGAGACAGTCACATTGGGTTTCCAGCGATTGGGCATGGCGGGCATTATCCTTGTCCCAACCCGACGATGTGTCAGATAAATCCCACCATATAGAGCGCTCCTTCGCCGTAACTGGCCAAATGTTGTTGCTGCGCAGCATTTGTCACGGATTCGACCACATAGCCTTGACGCTCCCAGTAAAGCCGGGAGCCCTGCACCGAAACCAGTGCCGTGCGCTGCACGCCGCGCGCTCTGGCCTGTGTCTTCAGGACCTGGACCATGCGCTGCGCCAGGCCCTGGCCGGCTGCAGCCTCGGACACAGCCATATCGTGCAGATAGAGCACGCTGGCGTCGTCATATTCGGTAAAGTCGCCGTTGAGCGGCGTGATGGCTCCGGGGCGCGACCAATAGGCTGCCAGATAGGCCACCAGCTCGCCGCCCTGCTCTGCCGCCCAGGAACAATGCCCGGCCGTCCGCAAACGGCGCACAAACACCTCGCGCGGCTCCGAAAAGTCCGCACCATAGCAATGCTGCTGTATGCGCATCACGGCATCCACATCGTCCGCGCCCAGCGCACGCAGCTGAATTGGCATCGACCCCGTCATCAAAAACTCTCAAATCAATAGCTGTCAACGCTTATCAGTCAATGGCTGACGGCCAATTTCAATCAAAATCTGGCACATAGCTTAGCAAGCCGTTCATCTCGCAGCAGTCTGTAGGCGCTATCGCAATGGTAATGATTCTCAATTGGAAACTCAGCGCCATCCTCCCTACCATTCATTCATCGCTCAGGGAGAAACAGATGACACGCTTGATCAAGACATTGCGCCAGAACCAGCTCACGCTGACCAAGACCGCCAGCTACTACGTGATCCACATCACCGTCGCCGCCTGCGTCGCCTATGCCGTGACCGGCAATCTGATTGCCTCGCTGACGCTGAGCCTGCTCGAGCCCACAGTCCAGGCCTTTGCCTTCTTCTTCCATGAAAAAGTCTGGGAGCGCCGCCTGAAGAAACGCGAGCAGCAAGCGCTTGCCGGACAGGCACTGAGCGCCTGAGAGCCGTCTATGAACGCCGACCAGCCCACCACTTTTACGCAATGGCTGCTGCAGTCCCTGGCCATGCTGGGCGACTGCAACGGCCATCTTCATGATCTGTAGAAATCATGTGAACAAGCCTTTTGATAAGCCATGGGTAAATATTGAATATCCCAGACTCTTTGTGAGCTTCTGATCATTCACGCCAGAAAATCATCCGAGCCTGACTCTCCGGCATCAGAAAATACTGTGGATAAGTCATGCGGAAGATGCCAATTCGGACTCGCGCCCATGGGTTTGCGGCTATTGCCAAACCGGGCCCAAGGCCAACAATGGCCGGGAATCCAAGGAGTTCCCATGCAGCTTGCAGACCGCCAGACATCCGCAGACCTCGCGCGCCACGACGAACAATGGCTGAGGGCCCACTGGATGCCGTTCACCGGCAACCGCAACTTCAAGGCCAGGCCCCGCATCATCACGGGCGCCCAAGGCGCCTACTACAGCGATGCCGATGGCCGGCGCATTTTCGACGGCCTCTCGGGCCTGTGGTGCTCGGGTCTGGGCCATGGCCGCCGCGAGATCGCCGAGGCCATTGGTCAGGCCGCGCTGCAGCTCGATTACGCTCCCGCCTTCCAGTTCGGCCACCCGGCCTCGTTCGCGCTGGCCAACCGCATCGTGGCGCTGATGCCCCAGGGGCTTGAGCATGTGTTCTTCACCGGCTCGGGCTCGGAAGCGGCCGACACCTCGCTGAAGATGGCGCGCGCCTACTGGCGCGCCAGGGGCCAGGGCAGCAAGACCCGGCTGATCGGGCGCGAGAAGGGCTATCACGGCGTGAACTTTGGCGGCATCTCGGTGGGCGGCATGGGGGGCAACCGCAAGATGTTCGGCCAAGGGATTGAAGCCGACCATCTGCCGCACACCCAGCCGCCAGCAGGTTCGTTTTTCAAGGGCCAGCCCCAGACCGACGGGCGCGCCCTGGCAGACCGGCTGCTCGATCTGATCGCCCTGCATGACGCCAGCAATATCGCCGCCGTGATCGTGGAGCCCATGTCGGGCTCGGGCGGCGTGGTGATTCCGCCCGCCGGCTATCTGCAGCGTTTGCGCGAGATCTGCACCCAGCACGACATCCTGCTGATCTTCGACGAGGTCATCACGGGCTTTGGCCGCCTCGGAGCGATGACGGCGGCCGAAGCCTTTGGCGTGACGCCGGACATCATGAATATCGCCAAGCAGGTCAGCAACGGCGCCCAGCCGCTGGGAGCCTGCGTGGTCACGCCCGCCATCTATGAGCAGTTCATGGAGGCAGGAGGGCCGGAGTACATGCTGGAATTTGCCCACGGCTATACCTATTCGGCCCATCCCGTGGCCTGCGCGGCAGGCATCGCGGCACTGGATCTGCTGCAGCGCGAAGACGGCCCGGGCCGCGTGCGCGCACTGGCCCCCTTGTTCGAGCAGGCCGTGCACAGCCTCAAGGGCGCCAGGCATGTGCTGGACATCCGCAATATCGGCCTGGCGGCTGGCATCACGATCGCCCCCCTGCCCGGCGAGCCCGCCAAGCGCCCTTATGAGATCGCCATGAAATGCTGGGAGGCCGGCTTCTATGTGCGCTACGGCGGTGACACGATTCAGCTGGCGCCGCCCTTCATCAGCGAGCAGGCCGAGATCGAGCGGCTGATCAACGCACTCGGCGATGCGCTGCAGGCCACTGACTGAACTATCAAATCAGTAGCTTCAATCGCTTACCTATAAAGCGATTGAAGCATTTTTCATCCAAATTCAGGAAAGCTGTGCCGCCAGGGCTTCGAATTCGGCGACAGGCACTTCTTCCGCGCGGCGCTGCAGGTCGAACTCGCCGGCAAAGCCCTTGGCTTCCAGCCACTTGCCCAGGGTGTTGCGCAAGATCTTGCGGCGCTGGCTGAAAGCGACCTGCACCAGCTCTTCCAGCAACTTGGGATCGAGATCCGCAGGCTGCTCGCGCGGAATCATGCGCACCACGGCACTGTCCACCTTGGGAGGCGGATTGAAGCTGCCCGGCGGCACGAACAGCACATCTTCCATGGCGTAGCGCCACTGCAGCATCACCGACAGACGGCCGTAGGCCGAGGTGCCGGAGTCCGCCACCATGCGGTCGATGACTTCCTTTTGCAGCATGAAATGCTGGTCCTGCACCACATCCACCTGCTCCAGCAGATGAAAAAGAATGGGGCTGGAGATGTTGTAGGGCAGATTGCCGACCACGCGCAGCTTGGCCACGCCCAGTCGCGCAGCCAGCGCACGGAAGTCCACCTTGAGCACATCGGACTCGACCACATCGAGATCGTCGCGCAGACGCAGACGGGCCGCCAGGTCCCGGTCCAGCTCGATCACGGTGAGCTTGCCCAGGCGCTCGACCAGAGGCTGCGACAGCGCCATCAGGCCGGGGCCGATCTCGACCATGGGTTCGCCCGCCTTGGGGTCGATGGCCTGGACGATGTTGTCGATGATGGCGCCGTCGGTCAGGAAGTTCTGGCCGAAGCGCTTGCGGGGAATATGTTTCATGAATGCGAAAGCGGTGCCTGGGCACCGCTTGGAATGAGGGGGAGCTTCGATGCCCGGTGCGCAATGATGACATTACCGGGCACTTCAAGCGGATTGAATGGGCTTATTGGGGTGGCTCGCGGTATTCCACAAAGGCCTTGCCGCGCAGTTCCTTGAGCCAGGTTTCGTAGTCCTGCTCGGCCTTGCGCTCGCGCACCACGTTGCGAACCATTTCGCGCTGCTCGCGCTCGGTGAGCTTTTCCTGGCGGCGCTCGATCAGCTGAATCAGGTGCACGCCGAAACGCGACACCACGGGGTTGCTGATCTGGCCCGGCTGCAGGTTGTCGAGCACGCGTTCAAACTCGGGCACGAACTGGCCGGGCGAGGACCAGCCCAGATCACCGCCATTGCGCGCGCTGCCGTCCTTGGAGAACTCCTGCGCCAGTTGCTGGAAGGTGGCCTGGCCGGCTTCCACACGACGCTTGTAGTCCTCCAGACGCTTGGCCGCCTGGGCTTCGGTCATGCCATCGCCTACGGTCAGCAGAATATGGCGGGCGTGGTTCTGCGTGATGTATACAGGTGCTCCGGTCTGAGATTTTTCCAGCACCTTGAGCACGTGGAAACCAGCGCCCGAACGAAACGGACCGACGATGGCACCGACAGCCGAATTGCCCACCTGTTGAGAAAACAGCTCGGGGTAATCGCTCATGGGGCGCATGCCCATGGCGCCGCCACCCTGACCGTTGGGTACATCCGAAAATTCCCGCACGGCGGCGATGAAGTCGGGATTCTTGCGCGCCGCTTCTGCCGCCTGCTTGGCCTTGGCCTCGCGCTCCGCCACCACGGCAGGGCTGGCATTTTCAGGCACGGTGATCAGGATGTGGCCCAGATTGGCTGCCGCACCTGCAGCCGCATCGCCCGGACGCTTCTGCTCCTTGAGATAGCGATCGATGTCGGCTTCCGCGACCTTGACGCGACCGTCCACATCACGCTCGCGCACGCGCTGCATCAGCATCTGGTTGCGGATCTCCGAACGGAACTGCGCTTCGGAAATCCCTTCGGCCTTCAGGCGCGACACCAGGCCGGCCTTGTCGGTATTGTTCTGGCGCGCCACATTGGCAACGGCCTGATCGACCGTCATGTTGTCAATGTTGATGCCCGTGTCCTTGGCTTCCTGCAACTGCACGCGCTCGACAATCAGGCGCTCCAGAACCTGGCGGGCCAGCTCGCTCTGGGACGGCAGCTGCCCGCCCTGCTCGGTCACGTTCTGCGCAACGCGCGCCATGCGCGCACGCACTTCGTTATTGGTGATGGGCTCGGAATTGACCACGGCCACGATGTAATCGGCCGAGCGAACACCCTGTGCGGCTGCTGGAGCCTGACGCCCCGAGGGCTGGGCCGTAGCCTCCAATGCACGCGAGATGGAGGAGTCATTGCCAGCCTTGGCCTTGCTGCCGGGACTCTTCAGGCCCTGGGCCTGCACACCGGCAGCCATTACAGCCAGTGCCACGGCAACAGCACATGCATTGGATGTCTTGGAGAAAAAACGCATGAAAAAAGCCTTGATTAATCGTAATTGGTAAAGCGGCTGGGCGGAGTCACCGCCTCACGCAAATATTGGTAGCGCGGCACATTCTGCTTGAGACTGGAGGTGGGGTCGGCACCAAAGCTCAGGCGCGAGAAGCCCACGAACTCCATCTGGAACAGCAGACGCAGATTGGACTGGATGACCGAGCTTTGCAGACGCTCCAGCACCACACGGCCAATCCAGCAGCAACCGTCGTATTCGAAGCCGACCACGGTATCCACCAGCTTGTTGTCCTTGATGGAGTAGTTGAGGCGGCCCACGGCATACCAGCGGCCACCGCCCTGGCCGCGACCGGCGCCCAGATCCTTGCCCTTGTCACCCCAGAGGTCGTTGATGGGCCATTGCCAGCCCACATCCACCAGCTCGCTGGACGGCTTCTTGGTGACCGTATCCAGCTGCGTGCGGTAGCCGATGTTGAAGGTGCGATAGTTGCCCGGACTGTAACGCGCCGTGGCCGTGGTACGGACCGTGCGGTTCAAGTCCTTGTTGTACTGGGTCGTGCCTTCCAGCGACCACTTGTCGGTCCAGTTGAAGGCAGCACCCAGCAGGATATCGGACAGCTTGCTGGTAGCAGCCACCTCACCGGGCAGCAGCACGCGCTGATCTGACAGGCGAACGCGCTGGGCCACGGCGAACTTGAGCTTTTCCGCACCGCTTTCAGGGTCGATGAAGCGCGAGGTCGCGCCCAGCGTCATCAGATGGTTGTCGGCAATGCGGTCCTGACCGACATAGTCGTTCTCGGAAAAAATACTCGCGAAGTTGAAATCGCTGCGACCCGTATCGTAGAGCGGCAGCATGCTCTGATCGCGATAGGGCGTATAGGTATAGAAGGCTCGGGGTTCGAAGGTCTGCAACAGATTCTTGCCGAACCAGGAGGTGTCGCGCTCGAAGACCAGGCCGCTGTCCAGGCTGAAGGTGGGCAAGGTCCGGTTGGCGCTCTTGCTGCCGTTGCTCATCAACTGATCGGTCTGATACATGGAGGTATGCAGCATCAGCTTGGGCGTGATGAAGGCGCCGGGAGACAGGAATGGCCGGCTCAGCTGCGCCTGCACATAGCTGCGCTGGCCGTTGTTGCCGACCTGACCCGTGATGGGGCGAATCAGCTCGAAGCGTGTGGTGTCGGCCACCACGGAGAAATCCAGCCCATGCGGCAGGTCCAGCGGCGTGTAGCGGTACTGCAGCTGCGGCACCATGCTGTAGGGCGGCGCAATCGGCGAAGTCACATCCTGCTGCACTTGATAGCGCAGCACATTGAGGCTCAGCACCCCATCGCCCTTGGCCCAGCTCAGATTGGCCGTGCTGGGCAGCAGGCGCTGGCGCAGCGCCACGGGAGCCAGGCGGAAGTCGCGCCAGTAATCACCGTCGCTGACGCGGTTCAGATTGAGGTTCAGCCCCAGACCGCCGACCGGCGTGTCGAAGCTCGCACGATGCTGCCAGGAATAGCCCCAGCGATCGCGGTTGCGCAGATTGTCTCCCAGCATGTAGCTGGCATAGGTCTCGCCCGAGTAGCTGGGCTCCAGATAGCGGAACTGCCCCGTCAGGTTCACGCCGCGCTTGGTCATCAGCGAGGGCGTGATGGTCATATCGCGATTGGGGGCGATATTCCAGTAATAGGGCTGCGAATACTCGATACCGCCGAGCTTGTCCATGCCTATCATGGGCGGCAGCAGGCCCGATTTGCGCTTGTCCGAGAGCGGGAAGCTCATGCGCGGCACGGGCAGGACGGTCACGCCCTTGAACTTCAGGGACGCACCCTCGGCCACCCCCACCTCTTCGGCCATGTCCAGATGAATGGTCTTGGCCTCGAGCACCCAGCTCGGCTCCCAGCTGGCCTCGTCATCGCGCTGGCAGGTGGTGTAGGTGGCGTCATGGACGACCGAACGATCCTTGTCGATGAAATCCACTCGCGACGACTCGCCATGGCCACCCGTGGCCAGAAAGCGATAGTTGGCGTTGTCGAACTGGCCCTTGAAGGCATCCATCTGCAGATCCAGCGCTGTTCCCTCATAGACATTGCCAGCCTGGTTGATGTGGACCGAGCCCACGGCGTTGATCCTGTCGTCCGGAACCGCATAGTCGAGCTTGTCCGCGCGGATCATGGTGTCGCCGCGGCGCAACTCTGCCTCGCCATGAACCGAGGCCTTGAGATCGGGCTGACCGGACAGGCTGTCACCTTTGATATAGATGGGCTGCTGGTCACGCACTTCCTGAGGATAGCTCTCCTGCAGCGCACTGCTGGACTTGAGTTCCAAGGCTGGCAGCTCGCCCGCGACGCTGGAGGAGGACGATCCGCTCGTTTCGGCCGACTGGGCATAGACCTGCATGCCTGCACCCGCCCATGCCAGTGCCACAGCCCATGCCAGAGGACGAATCACCGGCCGAGCAGCCCCCGCACGCGTCGAACGGGCAGGGCAGGCAGGTAGGAAATCTCGCGGATGGGATGGGGATTGCACGATGATCTTGAACGTCAAAAGCGCGCGTGCCCTGGCACACGTCAACAGAAAACCGAGAGCCTAGCACCACTGTCCACAGATGCGGCGGCATCGGTTTGTAAAATCCGATTATCCATGACCGCTCCTATCACCCCCACAGTTGGCGTTGCCTGGGCAGATTCTGCCCGCCACGCCGCATTCGACGCCTGGCTGGCACCGCTGGCTCAAAAGCACCAGATGCTTCCCGCAACCCTGCGCCCCGCTTCGGCCGATGCGAGCTTTCGCCGCTATCTGCGCCTGTATCGCAGCGATGGAAGCAGCCTGATCGTCATGGACGCGCCGCCAGACAAGGAAGATTGCGCGCCTTTTGCCAAGGTTCAGAGCCTGATGAACCAGGCCGGCCTGTGCGTGCCGCAGATCCTGGACTGGGATGCTGTTCATGGCTTCATGCTGCTCAGCGACCTGGGCGGCCAGACCGTCATCGAGGCTCTGAACCCCGAAAAACCCCAGGATGCCGAAGCCTGGTACCGTTCGGCCATCGAGGTGCTGCTGGACTGGCAACTGGCCTCCAAGGCCGGCAATACCGGCAGCTTGCCTCTCTATGACGAGGCCCTGCTGCGCCGCGAGCTGCAGCTGTTTCCCGACTGGTACATCGCCAAGCACCGCCAGTTCAGGCTGGACGACAAGCAGCAGGCCCTGCTCAGCAAGACCTTCGATCAGATCGTCGCCCACAATCTGCAGGCTCCCAGCGTCTATGTGCACCGTGACTTCATGATGCGCAACCTGATGCAACCTGTGTCCAGCGGCGCGCCGCTTGGCGTGCTGGACTTCCAGGATGCCGTCTACGGCCCCATCACCTATGACATCGCCAGCCTGCTGCGAGATGCCTTCATCAGCTGGGAAGAGGACTTCATCATCGACATCACCATCCGTTACTGGGAAAAGGCCCGCAAGGCCGGCCTGGTGGGAGCCAACAGCGCCAGCGGCTGGGGTGATGACTTCGGCGAGTTCTACCGTGGGGTTGAATGGATGGGTCTGCAGCGCCACCTCAAGGTTGCGGGTATCTTTGCGCGCCTGACGCTGCGCGACGGCAAGCCCAAGTATCTGGCCGATACGCCTCGTTTCATCCACTACATCCGATCCACCTGCAACCGCTACCGCGCGCTGGGCCCGTTCCTCAAATTGATCGACGAGATCGAGGGTATCCAGACGCAGGTGGGTTACGCCTACGGGCGGATGTGAGCACCCCCCCTGAGCCGCTTTGCGGCTTCCCCCTCTCTGCTTCGCGGAGGGGGACGACACCAGCGCTGCGGGGCGGCCCTTGCGCGGTGTCCCTAGGTTAGAGGGTGCCAGTTTTACAGGCTGCGAAGCAGCTCTAACCGCAAGTAACAAATATCAATTTCCCCTATGCCGCGCTATCACTGCCCTATTCCACTGCACATCGGCAACGAGCTGGACCTGCCTGCAGGTGCCGCCCGCCATGTGCAGGTGCTGCGCCACCAGCCCGGCGATGTCATCACGCTGTTTGAGGGCCAGACCGGCAACGGTTTTACCGGTGGCGAGTTCCAGGCGACCATCACCCACATGGGCCGCAGCGATGTGGGCGTGCGCGTGGACAGCCACAGCCCCGCCGAGCGCGAAGCCGCACGTGCCGTGCACCTGGTCGTCGGCATGCCCGCCAACGAGCGCATGGACTGGCTGGTGGAAAAAGCCACCGAGCTGGGTGTCGCCAGCATCCAGCCCGTGATGGCGGCACGCAGCGTGCTCAAGCTCAAGGGCGACCGCGCCGACAAGAAGATCGAGCGCTGGCAGTCGATTGCCGTCTCGGCCTGCGAGCAATGCGGGCGCAACCAGGTACCCGTGATTCATGCCCCGCTGTCGCTGGCCGACTGGCTGCGCAGCCAGCAGGCGCCTGCGGCCGATGCGGCGCGTCTGGTGCTGTCGCTGCGCGAGGGCAATCAACCGCTGCGCGCCGCCGCCGGCGATGCCCGGGCAGTCTGGGTGCTGCATGGCCCCGAAGGGGGTCTGACCGCCCAGGAAGAAGACTGGGCGCTGGAGCAGGGCTGGAAACCTGCCAGCCTCGGCTCCCGCGTGCTGCGCGCTGAAACGGCATCTGTTGCCGCCCTGTCCCTGCTGGCCCTGGAGTAATTCAATGAGCAGCTGTCATCTCTCTCTGGCCAAGCCCGAGTTTTATCTGCAGAACTTTCGTGTGGAGGCTCCCGAGCCCAGGCCCGAAAGCATCATCACCCCGCGCCGCCTCGGCTGCATCATCATCAACGCTGCCACAGAGTCCTCTGCAGCGCTCTTGGGACGTACGTTTACAGCTCCTGAAGAAGGAGCACCCGCACTGCCGGTGGAACGGCTGCTGGTGCCGGCCAGTTTCGGTCTGGTGCCGCACTGGGTGAAGTCGGCGTCTGACGGCCGCCTGCGCGCGCTCAAGCTGGTGAATGCAAAAATCGACAATCTGACCACGGGAACGGCGTTCCGCGATGCCTGGCTGGCCGGCCAGCGCTGCATCGTGCCGCTGCAGTCCTTTCAGGTCGACGACCTGCGCCCCGGCAAGCCCCTGCCGACCCGTATCACCCGCGTGGACAACCAGCCCATGGGCGCCGCCGGCGTCTGGGCGCGCTGGGTGGGCGAGGACGGCGAGGTCATCGTCAGCTACGCCCTCATCACCATCAATGCCAATGCCCATGCGCTGATGAACCGCTACGGCCAGCCCGGCAACGACAAGGCCATGCCGGCCATCCTCAACGAAGGCGCATACGACGCCTGGCTCAATGCCAAGGTCAACAAGGCCAAGGAGTTTCTGCGCCCCTACCCGGCGGAAAAGCTGCGCGCCAATCCCGTGGAAAAAGGCCGCAAGCAGCCGCCACAGCAGTGCTAATCAGGGGGCTGGAAACTGCTGTTCCAGCCACTGCTCGAGCCGCGCAAAAACCGGTGCGGCAAGTTCGGGGCTCTCGTTGAAGATCTCGTGATAGGCCGCCTCAAAGCACTGGGACTGCACCAGACCGCGTGGTGCCTGGGCGGCAAACGCGGCGCTGCCGGCCGGATTGACCAGCTTGTCCTCGCCCGCCCATAGCAGCAGCGTGGGCACGCACCAGGCCGTGGCCTTGGACAGCACATGGCGGCCACCCTCGGCCATATAGCGCGCCAGCCTGGCGCTGATGCGTCTGTGCTGCAGTGCATCGGTGTCATAGGCCAGAGCCACTTCGGGATCATGCGAGAGATGCGCGGACTGCACGCCATTGGCCACGCGCAGATTGGGCAGCAGCCTGGGCAGGCTCGCCACCAGCGCCTTCTGCACACCCGACAGATGCAGGGCCAGCGCCGGCGAGGACAGCACCAGCCCGTCCACATGACGCAGGCCGGACGCGACAAAATCAGCGGCCACCAGTCCACCCAGGCTGTGCCCCAACAGCACCAGGGGCTGATGCCTGGGCATGGCTGCACGTGTGGCATCGAGCACCACGGCCAGATCGTCGAGCAAGCGCATATCGCTGGTCAGGCCGCCCTGCGGCCCGCCCGACAGGCCGTGGCCGTACTGGTCATAGGCCCGCACCGCAAAGCCGAGCTCGTTGAGCCGCTGCGCCAGCACGGCATAGCGGCCGCTGTGCTCGCCCAGGCCATGCACCAGCAGCACCTGGGCACGGGGCTTGACGCCCGGCGCCAGCGGCCAGTCGCGCAGCGCGAGCTGGGTGGCGTCCGATGCGGCCATATGCAGCAGCCGGGGCGTCGTCTGGGTGCGGGTATCGGTAGGCGTCATGCAGGGTCTCTTCAGCTGGCAAGAGCTTGCAGGATGCAGCCACCCCCCCGCCCGCGTCAACCGTGGCAATCCTCGGCCCGCCCCCGGGAATTCAACACTATCGCCACCAAAAGGATAGCTACCGACGCTTTCTGGAAAAGCGTCAGCGACTATTTTCAATGCCGCGATCAGGCCTGGTCCGGCTCCGTCTGATGGCGGGCCATGGCGGCAATCACCTCAGCCACCGACGCCGTGAGCTTCTTGGCATAGGGCACATGGAGGAACTCGTTGGGACCGTGGGCATTGCTCTTGGGTCCGAGCACGCCACAGACCATCATCTGCGCCTTGGGAAAGCCCTTGCTCAGCATATTCATCAGCGGAATCGTGCCGCCCTGGCCGATATAGCCGCAGCCGGCGCCGAAATGGGCCTGGCTGGCGGCATTGAGCGCCTTCTCGAACCAGCCGTCCATGCCCGGCGCATTCCAGCCACTGGAGCTGGACAGGCCTTCCCAGGTCACCCTGGCCTCATAGGGTGCGTTGTCCTCCAGCAGGGCCTTCATCTCCTGCACGCAGGCTGCGGCATCGACCAACGGCGGCAGCCTCAGGCTGAGCTTGAAGGCCGTGTAGGGGCGCAGCACATTGCCGGCATTTTGCAGATTGGGCATGCCCTCCACTCCGGTCACGCTCAGCGTGGGCTCCCAGGTGCGACGCACCAGGGCCTGGACGGGATCGGTGGTCGTGGGCAGGGACACACGAGCCGAGCCGCCGCAGTCGTAATGCGCCCAGGGAAAGCGCGCATAAGCGTCCTCGCCGAGGATCTCCGCCGTGGCGCGGATCTGCGCCATGCGCTCGGCCGGCACCTCGCAGTGAAAGCTCTGCGGCAGCACGCGGCCGTTCTTGCTGTCCTCGAGACGATCCAGCACCTGGCGCATGATGCGAAAGGACGAGGGCACCACGCCCGAGGCATCGCCCGAGTGCACGCCCTCGGTGAGGATCTGCACCTTGAGCGTGCCGCTGGCCATGCCGCGCAGGCTGGTGGTCAGCCACAGCTGGTCGTAGTTGCCGGCACCGCTGTCCAGACAGATCACCAGGCCCACATCGCCCAGACGCGGGCGCAAGGCATCCACATAGGGCAGCAGATCGGCCGAGCCGCTTTCCTCGCAGGTCTCGATGATGGCCACGATGCGGGGGTGAGGCACGTTCTGGCGCTTGAGCTCCTGAATCGCCGCCACGCTGGCATAGACCGCATAGCCGTCGTCGGCGCCGCCACGCCCGTAGAGCTTGCCGTCCTCGTACTTGGGCGTCCAGGGACCCAGATCGCTGCGCCAGCCTTCGAACTCGGGCTGCTTGTCGAGGTGGCCGTACATCAGCACCGTGGGACTGGTCGAGGCCTTCTCGGCCGCACCTTCCACCTCGAAGAAGATGACCGGCGTGCGACCCGGCTGCTGAATCACCTCCAGGGTCAGCCCGGCCACTTTTTGCGCTTCCACCCAGGCAGCAGCGTTGCGCAGCACGGTGGCGATATGGCCTTGCTGCTCCCAGTCGGGTGCAAACATGGGCGACTTGGCAGGAATGGTGATGTAGTTGGTCAGCTCGGGGACGATGCTCTGGTCCCACTGCTCGGTGATGTGCTGCAGCGCGTCCTGTGGCTGCAGCAGATTGGTGGGAGTACGTGCGTTCATGGTCGGCTCCTTCAGTGACGGGGCTACGAGCCATGACGGGCCCGCGCCATGCCCGTGATTGTGCGCCAATGCCGGTGCCTGCGCCGCAGGCATTGACATGGCGATCAGGGTTTAGCGCAATGCCAGCGCCCCCCGCTCCAACTGGAAGCGGGAAACCTCCGTCAGCAGGCTTTCTGCCTGTTGGCGCAGCCCCTCGGCAGCGGCTGCGCTTTCCTCCACCAGGGCAGCGTTTTGCTGCGTGGCCTGGTCCATCTGCATGACAGCCTCGCCGACCTGGGCCACGCCTGCGCTCTGCTCGCTACTCGCTGCGCTGATCTCGCCCATGATGTCCGTCACGCGGTGAATGGCACTGACGATCTCGTCCATGGTGTGACCTGCCTGGTCGGCCAGCGCACTGCCGTCTGCCACGCGCTCCACGCTGGCAGTGATCAACGTCTTGATTTCCTTGGCCGCATCGGCGCTGCGCCCCGCCAGGGCGCGCACCTCGCTGGCCACCACGGCAAAGCCTCGGCCCTGTTCACCGGCGCGTGCAGCCTCCACGGCCGCGTTCAGTGCCAGGATATTGGTCTGGAAGGCGATGGCGTCTATGACGCCGATGATGTCGGCAATGCGCGAGCTGCTGGTGTTGATGTCCTGCATGGTCTGCACAACACGCGCTACTACGGCACCGCCCTGCCGGGCCACTTGCGAGGCGTTCTGCGCCAACTGATTGGCCGTCTGGGCGCTATCGGCGTTCTGGCGCACGGTGGCGTTGAGCTGCTCCATGCTGGCTGCCGTTTCCTCCAGCGCGCTGGCCTGGCTTTCGGTACGCGCAGACAGGTCGGCATTGCCCTGAGCAATCTCGCTGGAGGCATGCTGCATCTGCACCGATGCGCCGTGCATGCGCTGGACCAGTTCGCGCAGCGCGCCGCGCATGGTTTGCAGATCGGACATCAGCCCCCGGGCCATGCCGCCCGAGCTCCCATCGGTCAGATCGCCATCGGCCACGCGGCGCAACGCCTTGCGCGCATCGGCCGGGTCTCCGCCCAGCTCGCTGCGCAGCGTGCGCACCATCACCCAGAGCAGCGTGGCCGAGATGACCACGGCCAGCAGGGCCAGCAGACCCGACCACAGCTGCATGCGCTGGGCGCTGGCACGGGTGGCTGCATGCGATGCTTCGGCCGCATCGCGGGCCGCCTTGAGCTGTTGCAGCACGGCTTCGCGCAGCTTGCGCCAGGCCGGGGTTTCCCGAGTCTTGAGCGCGGCGGCGGCGGTGTCATAGTCCTCGGCCGCCAGAGTCACGATCTGGTCCTGCGCTTCGGACTGGGCCTGGCGCAAGGCCCGCAGGCTCTTGACGGCGACTTCCATGGCCGTGCCCTGCACGCGCCGGCTCAGATCGTCATAGGCGGCGTCATAGGCCCGACGGGCATTGCCCAGGTTCTGCACGGCCTGCCCGTCCGACGGATCCATCACGATATTGCGCAGTGCCTGGCCCGATTGCAGACCCTGGGCATACAGCTCCTGCAACTGCGCCACCACAGCTTGGTTGTTCCTCAGGTAGTCGTTGAAATCGGACTGTGTGCGGGTCAGCCCCCACTGGCTGCTGAGCAGCGCCAAAACAAACAAGGCTGCAGGCGCAGCCGAGCAAAAAATGAGACGGGAACTAAAACGCATGGCAAGGCGCGCACCGGCCGAAGCGTCGGTGCATTGATTCAGATCAAAAAGAAATAAGCAGTTGATTATGAATCAAATGCTTACATTTTTGCATTACGGCGGCGGCAGCACCCCCGCCTTGCCGCAGGAGTGCCGCCCTCTCAGATTTAAGAGCTTCCGGCTCTTGTCAGACAAAGAATTCGATGTGAATCGATACCAGATTCATTGCCAATGAACCGCAATTAGCTACTGTTTCAAGAGCAGCAATCAAGCATGCTCGAAGTGGAACACCGCCGTTGTCGCCAACAGATTGGGCAGGCTCCTCACCACCTGACCGTTTTGCAGACCGAAGGAGTCGCGAATGCGCAGGCGGTTCTTGGTGGCCAGCACCTCGAAGTCCTTGTAGGTGCCCACCCGGATATTCGGCGTGTCATACCACTGGTAAGGCAGGCGACGCGTGACCGGCATGCGCCCGCGCAGCACGGAGAAGCGATTTTGCCAATGTGCAAAGTTGGGAAAGGCAACCACGCCTTGCTTGCCGATGCGGGCTGTCTCCTGCAACATCACCTCGGCATTGCGCAAATGCTGCAGCGTGTCGATCTGCAGCACCACATCGAAGCTGTTGTCGCCGAAGATGGCCAGGCCGTCCTCCAGATTGAGCTGCAGCACGTTCACGCCGCGGCGCGTGCAGGCCAGCACATTGGCGTCGTCCAGTTCCACGCCATAGCCCGTACAGCCGCGCTCGCGCACCAGATGCTCGAGCAGCGCTCCGTCGCCACAACCCAGGTCCAGCACGCGTGCGCCCACAGGCACCAACTGGGCAATGGCTTTCATGGTGGTCAACTCGGTCATGCGGCTTCTCCTGCGCGTTCGGCGGTATTCAGTTCTTTGGCAATGCCTTCAAAATAGGAGCGCATCACGCCCATATAGCGTGGGTCATCAAGCAAAAACGCATCATGACCATGGGGGGCGTCGATCTCGGCATAGCTGACGTCGCGGTTGTTCTCCAGCAGCGACTTGACGATCTCTCGGCTGCGCGCCGGAGCGAAGCGCCAGTCCGTCGTGAAGCTCACGAGCAGAAACCGGGCCTTGGCCACGGCCAGCGCCCGGGTCAGATCGCCGTCATGGGAGCGCGCCGGATCGAAATAGTCCAGTGCGCGCGTGATGAGCAGATAGGTGTTGGCGTCAAAGTAGCCGCTGAACTTCTCGCCCTGGTAGCGCAGATAGCTCTCGATCTGGAACTCCACATCCTGGGTGCTGTACAGGTAATCGCGCCGATCCGGCGCCGGGCCGCCCCGAGTCAGGTCAGCCCCCTCAGCGAGGAGTGCGGGGGCCCTGAGACTGCGGCCGAACTTCTGGTTCATCACGTCATCGCTGAGATAAGTGATGTGACCGATCATGCGCGCGATGCGCAGGCCGCGCGCGGGCACCACGCCATGCTCGTAGAAATGGCCGCCGTTGAAATCCGGGTCGGTGACGATGGCGCGACGCGCCACCTCGTTGAAGGCAATGTTCTCGGCGTTCAGATTCGGCGCACTGGCCACCACCACGGCATGGCACATGCGCTCGGGATAGCGCAGCGACCAGGACAGGGCCTGCATGCCGCCCAGGCTGCCGCCCAGCACGGCGGCGAGCTTGCCTATGCCCAGGCGGTCCAGCAAACGTGCCTGCGCATCCACCCAGTCCTCCACCGTCACCACGGGAAAATCCGCACCATAGGGCTTGCCCGTGGCCGAGTTGGTGTGCATGGGGCCGGTAGAGCCGAAGCAGGAGCCCAGATTGTTGATGCCGATGACAAAGAACTTGTCGGTATCGACGGGCTTGCCCGGGCCGATCATGTTGTCCCACCAGCCTTCGCTCTTGGACTGGCCCTCGTAGCTGCCAGCTACATGGTGGGAGGCATTGAGCGCATGACAGACCACGATGGCATTGCTCTTGTCGGCATTGAGCTGGCCATAGGTCTCGAAGGCAAGGTCGTAATCGGCGATGGAACCACCGCTCTGCAAGGGCAGCGGCTCATCAAAATGCATGAACTGAGGTGTCGCGATGAAGGACATATGAAAAAACCCGGCATCGCTAAAAACGAGGCCGGGTCGGTGTACTGTCACTTCGCGGACGGGTCTTTAGCTGGATTTATAAAGCGCCCGCAAGCTTTGGCAAATCGGCGCGTGAAAAGTGCAGTGTACTGCATTCATTGCACCGAACTCAAAAGCAGACTGTCAAAGCTGTCCAAGCCTTTTTAGGCTTGTGCAAATAGCTATGCTTTTGGTAGCTTCACACTTTGGTCAGGAGCGCCGCCACACCCAGCACCAGGAAGATCACGGCGCACACACGGTGAATCGTCTTGATCGGCAGCTTCTTGGTGATCTTCTCGCCAAACCACACCACCGGTGCATTGGCCAGCATCATGCCCAGCGTGGTGCCAGCCACCACCCAGTAATACGACAGAGGGTACTTGGCGGCCAGGCCCACCGTGGCCAGTTGGGTCTTGTCCCCCATCTCGGCCAGGAAGAACAGCATCAGCGTCGTACCGAAGACACCCCAACGCCCGGCGCCATTGCCGGTATCGTCATCGTCTAACTTGTCGGGAATCAGCATCCAGCCCGCCATGAGGATGAATGAACCCCCCAAGATCCAGCGCAGCACGTCGGGACCTAGCATCGTGGTGATCCAGTTGCCCACGGCGCCGGCCAGAGCATGGTTGACCAGCGTCGCGGCAAAAATGCCGGCCACGATGGGCAGTGGCTTGCGGAACTTGGCTGCCAGTACCAATGACAGCAGTTGGGTCTTGTCCCCCATCTCTGCCAGGGCGACGATGGAGGTGGATATGAGAAAGGCTTCCATGATGGGGATAGACGGCCGGAGTTGCCAGAACGCATTGATCACGCACCGACTCCGGCCTATCTCTTCATAGGTTTTCTCGATACGTAATCAATGGTCTCGGCCGGTCGCACCACGCATTGCACGCGGTACCGCATGCGCCATAGGTCACGAGGACCCAAGTCTGTTGACGCATGCATCCGGCAGACGGCTGCCGAACGGCCTACTCCCCAAAGAAAGTAGCCGTCATTCTACATGCTTAACCCTGTAAGACATCTGCGTATTTGGATATTCAAAATTTTGTATTTCAGGGTAACTCCCATCAGGACAATGTTGTTACAAGCACGAAATTTGATCTTTTCGTAATACTACGGCTTCTCTTGTGACTCATAATGCTTGAGTCTTTGTCTGGAAAGCAATTTCTGGATGGGGCAAGTGCGTTAGCGTCTCTAATGTTGTCATCCAAGGCTGACTCCCTAGGGCTCCATCGCGTTTTCAAGTTTTTTCAGGAGTCCAGCATGGGCAACAAGCTTTACGTAGGCAATCTGCCTTATTCCTTCCGCGACCAAGATCTGCAAGACAGCTTCAGCGAATTCGGCACTGTGAACAGCGCCAAGGTGATGATGGAGCGCGACACCGGCCGTTCCAAGGGCTTTGGCTTTGTGGAAATGGGCAGCGATGCCGAAGCACAAGCCGCTATCCAAGGCCTGCACGGCCAAAACCGTGGCGGCCGTGATCTGGTCGTGAACGAAGCACGCCCCATGGAGCCTCGTCCTCCCCGCTCCGGCGGCTTCGGCGGCGGCTTCGGCGGCGGTCGTGAAGGTGGTTTTGGCGGTGGCCGTGGTGACGGCGGCTTCGGCGGTGGCCGTGGCGACGGCGGCTACGGCCGTCGCAATAGCTACTAATCAGTTATTGCCAATAACAAAAAAAGGATCTTCGGATCCTTTTTTTGTTGCTAAACGTTAGCAATGCGGTTTTCGAGCATTTATTTTTTTCATTGTTCTCCGTCATAATTCCTTTCTCGGGCATTTCCCGTTCACAAGCGAATAAGTGTTCAGGATTTTTTGCATGTTTTCCCATGGATATGCAGTGGACGTCCTGAATTCGATCGCGCCATTGAAGCATTGAGGAGCTAGGAGTTATTAATGGGCAATAAGCTGTATGTCGGCAACCTTCCTTATGGTGTGCGTGACAACGATCTTGAGCAGGCGTTCAGCCAGTTTGGAGCCGTAGCAAGTGCACGCGTCATGATGGAACGAGACACCGGCCGCTCCAAAGGCTTTGGTTTTGTGGAAATGGCCAGCGAAGCAGAAGCACAAGCCGCCATTCAAGGCATGAATGGTCAGCCCCTCGGGGGTCGCAGCCTCGTCGTGAATGAGGCACGCCCTATGGAACCCCGCCCCCCTCGCTCCGGCGGTTATGGAGGCGGCTTCCGCAGTGAAGGCGGTTTTGGCGGCGGTAATCGCGATGGCGGTTACGGTGGCCGCAGTGAAGGTGGTGGCTATGGTCGCGGTGATGGCGGCGGCTATGGCGGTGGTGGTCGCGGCGAAGGCGGCTTCCGCAGCCCCTATGGCTCAGGCCCACGCCACGGCGGTCGCGGCGGCTACGGTGGTGGCAATAACCACGGCGAATGAGCTTCTTTTAACAGCTCAGCAATAAAGGCACGATAGCGTGCCTTTATTTATTTTTGAAGACATTCAAATGCATAGTCATTTTCCCAATGTCTTCCACTCAATCCTTTTTTAGATGCCGGGGCTTTCTGGTTTTCCCCAGAGTCAATCTATCCCACAGATAAGCGGGCAACACCCGCATTACGCCGCCGACAATCCTCATCTGCCAGGGAATAATCGCATATCTGGCTTTGCGCTCGATAACACGAAAGGCACGCCTTGCGAACTCCTCGGGCGAGAGCAGAAAAGGCATGGAATACGGATTATTTTTCGTCAACGGAGTGTCCACATAGCCAGGCAATAAACTGGTCACAGAGACCCCGGATTTCTGCAACTCAACACGCAGACTCTCACAGTAAGCAATGGCTGCCGCTTTACTGGCCGAATATGCGGCATGGCCAGGCAAACCGCGAATACCAGCCACACTGCAAATACCCACCAGACGCCCGGAGCCGCGTCGCACCATGGGTGCAATAAACGGCTGGAAGCTTGCAGCCAGCCCCATTGTGTTGCTGGCCAGCACCTGCTGCATGACCTCAAGATCCTCGCGCAAGGCGGTATCCACACCCCAGCTGACACCCGCGTTGGCAATAACAACATCAGGCAGACCCTGGCGCTCAAGACAGGCATTCGCAGCACTGCAAGCACTTGCTATATTCGTGACATCCGCAGCATAAACGGCGTAGCGGGATGCATCCATTCGCATGGACTGCGCCCATTGCTCCATGAGCACGGTGCGTCTTGCCACCAATGCGATCGACCAGCCACGCTGATAGTAGTACCAGGCCAGGGCCTGCCCAATGCCGCTGGAAGCACCGGTGATATAGACGAGTCCGGCCCCATGCCCTGCCATGATTTACGGCTTTTGGTTGGGCAGGATGACACCCTTGACCCGCCCCTGCATCTGCAGAATCTGATCAAGGTGCGCATACTGCATGCTGTCACCCGTAAATCTGTCATTGCCACGGGTCATGACCACCGCTTTGTTGGTGCTGACGCGCTCGTCATTGGGCCAGATTTGCAGGAACTCGCTCTCCAGCCGCATGGCAGGCAAGGCCTTCTGGGTTGCAGTTGCAGGCACCGGCTCGCGCTGAATGACGGCCTGGCCGAACATCTGGATTTCCGAGCCGTCGCCATTGCTCAATGCCCGGTTGGAGCTGCCCACGGTCTTGCGTCCATCAGGCGTGAAGCTCAGCATGCGTGCGTCGTAGACTTCCAGCGTATCGGTATCGGGAAAGTGCTCACCTGTGGCGCCATTCAGGCGATTTTTGAGGCGGCCCGATGCTTCGAAATTCTTGATGACGAAGTCTTTGAGGAAATAGTCTGGATCGTGCCGCACGGCCTTCTCCGCGCCACTGACAATCGGCTTGGGAGCATTGCGCACCAACCACCAGGTGCCCAGCGCCAGCAGGCCCATGATGAGCACGGGGAGGTACATCGAGGCCTTGTCGCCCACACGGCGCCATTGCCCGCTCATGAGCCATACCCCGAAAGCAGCGCCGCATAAGCACCATTGGCGGCCAGCAGCAGATCGCAGAACTGCCGCACCGCCCCCTCTCCGCCATTCTTGGCACTGACCCAGTCCGCCACATGCGATGCCTCGTCATGGGCATTGGCGGGTGCGCAAGAAAAGTGGCTGCGACGCATGACGGGAAGATCGGGCCAGTCGTCCCCCATGGCGGCGGCCTGCGGCCATTGCAGACCCAGTTCAGCCAGGATGGACTCGGCAGCCGGCACTTTGTCCTCCGTGCCAAAGCGCGCATGTTCAATGCCCAGTTGCTTCAAGCGCAAACGCAGCGGCGCAGAATCTCGCCCCGTCACCACGGCCGGCGTGATGCCGGCCTTTTGCAACATTTTCAGGCCATGACCATCCAGCGTATGGAAGCGCTTGAGGACCTCACCCTCACCCGAGAAGTAAAGGCCGCCGTCGGTCAGGACGCCATCCACATCGAAGAAGGCCACACGAATTCCCTGGGCCTTGAGCAACAGCTGTGGGTCCCATTGCTGGCGGGGTGTCAGAGCAGGTCGGTTCATCAAATCACCTTGGCACGCATCAGATCGCGAATATGCACCACACCCTGCAGGCGCTGGTTGTCATCGGCCACCAGCACTGCGGTAATCCCATGCTCTTCCATCATGCGTGCCGCAGCCACCGCCAGCAGATCGGGCTTGATCGTCAGAGGCCTGGCATGCATGACGTCCTGCGCCGTGCGGCTGCGCAGATCCACGCCAGCTTCCACACAGCGGCGCAAATCACCATCGGTAAAGATCCCCACCAGCTCACCGGATGCGTTGACCACGGCGGAGCAGCCCAGGCCCTTGGCACTCATTTCGCGCATCAGGTCCACGCTGCTCACATCCTGGGCAACCTGGGGCACATCGACACCACGACGCATCACATCGCGCACATGGGTCAGCAGTCGTCGTCCCAATGCTCCTCCGGGGTGTGAGCGCGCAAAATCCTCGGCACCAAAGCCCCGGGCATCGAGCAAGGCCACGGCCAGCGCATCTCCCATGGCCAGCTGAGCCGTGGTGCTGGCAGTGGGAGCCAGGTTCAAGGGACAAGCCTCCTTGTCGACATGGGTGTCCAGCACCCAGTCTGCATGCTTGGCCAGTGTCGATTGCAGACCGCCGGTCACGGCCACCAGGGGCACGCCCATGCGCTTGATGGCAGGCAACACGCCCGTCAGCTCATCGGTCTCGCCACTATTGGACAGGGCCAGCACCAGATCGTCCTGCGTCAGCATGCCCAGATCGCCATGACTGGCTTCTGCGGGGTGCACGAAAAAGGCAGGGGTCCCTGTGGACGCGAGCGTCGCAGCCACCTTCCGGCCCACATGCCCGCTTTTACCCATGCCCATGACCACCACACGGCCTGGCAGCTGCAGAATGCGCTGAACCACCGCCGTGAATGCGCCATTGAGGCGCACCGACATCGCACGCAAGGCAGCGGCCTCTATATCCAGGGCCTCACGGGCCAGGTTCAAAGCTCGCGGTGCGTCGATCAGACGCGAATTGGCAGCATCAGAATTCATGCCCGGATTTTAGCCAGCCCATGCCTGCCGGGCAGCGGGCAACACCCCTTTGGCCCGCATTTCAAGCCCGAGCCCATACACTGGCGAGCATTCAAGAACTCAGGCGGCCACATGCAAACTTCCACCAGCGTCAACGACTATCTGCGTGACCATATCCGCACCGTGCCGGACTGGCCTGCGCCGGGCGTGCAATTCCGTGACATCACGCCCCTGCTGCAGGACCCCAAGGTTTTTCGCATCATGACCGATGCCTTTGTTCATCGTTACATGGACCCCAAGCTGCGCCCCGACGTGGTTGCCGGCCTGGATGCGCGCGGATTTATTCTGGGTGCCGTGATCGCCCACGAGCTCAACGTCGGCTTTGTGCCCATCCGCAAAAAAGGCAAACTGCCCTTCACCACGGTGGAGGAAACCTATGAGCTCGAATACGGCAGCGCTACCGTGGAGCTGCACACCGATGCCGTCAAGTCCGGCGACCGTGTGTTGCTGATCGACGATTTGATCGCCACCGGCGGCACCATGATGGCCGGCAAGAAACTGCTGGAAAAGCTGGGGGCTACCGTGGTGGAAGGCGCAGCGATTGTGGATCTGCCGGAACTGGGCGGCTCCAAGCACCTCAAGGACAGCGGCCTGCCCCTGTTCACTCTGGTTGACTTTGCAGGGCACTGAGCAGCCCCGCAACAGCCCTGGATCAGCGCAGCTCTCCGTACTGCGTCGCGCCCAGAGAGCCCAGTCCGGACACGGCAAATTCGCCGCCTTCCTCATGACCAGAGCCAGGGCCCAGCAATGGCGCCTGGCGTGATTGGCGCACACTCGCGGGCGATGCAGCGGCCATGGCCACTGCCTGCTTGAACGCATCCATTTCCTGCGCGTCAATGGGCTCGAAAGAGCGGCCTGAATGTGCCGCAACCGGAGCATGTCGTGGCGCCTTCATCGGGGGTGCGGCCCCGTCAAACTGCATCTGCGCAAAATCAGGGCTAGCAGCGCTTTGAAGCTGTCCGTTCACGCGCCAGTAAACAGCGTGAACCCCTGCATCCATGCGGGTTCTGGCGAGCTCGGCAATCAATGCCTCGATACGTCTTTGCTGCAGAGCATCCGCAGCGTATGCAGGAGCCAGATCCACCATCACGACAAAGCGCTGGCCGACGTTGTCCAGCGAGAGCACCTTGAACTTGTAGCCGGCCGAAAGAATGCCGACCCTGACCATGGCTTCGCGCACGATGACGTACAACTGCTCGCGTCTGGCGGAGCGCTCCCGGCGCTGCGACTGACGCGCTACCGAATCATCCTCGTGGCGCGGTGCTTGCGTGCTACCTTCTCGGCGAGGCCCGCGAGAAAACCATCGGAACAGGGACATGAGCACACTCGAACAAGCAGGATTTACAACGAGACACATTCTGCCTCCAGGTCTGGAGCAGTTCGTGACATTTACCGAAATATTAGCCTTTGTCCGACGTGGATCAAGCGCCCAGCCCGGCCGAAATACAAAAAATCTTCACTCAGGTGCTGGCCACCCGGCGACGACTGTCCCCAGCGCGGCGGGCCAGCACCTGACCTGCCATGGTCAGCAGCGCCAGGGCCAGAGCAGGCTGACGGTTGGCAATTTCGGAATAACGCAGCGCTGTCAGACACCATAGACGGCTGGGCGCTGCGGCCTGCACCGTGGCCTTGCGTGGTCTATGGGCGAAGAAGGCTCCTTCCCCCACAATCGCCCCCGGCCCCACCAAGGCCAGGCGGATTCTTTCCTTCGAATCCTGGTAATGCACGCTCAGCGAGCCGTACTCCACCAGGTACAGATTGCGATCCAGCGCCCCTTCGGCAAACAACACTTCGCTAGCCGCCAGATTGATCGGCTGCAGATAGGGCGCCAGCAACTCCCATTGAGCGGCACTGAGCACGTTTTGAGCGGTATCGGCGGCAACCGAGGTCGTCATCGCCTGAATCAGCGCCGACAAATCCTGAGGTGTTGAAGCGAACATAAGCAGTGGGTGGAACGCGAACGCCGCATGCCATCCGGTGGACAAATCCGGATACGCATCCCGGCCGCTCAGGGTAAAAGAAATTCATAGCGCGCCATGGCTCACCATCAACGCAGGCTGAATGCTAAGCGACTCTGACAGTCCCGCCAATCACTTGCGGTGCGGAGTTGCTTTTACTTCCCCAGAGTGTCTGCATCTTCATCCGCGTCAAAACAAAAAAGGATCGATGATTCGATCCTTTTTTGATAGCTTACATCGCCCTTCCCAGTTGGGTTAGCGATATTTTTCAAGAAAATCAGCCGTTGGCGCGCTTTTCCAGGATCTCGAAGGCAGGCAGCTTCTTGCCCTCCAGCACTTCCAGGAAGGCACCGCCGCCGGTGGAGATGTAGCCCACGTCCTTTTCAATGCCGTACTTGGCAATGGCGGCCAGGGTGTCGCCACCACCGGCAATGCTGAAGGCGGGTGACTCGGCAATCGCCTGGGCGATGACCTTGGTGCCATTGGCAAACTGGTCGAACTCGAACACGCCCACGGGGCCGTTCCAGACGATGGTGCCAGCCTTTTTGAGCTGCTCGGCCAGCAGGGCTGCGGTTTCCGGGCCGATGTCCAGAATCATGTCGTCGTCGGCCACTTCGGAGGCCTTCTTGACGGTGGCCACGGCATCGGCAGCAAAGGTCTTGGCAGTGACCACATCGGTGGGCACGGGCACATTGGCGCCACGGGCAGCCATGGCGTCGATCACGGCCTTGGCATCGGCCACCAGATCGGGCTCGGCCAGGCTCTTGCCGATCTTCAGACCGGCAGCCAGCATGAAGGTGTTGGCAATGCCGCCGCCCACGATGAGCTGGTCCACCTTGTCGGCCAGGCTCTTGAGGATGGTCAGCTTGGTGGACACCTTGGAGCCTGCCACGATGGCGGCCAGAGGACGTGCAGGCGCGGCCAAGGCCTTGTTCAGCGCGTCGATCTCGGCCGACAGCAGCGGGCCGGCACAGGCGATGGGGGCGTATTCGGCGATGCCGTAGGTCGTGCCTTCGGCACGGTGCGCGGTGCCGAAGGCATCGTTCACAAAGATGTCGCAGAGCTTGGCCAGCTTCTGGGCCAGCTCGGGCTTGTTCTTCTTTTCACCCACGTTGACACGGCAGTTCTCCAGCAGCACGACCTGGCCGGGAGCAATCTGCACGCCGTCCACCCAGTTGGCGACCAGGGGCACATCGCGGCCCAGCAGCTCGGACAGGCGTTTGGCCACAGGGGCCAGCGAGTCCTGGGGCTTGAATTCGCCTTCGGTGGGGCGACCCAGGTGGCTGGTGACCATCACGGCAGCGCCGGCCTTCAAAGCCATTTCAATCGCAGGCACGGAAGCGCGCACACGCGTGTCTTCGGTGATTTCACCAGCGTCGTTCAGGGGTACGTTCAGGTCGGCACGGATGAAAACACGTTGACCCTGGGCCTTGCCCTGGGCGCACAGATCGGAGAAGCGGATGATGTTCATGCAGCAAAAAAGCGACTCCGAAAGTCGCCCATACAAAGGTTGGAAAACACAAAATCTGCCTGCATTCTAGGGCGATCGCCACTTTCAGGCATCGCTTTTACACGCTTACTCGACTCAAAAACAGGAGCATCCTGCGCGCTCTGTAACTTGGTTTCAAGCCTTTTTATAGACAACCCATATGAAAACAGGAGCACGCAGCTCCTGTTTTCTCTGGTCTTGGAGCTACCAGCCCAGACCGATATGCAGAGGCAGATAAATCGCCATGCCCAGAGCAATGGTGCCAAGAATGCTGCGCTTGTAAAAAAAATACACCACCGAAGCGGCCAGCGCAGGCAGTCGAGCATCAGCCAGACTGTTGATCAGCTGACCATTGCTCATCACGATCTCGGGCGCAATCACCGCCGCCAGGGCCGCCAGCGGTGCATATTTGAGCCCGCGCTTGAGCCAGTCGGGCAGCGGCAGTTCACGCTCGGGGATCATGAAGAAAGCACGCGTGATCAGCGTGATGAGGGCCAGACCGATGCAGGCAACGATGACCCAGAAACTGCTCATCATGACCGGTCCTCCTCATTCTTCACCGCAGGCAGCCGGCTGGCCTGCTTTTGCAGTTGCTCGGCCGTCAGGCCTGCAGCCACCGCAGCTGCGATCGCCACCAGGATATTGAGCTTGAGCGGCAGCGCAAAAGCCGCCACAGCTGCCGTACAGGCCACGATGGAGGCCACCCAGGTTGCACGGTCCTTGAGCATGGACAGCAACACGCCCAACAACGCCAGCACGCCGGCAAAGCCCAGTCCCCAGGACAGAGGAATCTGGTCGGCCAGGAAAATGCCCAGCGTGGACGGGATCTGCCAGGCCAGCCAGTTGGTCAGTGCTGCGCCCCAGAAATAGGGCAGTTGCTCGGGCTGCGGCCTGGCCTCTGGGTAGCGACGCATGAAATTCACGAAAATCACATCGCCGCTGAAATAGGCGACCGCCAGACGGTGACGCAGACTCAGCTTGGCGAAATAGCTGCGCCACATGCTGGACAGGATCACAAAACGCAGGTTCACGCAGATGGCGGTGAACCAGACCACCCACAGCGGAGCCCCCACGGCCATCAGCGGCAGCACGGCCAGCTGGGCACTGCCCGCATAGACAGTCAAACCCATGAGCAGCGCCAGAGGAACGGACAGACCGCTCTTGACCATGGCCACGCCGGTCACCAGACCCCAGGCGGCGATGCCCAGGGCGGTGCCGCCCATCTCCTTGGAGCCGACCCAGAAGAACGGATCCCTGACTATCGATTTCGCACGCTGACCCAGCGTGAACGCCATATCCGTCATACCTCGCCAGCACCCTCGCCCAGTTGCGCGCCTGCGGGCAGCTCGAAACCACGCAGAAAATCGCCTGCGGCCAGACGCTTGCCACCGGCACGCTGCAACAGCGTCATGTTGAGCACGCCACTGCCACAGGCCACGCGCACGCCCCGGGCATCGGCCGACAGCACGGAGCCGGGCGCGCCGCTGCCTTGCTGGGCCTCTGCTTCCCAGACCTTGATGGCTTCGCCGCCCAGGCTGGTTGCGCCGCCGGGGAAGGGGTTGAAGGCACGCAAGCGCCGCGCAATGACTTCGGCGCTTTCGCTCCAGTCGATCAGGCTCTCGGCCTTCTCGATCTTGTGTGCATAGCTCACGCCATCGGCGGGCTGTGGCGTACGCGGCAGACCGCCGCAGCCCGCCATTTCCAGCGCTTCCACGATCAGGCGGCCGCCCAACGCGGCCAGCTTGTCCTGCAGGCTGGCCGTGGTGTCGTCTGCGGCTATCGGCAGACGCTCGATCACACACATATCGCCGGTATCCAGGCCTGCATCCATCTGCATGATGGTGACGCCGGTTTCGGCGTCACCGGCCTCGATGGCGCGATGAATCGGCGCTGCACCGCGCCAGCGCGGCAGCAGGCTGGCGTGGATGTTCAGGCAGCCCAGACGAGGCGTATCGAGCACCCACTGCGGCAGGATCAGGCCATAGGCCGCCACCACCATCACATCGGCCTGAGCGGCATCGATCGCGGCCTTGGCGGCAGCGGCATCTTCGGGATATTTGCCGTCCAGACGCAGACTCAGCGGCTGAGCCACGGCAATGCCATGCTCCAAAGCGCACTGCTTGACGGGAGAAGCCTGGAGCTTCATGCCACGCCCGGCCGGACGGTCCGGTTGGGTCAGCACCAGCGGAACTTCAAAACCTGCAGCCAGCAGACTCTCCAGGGCCACGCGCGCAAATTCGGGCGTGCCGGCAAAAATGACTTTCATGGGACTCACAAATTAAAAAGGCAGCCGCCGGCTGCCAGATGTTCAACGATGCGGCTCTCTGAGGTACATGCTTTCATCGGTAAACATGACCTTCTGCACCACACCTTGCGGGTCTATGTGCACATGGGCACGCCGAGCAAAGGTATTGTCCAGAAAACGGTAGGTCCAGATGTCACCTTTGAAGCTGTAGACCCTCTCGACTATGGCGGGCGGGCCGAACATGCGGTAGACATCATCACGGGTATCCACACCATTGCGCAACGCGAAAAAGTGCGCCGTATCCAGTACCTGCTCCACATGCACCAGCTTGCGCTGGGCATCGAAATCCATGTGATAGACCTGCTGACCGGCCGGCTGCTGGCTATAGACCAGGCGCTGGCCGCCCTCGGGCAGAGGCACGACCAGAGTGGGCTTGCCCATGCCTTTTTCCACCTCGGCCTGAGGCATGCCGGGCTTTTGCCACTGGGGCACCATGCAACCCGCCAGTCCCGCTGCCAGCAGACTTGCAGTCAACAGCGTTTGCAGGCGAGGCAGGGACATGGACACTCCGATCAGGCCCTCAGGGCCTGCTTCTGGGCTTTGACCAGCTTGGTCTTGATGCGATTGCGCTTCAGCGGCGAGAGGTATTCGACAAACACCTTGCCCAGCAGGTGATCCATCTCGTGCTGGATGCAGATGGCCAGCATGCCTTCGGCGTCGATCTCACGGCTGTTGCCGTTTTCATCCAGGGCCTTGACCTTGACGGCAATGGAGCGCTCCACGCCGTCGTAGATGCCGGGCACGGACAGGCAGCCTTCCTCGCCCAGCTGCTTTTCCTCGCTGGCCCAGAGAATCTCGGGGTTGATCAAGGCCATGGGCTCGTTGCGCTTCTCGGACACGTCGATCACGATGACGCGCTCATGCACATCGATCTGTGTCGCGGCCAAGCCGATGCCCTGAGCGTCATACATGGTCTCGAGCATGTCTTTCACCAGAGTCTGGATGCGCTCATCCACCTGCGCCACGGGCTTGGCGACCTTGTGAAGACGGGGATCGGGGTAGCAGAGGATGGGAAGAATGGCCATGGTGTCTCGGTAAATCTGTCGTTATTGTCCCAACATTTGATGCCAAACGCTTGGCACGTCCTCAATAAACATTGATCTATCGAGGCCTTGCATCGAGAATTTCGACACATTTGTAAGACTTGTTGGCTGGCTATGCCAAGATCGGCCACAGTGCGGCGACGCGAGGGACGCTGCAGCAAACGAATCCCGCCAGAAGGAACTTCATGACCGCATTTGCCACTGCACGCGCCTTGAGCATTGGAGCCACATTGCTTGCAGCCCTGACTTCGGTCCACGCCCAAAGCTATCCTGTGACCGCCACCCAGCGCTCCACCGCACAGCAAGTCGCTCAGCAAGGCATCCCCGAGAACGAACTGGCGCCCAACGCTCCCGCGCAATACACCGTCAAGCGCGGCGACACGCTCTGGGGCATCTCGGGCATGTATCTGCGCCAGCCCTGGCGCTGGCCCGAACTCTGGGGCATGAACCTCTCCAGCATCGCCAACCCTCATCAGATCTACCCCGGCCAGGTGCTGTATCTGGTGCGCAGCAACGGTTATGCCCGTCTATCGACCACTGCCCCCAACGGCGATTCCGGGGTAGTTCGTCTGTCGCCGCAAACGCGTGAATCGTCACTGAACGACCTGGCCCTGCCCACGCTGCCGCCGCATCTGATCGAGCCCTTCCTGGCCGAGCCGCTGGTGGTGGACAGCCAGGCACTTACACAAGCCCCGCGCATCATCGCCACCCAGGACAAGCGCGTGCTCATGGCCATTGGCGATCGCGCCTATGTACGCAACTCCGGTGGCGCGCTGGTCACCGCCGGCAAGGGCCGGCCCGCGAGCTATCGCATCTTCCGCGATGCCACGCCGCTCAAGGACCCCATCACCGGGGAAATCCTTGGCTACGAAGCCAAGTACCTGGGCAGTGCCACCGTGGCACGTAGTGAAACATTGCTTGAATCCGCGCCAGGCCAGCCTGTACAGACCACGCCTGGAACTGTGGACATCATCCGCTCCAAGAATGAAATCCGCGCAGGTGACCGTCTGCTGCCCTCGCCCGAGCAGCAGTATCTGAGCTATGTGCCCCATGCACCGCGCCATGCGGTGGATGCCGCCGTGGTCTCCATCTATGGCGACTCGGTGGGCTATAACGCAGCTCAGAATCAGGTCATTGCCATCAACAAGGGAGCCCAGGACGGCATGGACATCGGCGCAGTGCTGGAACTCGTCAGCAAGGGCAATGTCATCGTGGACAAGACCAGCCCCAGTCGTGACCGGGTGAAGCTGCCCGATGAGGCCAATGGCTATGCCATGGTCTTCAAGGTGTTTGACCGGGTTTCCTACGCGCTCATCACCACGGCCCAGCGTGGTGTGAACGTGGGCGATGGCCTGCAGTCGCCCCAGCCCTGAATGGAGCATGAGCACGGTGTCGCCCCCTTCACAAGATGCGCACCATGCCCTGCCCGATGCCGAAACTCTGGCCTGGCTGCGCCTGCTGCTGACGCCGGGTCTTGGACGCACCACGGCACGCCGCCTGCTGGCCAAAGCCGGCAGTGCAGACGCGGTCTGGCGGCTGCCGCTGTCAACATGGGCTGAATGCGCCACTCAGGCTCAGATCAAGGCTCTGACAGAGCTCCCGACAGACTGGGAAAAACATTGCAGCACCCTGGCTCGATGGCTGGCCTCGCCCGCACCGGGTACCTTGCACACCGTGATCCATCTGGGCAACTCTCAGTATCCGGACTGCCTGCTGCAGACCGAAGATCCGCCCCTGCTGCTGTTTGTCCAAGGTCCAGCGGCACTGCTGGCATCTGCCCGGCCCTGGTTTCCCTACCCCGCCACCCTGGCCATGGTGGGCAGCCGCAATCCATCCGCCCAGGGCGTCATCAATGCGCGCAGCATGGCGCAGGCACTGGCCGAGCAAGGGCTGTGCATAGTCTCAGGCCTGGCACGCGGCATAGATGCAGCTGCCCATGAGGGAGCACTTCAGGCCCGCTCAGGCCCTACCCCCTGCACGATTGCCGTCGTCGGCACCGGACTCGATCAGGTCTATCCGCGTGCGCACGCCAAGCTGGCACAGCAAATTGCGCGCAACGGGCTGGTCATCAGCGAATACCCGCTGGGCAGCGAGCCCCTGCCCCGGCATTTCCCTCAGCGCAACCGCATCATCTCCGGCCTGTCGCAAGGCACCCTGGTGGTGGAAGCCGCCCTGCAGTCTGGCTCGCTGATCACGGCCCGCCTGGCCAACGAGCAGGGGCGTGAAGTCTTTGCCATCCCCGGCTCCATCCACGCGCCGCAGGCCAAGGGCTGCCATGCGCTGATACGCCAGGGTGCCAAGCTGGTGGAAACCGCTGACAACGTGCTCGAAGAGCTTCAAGGACTGAAACTCGCGTCGACCAGAGCCGAACCAGCGCAGGAAGCTGCCAAAAACAAGGCGTCGACACCGGATAACCCGTTGCTGCAGGCGCTGGGCCATGACCCCATGACCCTGGAGTCCTTGAGCGATCGCACGGGCTGGGATGCCGCCCATTTGCAGGCGCAGCTGATGGAACTGGAGCTCGACGGCCTGGTCGCGCGCCTGCCTGGCGGCCTGTACCAGCGACTTACGCAAAGCTGAAGCCCCAAACCGGCATATCCCGACAAGGCGACGCCCAGCAAGGGCTGCTCCCTTCCCTGGTGCAGCGCGTAGAGAAAGGGGAAAGATGCAAAGCACCTCAGGGGCTTAGACCAGTCTTTCCGGATTCGCCTGAATTTTCTGCAGTGCATCGCGTGTGGCACGCACCGTCAGGGCTTCGGCATCATGCACCGCGAGCAAGCCGGCCTGCAGATAGGTCGCCATGCGTTGCGCCTGCAGCAGATAACAGTGTCCATCCAGCGAGGCGAACAAATGCAGATGCTTGCGACGGCTATGCCAGACATATTGCACCTGCACACGGGCACCGTTGTGGTCCAGCGTGAACCAGCGACCGCTTTCCAGCGACTGGGCCCACTCCAGCATGGTGGGCTCCACCGGACTGTCCGTGTTGGGAATGACGTTCAGATCGCCCGCATCCACGCCCAGCATCAGCTCTATGCTCTCGCTGGACAGCGGCATATCGTCGAGCTTGCCATCCTCGCTGATGTATTTCTCCAGCTCCGCCAGGCGCTTGGCCATGGCCTCGATACGCTCGGCCGGAATGGCTGCCGTCTTGGACATGAAGGCCTGGGCCAGCGTATCGGTCAACACCTTGATCGCGGCCGACTGTGCATCGCCGGTCACGCTCACCAGCTCCAGCCCCTCGCGCAAGGTCTGCAGCAAGGTCGGCAAGCCCTGGATGACACGCGCGCGCTCCTGACGCAAGGGCTTGGCGCTGGCCGACCAGACCAGCTCGCTGGCCGCCTGCTTGAGGCGCATGGCCCGTGCATCCTTGGCGCCATAGCGCACGGTGGCCATGGCCAGCACATCGGCCCAGGATTTGAAGAGAAAGTCTCGCACCTCTTCGCGCACCGGCATGTCGGTGAGCATATTGCGCAGCTCTATGGTGTATTGGATGGCCAGCGTCTCCTTCTGCTCCACCTGCTGAGCCACGCTGGTGATCTTGGCCGTGGACCGATTCTGGGCAAAGTGCCTGGTGAGGAATTCCTCAAACTCGCGCAGCACCAGGGCAAAGACCTTCTGCCCGGTTTCAGGGTACTGCTCTATCACCTGAACCACCCGGCGGATCTCGGTCTCCAGCGCATTGCCGTTGATGCTGCTGGCGTCAAAACCCATGACGCAGGAGCCCATGCGGTCGATCAGCTTGCGCGCCGGGTGATTGAGGTCGCTGAAGAACTGCGGCTCGGCCAGCGCCACGCGCAACACGGGGACCTGCAGGCGCGCGAACCAGACGCGAATGGACGGCGGCAGCCGGTCTTCCGAAAGAATGCTCTGGAACATCAGCGCCACCACCTCGATGGTCGCCTTCTCGCTCTTGGTCTCGGCCTTTTGCTTCCAGTCGGCCGAGCGCTCGCGCACCAGATTGACCAGCTGGCTGATCGCTGCCGGACTGTAGTCCATGGCGAGCATGGCCATGGCCGAACCGGCCGCAGACGGATACTGGGCCTGGAGCTCGGCCGCCATCAGTTGTTGCTGCTCCTGCAGCGCCTGCGCCAGAGCGGCAGACGCAGGAGGCATGGGAACGACAGGCGCGCCAGGCATCAGACCTGGAATGCCGACCGCAGGCTGACTCAGCACCTGGCGCAGCTGATTCATGGCATCCAGCGCGCGATGGCGCGCCCGCGCCAGCATGCCCAGGCCGGCGCTGGCGCCTGGCGGCAGGGCAATGCCCGGAGCCATCCCTGGCCCGGCGCCCAGACCTGCAGCCATACCGGCCGGCATGTACTGCATGGCAGAGTTGCTCCAACCCGCATCGGACGGATTGCCATAGCCACTGCTGGCGCCCAGATGCATGGCACCGGTGGACGGGCCACCCTCGGTACGTCGCACGCGCAGCGGCGCATCCTGTGCCTTGCTGACGCCCTTGGCATCGAGCAGCTTGTGCAGGATGCTGTATTCGGACTCCATCAGCGGTGCCAGCGCATTCTGCAAAGGCTCCACGGCCCTGAGCAAATGCTTGCGCTCCATGCCGCTGCCAAGCCATTGCTCGACCAGATGCAGACAGATGGTCTCGGCACGGAACATGTCCCGGGAAGCCAGCTCATGGCCCTCCAGCGCCTGAATGCGCAGGCGCATGGCCTCGAAGCCGGGCTGCAGCGTCTCCCCCATGGCCAGAGCCATGCGGGAGGCCAGAATCCTGTTTTCGACGACATCGTCGCTGAGCAGCTCGAAGGTCAGCGGAGCCGAGCCCGAAGCATTGCTCTCGGCTCCACCAGAGGGTGGCTTGCGCGCAGCCTGCTGCAGCGCCTGAACGCCTGCCTGCAACCAGGCGTCCTTGTTCTGCTGAAAGCCGACCCAGGCCTCGCGCCACTCCTGCATCTCCTTGGCAGTGGAGACGGCACTGCTCTGGTTGGAGAGGAATTCATCCAGTTGCCGAGCGACCTTGGGCAGGCCCTGACAAATGCCATGGACCCAACGCAAGCGCGCCTGCCAGCCCAGCTGTTGCGGGGCCGCAGGCGCGGTGGAGGAAGACTGCGAGAGAGCCATTCCGTAAGTGTAATGGCGGCAGAAGCAGTCATGCACCCGCCGCAATGGTCAAAGCGTCAGACCACGGCTCCCGCGTTGGGATCGTTGGGATCTTGCGACCCGGACTTGGCGGGAGCCTTGACCAGATCTTCGCGCTTGACGCCCAGCCACATGGCAATGGCGGCCGCCACGAACACCGAAGAATAGATACCGAACAAGATACCGATCGTCAGCGCCAGCGCAAAGTAATGCAGGCTGGGGCCGCCAAAGAAGAACATGGACAGCACCATGGCTTCGGTCGAGGCGTGGGTGATGATGGTCCGGCTCATGGTCGAGGTGATGGCGTGGTCGATCACCTCGTGGGTGCTGAGCTTGCGGAACTTGCGGAAGGCTTCGCGGATACGGTCGAAAATCACCACGGACTCATTGACCGAGTAGCCCAGCACGGCCAGCACGCCTGCCAGCACGGAGAGCGAAAACTCCCACTGGAAGAAGGCGAAGAAGCCCAGGATGATGATCACGTCGTGCAAGTTGGCAATGATGGCCGCCACGCCGAACTTCCACTCGAAGCGAAAGGCCAGATAGATGATGATGCCCAGCACCACCATGCCCAGCGCCATCAGGCCGTTGTGCATCAGCTCATCGCCCACCTGCGGGCCGACAAACTCGGTGCGGCGCAGCGTGACCTCGGCATCCTCGGCCTTCAGTGCAGTGATCACCCGCTCACTTTGCTGAGCAGTCGTCACGCCCTTTTGCACGGGCAGACGAATCATCACATCCTTGGATGTACCGAAATTCTGCACGATCACATCGGCATAGCCGAGCTTGGAAACGGTTTCACGCACCTTGCCGATATCGGCAGGCTGGGTGTAGGCCACTTCCATGACCGTACCGCCCGTGAACTCCACGGACAGATGCAGGCCGCGCGAGAACAGGAAAAAGACGGCCAGCGCAAAGGTGATGAAGGAAATCGCGTTGAAGACCAACGCGTACTTCATGAACGGAATGTCTTTTTTGATGCGGAAGAACTCCATGATCTTCCTCCTTAGTTGTTGCTGCCGCGACCGGCCACGGAACGGTGACCCTCACCCTCAGGCTTCCAGACCTGACCGATGGAGACGCTCTTGAGCTTCTTCTTGCCGCCATACCAGAGGTTGACCAGCCCGCGAGAGAAGAACACGGCAGAGAACATGCTGGTCAGAATGCCGATGCAGTGCACCACGGCAAAGCCGCGCACCACGCCCGAACCGAAGGCCAGCAGGGCCAGACCGGCGATCAGCGTGGTCACGTTGGAGTCCAGAATGGTGTGCCAGGCGTTCTCGTAGCCTGCATGGATGGCCGCCTGAGGCGAAGCACCGGCACGCAGCTCTTCACGAATACGCTCGTTGATCAGCACGTTCGAGTCGATGGCCACGCCCAGCGCCAGCGCCATGGCGGCAATGCCGGGCAGGGTCAGCGTGGCCTGCAACATGGACAGAATGGCCAGCAGCAGCAACACGTTCACCGACAGAGCAATCGTGGAGAACACGCCGAACAGCATGTAGTACATGCACATAAAGGCCGCAATCGCCACCATGCCCCAGACCACGGAGTGAATACCGCGGTTGATGTTGTCGGCGCCCAGGCTCGGGCCGATGGTGTATTCCTCGATGATTTCCATGGGCGCGGCCAGCGAGCCGGCGCGCAGCAGCAGCGAAGTGTCGTTGGCTTCAGCCGTAGTCATGCGACCCGAGATCTGCACGCGGCCGCCGCCGATTTCGCCACGGATCACGGGAGCCGTGACCACTTCGCCCTTGCCCTTTTCGAACAGGATGATGGCCATGCGCTTGCCCACGTTCTCGCGCGTCACGTCCTTGAAGATGCGCGCGCCCTTGGCATCCAGCGTCAGGTTGACGGTGGGCTCCTGGGTCTGGCTGTCAAAACCGGGCTGTGCATCCGTCAGGTTCTCGCCGGTCAGCGTCACCTGCTTTTGCACGATGATGCTCTGGCCGTTGCGGTCCAGGTATTTCTCGGAGCCGAAAGGCACGGGGCCGGAGCCCATCTCGGCAGCACGCGCTTCGGCGGACTCGTCCACCATGCGCACTTCCAGCGTGGCGGTGCGGCCCAGAATGTCCTTGGCCTTGGCCGTGTCCTGCACGCCGGGCAGTTGCACCACGATGCGGTCCAGGCCCTGCTGCTGGATCACGGGCTCGGCCACGCCGAGTTCGTTGATACGGTTGTGCAGCGTGACGATGTTCTGCTTGAGCGCCTGCTCCTGCACCTTGCGCAGGGCTTCGGGCTTGATCGAGGCCACCAGCTTGAAGCCCGTGCCGTCAGGCGTGGAAGTGGCCGCCAGATCGGGGAACTGGTCCGCGATCAGATTGCGCGCCGCCGTCAGCGTGGCTTCGTCGCGCACGCGAATGGTGACGTTGTTGCCATCGCGGCTGACACCGCCGTGGCGGATATTCTTGTCGCGCATCGAAGAGCGCAGATCGCCCGCATAGCTCTCGGCCTTCTTGGTCAGGGCCGCCGCCATGTCCACCTGCAGCATGAAGTGCACGCCGCCGCGCAGGTCCAGACCCAGATACATGGGCTTGGCGCCGATGGCTGTCAGCCAGTCGGGCGAGCGCGACACCAGGTTCAGCGCCACGATGTAGGAGGGGTCGGTGGGGTCGGAGATCAGGGCCTTCTGGATGACGTCCTTGGCCTTGAGCTGCTCGTCGGGCGTATCGAAGCGGGCGCGCACCGAAGTGCCTTCCAGCGACATCGATGTGGCTTTGACGCTGGCTGCGCTCAAGGCAGATTCCACCTTTTGCAGCACCGCGTTGTCCACCTTGACGGTGGACTTGGCCGAGGACACCTGCACGGCAGGCGCTTCACCAAAGAAATTGGGCAGGGTGTAGAGCACCCCCACCAGCAGCGCGATCACGATGATCGCGTACTTCCAGACCGGGTATCGGTTCATGATCGCGCTCTTTTTTTTACAGCAACGCACAACGGGTACGCGCACTCTGGTCGAGCGCCGTACCCCTCAAAATCCACAGCGGACAGGCTTACTTGGCCGTGCCCTTGGGCAGCACCTGCACCACAGCGGAGCGCTGGATCTGGACTTCCACGCCGGAAGCCACTTCGATGTAGATGAATTGCTCGGCCATGCGGGTCACGGTGCCGATGATGCCGCCGGCGGTAGCCACTTCATCACCCTTGGCCAGCGCGTCGATCATGGAGCGGTGTTCCTTCTGGCGCTTCATCTGTGGACGAATCATCACGAAGTACAGCACCACGAACATCAGCACCAGAGGCAGCATGCCGGTGAGCGAACCCATGAAGCCGCCTTCAGCAGCGGCGGCAGGAGCGGTCTGGGCGAAAGCAGAAGAAATGAACACGAAAAAGACTCCGAAAGAGTGAATTTGTCAGGAATAGGTCCCGGCAGGCGCGCACTTGCGCGATCTCGCCAGGTCAGCGGGACATTGTATTCGGCTGGCTTGTACCCAAGATTGGCATGGGCAGCCGCGCAGCACAGGCATTCCCTGATGCGATGAGGACCTCCCTTTCCACATCAGCAATGTCTGCAAAAAACATAGCTATCAGCGCATTACCTGTATTGTTTTGTGACTGTTTTATCTTTGAATATCACTCAATACAAGCGCTGGCAGCTATCAAATTCAGATAGCCCACTGCCAGCATCGCCTCTGGCCATGAATACAAAGGCCGGGTTGCCCCGGCCTTGTTGTGATGCGCCTCGGCGCAATTAGTTCACTGCCATCAGCTTGACTGCTGGCGCAGCAGCTGCAGCCGAGCCATTCCAGCGAGTCATCAAGGACTGCCACTTGATGCGCGCAGCCGCCAGATGGTGCTCCTTCACATGGCCGTAGCCTCGAATGTCTTCGGGGATGGAGGCGATCTCCACGGCCAGCGCCAGCTTGTCGGTCGTCAAACCCGTCAGCAGGGTTTCGATGCACTGGCGGTATTCGACGATCAGGGCGCGCTCGGTACGGCGCTCCTCGGTGCGACCGAAGGGATCGAGCGCCGTGCCGCGCAATCCCTTCATGCCGGCCAGCCAGCCCATGGCCTTGCGCATCCAGGGGCCATAGGATTTTTTGAGCAGATGGCCCTGCTCGTCCTTCTTGGCAAAACCGGGGGGCGCCAGGTGATGGACGAGCTTGTAGTCGCCCTCGAACATCTCGCTGATCTTCTGGGTGAAGGCCGCATCGGTGTGCAGACGCGCCACCTCGTACTCGTCCTTGTACGCCATGAGCTTGAACAGATAGCGCGCCACGGCCTGGGACAGGCGCGTGCCCTGGGCCAGCGGCTCTTCCGCTGCGCGCACCTTGGCCACGAAGTCGCGGTACTGCTGGGCATAGGCCGCGTTCTGGTAGGCCGTGAGGAACTCCACACGCTTGTCCAGCATTTCCTCCAGCGACGGCTTCTTGACGAACTGGATCACCTGCGATGCCTGATACAGAGCGCGCACGGCCTCCAGATCGTGGGCGCAGCGGCGGCCCCATTCAAAGGCCTCCTGATTGCGCGCCACCTGCACGCCGTTGAGCTCCATGGCGCGCATCAGCGAGGCATGGCTGAGCGGCACCCTGCCTTTTTGCCAGGCGTAGCCCAGCATCATGGGGTTGGCGTAGATGCTGTCGCCCAGCAAGGCCGTGGAGGCCTTCTCGGCATCGAAGCTGCCCAGGGCGCCATGACCCACGGCCTCGGCCAGCGCCGTGGCGCAGCGTGCGGCCGGCGACTGCCAGTCGGGGTTGCCCACGAAGGTGGCCGTGGGCGCGGCGTGGCTGTTGAGCGCCACATAGGTGCGCCCCGGCTGCATCACGGACAAGGTGGTCGGCGTGGCCGCCACGATGGGGTCGCAGCCTATGACCAGATCGGCCTTGGCCATGTCCACCTTGGTGGTGTAGATCGCATCGGCGCGGTTGGCGATCTGGATATGGCTCCAGGTGGAGCCGCCTTTTTGCGCCAGACCCGCCGCATCCTGCGTGACCACGCCCTTGCCTTCCAGGTGTGCGGCCATGCCCAGCAGCGAACCGATGGTGATCACGCCCGTGCCGCCGACACCGGCCACCACGATGCCCCAGGCCTGCTCGGCCACGGGCAGGACGGGCTCGGGAATAATGGGAAGGGCCTCCAGGCTGCCCTTCTTCTCCTGCTTGGGCTTCTTGAGCTGACCGCCCTCGACGGTGACGAAGCTGGGGCAGAAGCCCTTGACGCAGGAATAGTCCTTGTTGCAGCTGTTCTGGTTGATGCGGCGTTTGCGGCCGAACTCGGTCTCCACGGGCTCCACCGACAGGCAGTTGGACTGCACCGAGCAATCGCCACAGCCCTCGCAAACCAGCTCGTTGATGACCACGGTCTTGTCGGGCGTGCTCAGCACGCCGCGTTTGCGGCGGCGGCGCTTTTCCGTGGCGCAGGTCTGGTCGTAGATGATGGCCGTGCAGCCCTTGAGCTCGCGGAACTGGCGCTGGATCGCATCCAGCTCGTCGCGATGGTGCACGGTCACGCCCTCGCCCAGCTTCACGCCATCGTATTTCTCGGGCTCGTCGGTGACGATGACCAGCTTGCCCACGCCTTCGGAGAGCAGGCTGTTCATGATCTGCAGCACCGAATGGCCTTCGGGCCGCTCGCCCACGCGCTGGCCGCCCGTCATGGCCACGGCGTCGTTGTAGAGCACCTTGTAGGTGATGTTGGTGCCGGCCGCAATGCTCTGGCGGATCGCCAGCAGCCCGCTGTGGAAGTAGGTGCCGTCGCCCAGATTGGCGAAGACATGGGCTTCCTTGGTGAAAGGCGCCTGCCCCACCCAGGTCACGCCCTCACCGCCCATCTGCGTGAAGGTGCTGGTGCGGCGGTCGGGCATCCAGGTGGTCATGTAGTGGCAGCCGATGCCGGCCACGGCGCGCGAGCCTTCGGGCACGCGTGTCGAGGTGTTGTGCGGGCAGCCGCTGCAGAACCAGGGCGTGCGGTCGCCGGTCGAAACCTCCTTGGCCGCCTTGATCGCCGCTTCGCGGGCGTCGAGCACGGCCAGACGCTGCTGCATGCGCGTTTGCACATGCTCGGGCACGCCCAGCTTCTTCAGGCGCTGGGCAATGGCGCGCGCAATGATGGCGGGAGTCAGATCGGCCGTGGGGCGCAGCAGCCAGTCGGTGCTGGGGTTGGGCAGCGACCATTCGCCGCCATGCTCGTCGCTGAACTTGCCCACCACATTGGGGCGCACGTCGTCGCGCCAGTTGTAGAGCTCTTCCTTGATCTGGTATTCGATGACCTGGCGCTTTTCCTCGACCACCAGAATCTCCTGCAGGCCGCGCGCGAAATCGCGCGTGATGGTGGCCTCCAGCGGCCAGACCACGTTGACCTTGTGCAGCCTGATGCCCAGCTGGCGGCAGGTGTCCTCGTCCAGCCCCAGATCGGCCATGGCCTGACGCGTGTCGTTATAGGCCTTGCCGCTGGCGATGATGCCGAAGCGGTCGTTGGGCCCTTCGATCACATTGTGGTTGAGCTTGTTGGCGCGCACATAGGCCAGGGCTGCATACCACTTGTAGTTCATCAGCCGCGCTTCCTGCTCCAGCGGCGGATCGGGCCAACGGATATGCAGGCCGCCGTCCGGCATCTGAAAGTCTTCGGGCAGGATGATGTTGACGCGATCCGGGTCCACCAGCACCGAGGAGGAGGACTCCACCACCTCCTGGATCGTCTTCATGCCCGACCACAGGCCCGAGAAACGGCTCATGGCAAAGGCATGCAGGCCCATGTCGAGGATGTCCTGCACATTGCTGGGGAAGAACACCGGCGTGCCGCAGGCCTTGAAGATATGGTCGCTCTGGTGCGCGGCCGTGGAGGACTTGCTGATGTGGTCATCGCCCGCAATCGCAATCACGCCGCCATGCTTGGCCGTGCCCGCCATATTGGCGTGCTTGAACACGTCGGAGCAGCGGTCCACGCCCGGCCCCTTGCCATACCAGATGCCGAAGACGCCGTCGAACTTCTTGGTTTCGGGATAGAGATCGAGCTGCTGCGTGCCCCAGACGGCCGTGGCGCCCAGCTCTTCGTTCACGCCGGGCTGAAAGACGATGTGATTCGCCTCCATATGCTTTTTGGCCGCCCACAGGGACTGGTCGTAAGTGCCCAGGGGCGAGCCGCGATAGCCGCTGATGAAGCCGGCGGTGTTGAGCCCGGCCTGCGCATCGCGCAACCGCTGCAGCATGGGCAGGCGGACCAGGGCCTGCACGCCGCTCATAAAGGCGCGGCCGCGGGCCAGGGAATATTTGTCGTCCAGAGTCACAGACTCCAGGGCGCGACGGACTTCATCGGGCAAAGGGGCATTCATGGCTTGTCTCCATGTGGGTGACCACCCGTGGCAGCTGTTGGCTACCAGAGCAGCATATTGCTTTGGGCATTCCTGCGCCAGAGGCACGGAACGCAAGTTGTTTGAGCAAAGTTTAAGGAAAACGCCCCGAATAGAGCTTTCTTTTTATTGCCGGGATTAACCTAGTTTTTGAAAGAATCTTGCTGTAAATTGCGAATCATGAACCAACTTGATCGCTTCGACTGGGCCATCCTGAATGAGCTGCAAATGGATGGCCGCCTCACCAATGCCGAGCTGGCCCAGCGCGTAGGCCTGTCCGCCGCGCCCTGCTGGCGACGCGTGCGCGCGCTGGAGGAGTCGGGCTATATCACCGGCTATCACGCCACGCTGGACCGCCACAAGCTGGGCCTGGGCGTGCTGGCCTTTGTGCGCGTGGATGCCGCACAGAACACGGCCGACATCACGCTGCGCATGGAGGAAGCCATTCGCCTGCTGCCCGAAGTCACCTCCTGCCACTACATCAGCGGCGCGGGCACCTTCGAGCTGCAGGTCGTGGCCAGGGATCTGGAGAGCTTTTCCGGTTTTGTGCGCAATGTGCTGCTGCGCCTGCCCAACGTCAAAGACGTGCACACGATTTTTTCGCTGGGCGAGGTCAAGTCCAGCAGCGCGCTGCCGCTGCCCAGCACGCTGACGCACGCCTGAGTGCCGTTCGCACCAGGCCGGCATCCTTCAAAAGTGGAGCATGTACCGCTTTATTCATCTGCGATGTGGACTCAATCAACATTGAAATCCTTGCTCAAAAAGCGCTGCAAGCTCACTTATCAGTAGCACTCAGGACATGAGCAGCATCGAGCTCCGAGCCAGGCAGGTTTGAGTAACTACGTATTTGTCACATCAACTTTCCTGCTACAGAATCATGCCCCATGGCCCACGATGATTCCGCAGAGCGCGCTTCCCACAATCCAATAACTTCAGAATCCGGCCAGGTCCCTGCAGGCAAGCTGCTGGAAGATCCCTCGGCCATGAATGACGGCGGCGCGCCGCCTGCCGCAGCCCCGGGCGTCTGGACGCCGCTGGCCACGCCCACCTTCCGCATGCTGTGGATGATCTGGATGACGGCCAATATCTGCATGTGGATGAACGATGTGGCGGCCGCCTGGCTGATGACATCGCTGACCACCTCGCCCGTGCTGGTGGCGCTGGTGCAGTCGGCCTCCACCCTGCCGGTCATGCTGCTGGCCCTTCCCAGCGGGGCGCTGGCCGACATCCTGGACCGACGCCGCTACTTCATCGTCACCCAGTTCTGGGTGGCTGCCGTGGCGCTGCTGCTGTGCCTGGCCGTGCTCTCGGGCCAGCTGACGCCCTATCTGCTGCTGGCCCTGGTGTTTGCCAACGGCATCGGCCTGGCCATGCGCTGGCCGGTGTTCTCCGCGCTGATCCCGGAGCTGGTGCCCAAGCACCATCTGCCTTTTGCGATGGCGCTCAACGGCGTGGCCATGAATGCCTCGCGCATCATCGGCCCGCTGGTGGCGGGTGCCCTCATCGCCAGCCTGGGCAGCGCCTGGGTGTTTGTGCTCAACGCCGTGCTGTCCATCGTCTCGGGCTTTGTGCTGCTGCGCTGGAAGCGCCAGCAGCCCGCCAACCCGCTGGGCCGCGAGCGCCTGGGCTCGGCCATGCGCGTGGGCCTGCAGTTCATCCAGGAGTCGCCGCGCATGCATGCCGTGCTGCTGCGCACCGTCTGCTACTTTCTGCAGGCCGCCGCCATCATGGCCCTGCTGCCGCTGACGGCCCAGCGCCTGGACCACGGCACCGCCAGCAGCGGCAGTGCCGGCACCTTCACGCTGCTGCTGGCCTCCATGGGCGCGGGCGCCATCCTGGGCGCCATGCTGCTGCCGCGCATACGCCAGATGCTGTCGGGCGAGCGCACGGTGCTGGCCGGCGTGGCCGCGCAAAGCCTGGCCACGCTGACCGTGGCCTTCGCCCCCCATATCGCCGTGGCCGTGCCGGGCATGATGCTCTCGGGCATGGCCCTGCTGGCCACAGCCAACACGCTGGGCGTGGCCGCGCAGATGGCACTGCCCAACTGGGTGCGGGCACGCGGCATGTCCATCTACCAGATGTCCATCATGGGCAGCACGGCCATTGGCGCCGCCATCTGGGGCAAGATCGCCAGCCTGGGCTCGGTGCAGATCAGCATGGCCGTGGCCGCCGTCAGCGGGCTGACGGCCCTGCTGATCGTGCAGCGCCTGAACCCGGACCGCGACATCGAGGAAGACCTCAGCCCTTCGCGCGCCTTCACGCCGCCGACGGCAGCGCTGCCGCCCGAAGCCGGCCGCGTGGTGGTGACCATCGAATACCTGATCGACCCGGCCAGGGCCGGCGCCTTCCGCGACCTGATGCAGCTGAGCCGGCGCAGCCGCCTGCGCCAGGGCGCGCTGTCCTGGAGCCTGCTGCACAGCATGAGCCAGCCAGAGCGCTTCGTGGAGCAGATCACCGACGAATCCTGGACCGAGCATCTGCGCCGCTTCGAGCGCGTGACGACCGCCGATGTGGCGCTGCGCGACCGCAAGCTGAGCTTTCACAAGGGCAAGGAGCCGCCCGTGGTGCAGCGCTACTTCACCGACGCTCTTTAAAAGAGAGCTTACAGCGCTTTCAATTCAATGATTTCAGATGGTTATTCATCGAAATTCATTGACTGACAAGTGCTTGCAGCTCCTGTTTTTTGCATCAGCGCAGATGCGGCGCCGATCCGGCCAAGGCCTTGGGCCAGAAGGCCCAGAGCTTGAGCGGCTGCTTGATGCGGCCCGCCACATCACCGGCCTCGGCCCCCCAGCCCATGAAATAGTCGGCGCGCACGGCGCCCAGAATGGCGCTGCCCGTATCCTGCGCGAACACCAGGCGGTTGAGCGATACCGTGGGGCCGGGCGTGGACAGCCAGACCGGCGTGCCATAGGGGATGCTGTTGCGATCCACGGCAATGGAGCGGCCCGGCGTCAGCGCCACGCCCTGCGCGCCCTTGGGGCCGAACTGGGCATCGAAGTCATTGAGCGCCTCCTCGCGGAAGAACACATAGCGCGGATTGCTCCAGAGCATCTCGTTGACACGCGAGGGATTGGCGGCAATCCAGGCACTGATGCCGGGCCAGGTGGCATCGCGCACCAGGTTCTGGTCGAGCAGCCAGCGGCCCACGCTCTTGTAGGGCTGATCGTTGGTGCCGGCATAGGCCACGCGGATCATGCGCTGGCGGCCGTCGGCCTCGGTCAGCATCAGCCGGCCCGAGCCCTGGATATGCAGCACCAGCATGTCCACCGGGTCGCGCAGCCAGGCAATGGCACGACCGGCCAGGGCGGCCTGCGCCTCGGAGTTGGTGTCGATCTGCTGGCGCGTGAACCAGGGCTTGCGCTTGCCAAAGCCCTGCGGAACCTGATAGATGGGCACGTTGAAGCCGTTGCCCTGCACACGGCGCGCCTCGTACAAGGGCTCGTAATAGGCGGTCAGCATGCCGTCGGGGCTGCCCGTGGTCGCTTCGATGCGATAGGGCTGCAGCGTGTTCATCATCCAGCTGCGCTGCTCGTCTTCCGAGGCAATGCTCAGCCTTCGTACCTCGCCGCACAGATTGGCAAACACGGTGCTGGGACGCTCGCAGTTCTTGATCCAGGCATTCCAGGCCTCGTTCAGGGAATCCTGGGGCACACCGGGCAACTCGCCCCAGTCCACCGCCACCCAGCGGCTTTTAGTCGGTACATTGGCGGTGAACGGCGGCTTGGCTGCGGAAGCCGGCCCGCCATGCGGAGCCATCTCGGGCACCGATGCCGGGTCGTTTTGCTGCTTGGTGGTGGTGCATGCCACCAGGGTTCCTACAATCAGCGCCAGTGAAGCACGGCGCAGGAGATGGAAATTCATGGGTCTGATTTTGCTTGAAGCACTGCTGGCATTGGCCATTTTGGTCGCTATTGTGTGGTGGACCATGTTCTCAGGTCGAAAAAAGGGTGAGTTGCCGGCCCCGGTCGAGCCTGCGCAGCACAAAGAAGTGCTTGCAGACCCCGAGCAAGATCGCTCTAATCGAGCTTAGCCCATGGCGCTGCAGCCACTGCAGCGCGGGCTGCATGTGACAATCTTTTGCATCAGAAACCGCTCGCTGGCCCGCGTCCTACTTTTTTTGCCTTCTCTTGGCAGTACGCTCGTGGCCTTGCAGCTTTTACGCGAAGCTGGTTTGCAAGACCCTCCGGGTCGTTTATCAAACTAAGGAGTTTTCTATGCGCAAGCAAATGGCTGTGACGGCCGCTCTGGCCTCTGCATTGTTGATCACCGGCTGCGCCAATACCGGCGGCATGTCGGACACCACGCGTCGTACTGCCACCGGTGCAGGCGTGGGCGCACTGGGCGGCGCTGCCATCGGCGCCATTGCTGGCGGCCATGCCGGCAAAGGTGCACTGATCGGTGCCGGTGTCGGCGCCCTGGGCTCCTATATCTGGTCGCAGAACCTCGAGAAGCAAAAGCGTGAAATGGAAGCCGCGACCCAGGGCACAGGCGTGGGCGTGACACAGACCGCGGACAACCAGCTCAAGCTGGACATCCCCAGCGACATCTCCTTTGACACCGGCCGCGCCGACATCAAGGGCAACTTCGCCCCCATCCTCGATCGCTTTGCCGAAGGTCTGCGCAACAACCCCAACGCAGAAGTGCGCATCATCGGTCACACCGACAGCACAGGCTCCGATGCCATCAACAACCCTCTGTCGCTGCAGCGCGCCGAGAGCACCCGCAACTATCTGACATCGCGTGGCGTCAACGGCGCCCGCATCCAGGTGCAGGGCATGGGCTCGCACCAGCCCGTGGCCTCCAATGCCACCAACGAAGGCCGTGCGCGCAACCGCCGCGTGGAAATCTTCGTGGGCGAGCGTGCACCTCAATAAACCAGCGCGAGACCAGCAAAAAGCCCCGCCAAGCGGGGCTTTTTTCATGTCGCGGAGGCTTCCGCTCAGGCGTTGCGCAGCAGATTGGCCAGCTCCACGGCCGACTTGACCTGCATCTTGTCGAAGACCCGCGCCCGGTGCACTTCCACGGTGCGCACGCTGATGTCGAGCTGATCGGCGATCAGCTTGTTCGGCACGCCCTCGACGACCAGCTTCATCACGTCTTTCTCGCGATCGGTCAGCTCGTCCAAGCGGCTGCGCACCTCTTCGCGCGCCTGCAAGGCGGCCAGATGCTCGGCGGACAGCGCCAGCGCCTGCTCCACCCGGTCCACCAGCGCGTTGTCGGAAAACGGCTTCTCGCAGAAATCGAAGGCACCACGCTTGACCGTATCCACGGCCGTCGGCACATCGGCATGGCCGGTCAGAAAGATCACAGGCATGGCCTCGATCTGGCCGCGCTCCAGCATGCGGTTGAACAGCGACAGCCCGCTCATGCCCGTCATGCGCATATCGAGCAGCAGGCAGCAAGGGCGACGCGTCACGGGGCTGGTCTGCAGCACGGCCTGCTCGAATTCTTCGGCGTTGCGATAGCACTCGCTCAGCAATCTGCGCGAACGCAGCAGCCATGCCAATGCCTCTCGGACATCGGCATCGTCGTCCACCACGTAGACGGTAGCGTCGGTTACAGGTTCCATGAAGCCTAGTTCTCTCTGGGTTCCCAGTGGGCCGGAAGCGTGAAGACAAACTCCGTGCCCTGCGGGAGGTGCGGGCGGTAATCAAGGTGACCACCATGTTGCTCCACCACCGTGCGGCACAGACTCAGGCCCAGGCCCATGCCTTCGGTGCGCGTGGTGAAGAAGGGGGTGAACAGCTGCTCGGCGACTTCCGCAGAAATGCCGGCGCCGCAGTCCATGATGGAAAATTCTACCCAACGCGCGTTATTACCGTCAGAACTGCGCCTGACAGCCATGGTCAACACCCTCTCCTTGAGCTCGGGCAGGTCCATGGCCTGCATGCCGTTGCGCGCCAGATTGAGCAGCACCTGCTCGACCATGGTGACATCGCACAGCACCCCTGGCAGATCGGGCTCCAGCTCCAGCTGCACAGTTGCATTGAGCTTGTGCGCCTGCAGATAGACCAGAGGCATGACGGCATCGATCAGCTCCACGGGCTGCACCACCTCTCTGGACTTGTCGCGCCGGCGCACGAAATCGCGCACGCTCTTGATGACCTTGCCTGCGCGGTCGGCCTGAAAACCGATGCGCTCCAGAGCCATGCGCAAGTCCTTGAGATGCGGGACCTGAGGGCCGGTCGGCTCATGCTCCAGCAGATTGAGCGAGCCCGTGGCATAGCTGGAAATGGCGGCCAGCGGCTGTGTCAGCTCATGACTGAGCATGGAGGCCATCTCGCCCACCGTCGCAAGGCGTGCCGTGGCCTGCAGGCGCTCCTGGGAGGCACGCGACATCTCCTCCATGCGGCGCTGCTCGCTGATATCGATGAAAGCGCTCATCCAGCCCGTGTGCTGGCCCTGGGCGGTGATCAGCGGCGCCTCGAAAATCAGCACCGGAAAGCGCGAGCCGTCCTTGCGCATGAACACGCTCTCGTGGCCCTGGCGCGGTGTGGGCAGCAGGCCGGCAAGGCGCTGATCGCGCCGGCTCACATATTCCTGGGCCAGCTCGGGCGGCCAGTAAGGCGCCACATTGAGGCCCAGCAGCTCCTGCGCGCTGAAGCCCACCATATTGCAGAAGGCCGGGTTCACATAGGTGATGCGGCCCTGGAGATCGCGTGCACGCATGCCCGTGACCAGGGAGTCCTCCATGGCCTTGCGAAAGGCCAGCGCATCGCCCAGATCGCGCTCCGCCCGCAGGCGGCGGCGGTTGTCGCGCACCAGCACCACCACCACGGTCACCAGCGCGATCGACATGCCGGTCACCAGCGCCGTCATCACATTCGGAAAAACACTGGGCGCGTGATGCCAGCTGTCCATGCGCAGCACCAGGGTGTTGCCTGGCAGATCCAGCAACTGCTGGGCCGTGAACATGCGCGAGCCGCGCCAGGCCGCCCCCACCATGGCCAGACGCGTGCCGTCCGGCTCGGTGAACGAAACCTCCTGGGTGCGCGGCAGGGACTTGCCCACCTGGGCCATCAGAATGCCCTGCAGGCTGTACGTGCCCAGCACATAGCCCACCACATGGCCGTTCTCCGTCAGCGGCATGCAGACCTGCATGGTCTCCGTGCCCAGGCCCTCGCCCAGCAGCTGGAAGCGGCTGGGCGAGTACGACGGCCCGTTGACGCGCCTGGCCTGGGTACAGGTCAGTGCCTCGCCCGAATGCAGCTCGGGCAAATGGCTTTCGTCCTCGACCAGCAAGGTGCGATAAGGCGTCTCGGCATGCTCGATGAGACGCATGTTTTCACCGCGCCATTCGATGCGCATCAGGTCGCGGCGCTGCTGCAGCAGCTCGGTCGCATGCTCGCGCCAGGCGGCATGCTTGCTGCTGTAGGCGCTCAGCGCCAGCAGGTCCTGCAGATTGCGGCCCAGCGCTGCACGGATATCGCCGACCGCATTGGCAGTGTCGCGCTCCAGCTTTTCCTGCACCTGCGAGGCCTCATAGCGTCCGGCCAGCCAGACCATGGTGACCAGCATGCTGACCACCAGTGCCACCAGCAAGGTCCATAGCGACCAGCGCTTCCAGGCCATGCGCCAGCGCCGCCAGGGCCAATGGGCAGGATGGTCCTCGGGCAGTGCGTCAAGAGCGGTATTCAGCGGATCAGTCACAGCACACGATGGGTCAAGGCCGGCAATTGCTGGCGCACCTGCAGCAGGCGGTCACGATTGAGCTCTCCCGCCACCACGCCGGTGCCGCTGGCCTGCAGGCCCTGCACCTCGCCCCAGGGGTCGATCAGCAGGCTGTGGCCCCAGGTGCGGCGACCGTTTTCATGCACGCCGCCCTGGCCCGGTGCCAGCACATAGGCCAGGTTCTCTATCGCCCGCGCCCGCAGCAGCACCTCCCAGTGCGCCTGGCCCGTGGTGTAGGTGAAGGCACTTGGCACCAGCAGCAGATCGGCCCCCTGTGCGCTGAGCGCGCGGTACAGCTCGGGAAAGCGAAGGTCATAGCAGACACTCAGGCCCAGGCGCCAGCTCACGCCATTTCTGGCCTGTATGTCGCAGACCACGGGCTGGCTGCCCGCCTGCACCACGGCGGCCTCGGTATAGCTCTCACGCCCGTTGTCGAACTGAAAGAGGTGGATCTTGTCGTAGCGGGCCACGCATTCGCCCTCGGGCGAATAGACCAGACTGGTGTTGAGCACATGGCTGTCGTCAGCGGCCTGCAGCGGCAGCGTGCCGGCCACCACCCACAGCTGCAGCTGCCTGGCAGCCCCGGCCATGAAGTCCTGGATCGGCCCCTGGCCAAAATCCTCCCGATAGGCCAGCTTGTCGGTGTCCCTGGCTCCCATGGCACAGAAATACTCGGGCAGCACCACCAGCTCCGCACCCAGGGCGGCAGCCTGCTGCATCAGGCTGCGCGCCTGCGCCAGATTGGCTGCGACGTCCTGACCCGAGACCATTTGTAGAGCGGCAATCTTCATGGCTTCTCCTCCGAGCTTGGAGCGGCAGCGGGCTGCTTGCCGGCATCGTCGGCTCCGGCCTTGGGCACGCTGCGCCTGGGCAGCTCGGTCACCTGCGGGTCTTCCCAGCTGCCGTGGATATGGAACTCCTTGGTCGTGGCCGCAATCAGCGGGCCACGCAGAATCATCTGTGCCAGAAAGCTGCTCAGCCCCACCACGGGATTGATGGCCGTCGCAACCAGGGAGGCGGACAGGGCGTTGATCTCCGGCACCACCACCACATGCAGGTCCTGGGTTTCCTTGTCGATATCGGCAGAGCCCTCCATCAGCACAGCCGCGTTCACGCCCTTCATCTGCATGTTATTCGTCTTGGCAATGCCGCGCTCTATGGTGACATCGCCTCGCATGAAGTCGAACGAGAAGCCGTTGCGGAACACGTCGCGGAAATCCAGCGTCAGCCGCCTGGGCAAGGACTGCAGGCTGAGCACGCCCAGCAGCTTGGCCAGTCCCGGATCGGCCTTGAGGAACTGGCCTTTTTGCACCTCCAGATGCACGGCGCCGGACATGGTCTTGAACTCCGGCGTCACGGGCGCTCCTGTCCAGCTGATTTCACCCTGCAGCTGGCCCTGTCCATTGGCAACCACGCCAGGCATGTCAAAGCGATTGAGCAGCTTGCCCACATCGCGCAGATTGAGCTGGAACTGCAGCTGGGTCTGCCCCGGGTGCTTCTTGTCACTGGAGCGCAGCCCCCAGGAGCCCTGGGCCGTCAACGTCGCCTCGGGCGTGCTGATATTGAAGCGCGACAGTTGCCATTCGCGCTGCCCCGCGCCGACGGACAGCCCGTGATTGCGCGCCACCACATCCAGCTTGCCCAGCGAACGCTTGCCCAGCTGGAAGTCGTCCACACTGACCTGCAAGGCCGGCAGCTCACGCACATTGCCGGTCTGTTCCGCAGCGGCATCCAGCCCTTCGTCCGGGCCGTCGGGAATGCTCAGACGCGAGAGCTTGGCGATGACAAGGCCGCCCGGCTCCTGCGCAGAGGGCTCTCGGTACTCCACACGCCCTGCCAGCTCGCGTGACTGGATCTGGTTGATCCAGACCTTGCTGGCATGGCTGAGCTGCAGGGATACGTCGTGCAGCGAACGGCCATGGAGCTTCACCTCGCGCGCCTGGAGCGCCAGTTGCTGCGGCACAAACTGGCGCCAGCTCTCTTCCTCGGCACCGGGGCCATCGGCAGCGCCCCCTGCGCCATCGGGCCACAAACGACTCCAGGCATCCAGATCAAGCACCGGCAGTTGCACCCTGGCCTGCAGGCCGGCAGGCGGCAACGTGGCTTCCGCCGTGCCCGACTCCACCAGCTCCAGGCTGCCACGTGTGATGCGGGCCTGAGCCCCGCTGATATCGCGCTCCAGCAAAGCTGCGGCGTGATTGCCCCATTGCACGCCGAACTGATCGGTCAGCGGCTTGGCCACGGCTGGCACCGTGCGGTTGACACGCAAGGCCAGGGAGCTGTCGGCCGCCTTGCCCAATGGAGCTGGCAACATGACCGCCATGCCCTGCAGGTCGGACTGCAGACTGATTTCCGGCACGCTGTGCAGCACCTTGATCTGCAAGCCATAACGGGCCTGGCCCTGCAGATGCTTGCCCAGAGCCACCAGTTCGCTCATCTCCTTGGCATCACGCAGGCCCTGGGCCGTGGCAATGCCGTCCACACGCACTTGCACCGGAGCCGTGGCGGCATCGGCGGCAGGCTTCATGCCGCCCTCGATGCGCACATCACCGCCCAGCGCTCTGGCCTGCACGCCCGAGAGCTGAAAGCCGGTCTCCGAAAACTGCACATTGCCGCGCAGTTGGCTGAGTGTGGGCACCTCGGGCATCAGCTGCAGCGTATTGCCCGCCAGCGCCACTTCACCCTGTACCTTGCTGCGCTCCATATGCATGGTGGGCAGATGCAGCCTGAGGCTGAGCTTGGCATTGCCCGTGGCCTTGCTGCCATCCAGAGCATGGGCAGTCAGCGCAGACAGGGCAGAGCCTTGAACCAGGTTCAGCATATCGCCCAGGGCTCCATGAGCCTTGGCGTTGACCTCCACCTCGGTCAGGTTCCAGTCGGCCACTCCGGCCTGCGCTTCATCAACCACGATGGCGGTATGCCCCAGAAAGCCCTTGGCCTTGCGCACCTGCATGGAGTTGCGGTCAAACACCAGCTCGCCCGACAGCTTGGTCAGCGGCGGCCAGGGCTTTTCGCCAGGGCCCAGCAGATAGCCGGGCACAAACTGGTAGTTCACATCATGCACCTGGGCACTGATGTGGAATTCGCCCTTGCCCGGTTTTTCAAACGGCACATGCTCGAGCTCGCCCTTGACGCGGAAGTTCACCGCGCTGGCCTGACCCGTGGTGATGGCCTCGCGCACATAGCGCAGCGCATCGCTGCCCAGATCCTGGGGCAGATAGCGATAAATCCGTTCACCCTTGGCGCGGCTGAGCTGCCCTTGCAGATCCAGCAGTCCCGGAAAGCGCGGCTGCTCCTTGGTCCCAGCACCGGACTGCCAGTTGGCCTGGGCCTGGCCGGCCGTGTCCTCATTGGCGAAACGCAGCCGGGGCACCTGCACCTTGATGGACTGGCCCTTGTCCAGCAGCTGCCAGCGCACCAGGCTGTCGAACTGGTCGAACGGAATATCGGGGTCTTCAAACACTCCGGGGAAGCTCAGCATGGCCTGGCTGGCGGCCGCCGTCTTGGTCAGCGTTGCCTCGCCGCTGTCCTGGTCCAGGCTGAACTTGCCACTCAGCCCCCGCACGCCGGGGATACCAATGCTGTGCGGGCCCTCCTGCGAAGCCTGGGAACGCAAGCCCAGTTGCTCGAAGCGCCCCGAAGCCTTGTACTGGGCCAGCTGCTGCAGAGGTCCGCGCCATGACAGCTTGAGATCACTCAGCTGTCCTGCCGGCGCAAGCGCCTTGAGCTGGGTCTGCACGGCCTGCGGCAGGGGCAGACGCTGCAGCATCTGCGCCGCAATGGCCAGATCGATGCCATCGGCCTGAACCTCGCCATGCTCGCCCTGGCTGCCCTGCTCGGAAGCGCCGGTCGGCACATAGCGCAGGCTGAAGTCACCTCTGGGCCAGTTCAGGCCGTCATCGGCCGTGAACTGCAATCCCTGGACGGAAAACTGGTAACCATTCTGGTTCTTGGCCCGCAGGCGCCCCTGCAAGGCCTGCAGGGCCAGGGGCTCAGGTCTGTCCCGCCATTGGAGTTGCAACGCCTGTACCGCGACATCGGCCACCCCGCCCACGGGCTGGCCGTGCTCCACATCCAGCCAGGCCCTGACCGAGCCCTTGCCCTGCTGCAGCTTCCAGTCCTGCGGACCCAGATACTGACCCAGATGGGACAGATCGATATGCGTGAAGTCCAGATAAGCCTGTCCGCTCCAGCGCTCCAGACGCCCTTCATGCACCGACAGCAAAGGCTCCTTGAAGTTGCCCATGACCGTAAAGCGCTGGCCCCAGCCCTCTGGCGGCGTGGCATCCAGCCGCAGGGAGTGGTGCCAGCGCTTGTTGCGCAGCACCAGATCCACATCCTGCAGCTGCAAGGGCGCGGCATTGCGCAGCTCGTCCACCCACTGCAGCTTGCCGCTGCGGATGGCGATTTCGGGTTGGGAGAAGATCCAGTCGGAGTCGGTTCCCTGCCCCGGATCGGATGACACGGCAATACCGGCCACAAAGATCTGGCCGTCGGCATCGCGGCGGACCGTCAGATCCGGCCCTTCCAGATATATCTGCTCGACTCCCAGGGTCATCAGCGAATGGGCAGAGACCGCCACCACCACCTTGGGCAGCAGCAAGGCCTCACTCTTGTTCGCAGGGTCATGCAGGACTACGTCGCCCAGCTCGAAAGTCGGCACCAGACCCGAGCGGTAAGCATTCAGCCTGCCAATGGAAACCGGTACACCCAGGCTGCGTGAGGCCAGGGATTCCAGCTCGGGGCGCCACTGTTCGATTCGCGGCACAATCCAGAAATGGAGCACCCCCCACACGGTGGCCAGCAGCAGCCACAGGCTCAGGACCAGTCCCAGAGACCACCGTGCCAAGCTGGCCAGCCTATGAATTTGGCGAGTTGGGAGTGGTTTCGGTTCGATCATCGGTGGCCTAGCAATGGCAGGAATTATGACCGGCGCCCCCGTGCGCGTTTCGGTAACCACACGTTGCCGGGCTGATTACCTGCCTGCCTGACACCATTTTTCACGGTCCGCATGCAGTCCCCAGAGCAAGCAATGGCAGAAAACGCCCTCAATGTTCCTTCCCCGGCCCAGTACTCGCGCTTTGTGCAGCGCCTTCACCGCCGTTACGAGAACTGGTTTGACGCCTTGCCGCCGGGAGCCCCCGACCGGGCCCTGATGGAGCAGGCCCTGGGCACGCTGCAGTCGCGCGGCCTGGACCTCTCCGCGGCGCTGCGCGTGCTGCGCCAGTTGGTGATGGAGCGCATCATCGTGTTGGACTGCGAACAGCAGGCACCTCTCGCCGTGGTGACCAAGGCCGTCACCGAGCTGGCCGAGCTGGCCCTGGATCGCGCCTGCACCCAGGTGCGCGCCGAACTCGACACCCGGCATGGTGCACCTCAAGGACCCGCCGGCCAGGAAGTCCAGTTCTGGGTCATAGGCATGGGCAAGCTAGGTGCCCGCGAGCTCAATGTCTCCAGCGACATCGACCTGATCTACGTCTACGAACATGATGGCGACACCCGGGGCAAGGCCGACGGCCGCGGCGTGATCTCCAACCACGAGTACTTCGGCCGTGCCGTCAAGGGCATCTTCAGCCTGATCGGCGACACCACCGAACACGGCTTTGTCTTTCGCGTCGACCTGGCCCTGCGGCCCAACGGCAATTCCGGCGCCCCCGCCGTTTCGCTGTCCTCGCTGGAGGAGTATCTGCAGATCCACGGCCGGGAGTGGGAGCGCTTTGCCTGGCTCAAGAGCCGCATCGTGGCGCCGCTGGCCGATATCCAGACCCCCAACGTCCAGGCCCTGCGCGGCGTGGTGCTGCCCTTTGTGTTCCGCCGCTATCTGGACTATGCGGTGTTCGACTCGCTGCGCAGCCTGCATCGCCAGATCCGCGACCACGCCTCCAAGCGCAGCGCAGGCCATCCCGAGCGCGCCAACGACGTCAAGCTCTCGCGCGGCGGTATCCGCGAGATCGAATTCATCGTGCAGCTGCTGCAGGTGGTGCGCGGCGGCCAGTTCCCCGAACTGCGCCGTCGCCCCACACTGGAAGCGCTGCAGCGCCTGGTGCAGGCCAATCTGATGAGCGCCGAGATTGCCGATGCGCTGAGCCGCGCCTACATCTTCTTGCGCCAGGTGGAGCACCGCATCCAGTATCTGGACGATCAGCAGACCCATGTGCTGCCCACACGCGACGATGATCTGCTGTGGATTGCCCGCACCCTGGGCTATGCCGATGCCTGCGGCTTTCTGCACCAGCTGGACGAGCACCGCGAACTGGTGGCGCAGGAGTTCGACACCTTGCTCGGCGGTGACTCCCAACAATGCAGCAACGGCCACTGCAATGCCGCCAAGGCCGCGGCAGGCGGACCGCCCACGCCCAGAGACATCGAAGACCTGATCGAGGCCCTGCCTCCCTCGCTGGCCGGGCAGGTCGCCGACTGGCGCAGCAATACCCGCATCAATGGCCTGCGCGACGAGGCGCGGGCCCGTTTGTTCAGGCTGGTGGAGCGCACCTCGCAATGGGTGGAAAGCGGCCAGTCCAGCGAAGAAGCTGCCAAACGCTTTCTGCAGTGGCTGGAACCCTTGCTGCGCCGCGAAAGCTACCTCGCCTTGCTGCTGGAACGCCCGGCAGTTCACGAGAGGTTGCTACATCTTTTGGGAGCTGCACGCTGGCCTGCACGGTACCTGCAGCAACACCCCGGGGTGATCGATGAGCTGGCCAGCGATGCCATCCTCAAGGAGCGCTTTGTCGCAGCAGACTTCGAGCACGAGCTGGCCATGCGCCTGGCCGCCCTGCAGTCCACGGGCGAGGACGACGATGAAACCCTGCTCAATCTGCTGCGCCGCGCCCACCATGCCGAAGTCTTCCGCACCCTGGCGCGCGATATCGAAGGCCGCATTACCGTAGAGCAAGTGGCAGACGACCTCAGCGCCCTGGCCGACAGCGTGCTGCGCATCACGGCCCAATGGTGCTGGAGCCGGCTCAAGAACCGCCATCGCGATACGCCACGTTTCGGCATCGTGGGCTACGGCAAGCTGGGCGGCAAGGAGCTCGGCTACGGCAGCGATCTGGACATCGTCTTCGTCTTCGATGACGACGATGAGCGCGCACCCGAGGTCTACGCGGCCTATGTGCGCAAGCTCATCAACTGGCTGACCGTCAAGACCGGTGAAGGCGATCTGTTCGAGATCGACACCGCGCTGCGCCCCAACGGCAACTCGGGCCTGCTGGTGACCAGCTTCGAGTCCTATGCCAATTACCAGCAGCAGCGCGGCAGCAACACCGCCTGGACCTGGGAACACCAGGCCATGACGCGTGCCCGCTTTGTGCTGGGCAGCCGCGACTTTCCCTCTCCTGCAGGCGAGCCTGCGACCGATCTGCACCTGCATCAGCGTTTTGATGCGGTGCGCGAAGCCGTCATCACCGCGCCGCGCGATGCCGCTGCTCTGCGCAACGAGATTGAAACCATGCGTGAGCGGGTGCGTGGCGCCCACCCGGTACGCGGCGGCCTGTTTGACGTCAAACACAGCCCCGGCGGCATGGTGGATGTGGAATTTGCCGTGCAGTACCTGGTGCTGGCCGAATCCGGCGCGCACCGCGAGCTGATCGCCAATGTGGGCAATATCGCCTTGCTGCAGCGCGCCGAAGACGCGGGCCTGCTGCCCAAGACAGTGGGCTATGAAGCAGCCAAGGCCTACCGCGAGCTGCGCCGCCTGCAACACGTGGCAAGACTGGACGAGCGCTCCGGACAGCTGGAGCCGGAGCAGGCCCAGGCCCAGCGCGAAGCGGTACTCAAGCTCTGGGCTGCGGTGTTCGGGCCTGTCGCCTCAGCACAAAGCAGCTAACTGTCTCAAGGGACCGGAGATTGGTGAGTACCTGCTTTTCGAAGCACTGGCAGCATCCATCAAGATTTGCCTACAGGCATTGCCAAACTGTTACAAAAATGAAACCCACGGGGGCTGGAACTTCTGCAACAGTGTCTTATCTGATAGTCAAGTGCAATGAACTGACAGGTCTGCATTCACCAATTTCCAGTTGCGAAGCCCTTGGGTACGCCCATTGAACAATCCCCGGAGCGCTTCTCCTCCCTCCCTCTCTTAATTCGTTTCGGGATGCTTCGCAGCTTTTTTATGCCCCAAAAAAGGCCACTTTCGAGTGGCCTTTTCTTTGACGGCATGCTGTCACTCAGTGGGGCACGGTGTTCACAAAGCTGGGGCGTGCCGCCAGCTTGATCAGCAAGGCGGCCAGATTCGGATGCTCGGCGCGCCAATCCATCTCGGGAAAGCGGAAATCCAGCCAGGCCAGGGCACAGCCGACGCTGATATCGGCCAGCGTCAGATGCGTGCCTCCGCAGCAAAACGGCTTCTCGCCCAGGCCCTGAGACATGACCTTGAGCGCGGCCTGGACCTTGCCCATCTGGCGATCCATCCAGGCCTGGCTGCGCTGCTCTGCGCTGCGGCCGGGCCAGGTGGCCTCCAGCCGCACCAGAACGGCAGCGTCCAGCATGCCGTCAGCCAGGGCCTCCCAGGTCTTGACCTCGGCGCGCTCGCGGCCCGTGCCCGGAATCAGCTTGCCAACCGGCGAAAGTGTGTCCAGATATTCGACGATGACGCGCGAATCGAACATGGCCTCCGTGCCGTCCATCACCAGACGCGGCACCTTGCCCAGAGGATTGCCCGTCCCCGGCGCAAGCGCTTCCTCCCAGGGGTTCTCTTCGACGAATTGATAGTCCAGCTTCTTTTCGGCCAGCACGACGCGGACTTTGCGCACAAAGGGGCTGGTGGTGGAGCCTATTAGTTTCATAGCAGCGGTTCCATGACACGAGTCACCGGCGACGGGCCGGTGCGATGATTCTATGCGCTGGCATGGCGGCACGGCTGCCGCCGCAAAGGGCCGGCATGCATGTCAGTCACGGCCGCAGAGCAACCCAGCGCGGCGTGCGACTGATGCAGCGCACCTACAATTGCGCCACCATGAACCTGTCCTCCCTCACCGCCATCTCTCCCTTGGACGGCCGCTACGCCGCCAAGCTGTCCGCACTGCGCCCCATCATGAGCGAATACGGCTATATGCACCGCCGTGTTCAGGTCGAGGTGACCTGGTTCATCGCCCTGTCCGATGCCGGCTTTGCCGAATTCCCCGCGCTGTCGGCCGAATCGCGCGACTATCTGCACGCGCTGGTCGCCAACTTCTCCGAAGCCGATGCAGACGCCATCAAGGCCATCGAAAAGACCACCAACCACGACGTGAAGGCCGTGGAGTACTGGATCAAGTCCAAGTTCGATGGCCGCGCCGAGCTGCAAAAGGCCGCCGAGTTCGTGCACTTTGCCTGCACCAGCGAAGACATCAACAACACCAGCCACGCGCTGCAGATCCGCGTCGGCCGCGACACCGTGCTGCTGCCTGCCATCGACGGCATCATCGCCAAGCTGCGCGAGATGGCCCACCTCTACGCCGAAGTGCCCATGCTCAGCCGCACGCACGGCCAGACCGCCTCTCCCACCACCGTGGGCAAGGAACTGGCCAATGTGGTCGTGCGCCTGCAAAAGGCCGCTGCCAACATCGCCGGTGTGAAGATCCTGGGCAAGATGAACGGCGCCGTGGGCAACTACAACGCCCACCTGTCGGCCTGGCCCGAGTTCGACTGGGAAGCGTTCAGCCAGAACGTGGTGGAATCGGCCGAGCCCAAGGGCCTGGGCATCAGTTTCCAGCCCTACTCCATCCAGATCGAGCCCCATGACTACATGGCCGAGCTGTTTGACGCGATGGCGCGCACCAACACCATCCTGATCGACCTGTCGCGCGACATCTGGGGCTATGTGTCCCTGGGCTTCTTCAAGCAGCGCCTGAAGGCCGGCGAGATCGGCTCGTCCACCATGCCCCACAAGGTCAATCCCATCGACTTCGAGAACTGCGAAGGCAATCTGGGCATGGCCAACGCCATGCTCAAGCATCTGGCCGAGAAGCTGCCCATCAGCCGCTGGCAGCGTGACCTGACCGACTCCACCGTGCTGCGCAACATCGGCGTCGCCTTCGGCTACACCACGCTGGCCTACGCTTCGCTGATGACCGGCCTGAACAAGCTCGAACTCAACGAAGAGCGCCTGCAGGAAGACCTGAACCACGCCTGGGAAGTGCTGGCCGAGCCCATCCAGACCGTGATGCGCCGCTATGGCGTGCAGGGCGCCTACGAAAAGCTCAAGGAAGTCACGCGCGGCAAGACCGTGCTGGCCGAAGACCTGCACCGCCTGATCAACGGTCTGGAAATCCCCCAGGCCGACAAGGACCGTCTGCTGGCCATGACGCCAGCCTCCTACATCGGCAAGGCTGCCGAGCTGGCCAAGCGCGTTTGAACCGCAAAAAGGATAGCTGCTAGCGCTTGATACTCAAGCATCTCAGCATTAAAGAGCTGCCAAAGCCAATGTTGATTGGCGCTGGCAGCTCTTGTTTTTGATAGTTTTCAAAAGGACTGCCTGCGGGCAGCACCGCCATGGCCATCAAGTCCACCATCTTCAAAGCCAATCTGTCGATTGCCGACATCGACCACAACTACTACGCCGACCACAATCTGACACTGGCGCGCCATCCCAGCGAAACAGATGACCGCATGATGGTGCGCCTGGTGGCCCTGGCGCTGAACGCCTGGAAGCTGCAGGACCTGTGCAATGGTGACGGCACGCTGGGCTTTGGCATCGGCTTGTCCGACCCTGATGATCCGGACGTGCACATCACCGACTACACCGGCCAGAAGCGCCTGTGGATCGAAGTCGGCCAACCCGACGAAAAGCCCATCACCAAGGCCTGCAACAAGTCCGACCATATGCTGGTCTATCCCTTCAACCACGCCGCCCATGTCTGGTGGAAGGGTCTGGAAGGCAAGCTGGCCCGCCAGAGCAAGCTGGAAGTGCATTACATCGACTCGGAAGTGGCCCAGCAACTGGGTGCGCTGGCCGAGCGCAGCATGCAGCTGCAGGCCACGATTCAGGAAGGCCAGCTCACACTGTCCAGCAATCTGGGCACGGTGTTTGTCGAGCCCACGCGCTGGAAATAAGCTTCAAAAACTCTGGCCGCGCCGCTCCGCCGCGCGCTCCGCATAGCGGTTGAAGCGCCAGGAATCGCCCTCGACCGTGATGCGGCGCCATACGGCCCGCTTCTCGGCGGGCTCCATGGCCGTCCAATACTGCACCTCGTCGAAACTGCGGCCGCAGCCCTTGCATTTCTCGTCGCCCTGGCTGGTGGAACAGATGGCAATGCAAGGCGTATCGGGCATGGTGTCGAACCAGGCCAGCCAGGCAGCCATGGCATGTGACGGAAAGCCCTCCACCGCCACCTCGGACTCGCAGGCATGAATCATCAGCGCATACACCTCGGCCAGAGCCTTCACCTCGGGTGCCAGCAGCACGCCGTCGGGCGATGGAGCGCGGCCTCGCCAGTAATTGATGGCAGCTTCGATGTCGGTGATGTGAATGGCAGTCATGGAGCAGGCATCATAAGCCGCTGCCATGAGGCCTGCGTCAGCAAGGTTGCTTCGTTTTTGGTAGCTGCCTGTGCTTTGTGCAAAGGCGCCGCAAGACGGCTGCTCAATATAAAACCTGTGAACTAGATGGGGTTTGAAACTTGAAATCCCATGCCTGCTGTGTTGAAATGCGCAGCTTCGAAGGGGAGTAGCTTATCGGGCGCATGTTTTGCGCCATGAGCGGATGGTCGTCAATACGAAGCGCAAGCTTCCGGCCATACGGTTTGCAGCCAGGCTGCAATCGAGCAAGACCTTTGATAGGCCGATGACGGTCAATCAAAGTGTCTGCCCCTGCACGATTCCTCGCGCGGGTTTGCGCTTCGACTTACGTCACCTTGGTCTTCACCCGCTGGCGTCAAGTGCCAAACCTATGCAGACTGCACCAGCGGCATTCCACAACGAGGAAAAATCACATGGATCTGGACTTTCTGACCCACACGCCCTTCTGGATTGCGCTGGGCCAAATCATCATCATCGACATCCTGCTAGGCGGCGACAACGCGGTCGTGATCGCACTGGCCTGCCGCAAGCTGCCACCCGAGCAGCGTCGCAAGGGCATCATCTACGGTACTGCCGGTGCCATCGTCCTGCGCATCATCCTGATCGCCTTTGCCATGGTGCTGCTGCAGCTGCCGTTCCTGAAGGTCGTGGGTGCCATACTGCTGATCTGGATCGGTATCAAGCTGATTGCTCCCGATGACGAAGGTCATGACAACATCGAAGGCAGCGACAAGCTGTTTGCCGCCATCAAGACCATCATCGTCGCCGACCTGGTGATGTCCGTGGACAACGTGATCGCCATCGCCGGCGCAGCCCAGAGCTCGGGCGACCACCAGATGCTGCTGATCGTGCTGGGTCTGCTGATTTCCGTGCCCATCATCGTCTGGGGCTCGCAGCTGGTCATCAAGCTGATGGAGCGCTTCCCCATGATCATCGTGGCCGGCGGCATGCTGCTGGGCTGGATCGCGGGCGGCATGTTCGTGACCGACCCCGTGTTCGTGAATACCGACAAGTGGCTGTGGATGCCCAAGCTGGGCACGACCGATGCACAAGGTCTGGCCGAGATCTCCAAGACCCTGTACTGGGCAGCCCATATCGGCGGCGCACTGCTGGTTCTGGCTCTGGGCAAGTTCATTGCCAGCCGCCGCCCCGCTGTTGCAGCCCACTAAGTCTGGAAAACCCAGCAATTCGTGAAGGAATGCGGGAACTGACCGCAGCCTTCACGACTCACAATAGAAACAAGTCGGCACATTCCTACAGATGTGCCGCATTCTTCAACCTTCGTTCCAGTTAGGACGCACTTTGAACCCCATCATTGTTTACGTGGATGACGCCACATACGCCCAGCCTATGCTCGAGGCACTGGCGGGATCGAGCCAGGCGGCTTCCTCCCACTGGTTGCTGGTGGCCTGTGCTCCGCGCATGACCCACCGTGTGAGCAAATGGGTCAGCCATCGCGCTCGCGAGAACTGGCGCGGCAAATGGGCAGACAAGCTGTTTGCGGCGCTGATGCCCGTAATGGCGACGACAGGAGGCAAGGTCACCGCCGTGCTGGCCAAGGGCCCGCTGACCGAGCTGGTCGCCGAGTTGCAGCAGGAACATGGCGCAGCGCAGATCATCGACGCCCGCCGCCCCAAGCAGGAGGTCGTGCAAGCCGCTCCCGTCAAGGCCAATGCCAAGACAGGTGCCACCGGCGGCCGCTGGAATCTGCCCGGCACCATGGCGGCGATTGCCGCCATGATGGGCTTTGTGATCGACGACTCGCTCTCGATTTAAGAGCTTCAAGCACTCTTTGAATAAGCCTTGCGCGGCCAACACCTCGCAAGGCTTTTTTTATGCTGCGCCGCGATGACCGCAGACACGGCCTGCTGCTATGCTGGCCAGCATGAAAATCCTCGTCAAATGGCTTCTTTGCGCGGCGGCTCTTCTCGCGGTCGCCTATGTCTACAGCGGCGTACAGGTACAGAGCTTCGGCTCGGCCATGATTGCAGCCCTGGTCATCGGCCTGCTCAACACCATCATTCGCCCCATCCTGGTGATACTGACGCTGCCCGTGACCATCATCACCGTGGGCCTGTTCCTGCTGGTGGTCAACGGCCTGATGTTCTGGATGGCCTCCGGCATCCTCGGCGGCTTCCATGTCACGGGCTTCTGGGCCGCCATGCTGGGTGCGCTGATCTACTCGGTGCTGGGCCTACTTATTGACCGCCTTGTCGCGCAGCTGTTCCCGGAGTAACTCGTCCACGGCACGCAAACGCGTGTCGATGATGGAAGCCTCGAAGTAATCGGCACCGGCGCCGGCCTTGCGGGCCAGATCCTGCGCGGCCTTGAAGCGATCCACCGCTGCCGCGTAGTCATAGTGCGCCACCTGGGCCTCTGCTTCAGCCCGCAGGGCGCGCATCTCCTGGCCCTGGCTGCGCCACACGCGGGCCAGCGTCTGCCAGGCCGAGCCATCGCGGGGATGGTCCGTCACCCAGGTCTGCAAGGGGCTGGCCATGGAGCCAGCCTGGTTGAGCCTGAGCAGGATTTCCGCCTTGAGCAACAGCTCTGGCCTGCGCGGCGCAACCCGCTCCACCACGTCAATCGTGGCCAGACTCGGCCCGGCCTCACGTGGCCCGGCCTCGCGCGGCCCGGCCAGATTGCCGCTGGCCGTGACCCTGGGCGCCGCCTGGGGCGCATTGCCGGACTGCAGCGGCAAAGCCGCCAAGGCCGCCTGCGGGTTGTCGGCCTTGAATTCAAGCTCGGCATTCAGCCATCTGGCTTGAATATTCGCTGGTGCGTTGCCCGCCGTCGCCGCGAGCAACCGCTGCGCCATCTCGCGCGCCAGCGGCCAGTCGCGCAGATACATGGCACTGAGCGTCGCTGCATAGAGCTGAGCAACCTGCTCCAACTGGCTCAGGCCGGAAAAACTGCCGGAACGCGGCAGCGTGGCCCACTGACGACGCACCTCGACACCGGGGTTGGAAATCACGCGTGCGCGGGCCGACATCATCACATGCTCCAGCGTCGGCACAGGGTCGGCCGCACGCTTGCCAGGCGGAATGCGCGAATCCATGTCCGCTATACGCTGGGTGGTCAGCGGGTGGCTGCGCAGATAGGGCCAGCTGCCGTTGTCATTGAGCCGGCTGGCCTGCTGCAGCTTGCCGAACATGCTCACAAAACCCTGGGGGGCAAAACCGGCAGGAGACATCAGGCTGTAACCCATGCGGTCCGCCTCGCTCTCCATGGCACGCGAGAAATTCAGCTGGTTCTGCATCACCGCCGCCGGACCGCCCATCATGATGGCCATGGCTGCATCGGGGCTGCGCGTGGCCGCCAGGGCGCCCAGCAGCATGGAAGCCAGCATCAGCGGCGTCTGCTTGCCTTGCTGCGCCATCATGCGGGCAATGTGGCGCTGGGTGATATGACTGGTTTCATGGGCAATGACCGAGGCCAGCTCATCGCCGCTGCTGACCACGCCGATCAGGCCCAGATAGACGCCCATATAGCCGCCGGGCAGCGCAAACGCGTTGACCTGACGGTCCTTGCCCAGGAGCAGCGTCCAGGCAAAGCGCTCCTCCAGCTCGGGCGACAGCTCGCCATTCTTGCGCGCAGCATCCTGCAGATGCAGCCAGATGCCTTCCACATATTCCTGCAGCACCGGGTCGTCCAGATAGTCCGGATCGCGGTACAGCTCGCGGACGATGGAATCGCCCAGACGCCGCTCCTCGCCCGTGGTCAGCGACGATGCGCCGTCGCCCAGGGTCGGCAAACCCGCCGCCTGCGCAGAGGAAGCCAAGGGGGATACGGCCTGAATAGCTATCAAAACAGAAGCTGTCAGCGCTTTTAGAATATGAACTGTACGCAGTTTTGGCATCAAAAATGGCATGGCAATCACAGCATTGCCGACATACGGATCCTCCATATGCCGACCGTTCAACACCCCACTATGATGCCTTGATTGATGGATGCGGCGAGATGCCCGCCTGTGATGCCCAGGTATAGCCGCCACCCACCACAACCCTGATTGCGCCGCAGAGCCGAACCCGTCTGCTGCCGGAAAGAACCGCCATGTCCTCTCTTACCCACTTCGACGCCCAGGGCCAGGCCCATATGGTGGACGTTGGAGCAAAGCCCAGCACCCACCGCATTGCCGTCGCCGAAGGCCGCATCACCATGAAGCCCGAGACCCTGGCCATTGTGCAGGCCGGCACGGCCAAAAAAGGCGACGTGCTGGGCGTAGCCCGCATCGCTGCCATCATGGCCGCCAAAAAGACCAGCGATCTCATCCCGCTTTGCCACCCCCTGGCCCTGACCCGCGTCGCCGTGGAGTTCGAGCTGGAGCCGGAATCCAATTCCATCCTCTGCACCGCCACCGTCGAGCTAAAAGGCCAGACCGGCGTGGAAATGGAAGCCCTGACCGCCGTGCAGGTCGGCTTGCTGACTATCTACGATATGTGCAAGGCGGTGGATAAGGGGATGGTGATGGGGGGGGTCAGAGTGATGGAGAAGCGAGGGGGGAAGTCGGGGAGCTGGATCGCCTGAATCCTTCCCCGTACAAACTCGGACAACCTTGAGCGGGTGATACGCGATGTACGCTCGCGAAACGGGCCATGCAGCTTCCTTTCTTCACTGTTAGGAACGGTTTCGAGGGTGAGTTCACACTGTAGAACACCCGTTATTTTTTTCCATATTTGTATTCCACCAGCATATTGTCATCTCGGATCACTTCAGGGACTCTGCCTAGCGCCTGAAGATCGTGCTCAACTTTCAAAAATGGGACTTTGGCGTACTTCTCGACAAAATCGCCCCCCTTTCTGAACCCTGGTTTACCATCCACGGTCACCTGATAAAGGCGCTCCCAAGACTGCAAAGATTGGGCCTGGGTGAAAGGGTCCCACTGTGCGCCATAGATAAAGTTTTGATAGCGTCGCGTTTCCTTGAACACCGTCGATGCCGTATAGAACGCATCCACCGAGCCCGTCGCGTTGAATGCCAGCACTCCTTTATCGGTCAGATGGCGACTGACCAACGCCATCATTTCCTGTGAAAGCAACATGGAGCTATTGGCGCGCCAATGCCAGGTCGTATTCATCAGAATAAGGTCGTATTTTTCTTGCGGGTAGTACTGCAGCCAGCGGCGTGCATCGTCAATATGGATACGTACACGCGGGTCTTCCAGCGCCCTGCGCTGTGCCTCAAACTGGCGAGCCAGAGTCATATAGCCGGGATTGATCTCGACGACCTCTATCTGCTCCACGCCAGGAAATCCCCGCACAACTGTCAGCCACGAACCAATGGACAGACCCAGAATCAGCACCCTCTTGGCCTCGGGTTGCAGCACATGCAAGGCAAGCGGCCTTTCCAGTCCATTCGTGTTGCGTTCCAGATCGACATTCACCTTGCCGTCATACACGTTCCCGCCATATACCAAATAATCAACAAACCCCTGCCTTCTGACGTTTTGGGATTCAGTGATCGTAATAATTCCATGCCGATTTTCATGTACAGCAACCAAGGACTGCCCAGGCGCAATTGCCCAGGAGCGGGCAAACGAATGCGCGTCACTCCAGGCCCAGTATCCACCAACCAGAGTCAAGCCCAAGCAGAGCAGCATGCAGCTTTGCACCAATAATTTGTGCCCCAGGCCATATACCCAACCAGCAGCGCAGGCCAGCAAAAAAATCACAGCCGCCAGAAAGGCAAAGGTCTGCGTAATCGTCAAAAACTCCAGCAAGACATAGCCCGTTACCAGCGGCCCCAGCGCAGCCCCTACCACATTCATAATGTAGACCCGCGAAAAGTGCCGACCCTTTCCCATAACACTGCCAGCCGACTGTTGCGGAGTACCTAAATGATGAGTTATGGGAAACAAAACCGACAAGGTGGCAGCAGTCAAGAGAATACCCAGTGGGGCGACAATATCGTCTAACGCCAAATCTCTGGAGCCTAAAAAAACCCAAGGAGCCATTACTGCTACAACAGATCCCACCAGCAGCACCAGCACTGAGACTTTTTCTATATCCTGGCGCAGAGGCAGCTGACACACGCGTTTGCCAATCTGTGCGCCCAGCGCAATCCCCAGCAAATAAATCGCCAGCACATAGGCAAACGCCTGCGGGGTACTCTGATTGGCATAGCCATAGAGACGCACCCAGGCAATTTCAAGCGACAGACTACAAAACCCTGTCCAGAAACTGATAAAGCGAGCTGCATTCATGGCAACAAGTCTCCATTAGGCTGCAGCATATGCAGTTCTATTCGCCGAATGCCCACGTGACAATTTCGCCGCCAGCAAGGTCGCAGCAAAGCAGCCAAAATTGATGGCTGCCGCAGTCCAAGCACTGGCATTCAGGCCCCATTGCATGAACAAGATATTGGCTGTCAACCAAGCACCAAACGCCGCTCCCAGGGTATTGAAGAAATACAGCACTCCGACCGACACACCCACATTGGTCAGCGACTCATCAAAGAACATGGTGAGCAAGGGCAGCGTGGCTCCCATAATCGTAGTAGGCACAAGTACCACCAATACCGCCATACAAGCCACACTCCCATAGGACCAGCCCCAGCTACCAAGCGACTGCATTGCAGCAAACAGCCACGGGCTGGCAAAGCCGATCACTGCCAGCCCCAGCTCCGCCAACGCGTACAGCCTCAGCCGCTCGCGCGGCAAGCGGTCTGCTAGCCACCCACCAAGCGCCCCACCAATACCAATACCCAGCATGAACGACGACACGATCAGCGTCACAGAATCGATATCGACCCCCAGCCCGGTGAACAAATAGCGCTGCCACACTATTTGGTAGACCAGTGCAGCGCATCCCGACGCAAAAAAAGTAAGCGCAATCAGCGCGGAAGAAAGTTTTTTCATGGCAAGCATCCTTATTGCTGGTACCAATACTGGGTAGTTACATCTCACCCCTCAGGGAGCTTTGATTAAGCAGGGGTTGCGAGCTGCGGCCTCTTGAAAATCAACCCATTGCGTACCAGCGGACACGACCCGTTGGATCGTTTCTCGCCGGGGCTTTCGCAAAAAGCTGCCGCCCTGCGCCAACGACGTGGCGACTGCAGCCCCGTCTCCTTCCAGCAGGTCGCGCAAGGTCTGGTGGACAGACGCCGTAGTGTAAGGACTTGCAGCATTGGCCTGCAGTGCTGCCACCACGTTCGGATTAGCCTGTGCATAGGCTTGGCTCAACCACAACAGGGCAGGCACTTCGTAAGCGTCAGCTGTAACCCGGTTCGTATCTGGCCTGTTACAGCGCTGATCGGCTCTTCCCTGTCCATGATCGGATACATACAGCAGCACCGCTGAGCGCGCATTCTGCTCAAGAGCTTCAATCATTTGATCAAGCACCATATCGGTATAGGCCACGCTATTTTGGTAAGCCTGCTCTGCATTGCTTGGCACGGCAAAGGGGCCAAAACCCGGCGGGTATCGGTGCTCAAACCGGAAGTGGCTACCCATGGTGTGCAACACCACAAATGCTCGGCCATCCTGCGCCGCCAAAAAACGCCTCAATGCGGGTACCAGCACTTCGTCATAACTGCCCTGCGTTACAAAACTGGAAGGGTTCAAAAAAGCTTTGGACTGAGCCTCATCGGCATACGATGCAATCACACCATCGAACTCACCCACAGCTGCTTGATTCGAGAACCATCCGGTGCGGTAGCCGACTTTCGCCACCTCCGACAAAATGGAGCGTGTGGCCTGAGGATTTGGTGTGCCGTCCGGCCAAAGCACTGGCTGAGCCGTCAACATGGAAGGCACTGCCTGTCGGGTCGAAACGGTCTGCGCCACCACATTGGAAAAGAGGTACACATCTTCACCTCGATTCAGACGTTGCTGCAATCGGGGCGTAGTCTGCACACCACTCTGCTGATGAAACAGACCCCAGGCTTTGCGTGAGGAAGACTCTCCAATCACCAATACCACCACCTCTGGTGCACTCTTCTTTAACGTGAGTGAATCGGGTATCTCACGCATGCTGGCTATAGAAGCCTCCACCACAGCTCTCGCCTGCCAGTACTGTGCCAATGCCCACGGCAACTCATACGGAAATGCCAGAGGCATATCACCGTCGATACCAATGGGCTGATCCCCCTTTTTGAAAGGGTCCTCGTTTGCCTGTATATGAGCCTGCTCGCCAGCAAGCACTCCCTCCCCTCCTGGTTCCTTCATAGTCCAACGAGCGATCCAGGGAAGAAGGAGCAGGCAGACACACACCCCAAAAACTGAAGCCCGCAACTTTCCGGCCCAGTGCCAATGGCGCTGACGCCAAAGCCCAAATAGCACCACGCCACACATGACATTCCACAGCAGCATTGCCCACACAATACTGCGCGGAATGGAAAGCAGCAGTCCACTCCACTCGCCCGGACTGCTCGCCATAGCGATGCCTACCAGGCTTGCATTCAACGGAGATTCGTTCACATAGCGCACAGCCACCGAAATAGGTAACCACCACAAGCACAATGCCCACGAAATAATCCATGCCACCCAAGGCCGGGCAAAAAGCGTCATTGCCAATGTGGCTAGCAACACGGATTTGAACAAGCGATCCAGCATGTCCAACCAGTACGTGGCAGGGTATAAATTCCGCTCCCAAGGAAGCAGATTCGGAATATTCCAGACAAGCACCATTAGCGCAAAAGTCCACCAAGCAGGCTGCGCATACCACTTCGGGAACTGGAGCGGCAATGCGTCCACATCTTTTCTATGCTTGAGAGACCGGTACATAGCGCGTTATGAGTGAGCTTTCAAAGCAAAAAAAGGGCGGGAATTGAAAAAGCATCGAGAAAACGAGCCATGAACGAATATAAGAAATTACCATTCACGATCCGATGCGTCTGGGTTTGACTAATGCTTGCGAACAAGGAGCGGTGAGGCATCATAAATTGAAGCGAAGTCGAACTGCAACGAAAGCCATACCTCAAAATCGATTATTTGACTGAAAAGCTGATCGATGAAACCTGATTTTTCTCAAATTTCTCTCGTGATTCTTCATCATTAAAGATCGGTGCGTGGTCTCCGACAACAATAACCTCCATTCCCTTCAGAGCGGGATCATGGGTCATTTTTTCCAGTTCTTTAAAGAACTGATAATGTAATTGATGATATACACACAGCTGTTCTGAATAATTTTCTCCTAGCCCATTTTTACAAATGGCTTCATCATAGAAACTGATATCACGTTTATCATAAGGCGTATGAGAATTTAGACTCATCCAGTACAATAATACCTTGGGCACTGACTTCAGCTCATGCAATGCATGCTCAAATAAATAACGATCACAGTATCCAGGAAATGAATAGCACTCTTTGGTCTTGTCAAAAGGCAAATTCTCTTTAAATAACATTTTCTGTATACCCACTAGCGGATACCATGTCATCCGGTCATACATGGTTCCGTGTGCGCCATGGAGGGATACCGTTTTATACCCGTTAGCCATCAAATCATTTGGCAGACACCCTATGAGATCTTCTTTATTGACTTTTCTAAATTTCAGTTTAGTGGGAACAATTCCACACAATTCTCTGAACTCACCATAGATAGTCGCACCACCAGACGAGACATTTCCTATTTTCAAATTACTGATATTTTTGCTTTGAACTAGAGAAGATATCTCGTGGCTCACGATTTTTTCGTCTTTTGACTTTCCCCATGACTCGGCCACAACCAGCATAAGCTTATCCGGCAACCCAGAAGTATCTCCCCAAGCCAAATGAACTGCAGAGGGTTTCTTGACCGGCAAGAACTCTCCCTTTTCGTCACTGGTTAACGCATAAACTTCTCTGTTTAAACCCATCACCTCACTGCTGACATAAAGAGAACTACCGAAAATCAGATTCCCACGAGAGGTCAATGTCGGTCGTATGAGATTCCCATCTCTCAAAGATAATGTAAATTGCGTCATCAAGAGAAGAATTCCTAAAACAGCAAATCTTTTCCAACCCACAGATTTCGAAAATTTTCCAATAGCCACAAAAAACAGAATCAACAAGGAAAAATATAGAACAAACAAGAAAATATAAGATCTCTTAGCCTCAGAGAAAAAACTCAAAACAGTTTCCACTTGAGAAATATCGAACAGATATAAAATCGAAGACATTCCCAACACAAGCTCTATTGCAATAGAGAAGACGAACAATGGAATGGCAATCCACTTCTTCCCCATTAAAATAAAAAAGAAGGATGCATACATTTCTATGCTGAATATGTACCTTTTATATCCAAAAAAATATGACAAATATTCGAAAAACAAACCAAAAATAAAAAAAGCACCTGGAATAATCCAAACCTTCCAGTAATTCTTATTTAACGTCATTTTCTATTCAGAAATAAATCCATCAATTTCTGCGTATGCAATCAATGCCGCACTGCTCTTATCGATAAAGACTATCCAGCCCATATTTTTCTCAGAAGTCAAAGGAAGCCACAGCACACGTTCTGAAGAATAGCCATTGCTTTTTAGAAGCTCATGGATGGTATTTTTTTCATCTGGTCTGTATTTATACAAAAAGCTTACCTCATGGGCCACACTCAATACTTTCTCCTTGGAGTCAATATATTGCGCCCACCAATCAGGGCGCACTGATGGAGGTATTCCATTAAGAGACATTTCCAGGCTTTTCAGGTACTCCTGTCCGTCATTGGGCTCCCTTAGGCTTATGACTTTCGGGCCATCCCAAAATTTATTTTCAAGACCTTTCGAAGCCATGGGATTTTTTTCGCTCTGAACCTCAGAGGCCGTCACCACGCGAAATCTGTCAACTTCGAAAACCGTATATAGCGGACGTGCTTCCACTAACGCATAGCAGCCATAGGCAAGAGCACAAAATTGAATAATGGCCACAACAGCCATATCGAAAAATATTTCTTTGTTTTTCTTGTTTTCATTGAATACTATAAAAGTCAGAACGGGTCCACATATCAGATCTACGCATAAAATCAGAAGAAAAATTCTTTCTCCATCAGAAATTTTATAGTAAGGATATGGAAACCAAACTTTAAATACAAGCCATGCAATAAAAATTGCAATCACTACAGAGATTGCAAAATGGACAGAGCTGACCTTTAATTTACCTTGAATCGACATCATTCAATCAAATAAAAAGGGCGCAAACGCGCCCTTTTTCATCTATGTGCCAATACCGTGATTAACGGCACTCTGCAGGTGAAAACTTGGCTCTCACGCCAGAAGTACCGGCAGCGGTAACAGTTACTTTGCGGGCCGTTGCAGTGGTGGCAGTCTCGCCGGTGCACATCCAGTCCAGAGCACCTGTCGTGCCAGCAGTCCAAGCAGTAGCCAGGGACACAGGAGCAGTGCTTGCATTCGCTGTGCGAACACGTGGGTACAGCCAGATTTCATTCTCGGTCGATTTCATACCACCGACAGTGGTTGTGTTGTAAGTGATAATGATTCTGGCAGTATCACCACCGGTCGCGCTAGAACCTTGTTCACTAAACTTAACCGAAGTCACATACTTGGAGTTTGCGCCAGTGCTGCTGGCCTGCTCGTTCCAGTTGAGTGTATAGCGCTGGTAATCAGCCAAGGCTGCAACGCCATCCGTAGCCAAGCCAGCGCGTGCTGGTTGGGCCAAGTTAAAGCCTTCAGTTACACGTGCACGCACTGTGTAATCCTGATAAGCAGGCAGAGCCACGGCGGCCAGAATACCGATGATCGCCACAACGATCATCAGTTCGATCAGGGTGAAACCCTTTTGAATGGAACGCTTCACTTCAAACTCCCTAGTTGGATGAGACACGGGGTACCAAGCAAGCTTCATGCCAACAATTTGGCAAAGGCAGGCCTTATCCAAGATGACACGTTTGGCAACATTCAAGCGAGTTTGCGTAACAATTTTGGCGTTCCCGTCACAAGTAATGACAAATTTGTCAGACTCTTGGCACAAGTCAAGCCAGCCTGTCACTCCACGACAAAGCGCATGGTGCTGCCCGCCAGGTCCACCGTATCGCCATTGAGCAGCGGCACAGACAAAGGGCCCACCACCTGACCATTGAGCTTGAGGTCTTCGCTTGCGCCCTCCAGTTGGGTGAGCACAAAGCCATGGGGCTTCTGGGTGATGGAGGCGATGGCTACACCGGGCTTGCCCAGGGTGGTCACAACCTTGAATAGAGGTATTTCCCTGCCAGCCAGGCTGCCGGTGAGCATGCGAATCACGGCATGGCGCTCAGGCAGTGCGGCGAGCGAGCCCTGAATGGTGGAGCTGAAGCTAGAGATTTCGCCAAATCCTGAGGGACTGGCGACTTTGGCATAGCCGCTGTCTGCTTCTTCGGAAATATGCGCCAACGCCTTTTTGCCGCCTTGGGCAGTTGACGTATTCGTATCGGCAATCACGGTATCGAGAAAGCGGATTTTGTAGCGGCCAATGTCCAGCAGGTCGCCGTTGAGCAGGTCCTGCTTCTGGATGGCGCGACCGTTGACATAGGTGCCGTTGGTGCTGCGCAGGTCTTCAATGCTGACCTTGCCGCCAGAGATGGTGAGCACGGCATGCTCGCCGCTGACTGCCAGATTCTCGATCACGATGTCGTTGTAAGGACGACGACCCAAGGTCGTGCGCTCCTTGGTGAGCTGTACTTCCTTGATGACTGCGCCGTCGATTGAGATGACCAAAGTCGGCATGCTCGAAGCTCCTGAGGAAACGCCAAGTCCTGCTTGGCTGCACTGGCTAGGACCACTCCCACTTGAGTGTGTGATTCAGCGCTCAATCATCAATCGTAACTGGATGAAACGCGCTTGCATGCTGCATCTTATTTCACTAATTCGATGAAGCCAGCTATTCGATTGAAATTTTCAACCATGCTGTCATTCGACTGCAGCATCTTTCGAATCGCACCCGCAATCTATCAAGTCGCCACATAAGAAAAGCCCGCGCTCATTGAAAGCGCGGGCTTTTTTGCAAATCTTTGCAAAGTGGCGACAGCGACCTGTCCGTGATTTAGAACGGGATGTCGTCATCCATGTCGTCAAACCCCGAAGCTGCGCGCTGGGGAGGAGGAGCCATGGGTGCAGGAGCAGGACGCTGCTGCATGGGTGCCGGTGCGGGGCGCTGCTGCATGGGAGCGGGAGCCTGACGGCGGGGTGCTTCGTAGCTGCTTTCGCCATAGCCATCATCGCTGCCGTAGCCGCCTTGCTGCTGAGCACCTCCCTGGCGGCTGCCCAGCATCTGCATGGCGTCGGCACGGATTTCGGTGGCGTAGCGTTCCTGGCCGGAGGCCTGGTCGGTCCACTTGCGGGTGCGCAGGCTGCCTTCCACATAGACCTGGCTGCCTTTGCGCAGGTACTGGCCCACGATTTCGGCCAGTTTGCCGTTGAAGACCACACGGTGCCATTCGGTGGCTTCGCGGTTTTCGCCGGTGTTCTTGTCGCGCCAGCGGTCTGTGGTGGCGATGGTCACATTGGCCACCTGATCGCCGCTGGGGAAGGTGCGCATTTCGGGGTCACGACCCAGATTGCCGACGATGATGACTTTGTTGACGGATGCCATAGAGATACCTTTTCAAAAAGTGGCCCGGGCAATTACGAAAGGTCCCGAACCAATGAACCTCGTATTCTGCCCCAAGCCAGCCATGACGAGCACGGGATTGCCCTATATCCCATCACGGCGATACATGGTGCCCCAGCAGGAAAGGGGCCACTGCGCGCGAGCAGCCGAGCAAGGGCAGCCCCGCTGCGAGGGCTGCGTCCCCTCTGCGTAGCAGAGAGGGGGAAGGCGGGGCCGCCTAGGCGCACAGCGCCTCAGGGGGTGTTGCTGTAAGTCAGTGACGCCCCACCGGGCGCAGCGGCCAGGTCACGACCAGCCACAGGGCAACAAGCACAGCCGTCATGATGAACAAGCCCGGCACGCCAGCAAATTTGGCGACTGCACCACCGAAAGCGCCACCGGCAAACAGGCCCAGCGACTGCAACGTGTTGTAGGCACCCAATGCCGCGCCACGCAGCGGCGCCGGAGCCATGCGCGAGACCAGACTTGGCTGGGTGGCTTCAAGAGCATTGAAGCCGCAGAAAAACAGAAACATCAGCAGCGCCATGCACCAGACCGTCGGAATGGTGCCGCTGGCGGCCAGCATGCCCAGACCGATCTGCACGACCAGTACCAGGCCAATGGCTCCCAGCAAGGCCTTGCGCAGCTTGCCCTTGCGCTCCATGGAAAACAGCAGGCCCATGGCCAGAAAGGACAGCAGCACGGCGGGCAGATAGATATGCCAGTGCTGCTCCTTGGCCAGACCGGCTTGCACCAGCATGGCAGGCACGGCCACCCACATGGACATCTGCACGGTATGCAGAATGAAGACGCCAAAATTCAGACGCAGCAGATCGGACTGGCCCAGCAGCTCGCTGAACTTGCCCTTGGGCGCATCGGCATGCTGTCTGGGCTCGGGCGGCACCACCCACAGCACCACGGCAATGCCGGCCAGCGCCAGCGCACAGGTCAGACCGAAGATGCCGGACAGGCCTATCCAGGCATTGAGCAGCGGCGCCAGCACCAGCGCCAGTGCAAACATCAGGCCGATGCTGCCGCCGACCATGGCCATGGCCTTGGTACGCACGCCGTCGCGCGTCAGATCGGCCAACAGGGCCGTGACGGCGGCAGACACGGCGCCTGCGCCCTGAATGGCACGCCCCGCCATCAGGCCGGTCAGCGAGTCGGCCATGGCCGCAATCAGGCTGCCCGCCGCAAACACCAGCAGGCCGGCGACGATGACACGCTTGCGGCCGATACGGTCGGAGGCCAGGCCGATAGGCAACTGGAACAGGGCCTGGGTCAGGCCATACAGGCCCATGGCCAGGCCGATCATGGCCGGGTCGTCACCGCCCGGGTATTTGCGTGCCTCCAGCATGAAGACGGGCAGCACCAGGAACAGGCCCAGCATGCGCAGCGCAAAGATCAGCGCCAGGGCACCGCTGGAGCGGCGTTCCTGGGAGGTCATGGTGGAAGAGGATTTGTCCGTGCCCTGCGTGCCCGCGCTGGGGGAGGTATTGATTTTTTTCACGCTCAGATTTTGCCAAGAGTCAAAGTCTTATGCCCAGGTTAACTAAACCACTGCCGGGCAAAAGAGAGGAAATAAAACCGTAGATTGTCCGTGAACCTGAATCATCTAGTCACGCGCAAGCCCGTCTGACTATCATGGAGAGTTTTCCCCGTCTGGAGCGCCCGTGTCCCTGAAGCCTGATTCGCCCTCTGAAGTCCATGATGACAGCCTCTATCTGGGCCGTTCTCTGGCGCAGACACGTATCGCCATTCGCGGCGCACGCACGCACAATCTCAAGAACATCGACCTGGACATCCCTCGCAACCAGCTGGTTGTGATCACCGGCCTGTCGGGCTCGGGCAAGTCCAGCCTGGCCTTCGATACCTTGTACGCCGAAGGCCAGCGCCGTTATGTGGAAAGTCTCTCGGCCTATGCACGCCAGTTTCTGGGCCGCCTGGACAAACCCGATGTCGATCTGATCGAGGGCCTGTCGCCCGCCATTTCCATCGAGCAAAAGGCCACCAGCCACAACCCGCGCTCCACCGTGGGCACGGTGACCGAGATCAACGACTATCTGCGCCTGCTCTACGCCCGTGCCGGCACGCCGTTCTGTCCCGACCACAATCTGCCGCTGCAGGCCCAGACCATCAGCCAGATGGTGGACAGCGTGCTGCAGCTTCCCGAGGACACCAAGCTGATGATCCTCGGCCCCCTGGCGCGCGAGAAAAAGGGCGAGTTCGCCGAGCTTTTCGTGCAGCTCCAGGCCCAGGGCTATGTGCGCTTTCGTGTCGACGGGCAGATCTACGATGCACAGTCCCTGCCCAAACTGGAGAAGAACGAGCGCCACAACATCGATGTGGTGATAGACCGCGTCAAGGTGCGCGAAGACATCAAGCAGCGCCTGGCCGAGAGCTTTGAGGCTGCCTTGCGCGCCGGCGGTGCCGATGCCGGCGGCCGCGTCATCGCCCTGGAGATGGACGGCGGCAAGGAGCATCTGTTCAGCGCCAAGTTCGCCTGCCCGCTCTGCGACTACTCCCTGCCCGAGCTGGAGCCGCGCCTGTTTTCGTTCAACTCCCCCATGGGAGCCTGCCAGGCATGCGACGGCCTGGGCAACAGCGAAGCCTTCGACCCCGACCGCGTCGTGCCCTTCCCGTCGCTGAGTCTGGCCAGCGGCGCCATCAAGGGCTGGGACAAGCGCAACAACTACTACTTCTCCATGCTGGAGAGCGTGGCCAAGCACTATGGCGTGAGCACCGAGACGGCGTTCGAGGAGCTGCCCGAGAAAGTGCGCGACGTGATTCTCTTTGGCTCGGGCGACGAGTCCATGGAGTTCAACTATGTTTTCGAGAGCGGCGAACGCAAGGGCGAAGCCTTTATCAAGTCGCACCCGTTCGAAGGCATCATCCCCAATATTCAGCGCCGCTTTCGCGAGACCGAATCCCAGGTCGTGCGCGACGATCTGGCCAAGCTGCGCAGCATCCGCAAATGCCCCGAATGTGAAGGCACACGCCTGCGCCGCGAAGCGCGCTTTGTGCGCGTGGGCGATGGCGAACAGGCCCGCTCCATCTATGAGGTCAGCCATGCCACGCTGGCCGATGCGCTGGGCTGGTTCAAGCAGCTGAGCATGGCCGGGGCCAAGGCCGAGATTGCCGACAAGATCGTGCGCGAGATCGCCTCGCGCCTGCTCTTCCTCAACGATGTGGGCCTGTCCTACCTGAGCCTGGACCGCAGCGCCGACACGCTCTCGGGCGGCGAGGCCCAGCGCATCCGCCTGGCGTCTCAGATCGGCTCGGGCCTGACGGGCGTGATGTATGTGCTGGACGAGCCCTCCATCGGCCTGCACCAGCGCGACAACGACAAGCTGATTGCCACGCTGGAGCACCTGCGCGATATCGGCAACAGCGTGATCGTGGTCGAGCATGACGAAGACATGATGCGCGCAGCCGACCAGATCATCGATATGGGTCCGGGCGCCGGCGTGCATGGCGGCCGCATCATGGCCCAGGGCAGCTATGAAGACATCAAGGCCAGTCCCGATTCGCCCACGGGCCGCTACCTGAGCGGCGTACAAAGCATTCCCGTGCCCAGGCACCGCACCGCCTGGCTGCCCGTGCTGCGCAAGGACAGTGACGCCGAGGCCACCCAGAGCACATCGCGCTTTCCGGTCACGGCCGCCAAAAAGCGGGAATCTGCGAGCAAGGCACGCACCGACCTTCAGGCGCTGACCGTGCAAGGCGCGCGCGGCAACAACCTCAGGAACGTGACGGTGGACTTCCCCGTCGGCCTGTTCACCTGCGTGACCGGCGTTTCGGGCTCGGGCAAATCCACCCTGGTCAACGACACGCTATATGCCGAAGTGGCACGCCAGGTACACCGTGCAGGCACCGAGCCGGCTGCGCATGACGATATCGCGGGCATCGACTATTTCGACAAGGTCATCAACGTCGACCAGTCGCCCATCGGTCGCACGCCGCGCAGCAACCCGGCCACCTATACCGGCCTGTTCACGCCCATCCGCGAGCTGATGGCCGAAACCAATACCGCCAAGGAGCGCGGCTACGGCCCCGGGCGTTTCTCGTTCAATGTCTCCGGCGGGCGCTGCGAAGCCTGCCAGGGCGACGGCGTGGTCAAGGTGGAAATGCATTTTCTGCCCGATGTCTACGTGCCCTGCGACATCTGCCACGGCCAGCGCTACAACCGCGAAACACTGGAAGTTCAGTGGAAGGGCCGGAACATCTCGCAGATTCTGGAGATGACGGTCGAAGACGCTCATGCCTTCTTCAAGGACGTGCCCAGCATTGCGCGCAAGCTGCAGACCCTGCTGGACGTGGGCCTGTCCTATATCCGCCTGGGCCAGAGCGCGACCACGCTGTCGGGTGGCGAGGCCCAGCGCGTCAAGCTCGCACAGGAACTGTCCAAGCGCGACACCGGCCGCACGCTCTACATCCTCGACGAGCCCACCACGGGGCTGCACTTTGCCGACATCGCCCTGCTTCTGAAAGTGCTGCACCAGCTGCGCGATGCGGGCAACACCATCGTCGTGATCGAGCACAACCTCGACGTCATCAAGACCGCAGACTGGCTGATCGACATGGGCCCCGAGGGTGGCTCGGGCGGCGGCCAGGTCGTGGCTCAGGGCACGCCAGAGGAAGTCGCGGCCAACCCGGCCAGCGTGACGGGCCGCTACCTCAAGCCCTATCTGGACAAGGCTCCTGCCAAATCCAGAGCCAAGTCGGCAACAAGCCAGGATTGACCAAGCACAGCCGGCCATGCAGGACCATGGCCGGCGACACCGAGGAGAGAAGCAATGCAGAAAGATGTCTGGGATTTCGTCATCGTGGGCGCGGGCATGGCCGGTGCATCCGCCGCCTGGCAGTTGGCGCAGTCGGGTGGCGAGAACCCGCCCTCGGTGCTGATGCTGGAGCGCGAATCCCAGCCCGGCTATCACACCACCGGCCGCTCGGCCGCACTGTTTGAAGAGCATTACGGCCCCGCCCAGGTGCAGGCCCTGACCCGCGCCAGCCGCGCCTTCTACGATGCGCCACCGGCCGGTTTTGCCGAAGCCCCCATCCTCACGCCGCGCGGCGTGCTCTATGTGGGCACGGCCGAGCAAAAGGATCTGGTGGATGCCGCCTACGCCGAAGCTACCATCCACTCCCCCGAGGCCCAGCGCCTGAACGCCGAGCAACTCAAGGCCCTGGTTCCCGTACTCGACGCCGAAGTCTTGGTGGACGGCTTTCTGGACACCGGCGCACGCGACATCGATGTGCACGGCCTGCACCAGGGCTATATCCGCGGCCTGCGCCAGCGCGGCGGCGATCTGTGGTGCAACGCCGAGGTCCAGGCCATCACCCGGGTCAACGACTTCTGGCACATTGCCCTGCCCCAGGGCCGCAGCCTTCGTGCCAAGGTCATCGTCAACGCCGCCGGTGCCTGGGTGGATGTCGTGGCCGCCATGGTGGGCGCGGCTCCCATCGGCATCACGCCCAAGCGCCGCAGCGCCTTCACCTTCCCGGCCCCCGAAGGCATGGATGCCACGCACTGGCCTGCCATCATCAGCGCCGATGAAAACTGGTACATCAAGCCCGACGCCGGCCAGCTGCTGGGCTCACCCGCCAATGCAGACCCCGTGGCTCCGCACGATGTAGTGCCCGAAGAGCTGGACATTGCCACCGGCATCTATCACATCGAGGAGGCCACCACGCTGCAAATCCGCCGCCCCTCGCATACCTGGGCCGGCCTGCGCAGCTTTGTCGCCGATGGCGAGCTGGTGATAGGCTGGGATGCCTCGCCCACGCCCGTTCCGGGCTTTTTCTGGGTTGCCGCCCAGGGCGGCTATGGCATCCAGAGCGCCGCCGGCTACAGCCTGCTGGCGCGCAATCTGCTGCTGGGGGAGACGCTGGATGCGTCGCTGACGCAGCAGAAGGTGAATGTGGGGGCGGTGTCACCTGCGCGTTGTCAGCGGACTGATCAAAATTGATAGCGCATCGCGCTTTCTGAATGTGGGTTGTAGCCTGATTTTTTCTTGATCTCAGGGCAGAGGCAGGGATTTCACCCCGGCGCGTGACCTACTTTCGGCCACCAGAAAGTAGGCAAAGAGCACAACCCGAGTGTCTGCGCCCCTGCGCTTATCCAGATTACGGAAGCAGCTATTCAAAGCATAAAGAAGCTATCCCGCATTCGGTATTGCCCCTTTTGCCCACGCCTGCGACGGCTGCCTCTTGTGGCGGGCAGTTGCACCGTAGAGTGCAACTGCATCGTCATCACTTTTACGGCAACGTGTTTGAGCGCAGAGCGAAGCTCGAAGTGAGTTTTGCCGTACAGCCACAAGAGGTTGACGGCGCAGGTTACCCCGTAGCGTAGCGAAGGGGGCGTGGGTAACAGGAGCGGTGTTCTTTGCTTACTTTCTTGGGGGCGGCCCCCCGCCACCAGCAAGAAAGTGAGTCGGCAAGGCGGGCCGAGACCCGCCCTCTGTCCTGCAACCAGCAGAAAAAACAAAAACGGCCTGCGCCCCAGAGGCACAAGCCGTTTCCCAACCGAAGCGACCTCAGGCCGCCGCCAGTCAACGCAAGATCAGTTCTCGATCTTGGCGAACTGAACAATCTTCGAGTACTTGGCAATCTCGGTGTTGATGTACTTGCCGGCATCCACCTTGGGATCGGCCACCACATTGCCGGTCTCTTCCATCTTCTTGCGGAACTCGGGCGAAGCCATGGTTTCCTCCAGCGCCTTCTTCAGCTTGGCAGCGATGGGAGCGGGCAGGCCCTTGGGAGCCATCAGCGCAAACCAGCTGTTGATGTCCACGTTCTTGAACTGGGGCAGCTCGGACAGGGCAGGAATATCGGGGGTGATGGCCGAGCGCTTGGCTTCGGTCGTGCCCAGGGCCACGACCTTGCCGGCCTTGATATGGGGCAGGCCCGAGGACAGCACGAACACGCCAAACTCGATGTTGTTGCCCACCAGGTCGGTGGTCAGAGGCGCCACGCCCTTGTAGGGTACATGGGTCATCTGCAGCTTGCCCTGCTCCTTGACCAGCTCGCCGGCCAGGTGCAGCGCCGTGCCCACGCCGGAGCTGCCGTAGCTGAACTTGTCGGGGTTCTTGGACACCAGGCTCACGAACTCGGCCGCGTTCTTCACGCCAGCCTTGTGCGATGCGACCAGCACCATGGGCTGGGAACCCACCAGACCGATGGGAGTGAAGTCGCCAATGTTGTACTTCACGGCCTTGTTGATGAGCCTGGCAATGGCCAGCTCATTGTTGGCGCCCACCATGATGGTGTAACCGTCGGCAGGGGCCTTGGCCACCTTCTGCGCACCGATGGCGCCACCGGCACCGCCCAGGTTTTCCACCACCACGGGCTGGCCCAGCTGCTTGGCCAGGCCGTCGGCCACCAGACGACCGACCAGGTCGGTGCTGCCGCCGGCCGGGTAGCCCACGACCATGGTGATGGCCTTGCTGGGATAGTTGTCGGCGGCGATGGCAGGCACTGCCACGGCAGCGCCCAGCAGCAGGCCCGCGGCGATGGCGGTACGGCGGAGGATGTTTGTGTTCTGCATGAAACTATTCCGAATCTGTATGAGGCAATTGTCCGAATACGGAGAAAACCTTTTAGTGCCGATCTGGCACATTTCCGTGCCATTTCAGCACATCAACGCGTTTTTGAGCAAATAGAGGGGGAGCAGTGCCGCCAGGAGTCCGATACCAGCTGTTGTTTTTCCAGCTTCAAGTCTGGCCGCAGGCAAAAAAGGAGTGACTGCTCATTTACTGGCCAGTGATATCGGTCCAGAACTGCTCCGCAGCGGTGCTCAAGCGGCGTTTGGGCCGATAAAGCCGCACATCGAAATGCACGTCCAGGCTGCCGTCCCCGGCCAGCGCCAGACGACCGTCCTGGCAGTCGCGCTGCACCATGGACCAGGGCATCCAGGCCACGCCCAGGCCCTTGAGCACGTACTCGTAATTGGCATCCGCCGAATCGCATTCGATGCAGCGGCGCAGGCGCGGCCACAGCGGATGGCTGGCCAGATGATCTTCGGCCAGCCGCCCCAACGCCATGCTGTGCGAGAAAGCCAGATAGGGCACGGGGCTAGCACCGGGCAGCAGGGCCTGCGCCAGTGCAAACAAGGGCTTGCCTTCGGCATCGGCCCGCGCCACGGGCACCAGCTTGTCGCTCATCACCGTCAGATAGCTGAACTGGCGGCCATCCAGCCGCACGGCAATGGCCGCATGGTGATAGAGCAGGGCAAAGCTGACCTCGCCGCGCTGCAGCATATGCACGGTTTCGTCGAGTGTGCGGGTAACGATGCGCATCTCCGCCGTCTGCAGCACGCTGCCGTAGCGCGCCAGCCAGTCGGCCACGATGGTGCGCGCCAGGGTACGCCCCGTGGCCAGCGTGATCACATGGGCCTGCCGACCGGCCACGGCCTGCAGCTCGTCATGCGACTGGGCCAGGGTACGCACCATCTGTTCGGCGGTATCGCGGAAGGCTTCACCGGCCGGGGTGAGACGAACCGGCCCGCCGCCCGCTTCGATCAGCGGCGTTCCAGCCCATGCCTCCAGCGCACGAATGCGCCGGCCAAAGGCGGGATGGGTGACATGGCGCAGCTCTGCCGCACGGGTGAAGCTGCGCTCCTGAGCCAGAAGCAGAAAGTCTTCCAGCCATTTGCTTTGCATGGCCAGAGCCTACCCTGGCTCAGCTCTGGGCTGCAGCCTGCAGCGTGGCGCGCGTGGCGATGGCGGCTTCGCGTGCAGCCTTGGCAAAGTCGTCGCCCTGCCCTGCGTACAGAATGGCGCGCGAGGAGTTGATGATGATGGGTCCGCCGCCGATGCGGGCTGCCTTGACGGTTGCCACGGCATCGCCACCCTGTGCACCCACGCCGGGAATCAGCAGCGGCAAGGTGGGAGCCACGGCACGCACACGCTCGATCTCGTTGGGACGGGTTGCACCCACCACCAGGCCCAGCTGCCCGTTGGTGTTCCAGGGACCCTGGGCCAGCTTGGCCACATGCTCGAACATATGGGGGTTGCCAGGCACATCGGCCAGGACCTGGGCCTGCAGATCGTCACCGCCGGGGTTGGAGGTGCGGCACAGCAAAAAAGCTCCCTTGCCCTCGTACTTGAGATAGGGCGTGATGGAGTCGAAACCCATGAAGGGAGAGAGCGTCACGGCATCGGCGCCATAGCGCTCGAAGGCTTCCTTCGCATACTGCTCGGCGGTGGAGCCGATATCGCCGCGCTTGGCATCCAGAATCACGGGCACATGGGGTGCCACTCGGCGCATGTGCTCCATCAGCTTTTCGAGCTGGTCTTCGGCACGGTGGGCGGCAAAGTAGGCGATCTGGGGCTTGAAGCTGTTGACCAGATCATGGGTGGCATCGACGATGGCTGCACAGAAGTCGTAGATCTTGGACGCATCGCCCTTCATGGCACCGGGAAAGCGGCTGGGTTCGGGGTCCAGACCCACGCACAGCATGGAGTCATTGCGCGTGGACGCGTCGCGCAGCATGTCGATGAAAGTCATAAAGCGTGATTTTAATTGCTCGACCCTTCCAAGCCCCGCTACAGGTCTTGCGCCAAGCCGCAAAGCAGACGCACACACCAACTCAGTGACACCGAGGAAGCGCCGCCGCGCACCGACGGTGTCGTCCCCCTCCCGCGAAGCGAGTGAGGGGGAAGGCGCGAAGCGCCACAGGGGGAGAAAGTCATTCCGGGGGAGATAATCCACACCCATGCCTTCGTTCACGCCCAAACAGCTCATTCTTCTCGTCCTGCTCACCATCGTCTGGGGCCTGAACTGGCCGGTAATGAAGCTCGGCGTACAGCATTTCCCGCCGCTGAGTTTTCGCATGGTCAGCATGTGGATAGGCCTGCCGATTCTGGCCCTGTTTGTGACCAGTCAGCGCTTGCCGCTGACCATACCGCGCAGCTACTGGGGCCAGTTGGCCAAGCTCACGCTGTTCAATATGGTGCTCTGGCACTGCCTGATCATCATCGCCATCCCCACGCTGTCCAGCGGGCGTGCGGCGATTCTGGGCTACACCATGCCCATCTTCTCGGCCGTGTTCGGCAGCCTGTTCTTCAAGGACCGGCTGGGCGCACGCGCCTGGGCCGGCGTGGGAGCGGCCTTTGCCGGCGTGCTGCTGCTGCTGTGGCATGAGGTTGGCGCTCTGGGCAGCAAGCCCCTGGGCGTGATGCTGATGCTGATCGCCGCCGCCGGCTGGGCCTGGGGCACGCAGCTGCTGCGCCGCACCGAGGCACCGGTGCCGCTGATGACGCTGTCGCTGTGGATGGTGGCCATCACCACCGTGGTGCTGACCGTGCTGGCCTTTGTTTTCGAGCGCCAACAATGGCATATGCCCGACCAGAGCGCTCTGGCTGCCATCGCTTTCAATGGTGTGCTGGTGCTGGGCTTCGCCCAGGCCGTATGGTTCTATCTGGCCCGCAGCCTGCCGCCCGTGGCCTCCACGCTGAGCGTGATGATGATTCCGGTGCTGGGCGTGTTCGTGGGCGCCTGGTGGCTGGGCGAGGTCCTGCATTGGCAGGACTGGACTGCTGTCTGCCTGATGGTGGTGGCAATTGCTTCGGTGCTCTGGCCTGCCAGAAGCAGCCGTTAATTCGCGGGCGACTGCGTCTTGCACACGGTGTAGCGCAGCTCGGCCATTCCCGGGCCCATCTGCTGCACGGACTGCAGCTGCAGCACGGGACTCAGCAAGCGGCGCGGCAACAAAGGCTTGCCACGACCCAGAGTGGCCGAGCCAATCTGCACGATGACTTCATCGAGCAGGCCCGCGTCATGGAACTGTCCCGCCAGATCTCCGCCACCCACGATCCAGATGTTCTTGTCGCCGGCTGCAGCCCTCATGCTTGCCAGCACGGGCCGCACATCGCCGCTGACAAAGCGTACATCGGCTCCCTCTATCAACGGCAGCTGACGGCTGGAGAAAACCCAGGCAGGCTGTGCATAAGGCCAGGCCGCGCCGCTCTCCTTCTTCACCGCATCGGCGTTGCGGACCATCCACTCATAGGTGGACGAGCCCATGGCCAGCGCACCGACCTGCGCAATAAAGCCCGGATAGCTGGACTGCGTCAGGCTGCCCAACGGAAACAGCCAGTCCAGAGAGTCGTCTTCGGTGGCAAGAAAGCCGTCCAGGCTGGAAGCGGTGTAGTACTGGGTCTTCATGATGGGCTGTAGTTTGCCTTGAAGGCGCTGACTCGGCCGGTTACAGGCCCGCTATCGAGAAAAATCAATCTCGATAGCATCCAGCGTTCAGGCGCTACGCCCCCCAAAAGGCCCCCTACTGTGCAGGCGCCAGGTTCCGCGCCGTGGCCAGCATGGTGGAGCACAGCAGCTCCCGGCCCGCCTTGCGAGAAAACACATCCGCCCTGGCCACCGTCAGCAGCTTGCTGGCCTGGATGACGCGGCCACGTGCCAGCAATGTCTCGCCATCGGCAGGAGCCAGGTATTTGATGCTGCAGTCGATCGTGGCATTGAGCCAGCCCGGCGGCAGCAGCGTCCCTGCCGCCGATACGGCGGCAAAGTCTGCGATGGCAAAGACCGGCGTTGCCTGCAACTGGCCGGGCCTGAAACTCAGACTTTCCTGGTAGGGCAGGCAGAGATCGACCTCGCCGGGCTCTATGCGTTCAAAGCACAGTTGCAGCATCTGCGCCACTGGCATGGACAGCACCAGCGCCCTGATGTCTCGGGCAAAGTGTTCGTTCTGCGGTGTCATGACTTGCTCCCCCTCCTGCCGGATGGACCGGCATCATTGCCGCCTCGCGCAGAGACGCGAGGAAATCCCGGTTTCGAGGCTGGCCGCTGCTCGCGCAGACGAAACCATTCCACATGGGAAACCAGGTGCTGACGCAGAGCGTTGCGCTTGGCGATTTCGGCATCGATCTCGGCAATGCGCTCCTCAAGCCTGCAGACGATCTCGCTGGCCGTCAGGGACTTGCAGCGGTAGGCCGGCAATACCTCGGCAATCTGCGCAAGAGAGAAACCACATTGCCGCGACATGGCGATGAATCGCAGCTCGCGGATCACGCTGTCATCGAACTCGCGGTAGCCGGAAGGACGCCGGCTGGCGGCAATCAGGCCCAGACTCTCATAGTGGCGAATGGCGTGTACGGACACACCCGACAGGCTGGCAAGTTCCGATATCTGCATGGCGACAAGGCTAACAAGCCTGGGGTTACACGAAGGTTGGTGTCCGCCAGATGTTCACACAGTTTGTCTCCGCACTGCGGCCATAAAAAAACGCACTGTGAATCCACAGTGCGTTCTTTGGGGAGAGACTTCCGGGGCGATCAGGCCGCAGCGACTTCCTTCTTTGCAGAGCGTGCCTGCATGAACTTGCCCAGTCCGACCACCAGCACGGCACCGACCGCAGCGGCAGCATAGTGCAGCCAGGGGTGGGCCATGGTGTAGCCATGCAGCAGGTTGTCGTTGACGATGGTCTCGCCGCCCACCCAGCCGATCAGCGCCGCGCCCAGCGTGACGATGACGGGGAAGCGTTCCATGAGCTTGATCATCAGCGTGGAGCCGAAGATCACCAGGGGAATGGAGATGGCCAGACCCAGGATCAGCAGCACCATATTGCCCTGGGCGGTAGCGGCCACGGCAATCACGTTGTCCAGGCTCATCACCAGGTCGGCAATCAGGATGGTGCGGATGGCGGTCATCATGGAGCCATGGCCCTTGGATTCGCCCTCGCCGTCTTCGTCGCCGGTCAGCAGCTGATAGCCGATCCACAGCAGCAGGCAGCCGCCCACAACCTGCAGGAAGGAGAGTTCCAGCAGCTTGGCAGCCACCACGGTCAGCACGATACGCAGCACCACGGCGGCGCCGGAGCCAAACATGATGGCTTTCTTTTGCTGTTCAGGGGGAAGAGAGCGCGCGGCCAGTGCGATGACCACGGCGTTGTCGCCGGAGAGAATGATGTTGATCCAGATGATCTTCACCAGGCCGATCCAGAAATCGGCGCTATTGAGAAATTCCATTTGTGACTCCACTGTTTTGAATATGAAAGCGCCGCATTGCGCGGCGCTTTCTTTTAAGAGTGGAGGCAGTGTAGGGCGCGAAGCCCATCTTGCCAGTTCGTAATACTGCGTAAATTCAACGCTGTATCACGAACTTTTGCACGAGCTTACTTCTTCAGCAGGCCTTGCAGCAGGCGACCCATTTCGGAAGGGTTGCGGGTGATGGTGAAGCCGCACTCTTCCATGATGGCCAGCTTGGCATCAGCAGTGTCGGCACCGCCGGAGATCAGGGCACCTGCGTGGCCCATGCGCTTGCCGGGAGGGGCAGTCACGCCAGCGATGAAGCCCACGATAGGCTTCTTCATGTTGGCCTTGCACCACTGGGCAGCTTCGGCTTCATCGGGACCGCCGATTTCACCGATCATGATCACGGCATCGGTGTCGGGATCGTCGTTGAAAGCGCGCATCACGTCGATGTGCTTCAGACCGTTGATGGGGTCGCCACCGATACCGACGGCGGAGGACTGGCCAATGCCCAGTTCGGTCAGCTGAGCCACGGCTTCGTAAGTCAGCGTGCCGGAACGGGACACCACGCCCACGCGGCCCTTCTTGTGGATGTGACCGGGCATGATGCCGATCTTGATTTCGTCAGGCGTGATCAGACCGGGGCAGTTGGGGCCCAGCAGCAGAGTCTTCTTGCCGCCGGCAGCTTCCTTGGCCTTCATCTTGTTGCGCACTTCCAGCATGTCGCGCACGGGGATGCCTTCGGTGATGCAGATGGCCAGGTCCAGGTCGGCTTCAACAGCTTCCCAGATGGCAGCAGCAGCACCTGCGGGAGGCACGTAGATCACGGACACGGTAGCGCCGGTTTCCTTGGCAGCGTCCTTGACGGAACCAAAGATTGGGATGTCGAAAATCTTTTCGCCAGCCTTCTTGGGGTTCACGCCTGCCACGAAGCAGTTCTTGCCGTTCGCGTATTCCTGGCACTTTTCAGTGTGGAACTGGCCGGTCTTGCCAGTAATGCCCTGGGTGATGACCTTGGTGTCTTTGTTGATAAAGATCGACATGTTTCTATCTCCGGGGCGTATTACTTAACGGCAGCAACGATCTTGGTCGCTGCTTCAGCCATGGTGTCGGCAGCGATGATGGGCAGGCCGGAATCCTTGAGGATTTGCTTGCCCAGTTCTTCGTTGGTGCCCTTCATGCGCACGACCAGAGGCACGGACAGGTTCACGGCCTTGCAAGCGGTGACCACGCCGGTGGCGATGGTGTCGCACTTCATGATGCCGCCGAAGATATTGACCAGAATGCCCTTGACTTCGGGGTTCTTGAGCATGATCTTGAAGGCTTCGGTCACCTTCTCGGCCGTAGCGCCGCCGCCCACGTCCAGGAAGTTGGCTGGTTCGCCGCCGAACAGCTTGATGGTGTCCATGGTGGCCATGGCCAGACCGGCGCCGTTCACCAGGCAGCCGATGTTGCCGTCCAGGGAGATGTAGGCCAGATCGAACTTGGATGCTTCGATTTCGGCAGCGTCTTCTTCATCCAGATCGCGGAAAGCCACGATTTCGGGGTGACGGAACAGAGCGTTGGGGTCAAAGTTGAACTTGGCGTCCAGGGCCATCAGGTCGCCCTTGGAGTCGCAGTTCAGGGGGTTGATTTCCACCAGCGACGCGTCGGTGTCCATGTAGCACTTGTAGATCTTGGCGAACAGATCCACGGCCTGGTCCACGGACTTGCCTTCCAGACCGATGGCAGCTGCCACCTTGCGCGATTGCGCTTCGGTGATGCCGGTCAGGGGGTCGATCATCTCGGTGATGATCTTTTCGGGAGTGGAGTGAGCCACTTCCTCGATGTCCATGCCGCCTTCGCTGGAAGCGATCAGGGCAACCTTCTGTGTGGCGCGGTCGGTCACCAGCGACACATACAGTTCGTTCTTGATGTCGGCGCCGTCTTCGATGTACAGGCGGCGAACCTTCTGGCCTTCAGGGCCGGTCTGGTGAGTCACCAGCTGCATGCCCAGGATCTGCTCGGACAGCTTTTGCACGTCCTCGATGGACTTGGCAACCTTCACGCCGCCGCCCTTGCCGCGGCCGCCAGCGTGGATCTGGGCCTTCACCACCCACACGGGTCCACCCAGCTTCTGGGCTGCTTCAACAGCCTCTTGCACGGTAAACGCAGGAATGCCACGGGGAACGGGCACACCAAATTGGCGCAAGATTTCCTTGCCTTGGTATTCATGAATCTTCATGACTTTGTCTCTCTGAACTGAGGGGAAATACCCGCTTGCCACCGACTCGGGGGAGCCTGGCCATCGGGTTCATATGACATGGCGAGCAGGAATGTACCATGCTGCACCGCGCAAAACGACACCTGAACATGCGCAAAATCCACAATTTCGCGCAACTTTGTCGTGTTCCGGAAACAGCTGCAATGCCTTGAATTCTTTAGGGAAATTATTCCTACACGATATCTTTTCTTCCCGCAACTTTCTTATGTCTTATATACGAGTCAAGGACATTGGGGCAGCGGCTGGCAATGTGCTGACAACCGCTAATAGCTGCTACGTCTACTGGGCCATTCGCGCGAGACTTGCCCAAAAGACAGGCAGTGCACATCCCTGACGAGATTCAAGGACAATCACCGCTCGGAAAGCGGCAATGGTGCCGCAGGCAGCGGCATAGAAACCAAGAAATGCGCGCGCCGGTGCAGGAGAAAATGCAATGGCAAAAGTCTTTATTGACGGAGAAGCAGGAACCACGGGTCTGCAGATCCGTGATCGTCTGGTCGATTTTGCAGGTGTGGAACTGGTCAGCATCGACCCCGCACTGCGCAAGGACCCGGCCGCCAAGCGCGCTCTGATTGCCGGTGTGGATCTGGTCATCCTCTGCCTGCATGACGATGCCGCCCGTGAAACCGCAGCCATGGTGGACTCCATCACCGCAGAGACAGGCCGCGCCATCAAGATCATCGACGCCTCCACTGCCCACCGCACGGCCGCAGGCTGGGTCTACGGCTTCCCCGAACTGCGCGCCGACCAGCTCGACGCCGTGAAGAGCGCCACCCGCGTCTCCAACCCCGGCTGCTACGCCACGGGCGCCATCGCCCTGCTGGCACCGCTGGTGGCTGCCGGCCTGATTCCCGCCGACTACCCCGTGAGCCTGCCCTCCGTGTCCGGCTACACCGGCGGCGGCCGCACCATGATCGAAGCCTATGAAGGCGGCGATGCCGCACCTTACGAGGCCTACGCGCTGGGCCTGTCGCACAAGCACATTCCCGAAATCCTGCACTACACGGGCATGACCCGCCGCCCCGTGTTCATCCCCGCCGTGAGCAACTTTGCCCAGGGCATGCTGGTGCAGTTGCCGCTGCACCTGGACCTGCTGCCCGGCGCACCCAAGGCCGCCGACCTGCATGACGCACTGGCCAGCCACTACGCCAGGACCAATACGCCTGCCAACTGGGTCAGCGTGTTGCCGCCCACGGACGACAACAAGCTGGCCGCCGACACTCTGGCCAATACCAACAAGCTGGAGCTGCGCGTATTTGCCAACGAACAATACCGCCAGGCCGTGCTGATTGCCCGCCTGGACAATCTGGGCAAGGGTGCCAGCGGCGCTGCCGTGCAAAACCTGCAGATCATGCTCGGCCTGTAAGCCCTGCCCTGCTCCCGAAAAAACGGCCCTGGTGGCCGTTTTTTGCTTTCCATGTCCTGGCAAAAATCGAAAAAAAGAAATTAATTTTTCATATTTTCATTTTTGAAATTTAAATTTCTTGTTTTGTCCAGACGGAAAAGCACCGGCTGTGCTTTGCGCAAGCCACTTCTATAGTCGCCCCATCTGAGCTGTACCTGCCAGAGCCTTTCCCGGCCTTGTGATGCCGGCCGCGCCTGACCCCCGGCGCGGCGGCATCCGCGCAGGCAGCAGTGGATGCGCGGAGCTGCTACCCCTGCTCTCGTAGCCGTTCTCAGTCCCACTGTTGTACGAAAGCGAGGAAACCATGTCTTCCATCCCCGTCTCGGCGGCGCGCAGCGATGTCAGCACCGTGCAGGAGCGCGACATCACCTTTGGCCGCATCATCTGGCGGCTGATTCCGTTTCTCACCCTGATCTGGTTTCTGGCCTGGGTAGACCGTGTCAACGTCGGCTTTGCCAAGCTGACCATGATGAGCGACCTGCAATGGTCCGACGCCGTCTATGGCGCAGGGGCCGGCATCTTCTTCATCGGCTATTTCTTCTTTGAAGTCCCCAGCAATCTGCTGTTGCACAAGTTCGGGGCCAAGAAGACCATCATGCGCATCACCATAGGCTGGGGCGTGACCGGCATCCTCATGGCCTGGGTGCAGACGCCTTTGCAGTTCTATGTGCTGCGCTTCTTGATGGGTGCTTTCGAAGCCGGCCTGCAGCCCGGCGTGATTCTCTATCTGACCTACTGGTTGCCGGCGCACCGCCGCGGCAAGGCCCTGGCGTTCTTTGTCTCGGCGTCGGCCCTGTCGCTGATGCTGGGCAGCCCGATTGCCGCCTATCTGATGGAAACCTTCCATGGCGTGGCCAATCATGCGGGCTGGCAATGGCTGTTCATCATCGAAGGCATTCCGTCCGTTCTCGCGGGCATTGCTGCCTACTTTCTGCTCAGCGACACACCGGCCAAGGCCCCCTGGCTCAGCGCCCGTGAAAAACAGCATGTAGCCGAAGAGCTCAAGGCCGAGGAAGCCTCTTTGGGCCAACGCGAGCACAGCTTCTGGGCCTCCATGCGCAACCCTCGCGTGCTGATGCTGATCCTGATCTTCTTCTGCATCGTGGCCGGCAACTCCACGCTGGTGTTCTACGGACCCAGCATCGTCAAATCCGTGGGCATCACCGACCTCAAGACCTTGGGCTGGGTCATGTCCGTGATCTACGCCTGTGGCTGGATAGGCATGGTGGGCAACGGCTGGCTGTCCGATCGCAAAAAGGAAGTGCGCTGGCACACGGCGATTGCCGCTGCCATGGGCGCTGTCGGGCTGGTGCTGACGGCCTTGTTCCTGCAGCAGGGCAATGTGGCCGGCGTCGTCGCGTCTCTGGCTCTGTCATCGCTGGGCACCATGGGCTCCATCCCCGTGTACTGGCAGATTCCCAACCGCTTCCTCTCGGCCACTGCCCTGGTTGTGGGCCTGGCGGTCATCAACTCTGCAGCCAATCTGGCCGGCTACTTCTCGCCGCAGTTGCTGGGTCTGCTCAAGTCCAGCAGCGGCTCGTATGCGCCAGGCCTGCTCATCATCGCTGCCGTGGAGTTCTGTGCCGCCATTCTGGTGCTGCTGTTCGTGAAGCGCGACAGCGCCGGGGTCGCCAAACAGCATCCATGACCCATAGGCCGCAGGCCAGATGCAATATGCGCAAGCAGTTCCACGACAGCGATGACAATATGCACGGCATGACCGTCAACGGCAGAGTGCCGGGCCGCGCATAGCGCAGCCCTCGCCCTTACCCTCCAAAGCCGCAGGTCTGCGGCTTTTTTCATATCTGCATTCATCAATTTCGTAGCAGCCTGCGCAGCATTTACAAGGTTTACATGGCAGTTATTGTGAATTTTTCAGATAGGACTAACGTTAACAGCTCCTGCTTCAGGAGCAGGAACGGCTGCGCATGAACGCAGCCGCCGCGCAAAAGGCCACGGCCATCGGCCTGATCGCCGTACTCTGCTGGAGTTGCACCGTGGGTCTGATGCGCGCCGTGGCCGAGCCGCTGGGCGCCGTCGGCGGCGCGGCCTGCCTCTACACCATGGCCGCCATCTGCATTGCCGCAGCACGCGGGCGCAAAGGCTGGCGCGAGCTGGCACGCTGGCGCAGCATGCACCCTGCCTACCTCTGGGGCTGCGGCCTGCTGTTCGTGGTCTATGAAATCTGCCTGTCCGTGGCCGTGGGCCTGGCCCACGACCGCAGCCAGGCCATGGAAATCGGGCTCATCAACTATCTCTGGCCCAGCCTCACCATCGTGCTGGCCGTGCTCTGCGGCCAGCAGGCGGCTCGCTGGTGGCTGTGGCCGGGCGTGCTGATCTGCCTGTGGGGTCTGGCGCGCGTGCTGGGCGGCGACAGCTTCAGCCTGCCGGTCATGTGGAGCCATGTGCTGGGCAACCCGCTGGCCTATGGCATGGTTTTTGCAGCCGCCCTGCTCTGGCCGGCCTACTCGCTGCTGGCGCGCCGCTATGGCGCCGGCTTCAACGCCGTGGGTCTGTTCGTGACCTGGACTGCCATCGCGCTGTGGCTCAAGTGGCTGATGCTGGGCGAGTCACAGCCCATGCTCTGGAGCTGGCTCACCGCCGGCCAGGTCTTGCTGGTCGGGGCGCTCACGGCACTGGGCTATAGCTGCTGGGAGCACGGCATCCAGCATGGCAAGCTGGCCCTGCTGGCTGCGGCGTCCTATTTCACACCCGTGCTCTCGGCGCTGATGGCCAGCGCACTGCTGCAGGTGCTGCCGGGCTGGAGCTTCTGGCAGGGCGTGGCACTGGTAACGCTGGGTTCGCTGGTCTGCTGGTGGGCTACGCGCAGCCACCGACATTGAGCCGGTGCCAGGCCGGCCGGGCGCTCAGGCGGTCAGCCAGATGCCCAGGCCGAGCACGACGGCATGGCCGGCCAGCAAAATCCACAACAGCGTCCAGGGCGGCTCGGTCAGGCCCTGCAGCATCTCCTCGATGCGAGCGCCCAGAAAAGCACGCAGCGCCGGGTCGTCCTTGCCGCCTTCGCTGCCCCACTGGGCACGTGTGCGCCCCCATTCCTCGAGCAGATCGGACAGCGGCAGGCGATTGAGCACGCTGCGCACCACGAACTGCACAGCGCGCCCGTTGCCCACCCAGGGCTGCAGATGCTCCATCGCCGCGCCCACGGTGAGCAGGTCGGCCGCCTTGTGCATGGCCTTGTGAGCGCTGGGCAGGGCCTCGATGCGCTGTGCCAGCATGGCAGCCAGGCGCTCGGCCAGGCCCTGGCCGTAGCGCGCCACCAGCTTGCCTGCCGCGCGGGCGCGGCCCAGCTGCAGACCGACCATGAGGTAGGCGGGGATGATGAAGATCAGCACCACGGCCACCAGCAGCGGCGGCGACATCAGCAGGCTGATCACGGCGCCGTAGATGCCGGTATGGGCCGAGGCATGAATGCCCTGGCCGGGATCGGCCATCAGGCGGGAAAAATAGAACACGGCCGCGCCGCAGCCCAGCACCAGGGCCAGCAAGGCACCCAGCATCAGGCCGCCCAGCAGCGATTTGCCGGCACTCAGGCCCACGCGCAGGGCGGATGGGGAATCAGGGGGTTGCGAAGCAGTCAGCACGTGGGTCCCTCCGGTGTAAGAAGCTGTTTCCGCCGCAGGCGGGCGGGGACCGGGTGGCCGCCTCAGTCCTCGTCCTCGCTGTCGGGTGCAGGGGAGTATGGGGCATCGCGCAGCACGCGTGAAGCCACGCTGGACGAAAAGCCGCGCGACGCCAGAAAGCGCAACTGCCTGGCCTTTTCCTTGAGGTCGACGGGCACGCTGCCAAAACGCTTGCACCACAGCTCGCGCGCGCGCTGCAGCTCGCTGCCGCGCAGCTGCTCGCCCGCCTGGCGCACGGTCTCGTCATCAAGCCCCTTGCTGCGCAGATCATGCACCAGACGCGCTGCGCCATAACGGCCGGCCTTGCTGCGCAAGACAGACTCGACCACGCGCTCCACGCTGATGAAGCCCCGCTGCTCCAGCTCGTCGAGCACGGCATTCAGATCGTCGCCCTCCTCCACATGGGCGGCCAGCTTGCGCTGCAGCTCCAGCCGCGAATGCTCGCGCTGCGCCAGCAGCTTGAGGGCGCGGCCCTTGAGTGAAAGTTTGGCAAAGCTCACGACGCATCTCCAGAAACAAAAAGGCGCAGGACGAACCTGCGCAAAGATGGCAAACCTTTTGAGCAATGAGGCCCGCACTCAAACACTGGCGCTCACCAAGCCAGGGACATCAAGCAGGGGCCGCACCCGCAGCGAGGATGTAGTCCCCTTTCGCGAAAGGCGCATGGCGCCTCAGGGTGACTGAATCAACCTTCAATCACGCCGTCCTTGTCCACCTTGCCCTTGCCGCCCTTGGCAGGCTTGGCTTCGGCAGCCGCAGCACCGTCCACGGGCAGCAGCTTGATGCCCAGGCTTTCGCGAACCTTGTTTTCGATCTCAATGGCCAGCGCGGGGTTCTCGCGCAGGAATTCACGCGAGTTGTCGCGGCCCTGGCCGATTTTTTCGCCGTTGTAGGCATACCAGGCACCGCTCTTTTCCAGAATCTTGGCATTCACGCCCATGTCCAGGATCTCGCCTTCGCGGCTGATGCCTTCGCCAAACAGAATGTCGAACTCTGCAGTCTTGAAGGGGGGCGAGACCTTGTTCTTCACGACCTTGACCTTGGTTTCGTTGCCGATGGCCTCGTCGCCCTTCTTGATGGTGCCGGTGCGGCGGATATCCAGACGCACGGAGGCATAGAACTTCAGCGCATTGCCGCCGGTGGTGGTCTCGGGCGAGCCGAACATCACGCCGATCTTCATGCGGATCTGGTTGATGAAGATGACCATGCAGTTGGTCTTCTTGATGGTGGCCGTCAGCTTGCGCAGGGCCTGGCTCATCAGACGGGCCTGCAGGCCGGGCAGGGCATCGCCCATCTCGCCTTCGATTTCGGCCTTGGGCGTCAATGCGGCCACCGAGTCGATGACGATCAGGTCAACGGCACCCGAACGCACCAGACTGTCGCAGATTTCCAGAGCCTGCTCACCGGTGTCGGGCTGGCTGATCAGCACGTCGCTGAGGTTCACGCCCAGCTTCTGGGCGTAGCTGGTGTCCAGCGCATGTTCGGCGTCGATAAAGGCGCAGGTGCCGCCCTGCTTTTGCATCTCGGCAATGACCTGCAGCGTCAGCGTGGTCTTGCCCGAGGATTCGGGACCGTAGATTTCGATCACGCGGCCACGGGGCAGACCACCTACGCCCAGCGCGATGTCCAGACCCAGAGAGCCGGTGGAAACGACCTGAATGTCTTCGATGGCCTCACCTTCACCGAGCTTCATGATGGTGCCCTTGCCGAACTGCTTTTCGATCTGGGCCAGGGCTGCAGCCAGGGCTTTGGCTTTTTCGCTGTTGGCGTCGTTGGTCTTGGCGATGGCGTTCATATCAGGCTCCGAAGTAGGTGAATGACTGTCTGTGGCCAGTCCTGTTTTTGCATTCAGGCTGGATGCTTGAACAGTAGTTTAGATGCGGATACTGCAGATTTATTTAAATATTTAGTCAGTTTGCCTTACTATTTATCCATGTCAGAAATCGCCCCTGTCACCCCGCCCGCCGATGCCTGGCGCCAGACCCATCTGGGCCGTTTGCTGGGCCATGCCATGCGCCGCTTCGATGCGCGCGTGCTGCAGCTCATGGCGCGTGCAGTGGAGGTGCCGCTGGCGCTATCCAATCTGGCGGCGCGCGACAAGGTAGGAGCGGCCCATATCCACATCACGCGCCATCTGTCGCTGGCTGGCGACCGGCTCACCGATCTGGCCGACAAGGCCGGCATGACCAAGCAGGCCATGGCCGATCTGGTGGCGCAGTGCGAAGCCTGGGGATTGGTCACGCGCGAGGCCGACCCGCATGATGCGCGCGCCAGGCGCGTGCGCTTCACCGATGCGGGTCTGGCCTGGCTGCAGGCTTTTCACGACGCCGTAAGCCAGGCCGAGGCCGAATTTCGCGAAGCCGTGGGCGCGGATGTGGCCACCGTGGTCGCGCTGGGCCTGGAAGCCTATGCCGAAGGCTACTGAGATTCTGTATTGACGCCTTCTTGACGCCTATGAGCGGCTGTCGAGAATTGCCCCGAACGGCCATGAGCCATCCCTACAATGGCAGCAAAAGTGCAAACAGGCACACATAACAAGCAGGAGACACACATGCGCATACTGATTGCCGAAGACGACCAGGTGCTGGCGGATGGCCTGCTGCGCACGCTGCGCAGCTCGGGTGCCGTCGTCAGCCATGTGGCCAACGGCAGCGAGGCCGATACCGCCTTGCTGACCAGCAGCGAATTCGATTTGCTGATTCTCGATCTGGGCCTGCCAAAGGTGCACGGCCTGGAAGTGCTCAAGCGCCTGCGCGGGCGCGGCGATGCGCTGCCGGTGCTGATTCTCACGGCCGCCGATTCGATCGAAGAGCGCGTACAGGGCCTGGACTATGGTGCGGACGACTACATGGCCAAGCCGTTTGCGCTGTCCGAGCTGGAAGCGCGCGTGCGCGCCCTCACGCGTCGCGGCATGGGCGGCGCCAGCTCCACCATCAAGCATGGCCCGCTGGTCTATGACCAGACCGGCCGGGTCGCCACCATAGACGGCAAGATGGTGGAGCTGTCGGCGCGCGAGCTGGGCCTGCTGGAGGTGCTGCTGCAGCGCGCGGGCCGCCTGGTCAGCAAGGACCAGCTGGTGGAGCGCCTGTGCGAATGGGGCGAAGAGGTGAGCAACAACGCCATCGAGGTCTATATTCACCGCCTGCGCAAGAAAATCGAGAAAGGCCCGATCCGCATCGCCACCGTGCGTGGCCTCGGCTACTGCCTGGAAAAGATAGCCCCCCCCTGAGCGGCTTTGCCTAGGCGGCCCCCACCGCTTCCCCCCGAGGGGGACGATGGCCTTTGCTGCGGGGCGGCCCTTGCTGGCCATCCCTGAGTTGGAATACGCCAGTTTTACAAGCATGAAAATTTTTCAGCGTGAGCAGCGATCCCTCTTTGGCGAGATCCTCGACTGGATGCTCACGCCGCTGCTGCTGCTCTGGCCCGTGAGCCTGGCGCTGACCTGGCTGGTGGCCCAGGGCCTGGCCAACAAGCCCTTCGATCGCGCGCTGGAGTACAACGCCCAGGCCCTGGCTCAGCTGGTCATCGTGCAGCGCGGCAAGGTGCAGTTCAATCTGCCTCAGTCGGCCAGCGAGATCCTGCGCGCCGATGAATCGGACACGGTGTTCTTCCAGGTCAGCGGCACCAGGGGCGAATATCTGGCCGGCGAGCGCGACCTGCCGCGCCCGCCCTCCGTCGACGAGGACACGCCCACCGGCTCGGTGCTGCTGCGCGATGAGGAATACAAGGGCATTGACCTGCGCGTGGCCTATATCTGGGTGCGCATGCCGCTGCCCGGCGAGCCCAACGCCCTGGTGCAGGTCGCGGAAACACGCGAAAAGCGCAGCGTGCTGGCCACGGAAATCATCAAGGGCGTGATGCTGCCGCAGTTCGTCATCCTGCCGCTGGCCGCCCTGCTGGTCTGGCTGGCGCTGGCACGCGGCATCAAGCCGCTGCACCGGCTGGAGGAGCGCATCCGCGCGCGCAAGCCCGAGGATCTCTCGCCCATCAATCACAAGGATGTGCCGCTGGAGGTGGTGCCGCTGGTCGATTCGGTCAACGATCTGCTGCAGCGCCTGCATGACTCCATCGCCACGCAAAAACGTTTTCTGGCCGACGCGGCCCACCAGCTCAAGACCCCGCTGGCGGGCCTGCGCATGCAGGCCGACCTGGCCCAGCGCGAGGGCACGAATACCGAAGACCTGAAGCGCTCGCTGGCGCAGATCGGCCGCTCAAGCATGCGTGCCACCCATACTGTCAACCAGCTGCTGGCACTGGCACGGGCCGAGAGCGCCGTGCCCGCCATGCAGGGCTGCAACCTCGTGCGCATCGTCACCGACGTGGTGCAGGACTGCCTGCCGCGCGCCATGGACAAGCACATAGACCTGGGCTACGAGGGTGCCAGCGCCAGCACGCCCGGTGTCTGGCTCAACGGCAATGCCACGCTGCTGGCCGAGCTGGTGCGCAATCTGGTGGACAACGCCATCAACTACACGCCATCGACCAGCGAACAGCCAGGCGTGGTCACCGTGCGCGTGCAGGCCGATCATTTCGGCCAGATTCTGCTGCTGCAAGTCGAGGATTCAGGCCCCGGCGTGCCGCTGGGCGAGCGCGAACTGATCTTCCAGCCCTTTTACCGGGCGCTGGGCTCCGAAGCCGACGGCTCCGGTCTGGGCCTGCCCATCGTCATGGAAATCGCCCGTCAGCACGGCGCGCAAGTGCTGCTGCAGGATGCCAGGCCCGGCCATACCCCGCCGGGGGCGCTGTTTACCGTGCGCTTCAAGGCCATGCCCGGACAGCAGTGAAGCGCAACCTAAAAATGCACCAATTCGGTGCCTCCCAAGGCTGAGAAGCCGCGCCAGGCTTGGCTTTGCGCCCGTTTGCCCCGATGCGAATATCGGAAACTGCGTATTTGGCAAGTTCTCGCTTACCCTAGAATCAATTCGATCATGGGTTGTCTGAAGAGTCGCTATTTGCGCTCTGCAAGACAGCAATTTGGAATCACTGGATCCTGGGAGCTTTTTGATGCAACGACGTCAATTCATCTACACCGCCGCTGCTGCCGCAGCCGCTTCTTCTTTCTCCGGCATGAGCATGGCGCAGGACACATCGCGTCCTCTGCGTATCGTCGTGCCCTTCCCCGCTGGCGGCCCCACCGACATGGTGCCCCGCAATATGCAGGACGTGCTGATCAAGCTGCTGGGCGGCCAGGCCGTGGTGATTGAAAACAAGGCCGGCGCCGGCGGCTCCATCGGCATGGCAGAAGTGGCTCGCGCCACCGATGGCGTGACTTTCGGTATTGCCACCCTGTCCACCCATGGCGTGAACCCCGCCGTGTTCAAAAAGCTGCCTTACGACGCGATCAACGACTTCGTGGGCGTGACCGAGATCGTCAAGGCCCCCGGCGTGCTGGTGATCAACCCCAAGCTGATTCCCGTGAAGACTTTTGCCGAGTTTGTGGCCTACCTCAAGGCCAACCCCGGCAAGGTGTCCTATGCCACCCCCGGCAACGGCACCATCGGCCATATGTGGGGCGCCCAGTTCCTCAAGAGCACGGGCACCGAAATGCACCACATCCCCTACCGTGGCTCGGCTCCTGCCATCAACGACGTGCTGGGCAACCAGGTTCCCGTGTACTTCGACCAGGTGAACTCGTCCCTGCCCCATATCAAGTCGGGCAAGGTGCGCGCCCTGGCCGTGTCCTGGCATGAACGCCTGGACGTGCTGCCCGATGTGCAGACCTATGCGCAGGCCGGTCACCCCGATCTGAACGAGCCTTCCTGGTTCGGCCTGGTAGCCCCCAAGAACACGCCCGCCGCACAAGTGGAACGTGTGCAAAAAGCCATCATTGCCGCACTCAAGGACCCTGCCGTCAAGCAGCGCATGGCTGCTCAAGGCCTGTACCCCTCGGGCACATCGAGCGCCGACTTCACCAAGCAGATCGCCAGCGAAGTGGCCAAGATGAAGAAGCTGGCCGCCGTCGCCAATATTCATCTGGACTAAAAACAGGAGCTGGTTGCGCTTGTCGCAACTGGTTTTCCAATACAAAAGGCCTGCAAATGCAGGCCTTTCTTGCGATAGCAGCTACGAAAATTACTTGGCACAGGCCTGCAAGGCCTTGGGCACCAGATTCTTGCCAGCCAGCGCCGCCACTTCGTTGCGCAAGGTCGGCGTGGCCTTGGGCAGGCGCAGCGCATAGGTCGTCACATCGGGGCGCTCCTGCACCACGCGCGCCGTGCGCACGCCCTGGCGCGCGAAAGTCGCCAGCTGGCGCTGGGCGGCTTCTTCCGTCGAAAAACGCCCCAGCGACAGACCGGGCTCGAAGCTGCCGCCGGCGCGGTCGAAGTCGATATTCATCAGGCGCAGCTCGCCGCGCTTGCGGTCCATGAACTCGGCGTCTGGGAACTTGCCCATATAGACCATCCAGCGCCCGCCCTGATGGCTGGCCACCAGCTCCCAATCGCTCTTGGACTTGCCCGCCAGCGCACGGCGAATGCTGTCGGCCTGCGCCTCTTCGATGCCGTTGGCCTGATAACAGGCCTCGGGCTCTTTGATGGCGGTCTTGGCATCCTTTGTGTCCTTGGCGTCCTTGGTTTCCCTGGCCGCGACGGTTGCAGCTTCAGGCTTGCCATCCGACTTGCTTTCGGGAGCGGCTGGCGGCGCGCTGTCGTCCACCGCAGGCGCTTCGGGCTCCATAGTCTTTGCCGGTTCAACAGCCGGAGCTTGCGCCGCTTCGGGCTGCTGCAGCACCAGGGCATCCGGCCTGATCTGCTCCTGAAGGCGCTGCGGCTCGGACTGCAACTCCGGCGCCAGCCCCATGCCGGCCAGATAGCCGTGGCTCCACAGGTAGTAACCGGCGTTGCCCAGTACCAGGAGCAGAAAAACGATTCTCAGCATAGGTTTCTCACATCAGTTATCCATGGGCTGCAGCCGCTCGCGGGCAGCCGGGCAAGGGCCTGGGCGGCCCCGCCGCCCCGCAGCGAGGGCTGCGTCCTTCTCCCCTAGCGCGCACCGCGTAGAGAGAGGAGGAAGGCGCAAAGCGCCTCAGGAGGTGCTTCATTTCAAGCCTGCAGCGGGCTGCCAGCCGGACGCACGCTGATTTCGGAACTGGTCACGGTTTGCAGCCCGGTCGCTGTACGCACCAGAAAGCCGCCATCGGCAGCCACACCCTGAGCCATGCCGCTCGTGCCGTCGCTCAGATTCACCTCGCGTCCGGCCAGCAGGTCGCGCTGGGCGAAACGCTGCATCAGCGGAGCAAAGCCATGCCGGGCAAAGCTCTGCACCTCGGCCACCAGGTTGGGCAATATGCAGGCCAGGGCCGTGGGCGCATCCAGTGCGGCATCGAGCTCCTGCAGGCAGGCCGGGGCCGTGCGCATGCCGTCACCGGGACGGGGACGCACATTGATGCCGATACCGATCACCACATAGCGCGGAGCCGTCATATCGTGCTGCTGGCCGCCGACAAAGCTGGCAGTCTCGATCAGAATGCCGGCCAGCTTGCGGTCGCCCTCCAGCCACAGATCGTTGGGCCATTTGATGCCGATCTTGGGCGCAGCCCCCGCTGCGGGAAGCTGAGGCTGCAGGCTCTCGGCCACGCTCACGCCCACCGCCAATGACAGCCCCGACCAGTCGCGCGGTGCCAGCGGCAGGCCCAGCGAGAACATCAGCGAATCACCGACGCCGCTGACCCAGTTGCGGCCCAGGCGGCCTCGGCCCTGGGTTTGCTGCTCGGCAATCAACAGCACCGGATCCGTCAACCCGTCGCGCGCGCGGCGCATGAGTTCGGTATTTGAGGAGTCGATGGTCGGCAGCACCTCGACCGTAAAGCCCGGCAACTGCGGTGCAATGGCTTCCCACAAGGCTTCGGCATTCCAGTGAATCGGCTGAGTCATTTTTTATCTATTCAAATCTAGAAACTGGCGCAACGCAAGTCAGAGACGCCAAGCAAGGGCCGCCCCGCAGCGAGGGCGTCGTCCCCTTCCCATAGCGCAAAGCGCGTAGAGAGAAGGGGAAGGCGCGCAGCGCCTCAGGGGATGCTTGCAGGCATCGGCGGTCTCCAGCCCCTTTTCGGCGCCAGCATGGTGCCGCGGCAGTTCGCAGCGCCGCAGTAGCAGGCATATTCAGCCTTGAGCTTGGCCGTATAGCGCTCCTCCACCATCAGGCCATAGTCGTAGTTCAGTTCTTCGCCCGCTGCAATATTGCGCAGCGCCACGATATAGACGCGACCGTCGATCTCGTCGGTGTAGCAGTTGGGCGCGCAGCTGTGGTTGATCCAGCGCGAGGAATTGCCCTTGTGCGTGGCGTCTATCACCCGCTCATCGTCGACCTGAAAGTAAAAAGTGTGATTGGGCTGGCTGGGATCATGCGGATGACGGTCCTGCGCCTCCTGCCAGTCAATCACTTCACCCACGTACTCAATAATGGTTTCGCCTTCCGCAATATCCTGCGCGGCGAAAACGCCTTTGCCATGAACGCCGGAGCGCCGGGTCTGGATGCGTCGACCCGTTGAAGAGGCCAGTGATGTGCGGGGCATGTTTTCTCTGATACTTTGAATATGCACACATGTGCGCATGCGCGCGCGTGAGAAGCGAATTGTATGAGCCTGAGTTTCGATTCGGGTTCAGGTGGTTAATGACGACGAGAACACACAATGACTAAAACCCTGGTGATTGCAGAAAAGCCTTCTGTCGCACAGGACATCGTCCGTGCGCTGACCCCGGTGGCAGGCAAGTTCGAAAAACACGATGACTATTTCGAATCAGACAGCTATGTGGTGACCAGTGCGGTCGGCCACCTGGTGGAGATTCAGGCGCCCGAAGAATTCGATGTCAAGCGCGGCAAATGGAGTTTTGCCAACCTGCCGGTCATCCCCCCGCGCTTCGACCTCAAGCCCGTGGACAAGACCAAGACCCGCCTGAACGCCGTGGTCAAGCAGGCCAAGCGCAAGGATGTGACCGAACTCATCAACGCCTGTGACGCGGGCCGCGAGGGGGAGTTGATCTTCCGCCTGATCGAGCAATACGCGGGCGGCGCCAAGGGCGGCCTGGGCAAACCCGTCAAGCGACTGTGGCTGCAGTCCATGACGCCGCAGGCGATTCGCGACGGCTTCAACAATCTGCGCAGCGATGCCCAGATGCAGGGCCTGGCCAGCGCCGCGCGCAGCCGCTCCGAAGCCGACTGGCTGGTGGGCATCAACGGCACGCGCGCCATGACGGCCTTCAACTCGCGCGACGGCGGCTTCTTCCTGACCACCGTGGGCCGCGTGCAGACACCCACCCTGTCCCTGGTGGTGGAGCGCGAGGAAAAGATCCGCAAATTCGTCAGCCGCGACTACTGGGAGGTGCACGGCACTTTCGACGCCCAGGCCGGCCAGTACCTGGGCAAGTGGTTCAACCCGCAGTGGAAGAAATCGGACGATGCCGAGGCCAAGGCCGACCGCCTGTGGAACAAGGCCGATGCCGAAGCGATTGCCGCCGCCGTGCAGGGCAAGCCAGCCCAGGTGACCGAAGAGAGCAAGCCCACCACCCAGGCTTCGCCCCTGCTGTTCGACCTGACCAGCCTGCAGCGCGAGGCCAACGGCAAGTTCGGCTTCTCGGCCAAGACCACGCTGGCGCTGGCGCAAAGCCTGTACGAACGCCACAAGGCCCTGACCTACCCACGTACCGACTCGCGCGCCCTGCCCGAGGACTATCTGCCCGTGGCACGCCAGACCTTCGACATGCTGGCCACCAGCGGCATGCGCCATCTGACGCCCTTTGCCCAGCAGGCCATCAACGACAACTACATCCGCCCCACCAAGCGCGTCTTCGACAACAGCAAGGTGTCGGATCACTTTGCCATCATCCCGACCACGCAGGCCCCTTCGGGCCTGTCGGAAGCCGAACAGAAGCTGTACGACCTGGTCGTGCGCCGCTTCATGGCCGTGTTCTTCCCCAGCGCCGAATACCAGGTCACCACACGCATCAGCAAGGTGGAGCAGCACAGCTTCAAGACCGAGGGCAAGGTGCTGGTCAAGCCGGGCTGGCTGGCCATCTACGGCAAGGAAGCCGCCAACGAGGTGGAGGACGCCAAGGAAGGCGACAAGGGCCAGCCCCTGGTGGCCGTGCAGCCCGGCGAGCAGCCGCGCACCCACCACGCCGATGTCAAGGGCCTCAAGACCAAGCCGCCGGCACGCTACTCCGAAGCCACGCTGCTGGGAGCCATGGAAAGCGCCGGCAAGCAGATCGACGACGACGAGCTGCGTGAAGCCATGCAGGAAAAAGGCCTGGGCACGCCAGCCACGCGCGCGGCCATCATCGAAGGCCTGCTGACGGAAAAGTACATGCTGCGCGAAGGCCGCGAGCTGATCCCCACGGCCAAGGCCTTCCAGCTGATGACGCTGCTGCGCGGCCTGGAAGTCGAGGAGCTGTGCCGCGCCGACCTGACCGGCGAATGGGAATTCAAGCTGTCGCAGATGGAAAAAGGCCAGCTCTCGCGCGAAGCCTTCATGCAGCAGATCCAGGCCATGACCGAGAAGCTGGTCAAGAAGGCCAAGGAATACGACCGCGACACCATTCCCGGTGATTACGCGACGCTCTCCACGCCCTGCCCCAACTGCGGCGGCGTGGTCAAGGAGAACTACCGCCGCTATGCCTGCACGGGCGCCAATGGCGCCAGCGAAGGCTGCGGCTTCTCGTTCACCAAGTCGCCGGCCGGCCGCACCTTCGAGACGGCCGAGGCCGAGCAGTTGCTGCGCGAACGCCGCATCGGCCCGCTGGAGGGCTTCCGCTCCAAGGCCGGCTGGCCGTTCGTGGCCGAGGTCGCCATCGTGCGTGACGAGGAAAACAGCAACTTCAAGCTGGAATTCGACTTCGGCGACGACAAGGACTCCGAGGACACGGGCGAGATCGTGGACTTTGCCCACCAGCAAAGCCTGGGCCCCTGTCCCAAGTGCGGCTCGCCGGTCTTCGAGCATGGCGCCAACTATGTCTGCTCCAAGGCCGTGCCTACGCTGGCCCAGACCACGCCCAGCTGCGACTTCAAGAGCGGTCAGATCATTCTGCAGCAGCCCATCGAACGCGAGCAGATGAGCAAGCTGCTGCAGACCGGCAAGACCGATCTGCTGGAGAAGTTCGTCTCCAACCGCACGCGCCGCAACTTCAAGGCCTTCCTGGTCTGGGATGGTGCTGCGGGCAAGGTGAACTTCGAGTTCGAGCAGCGCGAAGGCAAATACCCGGCACGCAAGACTGCCGGCGCAGCGGCGGCCAAAACCACGACGGCTGCCGCCAAGAAGACAGGCACGGCGGCCAAGAAGACCGCCGCCAAGACAGCGACCAAGACCGCTGCGGTGAAGAAGCCCCGCACCGTGAGCGCCACGCTCAAGCCCAGCGCCGACCTGGCCGCCGTGATCGGCAGCGAACCCACCTCGCGCCCCGACGTGATCAAAAAGCTCTGGGACTACATCAAGGCCAACGGCCTGCAGGATGCCAAGGACAAGCGCGCCATCAACGCCGACGCCAAGCTCAAGCCGGTGTTCGGCAAGGAGCAGATAAGCATGTTCGAGCTGGCCGGTATCGTGGGCAAGCATGTGAGCTGATCGCCAGCCCTGGCGCAATGACCAACGAGGACCGCCGCGGCTTGCCGCTGGCGGTCTTTTTCATTTCAGGCAGCGCAGGGCGTTCAGATAACCGGATATGGCCGTGTTGGCGCGCTGGCGCAGCAAGTCCAGATCCGGCGGTGCATCGGCGGCCAGATAGCTGTGATTGAACAGGCCGTACAGAATGCACTGGCTCACCCGCGCAGCATCGCGCACCGGGTAGTCCGGGGGCAGATCGACGGCCTGCTCTATGGCTGCGGCCCAGGCATCCACAAAGCGTTCGAACATCTTGCGGTAGGCCTCGGAAGTGGAATAGTGGCGCTCCAGCAGATAGTGGGCACCCCATTCATCTGCCCGCTCGCGGTGCGCCTGCAGCTGTGACTCGATCACCGCCTCGGCAATCTGCATCAGCGGCTGGCCCGAATGACTGCCGGTCACGCCGCGAATGCCCAACAGCAGCGACTTGGAACGCAGATGCAGGCAGACCTTGGCCAGATCTTCCTTGCCCGAGAAGTACTCGTAGAAGCTGCCCAGCCCGGTGCCCGCCACCAGGACGATCTCGCGAACGGTGATTTCCGCGTAGCTGCGCTCAAGCAAAAGCCGAACAAAGGCGTCCTGCAGGGCCTGAAACGTCTGCCGCGCGCGGGACTGCAAAGGGCGGCGACGCCCTGCTGTCGCGGTCGAAGGAGTGCGTGGTTTCATGCTGGCCAAATCCGAACACCTTTTTTGCACGGTTTCCTAGAATTTTTGACAGGTACCTCGATGCCATTGTGCATTGCTGCCTGGTGAATAAAAAATTCTCATGAGAGGACGGAGACAAGCATGCACCCTCGTATTTCCACTCCCCTGGCGGCAGTGGCTCTGGCCTGCGCATCACTCGTTCATGCGCAGCCGGCCACGGTGGTGAAGATTGCCTCGCTGGATGCCATGAGCGGCCCCATGGCGGGGCTGGGCCTGAACATACTCAAGAGCTTCCAGTACAGTGCCAAGCTTGCCAACGAGCAAAGCTGGGCCGGTGCCGTGAAGTTCGAGGTCGTGCCCTTCGACAACCGCCTCTCCGCACAGGAGGCGCTGAGCCAGCTCAACTCCATCATCGGACAGAACATCCGCTATGTGGTGCAGGGCGCCAGCTCCTCGGCCGTGGGCCTGGCACTGCAGGAAGCCATCGAAAAGCACAACAGCCGCAACCCCGGCAAGGAAATCATCTACCTGAACTATGCGGCCCAGGCACCGCAGATGACCAATGCCAGGTGCAGCTACTGGCACTTTCGCACCGATGCGAATTCGGACATGAAGGTGGCCGCGCTGACCTCCTACCTGGCCGGGCAAAAGCAGGTGAAGCAGGTCTTTCTGCTCAACCCCAACTATGCCTACGGCCAGGAAGTCTCGCGCGCCGCACGCAGCATGCTGGCGGCCAAGCGCCCCGACCTGAAGATCGTGGGCGATGACTTCCACCCGCTGGGCCAGGTCAAGGATTACTCCCCCTATATCGCCAAGATCAAGCAATCCGGGGCCGATGCCGTCATCACTGCGGACTTCGGTGCCGATCTGGCGCTGATCGTGCGGGCCGCACGCGAAGCTGGCTTGAGCACGGACTTCTACACCCTCAACGGCAACAACTTCGGCGTGCCCAGCGCCATGGGGGCAGCAGGGCAAGGCAGGGTCAAGCTGATCTCGGCCTTCAGCCCCAACTCTGAGCCACTGGCAAGCAACCCGCTGCTGCCGGGCTTCAAGCGCCAGTTCAACGAGGACTTCATCAACGGCCTGGGCCACAACGCCATGCTGATGCTGGCCCAGGCCATACGCGAAGCCAAGTCCGTGGAACCTGCCGCCGTCGCGGCCAGGATGTCGGGCATGCGCTTCGAGGGCATCAACGGCCCCGTGGAAATGCGCAAGAGCGACCACCAGGCCCAGCAACCCATCCATGTGCTGAGCTGGGAGCAAGTGGACGGCAAGGCCGTGGTGCATGACCAGGAAGGAACGGGCCTGGGATGGAAGCCCGTGAGCACGGTTTCCGCACCGGCGGCCAGCCTGGACACCAGCTGCAAGATGAAGCGGCCATCCTGAACCCGCACCCTGGCGGCCCCTGACCGCCAGTTGCGCATGACATAGAAATCACAAAGCCCTGCGCCCTGCTGCGGGCAGGGCCACATAGCAAGGAAGAGACATCATGACTGGCATCCACCCCCATAACCAGGCTCCGGAGCTCAAGGACTACAACGTCTACACCAGCGATCCGGTGCTGCAGCGTGCCGTGACACGCGGCGGCGCACAGTGGCGCGACCCGGAGCTGCAACGCCAGGGCGCGGAATACGGCGCCGAAGCCACGCTGCGCGCCGCAGAAGAAGCCAACCATTTCGAGCCCGAGCTGCACACGCATTCGCCCTCAGGCGACCGTATCGACCAGGTGCGCTTTCACCCTGCATGGCACCAGATGATGACGATTGCACGGCGCAACGGCATCTCCAACCTGCCCTTCACCGACAAGCGGCAGACGGCCTGGGCCGCCTATGGCGCATCGCTGTTCATGCACAGCCAGATCGAGTCCGGCTCGACCTGCCCGACGACCATGACCAAGGCCAGCATTCCGCTGGTGCGCATCAACCCGCAACTCAATGCGGTGCTGGGGCCGCTGCTGGAATCCACCGATTACGACGCGCGCGACATCCCCGCCGAGGGCAAGCGTTCCATCACCGTGGGCATGGGCATGACGGAGCGTCAGGGCGGCAGCGATGTGCGCAGCAACATCACGCGTGCCGTGGCCCTGAACCCATCGGGCAGCAGCGGCCCCTGGGGCGAGGAATACCTGATCACCGGCCACAAGTGGTTCTTCTCGGCCCCCATGTGTGACGGGCATCTGGTGCTGGCCAAGACCGAGGAGCGCGGCCCCACCTGCTTTTTCGTGCCACGCTGGCGGCCCGACGGCAGCAAGAACGCCATTCATATCCAGCGCCTCAAGGACAAGGTGGGCAACCGCTCCAACAGCAGCAGCGAAGTGGAGTTCGACAACGCCTGGGGCGTGCTCATAGGCCAGGAAGGCCGGGGCATTGCCACCATCATCGAAATGGCCACCTACACCCGCCTTGACTGTGCGCTGTCCAGTGCAGGCTTCATGCGCCAGGCCCTGGTCCAGGCCCTGCACTACACGCGCAACCGCCATGCCTTCGGCTTGCCCCTCGCCGAGCAGCCGGTGATGACCGGCCTGCTGGCCGATATGGCATTGGAATCCGAAGCCGCCACCTGGCTGGCCATGGATCTGGCAGCACGCTTTGGCTCCGAAGACGCCCTGGATCAGGCCTGGCGCCGCATCGTCACGCCTGCCGCCAAGTTCTGGAACTGCAAGCGTGCCGTGGGCTACACAGGCGAAGCCATGGAAGTCTTCGGCGGCAACGGCTATGTGGAGACCGGCCCCATGGGGCGCTTGTTCCGCGAAGCACCCGTCAACTCCATCTGGGAGGGGTCGGGCAACGTCATGTGCCTGGATGTGCTGCGCGCCATTGCCCGCAATCCGGACGACGCCCATCTGCTGCTGGACCATTTGCGTGAAGTCGGTTCGGAGGAAGCCGTGCTGCGTGCGCAGGTGGACAAGCTGCGCCAGGCCGTCACCCTGCCCCCTCAGGAGCTGGAGCGCGAGGCTCGCCGCTTCACCCAGCGCCTGGCCACCACGGTGCAAGCCACGCTGATGCTGCAGCATGCGGGCAGCGACAGTGCCTCGGCCTTCATCGGCAGCCGCTTCGACCCGGACTGGGGCCCGGTGGCAGGTGTTGCCTTCGGCAGCAGCGACCCAGCCGCCCTGCTGCGCAATGCCTGGACTGGCTGAGGAGGACGCCAGCAATGATGAATTTCATTTCCCTGCTCGACCAGCAGGCACGCACGCGCCCCGAAAAACTGGCGCTGCGCGCCGACGGCCAGGACTGGAGCTATGCCGCGCTGGCGCAGGCCGGCCGCCGAGCCGCCACCGTGCTTTATGAGCAAGGCGTGCGCCAGGGCGACAAGGTAGGCCTGCTGTGCTTCAACACCCCGGGCTTTGTGTTTGCGCTGCTTGGCGCCTGGCGGCTGGGCGCGGTCGTCGTGCCCATCAACCACAAGCTGCAGGCCCCGGAGGTCAGCTACATACTGCGCCATTCGGGTGTCCGCCTATGCCTTGTGGATGGTGCGCGCGCTTCGCTGATCACCGCCATCCAGGCCGAACCACAGCCGCTGGCCGACATGCAGTGGCTGAGCACAGCTTCTGCCGCCGAGGGCCTGGACTGCTTCGATGAGCTGCTGGCACAGGCTGCGCCCTGCGGCGACGAGCATGGCCGACCTGCGCCACACGCTCTGGCCGAGATTCTCTACACCTCCGGCACCACGGGCCAGCCCAAGGGCTGCCTGCACAGCCATGCCAATGTCTTCCATGCCGCCCTGTGTGCAGCGGCAGCCACCTCGCTGGCGCCCACGGAGCGCACGCTGATCGCCATGCCCATCTGGCACTCGTCGCCGCTGAACAACTGGTTCCTGGGCACCTTGCTCATGGGCGGCACCGCCGTGCTGATGCGCGAATATGCGCCCAGGGAGTTTCTGGAAACGCTGGCGCAGGAACGCATCAGCTTCACCTTCGGCGCACCGATTGCCTTTCTGGCTCCGCTGGCCGTGGTGCCCGATGTGGCCAGCTACGACTTCAGCGCCATGCGATTGTGGGCCTACGGCGGTGGCCCGCTGGGCGCGGACATGGCTCGCAAGCTGGCTCAGGTCTATCGCAGCGACCGCTTCATGCAGGTCTATGGCATGACCGAATCGGGCCCGCTGGGCACCGTGCTCTACCCCGAAGAAGCCGTGGCCAAGGCAGGCTCCATAGGTCGCTGCGCCATACCCGGCGTTGAACTGGAAGTGCGCCGTCAGGACGGCAGCCTGTGCAGCTCCGGCGAAGTGGGCGAGATCTGCCTGCGCTCTGCGGCCATGATGCAAGGCTATCTGGACAACCGCGAGGCCACGGCCGCCGTGCTGGATGACCAGGGCTGGTATCGCAGCGGCGACCTGGCGCGCGTGGACGAGGACAGCTATCTCTACATCGTGGACAGACTCAAGGACATGATCGTCACCGGCGGCGAGAACGTCTACTCCAAGGAAGTGGAAGACGTGCTCTGCACCCACCCCGATGTGCAGGACGTGGCCGTCATCGGCCGCCCTCATCCCGAATGGGGCGAGACCGTGGTGGCAGTGCTGACCCTCAAGCCCGGCAAGACGCCGGACCATGAGGATCTGCGCCAGTTCATGGAGACCAGGCTGGCTCGCTACAAGATTCCGCGCATCTTCGAAGTCCGTGACGCGCTGCCACGCACCGCGACCGGCAAGCTGCTCAAGCACATGCTGCGCGGCAGCACGACCAGCCACTGAGGTCAAAGGCAAGGCAGGCGACGCTTTTCGTCGGGGCCGACGATGCATGCGCCGCAGCTGGGTAACACGGATGACATGGACGGGTCTTTGCAATCCGCTATAAGCAGTGATATGCAACTGAACCACGACCTGCTGACGGAGCGCCCAGCGCGCCAAGTCTCCCTCTCGGGAGCCTCCAATTTCCGTGATCTGGGCGGATATCGGGGCTTGGACGGCCGCCGCCTGCAATGGGGCAAGCTGTACCGCTCCGCCCATCTGGCGCATCTGACGCAGCAGGACCTGGAACAGCTGCAAAAGCTGGGCATCCACCGCAGCGCGGACTTTCGCGGCGAAGGCGAAAGCGCGCATCTCTCCTATGACTGGCCCAGGATCGAACGCCATGCCCTGGTCGTCGAGCCCACGGTAGTGCAGCGCGCCCAGTCCATGATGGAGCAGGGCCGCAACCTCAGCAGCCGCGATACCGAGGAGCTGATGCATGACACCTACCGCAGCTTTGTGAACGTGTACGGCAATCGCTTTGCACAGTTCCTCGCGCTGCTGCAGCTCAGCGATGCGCCGCTGGTCTTCCACTGCACGGCCGGCAAGGACCGCACGGGCTGGGCCGCTGCCCTGCTGCTGACGGCGCTGGGTGTGGACGAGGAGCAGATCATGGAAGACTATCTGCTGACCAATCAATACTTCAGACGCCCCGCCCAGATGTACGGCCAGCTGTCCGAAGAGGCTCTGGATGCGCTGTGGCGCGTGCAGCCGTCCTACCTGATGGCCTCGGTCGATGTGGTGCGCGCCCAGCATGGCAGCGTGGACCGCTATCTGACCCAGGTTCTGGGTATAGACGGTGCTGCACGCGAGCGACTGGCCGAGCTGTATCTGGAGACTTGATCAAATTTGATAGCTGTCAATGCTTATCCTGAATTGGTTTCATACCAATTTCAGGCATAACAAGCTGTTACGGCAGGGTATCTTCGGCCCGCTACCATGGGCCATAAGCCGCAATGGATGCGGACAAGGAAATGCAGATGCGCAAATGGCTCACCCTGGCCGCAGCAGCCGCCACGCTGGCGCTGACGGCCTGCTCCGGCACCATGCCGGCCTCCTCCAGCTCCAGCGGCTCCGGCGGCGTGGAAATCTTTGGTACGGTGGACGCAGGCGTCAGCCGCACCTGGTAGGCCCCGCAGGCACAAAAAAGCCCGCCGTGCTCCATGCACGGCGGGCTTTTGTTTTTACCGCGTAATTAACGGCTGACGTTGGCGTCGGCCACGGTCAGCGCCGTCATGTTCACGATACGGCGTACCGTGGTGCTGGGAGTCAGCACATGCACGGGCTTGGCCGCACCCAACAGCACCGGACCCACCGCAATGCCGCCGCCGGCAGCCTGCTTGAGCAGGTTGTAGCTGATGTTGGCGGCGTCGATGTTGGGCGAAACCAGCAGGTTGGCATCACCCAGCAGCGTGCTGTTGGGCATGAGCTTGGCGCGGGCCTTGCCGTCCAGGGCCACATCGCCGTGCATTTCGCCATCCACTTCCAGCCATGGCGCCTGCTCGCGCAGCAGCTCCAGGGTCTGGCGCATCTTGACGGCGCTGGGCTGGTTGCTGGAGCCGAAGTTGGAGTGGCTCAGCAGCGCAGCCTTGGGCTTGATGCCGAAGCGCATCATTTCCTCGGCGGCCATGATGGTGATCTCGGCCAATTGCTCGGCCGTGGGGTCGTAGTTGACGTGGGTGTCGACCAGGAACACCTGGCGCTCGGGCAGCAGCAGGCCGTTCATGCAGGCATAGGTGGCCACGCCGCTGCGCTTGCCGATGACCTGATCGATGTAGTTCAGGTGCACATTGGTGTTGTTCCAGGTGCCGCAGATCAGGCCGTCGACCTCGCCCTTGTGCAGCAACATGGAGCCGATCAGCGTCAGGCGGCGGCGCATTTCGATCTTGGCGATGGGCGCGGTGATGCCCTTGCGCTCCGTCATGCGGTGATAGCTCTGCCAGAAGTCGCGGTAGCGCTCGTCATGCTCGACGTTGACCACGTCGTAGTCGGCGCCTTCCTTCATGCGCAGGCCGAACTTCTCGATGCGCTGGGCAATGATGGCGGGACGGCCGATCAGCGTCGGGCGGGCAATGCGTTCGTCCACCACGATCTGGGCCGCGCGCAGGATGCGCTCTTCCTCGCCCTCGGCATAGGCCACACGCTTCTTGGTGGCCTTCTTGGCGGCGTGCACGATGGGCTTCATCATGGTGCCGGAGGCATAGACGAAGGTCTTCAGATGCTCGCGATAGGCATCCATGTCCTGGATGGGGCGCTTGGCCACACCGGCTTCGGCCGCAGCCTGGGCCACGGCGGGCGCCACGATCAGCATCAGGCGCGGATCGAAGGGCTTGGGAATCAGGTACTCGGGGCCGAAGCTCAGCACCTCGCCCACATAGGCGGCAGCCACTTCTTCGGACTGCTCGGCCTGGGCCAGCGCGGCAATCGCGTGCACGCAGGCGATCTCCATCGAGGTGGTGATCGTGGTCGCACCGCAGTCCAGCGCGCCACGGAAGATGTAGGGGAAGCACAGGACGTTGTTGACCTGGTTGGGGTAGTCCGTGCGGCCCGTGGCGATGATGGCGTCGTCGCGCACCGCCTTCACATCTTCAGGAATGATTTCCGGGTTGGGGTTGGCCAGCGCGAAGATGATGGGCCTGGCCGCCATCTTCTTGACCATGTCCTGTTTGAGCACGTTGCCGGCGGACAGGCCCAGGAAGGCGTCGGCGCCCTCGATCACCTCACCCAGCGTGCGCAGCTCGGTCCTCTGGGCAAACAGCGCCTTGTCCGGATCCATCAGCTCGGTACGGCCCTCATAGACCACGCCGGCGATGTCGGTCACGAACACGTTCTCGCGCTTCAGGCCCACTTCCAGCAGCAGGTTCAGGCAGGCCAGAGCCGCGGCGCCGGCGCCCGAAGCCACCAGCTTGACCTCTTCGATCTTCTTGCCCGCTACCTTGAGCGCGTTGACCATGGCCGCTGCCACCGTAATGGCCGTGCCGTGCTGGTCGTCGTGGAAGACGGGAATGTTCATGCGCTTGCGCAGCTCGCGCTCCACGAAGAAGCACTCGGGCGCCTTGATGTCTTCAAGGTTGATGGCACCGAAGGTGGGCTCCAGCGCAGCAATCACGTCGACCAGCTTTTGCGGGTCCTTCTCGTCGATCTCGATATCGAACACATCGACGCCGGCGAACTTCTTGAACAGCACGCCCTTGCCCTCCATCACGGGCTTGGAGGCCAGTGCACCGATGTCGCCCAGGCCCAGCACTGCCGTGCCGTTGGAGATCACGCCCACGAGATTGCCGCGGCTGGTGTATTTGAAGGCCGCAGCCGGGTCCTTGACGATTTCCTCGCAGGGCGCAGCCACGCCGGGCGAGTAGGCCAGGGCCAGATCATGCTGATTGGCCATGGGCTTGGTTGCCGTGATGGCCACCTTGCCGGGCTTGGGGAACTCGTGATACTCCAGTGCCGCCTGACGCAGCAACGCACGTTTATCAATCGAGGTAATGGGCTTGGTGTCGGACATCAGCGGTCTCCAGCTCGCAAAGTAAGTCATCCGCAGTAAGGACTCTCTATGGGCACACAGCCCGGCCCCTGCGCTCCTGCGGACGATGAAATCGGATTTTGGATTGTAGGCCGAGTGCTATCAAAAAAAGAGGGGGTGCAGCTCGGCGTTTAAGGTCAAACAGCCATGACTGTTCAATAACAATGCAAACAAAATCATAACATTATGCGAACGATGCATAACACATGGAGATTTTGCACCTCAGGGCGTGCAGGCATCGTCGCGATAGAGCTCGGCATAAGGCACGCCATCGAAATGCAGCTTCCGGCTGTCCTGCAAATGCGGCATCGCCGTGCTGACGTCGTATCCCTGAGCTGCAATCAATATCTCGGGCGCCAGAGTCGTGCTGTGTGCCATAGGACTTTCAGAGATCGCCACCTCTTCACTCCCTTGCAGACCCCTCATTGCCTCGTTCGCCCAATATGCCAGTGGCACCTCCAGCACTGACTGATCATTGCCCTGGCGAGGGCTGTCCACACAAGGAGGAACTCCAAGGCCATGATCAGACACGTAAAGCAGCGCGCTGGGCGCGTCAGACGCTTCATCCAGCATGCGAATCCAGTCGGCCAGCAGGTCCGAGGTATAGCGAATCGAGTTATCGTATGCATCTGCGCCCTCATAACGGGAACGAGGGTAGCGCTGGGAGATATCGGGATGACTGCCATAGGTATGAAGAACCACTAGCTTATGTGACGCTTCATCCGCCAGCGACTTCTCCAGCCAAGTCGTCATCACTTCGTCATGTGCCCCATTGCCCACCTTGGCATAGACATCCGCAGAGCGACGCAATATCTGCGAGTACATATCCTCGCTCTTGTCATTGAATCTGGAGTTGGAAAAGACAAAGGTCTTGTAGCCAGCATGCCGAGCCAAATCCAGGAACGAAGGCGAGGCATTTTTCTGGCTGTCGAAAGCAGACTGCCCCGTCAAAATATAGGGCAGCGCCTTTGCCGTATTGAAGCCATGAGCCATGACCTTGTAGGTCCGCAAACCGGAAACCTGCCTCAGTGACTGATTGGTATCGTCTTCCTGATAGCCCAATAGTGACCAGCGATGGCTGCTGGCACTCTCACCAATAATCACCACCAAGGTGTTTGCCTGAGATGCACTTGGCCTGGCAGGCAGTGTCGGCTGATAGAAAACCTCTTTTTCCAGATCTCCATAACGCACTGCAGCCTTGGCCATATGCATGGGGTAGATATGACGCAGTTTATGCACATAGTCATTGACGGTGAACTGCTGAGTCATGCCAAAGGCAAAAAAGCTGGTCCAGAGCAATCCTATGCCAAGCAGTATTCTTTTCTCCCATTTCTGAAATGGAGCTGCTCCAGGCTTGCAGTTTTTAAAGAGAAAGTAGCCACATCCGAAACTTGCCACCAGCCAGCACAGCACGACAAGAACCATCTGGCGATTGATAGAGTTCAGGAACTCGGCAGCCTCGTGAGCCTCGGTGCGCAGCAGCGTGGCAAGGGAAAACTCATCGATCATGTTTCCCAAAAACTGGGCATGAAAAATATTCGCAGCGCCGATAAAAATCAGAAGTGGAATACAGATCGCCAGAGACTTTCGGGACAGCGCCAAAGGATAGAAAAACAGCGCGGCCAACAGCGTGTAGCCCACTTCTTTTCCATATGAGCGAATGAGAAACGGAGGTGAAAAAAGCAATATCCAGGCGAGTAGAGAGCCCAGTCTCATTGCAAAGGAAGATATATTCATTTTTCGTGACAGATTTGTGACGATTGTATGAAATACTTCTTTTGTTAAATAGCCGCCCAAGCAGCGCTCACCACTGACTTTCTAGGACTTGACCCGCAGGGCTATGATTCGCGGCTTCTCTTCTCGACCGAAAGTCCGCCCATGCTTCCCCGCCACAACGACCCTATTGCCGCCATTGCCACCGCTCCGGGGCGTGGTGCCGTGGGCATCGTTCGGGTCTCCGGCAAAGGCATTGCTGCGCTGGTACGGACGCTTTGCGGCAAGGAGCTGAAACCGCGCGAAGCGACTTATCTGCCTTTCAGGGACGCGGGCGGCTCGCCCATAGACCATGGCCTGGCCATCTACTTTCCCGGCCCGCACAGCTACACGGGCGAGGATGTGCTGGAGCTGCAGGCCCATGGCGGCCCCGTGGTGCTGCAGCTGCTGCTGGCACGCTGTCTGGAAGCAGCACAGAGCGCCAATGAAGATGGCAAGCCGGTGCTGACTGGGCTGCGTCTGGCCCAGCCCGGCGAGTTCACCGAGCGTGCTTTTCTCAACGACAAGATCGACCTGGCCCAGGCCGAGGCGATTGCCGACCTCATCGATGCCAGCACCGAAGCCGCCGCGCGCAGTGCCAGCCGTTCGCTGTCCGGTGCCTTCTCGCAGGAAATCCATGTACTGCGCGATGCCCTGGTGCATCTTCGCATGCTGGTGGAGGCCACACTGGACTTCCCCGAGGAGGAAATCGACTTTCTGCAGAAGGCCGATGCCTTTGGCCAGCTGGAGCGCCTGCGCCACCAAGTCACTGCCGTGCTGGCACGCGCCCACCAAGGCGCGCTGCTGCGCGAAGGCATCAAGGTGGTGATTGCCGGCCAGCCCAATGCGGGCAAAAGCTCGCTGCTCAACGCGCTGGCGGGGGCCGAGCTGGCCATTGTCACCCCCATTGCCGGAACCACGCGCGACAAGGTGCAGCAGACGATTCAGATCGAGGGCGTGCCCCTGCATGTGATCGACACCGCAGGCCTGCGTGACAGCGATGACGAGGTGGAGCGCATCGGCATTGCACGCGCCTGGGACGAGATTGCAGCGGCCGATGCCGTGCTCTTCCTGCACGACCTGACCCGCGTGGAACAGGCCGACTATGCGGCAGCCGATGCCGATATCGCCCGCACCCTGCAGGACAAGCTGCCCGCGCAGGTACCGGTCATCCATGTCTGGAACAAGACCGATATGGCGGCTGCCGACGTGCAGTCCCGCCACACCGCCCAGCTCAATGCCGAGCAGATCGCCTTGTCGGCTCGTACCGGCGACGGCCTGGATGCGCTGCGCAAGCGCCTGCTGGAAGTGGCGGGCTGGCAATCCGCCCCCGAAGGCCTGTACCTGGCCCGCGCCCGCCATGTGGAAGCCCTGCAGGCCGTGGATGCCCATCTGGAGATGGCCGACGAGCAGTTGGCCGCTCAATCCGCCCATCTGGACCTGCTGGCCGAGGAGCTGCGCCTAGCCCAGCTGTCGCTGAACTCTATTACCGGCGAATTCAGCTCCGACGACCTGCTGGGGGTGATCTTCTCCAGCTTCTGCATTGGCAAGTAAGGCCGCAGGCTGGCCCGCCGTCTTGTTCGAGTGGGCATAAAAAAACGCCACCTTTTCAGGTGGCGTTTTTGTTGGCGCTGGCGCCGTGCTTACTTGCCTTCGGCAGCCTTGCCGAACTTCGGCAGATTGAACTGAGGCGGCACGCCCATGCGCTTGTTGATGATCCACTGCTGAGCGATCGACAAAATGTTGTTCGTCAGCCAGTACAGCACCAGACCCGAGGGGAAGAAGAAGAACATCACGCTGAACATCAGCGGCATGATCCACATCATCTTGGCCTGCATGGGGTCAGGAGGAGCGGGGTTCAGGGCGGTCTGCAGCAGCGAGGACAGAGTCATCAGCAGCGGCAGGATGAAGAAGGGATCCGGCACCGAAAGGTCATGAATCCAGCCAATCCAGGGCGCGTTGCGAATTTCCACGCTGGATTGCAGCACCCAGTACAGAGCCATGAAGACAGGGATCTGAATAACGATGGGCAGGCAGCCGCCCATGGGGTTGACCTTCTCCTCGCGGTAGATGCGCATCATCTCCTGCTGCATCTGCTGGGGCTTGTCCTTCAGACGCTCGCGCATTTCCTGAATGCGGGGGTTGATGGCCTTCATCTTGGCCATCGAGGAGTAAGCCTTGGCGTTGAGCCAGTAGAAGGCAATCTTCAGCAGCACCACCAGGGCCACGATGGACCAGCCCCAGTTGCCGATGAACTTGTGCAGCTCGGACAGCAGCCAGTACAGCGGCTTGGCCAGAATCGTCAGCCAGCCATAGTCCTTGACCAGTTCCAGACCGGGCGAGAGCTTTTCCAGCATGGGCTCGACCTGAGGGCCGGAGAACAGGCGCGAGCTCACGGTCTTGGTCTGGCCGGGCTCCACGGTGCCCACGGGCGTAATCATGCCCACGGCGTAGAGGTTGTCACCCACCTTGCGCACGAAGTTGTCACGCTGGATGCCGTCGGCCAGCAGCCAGGCGCTGGCGAAGTAGTGCTGCACCATGGCCACATAGCCATTGGAAGATGCCTTGTCGACTTCGGCCTTGCCGTTCTCGATGTCCTTGAACTCGACCTTGTGGTACTTCTTGGCTTCGGTATAGACGGCCGGGCCAGTGAAGGTGGAGTAGAACGTGGACTCATGCTCGGGCTTGTTGCCGTCGCGCACCAGCTGCATGTACAGCTGGGGGTTCACGGCGGCAGAGCCGGTGTTGACCACATCGTGCTGCACATCGACGGCATAGGAGCCGCGCTTGAGCGTGAAGGTCTTGACCAGCTTCACGCCACCCTGGTCGGCCGACTCGAAGCGCACTTGCACGCTGTCCTGACCGTCCTTGAGCTCGCGCTCGCCGGGCATCACGGTCATGGGAGTCTTGTGCGTGGGGAAGTTGCCGCCGATCAGGCCGGTCTGACCCAGATACACACGCTTGGCGTTTTCCTCGAACACCTGCATGAGCTTCTTGTCATCCACGGTGTCGGAGTACTTGAGCAGCTCGGAAGCTTTCAGCGTGCCACCTTCGCTGTCGAAGGTCAGACGCATCACATCGCTGCCCACGATCACGTCCTGACGGGGCGTCACGGCTGCTGCGGGCTGAGCCGCGGCATTGGCGGCACCGGGCACATCGCCGGCAGAAGCTGCTGCTGCGGGCTGGGGCACGCTGACGTCAGCAGGCTTGACATCGGCCGCAGCAGGCGCACTGACCGTCTGCGGCGATGGGAAGAAGGTGGGCTTTTTGCCGTTATGGATTTGCCACTTGTCCCAGAGCAAAACCATGGAAAAGCCAAATATCACCCACAGTATGGTGCGGCGAATATCGTTCATGAAGACTTCTTAGGTGAGGAAGGTTGGGTGGTCGCGGAAGAGTCCGAGGCATCGTCCAGAAAGGAAAACAGCCTGGGCTTTTGCTGTGGCACGGGATCATGCCCTCCGTCACACCACGGATGACAACGCGCCAGCCGGCGCACCGTCAGATAAGAGCCTACCGCAGCGCCGTGTTGCTCCAGCGCTTGAAGGGAATAGGCCGAGCAGGTCGGCTCGAAGCGACAGGCCGAGCCCAGCCAGGGACTGAGCAGCAGCCTGTAGCCACGCACTACAGCCATGAGCAGTCGCTGCATCATGGCTGATTCTCCGGCTGACTTGCTATTGAATCAGTAGCTTCTCGCGCTTTACCATCAATGGCTTGAGGTGAATTCTTCTTCAAATCCACCTCGGCCTCGGCGGTCTGACGGGCCTGCGTCAGGCGGCGCGCCCCGGTCGCAAAAAGCTGTTGCAGTTCCTTGCGGACCGCTGCCTTGAGCTGATCCGAAGTTGCACTGACGAATTGCTTACGGTCAAACCCCGAGCGCAGGCGCACCACATAGGAAGCACACAGCAGGGCATCCTCGTAATCCGAGGACACCGCGTAGATCTGGCGCTTGATGGTGTGGCGCGTGACCGAGCGGCGTGCCCAGCGCTTGGGCACCATGGCACCCAGCCAGGCCTGCTTGCGCACGGCACCAATGCCAAACAGGGCCTGCGGATCGTTCGATCCGGGCCCTGTCCTGGGGTTGGCAACCATGTCGGGAACCTCGGCCACCAGCTCCATGCGATGCAGGGCGAAGTGCGGGGTACGGGCAATCGTGCCCGCGGACATGGTGGCCTGGAATTGCGGACGCGTTTTCAGCCTTTGCATAGGAGAGCCTCCGTTCAGAGGCCTTCAGCGCAGCGAATGAGCAGACCGCTAGCCAACGCCGGCCTTAGACGGCCAGACGCTTGCGGCCCTTGGCGCGACGTGCGTTGATCACGGCACGGCCACCCTTGGTCTTCATGCGGACCAGGAAACCGTGGGTACGGGCGCGGCGGATCTTGGAAGGTTGGTAAGTACGTTTCATGTTGGTTCCTTGAGAAGGTTCAGTATTTGCGTCGGCAAGGCGCCATGTCTGCGCCCGACCATTCCGGTTTTGCGCCGCACACTGTCACCGCCAAACCCGATATTTTTTCACATGCCGTGCATGTCATCGGACCAGAAGGCAACAAACGGAACAAAGCACCCGCCACAGCGCTAAAGCAACTGGGCGCGCGCGCACAAAAAAGGCGCCCGGCTCATATCACCCTGAACACATTCAGGGAAACCGGGGATTATCACAGCGTTGCGCCTTTGATGCAATGACCCTTGAATTTGCTAAGGACTCACGGGGTATCCCGTCAAGCACCTGCGCAGCCCAGAGATTCTTTACAAACAGCAGGCGGCCAATCTATTAGGATGTGCAGCCTATAACGCACCGGAGTCGGGGACAGCCTTCTGATATTTTGTGGATAACTTCCGCAAAAGCTACAATACCAACCCCGCAACTGTTCCTCCTATCCACAATTAGACTTTTGACAATGACAGAGGAACCAACCAATGATGCAGGCCAGGCCCTGTGGCAGGTCTGCGTTGAGCAACTGGGTCAGGAGCTGCCAGAGCAGCAATTCAACACCTGGATCAAGCCGCTGACGGCACTCGTTGCAGAAGATTTTTCCAAGGTCACCGTCTATGTGGCCAACCGCTTCAAGCTGGACTGGATCCGTGCCCAGTATGCGGGCCGCATCTCGGCCATGCTGGAGTCGCTCTACGGCCAACCCGTCACTCTTGAGTTAGCACTTGCTCAGCGGGAAAGCGTTGTTCGCACTTATGTGCGCCCTCCTTCATCGACTCAGCAGGCTGCACCGCAAACGCACAATGTCGCCGTGCCTACCGTCACCAGCGAAGAGGCCAGCGCACCGGTTTTCCGCACCCGATTGAACCCGGCCCTCACCTTCGAGACGCTGGTCGAAGGTACGGCCAACCGCATGGCGCGCTCGGCCGCCATGCATGTGGCAGGCTCGCCCGGTCACCTCTACAACCCGCTGTTCATCTACGGCGGTGTCGGTCTCGGTAAGACCCACCTGGTGCATGCTGTGGGTAACCAGCTGCTCAAGGACAAGCCCGACGCCAAGATTCTCTACATCCACGCCGAGCAGTTCGTCTCGGATGTGGTCAAGGCCTACCAGCGCCGCACCTTCGACGAGTTCAAGGAACGCTACCACTCGCTCGACCTGCTGCTGATCGACGATGTGCAGTTCTTCGCCAACAAGGACCGTACGCAGGAAGAGTTCTTCAATGCCTTCGAGGCCCTGCTGGCCAAGAAGAGCCATATCGTGATGACGTCCGACACCTACCCCAAGGGTCTGGCCAATATTCACGAGCGCCTGGTCTCGCGCTTCGACTCCGGCCTGACGGTGGCCATCGAACCGCCCGAGCTGGAAATGCGCGTGGCGATTCTGATCAACAAGGCCCGCGCCGAGAACGCCGACATGCCCGAGGAAGTTGCCTTCTTCGTGGCCAAGAACGTGCGCTCCAACGTGCGTGAGCTCGAAGGTGCGCTGCGCAAGATCCTGGCCTATTCGCGCTTCAACCAGAAGGAAGTGTCGATCCAGCTGGCCCGCGAGGCGCTGCGCGATCTGCTCAGTATTCAGAACCGCCAGATTTCTGTGGAAAACATCCAGAAGACGGTGGCTGACTATTACAAGATCAAGGTGGCCGACATGTACAGCAAGAAGCGCCCGGCCAGCATTGCCCGGCCGCGCCAGATTGCCATGTACCTGGCCAAGGAGCTGACGCAAAAAAGCCTGCCCGAGATCGGCGAGCTGTTCGGCGGCCGCGACCACACCACGGTGCTGCACGCCGTACGCAAGATTGCGGGCGAGCGCCAGACCAACACCGAGTTGAACCAGCAGCTGCATGTGCTGGAACAAACGCTCAAGGGTTAAGAGCGTGTTCACGATCTGCTCGCGCCGACGTAGAGATCATGACCACGCTCTGAAAAACTCCCCCATGAATGTCACTCACACAGGGCAAAATGGGGAATTCACGCGGCATGAGGGAGCGTCCGCCCTGCCCTGCGGATGCCGCCGCGTCAAAACAAATGCGCACTTAAATCACTGAGGTTGACATGATCGTCCTGAAAGCCACACAAGACAAAGTTCTCGCGGTCCTGCAATCGGTGGCCGGCATTGTCGAGCGCCGCCACACGCTGCCCATTCTGGCCAATGTGCTGATCAAGAAGACCGGCAATGCACTGCAGCTGACAACCAGCGATCTGGAAATCCAGATCCGCACCACGGCCGAGCTGGGTGGCGACGCCGGCGACTTCACCACCACCATCGGTGCCCGCAAGCTGATCGACATCCTGAAGACCATGCCCGGCGACCAGACCGTGAGCCTGGAGACGCAGCAGTCCAAGATGATTCTGAAAGGCGGCAAGAGCCGCTTCACGCTGCAGACCCTGCCCGCCGAAGACTTCCCGCTGGTGCAGGAATCGGCCGCCTTCGGCCCCGCCTTCAGCGTGCCGCAGAAGGTGCTCAAGGACCTGCTGGGCCAGGTCTCCTTTGCCATGGCCGTGCAGGACATCCGCTACTACCTCAACGGCATTCTGTTCGTCGCCGAAGGCAACACCCTGAGCCTGGTGGCCACCGACGGCCACCGCCTGGCCTGGGCCAGCGCCACGCTGGACGTGGAAGTGCCCATCAAGCAGGAAGTGATTCTGCCGCGCAAGACCGTGCTGGAGCTGCAGCGCCTGCTGTCGGACGCCAGCGGCGAGAACCAGCCCGTCATCGAGATGCAGTTTGCCAACAACCAGGCCAAGTTCACCTTTGGCGGCATGGAGTTCGTGACCAAGCTGGTCGAGGGCAAGTTCCCCGACTACAACCGCGTCATCCCGCGCAACCACACCAACAGCGTGACCCTGGGCCGCGCCCCGCTGCTGGCATCGCTGCAGCGCACGGCCATCATGACCAGCGACAAGTTCAAGGGCGTGCGCCTGTCGGTCGAGCCCGGCACGCTGCGCGTGGCGTCCAACAACGCCGAGCAGGAAGAGGCCATGGACGAACTCGACATCGACTACGGTGGCGACACCATCGAGATCGGCTTCAACGTGACCTACCTGATCGATGTGCTCACCAATATGAGCCAGGACATGGTCAAGATCGATCTGCAGGACGGCAACAGCTCGGCGCTGGTCACCATCCCCGAGAACGAAAGCTTCAAGTACGTCGTGATGCCCATGCGCATCTGAGTGGACCGAACGCAGCCAGCCATTTCATTGCCTGAAATAACAGGAGCAGCTACCGCTCGTCCTGTAATGATTTCAGGCAAGTATTCATTTGAAAGTTATGCAGGTCAGGCGCTAACAGCTCCTGACCTTGTAGCAGCAAGGTAATTTCATGACCGAAGAGAACAAGCCAGACACCCAGACCGCCGCAGATGCAGGCGGCTATGGCGAAGGCGCAATCCAGATCCTGGAAGGCCTGGAGGCGGTGCGCAAGCGCCCAGGCATGTACATCGGTGACACCTCGGACGGCACCGGTCTGCACCACCTGGTCTTCGAGGTCGTGGACAACTCCATCGACGAAGCGCTGGCCGGCTACTGCGACGACATTCTGGTCACCATCCATGCCGACGGCTCGCTGTCCGTCATCGACAACGGCCGCGGCATTCCCACCGGCGTGAAGATGGACGACAAGCACGAGCCCAAGCGCTCGGCTGCCGAAATCGCGCTGACCGAGCTGCACGCCGGCGGCAAGTTCAACCAGAACAGCTACAAGGTCTCGGGCGGCCTGCACGGCGTGGGCGTGTCCTGCGTGAACGCGCTGTCCGTCTGGCTCAAGCTCACCGTCAGCCGCGACGGCCGACGCCACGAGATCGACTTCTCGCGCGGCTTTGTGCAAAACCGCCTGATCGAAGTCGTGGACGGCGCCGAAGTCTCGCCCATGCGCGTGGTCGGTGCCAGCGACAAGCGCGGCACCAAGGTGCACTTTCTGCCCGACCAGGAAATCTTCAAGGAGAACTTCGAGTTCCGCTACGAGATTCTGGCCAAGCGCCTGCGCGAGCTGTCCTTCCTGAACAACGGCGTGCGCATCCGCTTGAAGGACGAGCGCGACGGCAAGGAAGACGACTTCTCGGGCGCCGGCGGCGTCAAGGGCTTTGTGCAGTTCATCAACGGCACCAAGAAGGTGCTGCACCCCACCACCTTCCATGCCAACGGCTCGCGCCCAGCGGAAACCTATGGCGGCATTCCCGGCACCGAAATCGGTGTCGAAGTGTCCATGCAGTGGAACGACAGCTATGCCGAGCAGGTGCTGTGCTTCACCAACAACATTCCCCAGCGTGACGGCGGCACCCACCTGACCGGCCTGCGCGCCGCCATGACCCGCGTGATCGGCAAATACATCGCCGATAACGAAATGGCCAAGAAGGCCAAGGTCGAAGTCTCCGGCGACGACATGCGCGAAGGCCTGTGCGCCGTGCTCAGCGTGAAGGTGCCCGAGCCCAAGTTCTCCAGCCAGACCAAGGACAAGCTGGTCAGCTCGGAAGTGCGAGCGCCCGTGGAAGACATCGTGGCCAAGAGCCTGACCGACTTCCTCGAAGAAAACCCCAACGACGCCAAGATCCTGTGCGGCAAGATCATCGAGGCGGCCCGCGCCCGTGAAGCCGCGCGCAAGGCCCGCGAAATGACGCGCCGCAAGGGCGTGCTCGACGGCATGGGCCTGCCCGGCAAGCTGGCCGACTGCCAGGAAAAAGATCCTGCGCTGTGCGAAATCTACATCGTCGAGGGTGACTCCGCCGGCGGCTCCGCCAAGCAGGGTCGCGATCGCAAGTTCCAGGCCATCCTGCCGCTGCGTGGCAAGATCCTGAACGTGGAAAAGGCCCGCTACGAAAAGCTGCTGTCCAGCCAGGAAATCATCACCCTGATCACGGCCCTGGGCACCGGCATCGGCAAGGTCAGCGAAGACTCGGGCAAGAGCAGCAGCGACGACTACAACCCCGACAAGCTGCGCTACCACCGCATCATCATCATGACCGACGCGGACGTGGACGGCGCCCACATCCGTACCCTGCTGCTGACCTTCTTCTACCGCCAGATGCCCGACCTGGTCGAGCGCGGCCATATCTACATCGCCCAGCCGCCGCTGTACAAGGTCAAGAACGGCAAGGAAGAGCTCTACCTCAAGGACGGCCCGGCCCTCAACAAATACCTGCTCAAGATCGCGCTGAACCATGCCAGCGTGAACACCGGCGGCGACAATCCGCGCACCGTCGAGGGCGAAGAACTGGCCAAGCTGGCCAACATGCACCTGGCCGCCGAAACCGTCATCGAGCGCCTGTCCAACTTCATGGATGCCGAAGCCCTGCGCGCCATTGCCGACGGCGTACAGATCAAGCTCGACACCATCGAGGACGCCCAGGAGTGCGCCCCGATTCTGGAAGCCAAGTTGCGCGAGCTGACCACCACCGGCGTGCCCGCCGATGTGACGGCCGAGATCGACCCCAACAGCGAGCACCCCATCCTGCGCATCAGCCGCCATCACCACGGCAATATCAAGAGCTCCATCCTGACCCAGGAGTTCGTGCGCAGCCATGACTACGCCGCTCTGTCCGACGAAGCGCAGAACTTCGTCGGCCTGCTGGGCGAAGGCGCCAAGGTCACGCGCGGCGAAGGCGAGAAGGCCAAGACCGAAAAGGTCGGCGACTTCCGTCAGGCCATGGCCTGGCTGATCTCCGAAGCCGAGCGCACCACGGGTCGCCAGCGCTACAAGGGTCTGGGTGAAATGAACCCCGAGCAGCTCTGGGAAACCACCATGGACCCCAACGTCCGCAGCCTGCTGCAGGTCAAGATCGGCGACGCCATCGAGGCCGACCGCGTCTTCACCATGCTCATGGGCGACGAGGTCGAACCGCGCCGCAACTTCATCGAAGACAACGCGCTGCGGGCGGGGAATATCGACGTTTGATGTCCTCGGGCGACGTGGGTACCAGTATGGATCAGGATTCACAGGAGGCGCATGCGCTGCCTCCCATGCCTTTTGTTGAAGACTATCTGCCGGCGCTGCTAGCGCAGGCCAGCAAGCTAATTTCAGCTGAATTCCATACCGTGGTCGAGTCCGAGGGCTTCTCAATCACCGAGTGGCGAATCCTAGCCTCGCTGACAGGCACCTCCGGCATCAGCACCGGTCGCCTGGCGCAGATCTCGGTCAGCAAGCAGCCAACTGTCACGCGCCTTCTTGATCGCATGGAAGCCAAGGGGTATGTGGAGCGCTTCGCGCACGATACCGACCGACGTCTCACCATGGTGCGCATCGCGCCGGCCGGCCAGACTATTGTGGCCGACCTGATCCGTAAGGCCAAGGAGCACGAGTTGCGAGTGCTGCAGCCCTTCGGCCTCAAGCGCGCCGAAGCGCTCAAGGTCACGCTACGGCGCATCATCGAACTACACCTGCCTCCGGGCTGAGAGGCGGATTCACTTCAATCCGCCTTGATGCCCTGCGTCCTCACGATAGGACCAAACAACGCCGCTTCCTCGCCTACCATGGCCGTCAGTTCAGCGGGCGACAGCGTCATTGGTTCGGCTCCGACCTCTGCAAACCGGGCTTTGATGACAGGCTGCGCGAGCAACCTGTTCAGTTCGCGGTTCATGCGCATCACGTGGGCCGCTGGCATCGCTGCTGGCGCATAGACCGCAAACGGCGTGTCCACGTAGACTTTGCCAAAACCAGCCTCCTCAATCGTGGACACATCGGCAGCATAGGATGGCCGACGTCGGCTTGCCACGGCCAGCAGCTTGAGCTTGCCGGCCTTTACGCTGGGAAATACCGTGCCTGGCACCAGCGCATAGTCGACCTGGCCGGCCATCACGCTTTGGATTGCCGGCGCTGCCCCTCGATAGGGAATGTGCGCCGCGGTGATGCCCGCCGCCTGCTTGAACAGCTCACCGCCCACATGCGGCGTGGTGCCGTTGCCGGCCGATCCGTAGCTGAGCTTGCCGGGGTTGGCCTTCGCATAGGCCACGAATTCGGCCAGCGTGTCCGCCGCCAGCGTTGGCCGCGTCACCAAAAACAACTGGGTATTGGCCAGTAGCGCCACATGCTGCAGGTCCTTAGCAGGCTGGATCGGCATGCGCTCGAACATCAACGGATTGACCGACTCCAGCGTGGTCACGTTGACCAGGAAGGTGCGGCTATCGCTGCCGTTGCGCGCCACCTCCACTGCAGCGACATTACCGCTGGCACCGCTACGGTTGTCGATAATCACAGGCTGACCAAGCGCTTCGCTCAATTGAGGTACCAGCAGGCGCATCAGCACATCGGCCAATCCTCCCGGAGGAAAAGCCACAACAAAGCGTACGGGCTTGCCGGGCCAGACAGCCTGGGACAGCGCCGGAGTGCCGACTATGGTCATAGCCCCTGCCAAGGCCAGCAGGTCTCGGCGGCGTGGAGAGTGAAAGCGTGAGGCCATCAATATGCTCCTGGAAATGGTCCTACAGTGCCAGGCTGCCGACGCTGGTGCCGCCGCAGACGTAGAGTACCTGGCCGGTCACGAAGCTGTTGGCCGCATCGGCGAAGAAGCCGACGGCGCGCGCCACGTCGGCCGACTCGCCGAGCCGGCGCACGGGCACCGAGGCGGCGAGCTGGCGCTCGCGGTCGCTGCCCTGCTCCACCACGTCGTAGAACATGTCGGTGCGGATGGGCCCGGGCGCGACCACGTTGACGGTGATGCCCTCGGGCGCCAGCTCCAGCGCCCAGGTACGCGCCATGCCCTGCATGCCGGCCTTGGTGGCCGAGTAGCTGGTGCGCGTGGCCAGGCCCAGCGCGGCGCGCGACGACAGCAGCACCACGCGGCCGAACCGGCGCGCGCGCATGGCCGGCAGCGCCGCCTGCAGCATCTGCACGGCGCAGCCCAGGTGCAGGTCGACCAGCGCATCCAGGTCGCTGAGCTTCACGTCGGGCAGCAGCGCGGCGCGGATCACGCCGGCGTTGTGCACGATGGTGGTGACCTCGTGCCGCCGCACCATGGCCTGCACGGCCTCGGCCGTAGCAGCGCGGTCGGCCAGGTCTACTTCGATGCTGTGCAGCCGGGGATGGGCTATCTCGGTGCGCCGTCGCGCGAGCGAGACGACTTCGTAGCCCTGCTCCAGCAGTTGTTCGCAGATGACCTTGCCGATGCCGGCGCTGCCGCCCGTCACCGCCGCGATCTTGTTGGGCTTCATGCCTTGCCCTCCACCAGTGCCAGCACGCGCAGCGGGCTGCCGCTGCCGTTCTCGATCTTCAAGGGCGCCGCCACCACCAGCGCGCCGGTGGGCGGCAACTGGTCGAGGTTGGTGAGGCACTGCAGGCCGTACTTGCCGGCGCCGTGCATCAGCGAATGGCAAGGGTACGGCGGGCGCAGGTGGTAGCCCTGGCCGGCGTCGGTGCCTATGGATTCGGTGCCGAAGCCCAGCACGCCGCGCCGCTCGACCAGGAAGCGCACGGCCTCAGTGTCCGGCCCGGGCGTGTGCTGGCCACTGGCGTCGAAGTTCTGGAAGGCCACGGCATCACGCGCCTGCGACCAGCGCCGCGCCCAGTCGGTGCGCATCAGCACCCAGTGGCCCTCGGGAATGCGGCCGTGCGCGGCCTCGAAACGCTCGATGTCGGCCACGCCCATCAGGTAGTCGGGGTCGGCCGCCGCCTGGGCGCTGCAGTCGATCACGCAAGCCGGCGCGATGAAGTGCTGCGGCGGGATGCTGTCCACCGCGTTGTTGGGCAGGTCGCGCCCTGAGATCCAGTGGATGGGCGCGTCGAAGTGCGTGCCCGTGTGCTCGCCGCAGGAGAAGTTGTTCCAGTACCAGCCGGGGCCGCGTTCGTCGTAGGCCGAGATCTGCTCGATGCGGAAGGGCTGGCACTGGCCCATCTCGGGCGGCAGCGCGATGGCGGGGAAGTCGGGACTCAGCGTCTGCGTCAGGTCGACGATGCGGATGCGGCCGGTGGCGATGGCAAGCGCCATGCCGCCAAGGAGTTCGAGGGGGGTCTGCATGTCAATATCCTCCTGCGGCGATTTCGCGCTCCAATACCTTGGGGTTGTGGCGCCAGCGCTCCAGCCATTCCTGGGCAACGTCGCCGGGGTAGATGTCTTCCACGCCCTCTTTCAGCGCCTTCACGATGGCCGAGGCCAGCGCGGCCGGCGCCAGCTTCGGCGGCGGCAGGTTCTGGTTCCATTCGTCGTCGATGGGGCCGGGAAAGACGTTGACCACGCGGATTCCCGCCGCCCGCATCTCGGCGCGCAGGCACTGCGCCAGCGACAGCGCTGCGGCCTTGGAGGCCGAGAAGGTGCCGTGCGGCGGGAAGTTGGCCAGCGCATAGATCGACAGCAGGTTGACCCAGGCCGTGGCATGCGTGGCGCCGTCGGCCGCGCGGCCCTTGAGCGCCGGGCCGAAGCACTGCGCCAGCCGCAGCAGGCCGAGGTAGTTGACCTCCATCTCGGCCTTGGCCACATCGGTGCCGCGCCGCGCGGCGATGCCAAAGCCACGGTGCAGTTCGGCGGTGTTGACCACGATGTCGACCTTGCCGCCGATCTGGCCGGCCAGGGTACTGACCGAGCGCTCGTCGGTCACATCCAGCGGCACCAGCGCGACCTGCGGCAGGGCCGCCAGCTCCGCCAGGCCCGGCAGCTTTTTCCAGGGCTCGGCATGGCCCACCCAGACGAGGTCGGCACCGGCCTTGACCATTGCATGGGCCACGGCCTGGCCGGTGGCGGACTTGCCGTCCGTCACCAGCACCTTGCGGTACTTCGGGTCGCTGGCCATCTCGCGCAGCATGGGGTCGTCAGCCATGTTCTCCGTTCCTTTCTCGGGGTATCCGATCACCACCGCCTGGCCGGCGCGGTCGAGGCGTGCGCCGACGCGCACGCGCTGGGGCGCTTCGCCCACCTCGCCATGCAGGTGCACCATGACGCTGGGGCCTGCGTCGAGCCGCACCATGCCCAGGCGCCAGGGCAGGCGCTCGCGGAAATACAGGTCGTTGCTGTGGGCCAGCGTGGTCGTGGCCAGCAGCTCGCCTGCGCCGCTCTGCGGCTGCCACGGCAGCTCGGGCGACAGGCAGCGGTGGCAGGCCTCGCGCGGCGGGTACTGCACGGCGCCGCAGTCGGCGCAAACCTGCAGCGCGAAGCGGCCTTCGGCCGCCGCGGCGGTGAGCCCCAGCGCCACGCGGCCGCGCGCGGCTGGCGGCAGGTTGATCTGCGGGGTGCGCAGCACCGGGTTCTTGCGCGGGGGCTTGATGAAGGGCATGGTCATGGCGCCTCCGCCGGGGCGCCCCTAGGAGAGCGCCGCGCCCCCTCGGGGGGCAGTGAGCACACGCAGTGCCGAACGTGGGGGTCTTTCATTCGCTTGTCTCCAGGATCACCGCCCCGGTGCACAGGCAGCGGTCGTAGGTCACCATGCCGAATCCGCCCACCAGCCCGGTGCGCGCGCCCGCCACGCCGCGCTCGCCGGCCTGGCCGGTGAGCTGGCGCAGGGTCTCCGTCATGCCGAGAAAGCCGCCGGCCGCGCCCGCCTGCCCACACGAGAGCTGGCCGCCGCTGGTGTTGTGCGGAAAGTCGCCGGCATACGTCAGGTCGTTCCCGCGCACGAAGGCCGGGCCCTCACCCTTGTCGCAAAAGCCCAGGTCCTCGATCTGCATCATCGCGATCACCGGGTAGTCGTCGTAGGTCTGCAGCAGGTCGATGTCCTGCGGCGCGAAGCCGGCCTGGGCATACAGGTCGGCGCAGTCCATGCGCCAGCCGCCGCGCAGCATCACCGGGTCGTCGGCATAGGCGTTGTGGCGCTCGATCGCGCCGCGCAGCAGCACATGCGGCAGGCCCAGGTCGCGCGCTCGCTCGGGCGCCATCACTAGGAAGGCCTCGGCGCCGGCGCAGGGCATCACGCAGTCGAACAGGTGTATGGGATCGGAGATCGGCCGCGCCGTCATGTACTCATCGAGGGTCAGCGGCTTCTTGAACAGCGCGTTGGGGTTGCACAGCGCGTTCGCCCGCTGGGCCACCGCGATGCGGCCGAAATCCTCGCGCCGCGCGCCGTAGCTGCGCATGTAGCTCGCGGTGACGAAGGCGAACATCGAGTTCGGCCCGCCCGCACCATAGGGATAGCTGGCGTCGCGGGCGAAGTCGCTGAACGCGCCCAGCGTCTGGCGGAACGAATCCACATGGTTGGTATCGGCCGCCACGCAGGCCACCACCTCGGCGTCGCCGCACTGCACGGCGCGGGCCGCGCGGCGCAGCGCCATCACGCCCGAGGCGCCGCCGGTGGGGATGTGGTCGAGCCAGCGCGGCGACAGGCCCAGGTGCTGGGTCACGCCCACGGCCGTGTCGGGCGCCAGCGAGAAGCTGCTGACCGTGAGGCCGTCGATCTGCTCCTTGGCCAGCCCGCTGCCTGCAAGCAGACCACGCACGGCCTGGCCCAGGAACCAGTGCGCGCCCCGGATGGAGTAGCGCTCGTAGGGCACGGTGACGGGCACGGCCAGCGCCACGCCCTCGTAGCCCCTGCGTCGGATGTATGCGGTCATGTTCAGTCCAGCCTGATGCCGGCCGCGCGGATGATGCGACCGAATTTCTGGGTGTCGCCCTGGATGGTCTGCGCGAACTGCTCGGGCGTGCCGGCCACCACCGTCATGCCCACGCCGGACAGCAGCTCGCGCGTCTGCGGCATCTGCAGGATGCTGGCCAATTCCTGGTGCAGCCTGGCTATGACGGGCTGGGGCGTGCCGGCCGGCACCACGAAGCCGATCCAGGTGAGCAGATCGACGCCGGGCACGCCGGATTCGGCCAGCGTGGGGACATCGGGCAGCAGCGGGTTGCGCTGCGCGCTGGTCACCGCCAGCGCCCGCACCTTGCCGCCCTTGATGTAGGGCATGGCCGGGCCCAGCGCATCGAAGATCAACGGCACCTGGCCACCCACCGTGTCCGTCATCGCTGGCGCGCCGCCCTTGTAGGGCACGGCCAGCAGGTCCGCGCCGGTCGCGCTCTTGAAGACCTCGCCCGCAACCTGCGCCGGCATGGCACCATGCGCATAGGCCAGCTTGCCGGGCTGCGCGCGCGCCGCCGCCAGCAACTCGGGCACCGTGCGTGCACTGACCGACGGGTGCGCCGCCAGCACCATGGGCATGGTGATGGCCAGCGTCACCGGCGCAAAGCTCCTGGCCGGGTCGTAGGGCAGCTTGCCGTACAGGCTCTGGTTCATGGCCAGCGTGGAATCGATGGCCACGAACAGCGTATAGCCGTCTGGCGCCGCCTTGGCGGCCGCCTCGGCAGCGATGATGGTGTTGCCACCGGGCCTGTTGTCCACCATGACGGGCACCTTCCAGCGCTCACCGAGGCGCGCCGCCACGGTGCGGGCCACCAGGTCGCTGCCGCCGCCGGGTGGAAAGGGCACGATGATGCGGATGGGCTTGCCGGGATAGGCATCCTGCGCGGCTGCGCCGCAGACCAGGCAGGCGCTGCACAGCAGCAGGGCCAAAGATCGTTTCAGGAAGGGCAAAGCTCGCATGGAAGCTCCTTCGGGTCAGCGCTTGAGCTGGATGCCGGCCGCTTCGCGGTCCCAGGTCTGCTCGGTGATGCCGCGCTCGCACAGCTTGAACTTCTGCACCTTGCCGTTCTCGGTGGCGGGCAACGCGGCCATGAATTCGAGGTAGCGCGGCACCGCGAAATACGCCATGCGCGGCTCGCAGAAGCGCACCAGCTCCACCGGGTCCAGCGCGGCGCCTTCGCGCGGCACGATGGCGGCCATGACCTCGTCCTCGGCCAGCTCGCTCTTCACCGGAAACACCGCCGCCACGGCCACGGCCGGGTGGCTGAGCAGCACCTGCTCGACCTCGTAGGATGAAATGTTCTCGCCGCGCCGGCGGATCAGCGGATTCAGTTGGTCGGCGGCGACGACTTCGACAGCAATCGTTTCCATGGAGGTTCTCCTTCAGGCCAGGGCATGGCGCGCGAGCGCGGCCCGCAATGTCTTGCCGTGTTCATCGGCCAGCGCTGCCTCGCGCAGCTCGCGCAGCGTGGCCGGGGCCAGGCGCCGGCCCGCTACGCGCACCGCGTCCATCAGGTGCAGGTAGTTGGCCAGGCCGCGCGCATGGGTGTCGCTGTAGCCCTTCACAAGGCGCTGGCACTGCGCCACCTCCACCGCCAGCGCGGGGTTGTGCTGCGCGGCCGCTTCGATGTGCGCCAGCCACTGCTCGATGCGCGTGTTCTCGATCTCGTAGCGCAGCGTGCGCCGCCGCATGCCGCGCAGCCGCGACAGGCCCCACAGCAACAGGTAACCGCGCAGCGAGCTGGTGACAACCACCCGGCCCTCACGCGTGAAGCGCGCCAGCAGGCGGTGCACGGCATGCGGACGCTGCAGCCAGCGGCCCAGGCCGGCCGGCAGGGTCTCGCAGATCTCCTCGATGCGCGGGTGCATGAATTCATTGATCGCCAGTTGCTGGCCCTGCTGCACCCCCACCTCGGACTGCACGCGCGCAAAGCGCTGGGCGCGCGTCTTGAGGTCGGCCACGCGGATGGTGTCCTCGTAGCTCATCCACAGCGCGAGATGCCGCGCCGTCTCGCGCAGCAGCAGGCCGGAGCCTTCGGCCAGCACCTGCACCCGCGCCAGGCGGTCGAGGTAGAGCGCGGCATAGTCCGGGTCCTGGTAGTCGAGCATGCGGCGCACGCCCTCGATGATCACTGGTCGCGCGTCGGCCGCAAAGCCCTGCTCCACGCGCTGCAGCAGCGCCGCCACCTGGGGATCGCGCGGCGTGGCCACGGCGACTGCGGCTGTTGCCGTTGCAGGCGATGCACTGTCCGCCTGCTGCGCCTGATCGCATGCGCCGCCAAAGGCCCCGAGGCTGGCCTTGACGCCCACGCCGCCGCGCTCGATCGTGGCCTCGAACTGCGCGCGGTTGAAGGGCAGGACGCCCGTGCCCGCCAGCGCGCCGAACAGCACGGCGCTGACCACGCTGCCGCTGGCCTGCGCAGCCGCGGCCATGTCGAAGCGCACGAAGCGCCTGGCGGCGCGCCCGGCATGGGCCAGCAACTGGGCGTCGTCCACGCGGCCGTCGCCCATGGCCGTCTTCTCGGCGATGGAATAGACGCGGTGCGTGGAGGAGATCAGCGTGGTACGGTCCGGCGTGACCAGGCCGCGCTGCACCGCGCGGCCGGCCTCCATCAGCTCGGATGCCAGCACCACGTCTACATCGCCCGGCAGCGGCATCAGCGCCAGCACGGGCTGCGCCCCGTCGCGGCGCGCCTGCTCCGCCGGGTACAGCTCGACGTAGTAGATGGTGGCGCCGGTGCGCTGCGCCACCCCGGGCACCGAGGTGGTCTGGGCGATGTAGTCGTTGTGCTCCGCGAGGTCGACGATCCAGTCGGCCAGCACGCCGCCGCCCTCGCCGCCCATGGCGAGGATCGCAATCTTGATGGGTTGGGTTTTCATGGCAGTGTCAGCTCAAAAGGCATGGCGGTCGAGGCGGCGCTGGTCGCGGCCCTGCAGCCAGCCGATCACGGCGCCGCGCAGGCGCTGGCGCAGGCGGTCCCAGCGCGTGGGGTTGCTCACGATCTGCGTGCGGTAGAACGAGGGGCAGAGCACGGCCGCGTGCGACACCTCGCCGCACAGGCCGCAGCCCACGCAACTGTCGATAACGGTCGCCACCGGGTCGGTGCGAAGCGGATCGGGGTTGGGCTTGATAGACAGCGACGGGCAGCCGGAGAGTCGGATGCACGAATGATCGCCCGTGCAGGTGTCGGAATCGACGCCGAAGCGCTCGCGCACCACGCGCTCGCCGCGCGCCGCCGCGGCCCGCTGCTGCGGTTTGATGCGGCGCTGCTTGTTGAGCATGCATTCGCTTTGCGCCACCAGCACCTTGGGGCCCTGCTCCTTGGTGGTCAGCGCCTCGCGCAGCGTGCCGACCATGGTCTTCAAGTCATAGGTGCGGCGCACGGTCTTCACCCAGTTCACGCCCACGCCGCGCACCGCCTTCTCGATCGCATGGTTGGTGCTGCGCGTGGGGTTTTGTGCCGCCGACGAGAGGATGTCCTGCCCGCCGGTGGCCGAGGTGTAGCTGTTGTCGACGACGATGGTCAGGTTGTCGCTCTTGTTGAACACCGCGTTGGCGATGCCGCTGGTCAGGCCGTTGTGCCAGAAGCCGCCATCGCCCATGACCGAGATCACGCGCTTGCCGCCTTCCTTCGGCTGCGGGGGATTGAAGGCCGCCGCCCCTGCGGCGCCCAGGCCGTATCCCATCGTGGTGTTGCCCAGGTTGAAGGGCGGCAGGATGGAGAACAGGTGGCAGCCAATGTCGGCGCTTACATGGTGCTCGCCCAGCTCGCGCTCGACCAGCTTCATGGCGGTGAAGATCGGCCGCTCGGGGCAGCCGGTGCAAAAGCCCGGCGGGCGCGCCTGCACGCTGGCCTCGATCGGGCGCTCCGGCTCGGGCGGAGCAGGTTGCAGCGGAATGATCTTGCGCGGCGCGGGCTGCGGCTGCAGCCGGCCATGTGCTTCGAGGAAGGCGCGCAGCCCCTTGAGCACGGCGGCCGTGGTGTACTCGCCTGCGGCGGGCAGCACGTCCTTGCCATGCAGTTGGGTAACCGAGTCGGCTTGGCGCAGGATGGTCGCCACGTTCTGCTCGACGAAGTTGGGCTGGCCTTCTTCCACCACCAGCAGGGCGCGCTTGCCCTCGCAAAAGCGCAGCAGCTCGCCATCCACCAGCGGGTAGGCCACGTTCATCACATACAGCGGAATCTGCGTGTTGCCATAGGCATCGGCCAAATCAAGTTGCTGCAGCGCGCGGATCAGCGTGTTGTAGCTGCCGCCCTGGCAGGCGATGCCGATGTCGTCCGCGCCTTCGGCGAAGAACTCATTGAGCCCACGCTCCTCGATGAAACGCACGGCAGCCGGCCAGCGCTGCTTCAGCTTTTCCTGCTCGTGCAGGAAGCTCGCCGGCGGCAGCACGATGCGGTCCACGTCGCGCTGCGGCCGGGCCATGGCCTGCTCGATGGTGTAGGCCAGCCGGCGGTTGTCGCTGGCGGTGAACTGGCCGTGCACATGGCAGGCGCGGATGCGCAACTGCAGCATCACGGGCGTGTTGCTGGCCTCGGACAGCTCGAAGCCGTCCTTCACAGCCTGCACAATGCCCGGCAGGTTGGGGCGCGGGTCGAGCAGCCATATCTGCGACTTCATCGCGAAGGCGTGGCTGCGCTCCTGCATGATGGACGAGCCCTCGCCATAGTCCTCGCCGACGATCACCAGCGCGCCGCCCTTGACGCCGCCCGAGGCCAGGTTGGCCAGCGCATCGGACGCCACGTTGGTGCCCACCGTGGCCTTGAAGGTCACGGCGCCACGCAACGGGTAGTTGACCGACGCGGCCAGCGTGGCGGCGGCCGTGGCCTCGCTGGCGCTGTTCTCGAATCGGATGCCGTGCTCGGCCAGGATGTCCTGCGCATCGGCCAGCACGTCCATCAGGTGCGAGATGGGCGCGCCCTGGTAGCCCGCGACATAGTTCACGCCCGACTCCAGCAGAGCCTTTGTCACTGCCAGGATGCCCTCGCCGTGGAATACCTCGCCCGCGCCCAGGCGGAGCTTCTTGACCTCTTCGACAAACGAGCGTTCTGCCATCGCAAGATCCTTCACAGGGCCCGCGTGGGAACGGGCATTTATGATTTTGGATGAATATGGCACGTATTACTTTAAAAATAAATATATCCAAAATCATTGTTTTCCCTAGCTTAAAAGGGGATGACAAATACCGTGTCACGGATCAAAAGCAGTGTGAAAACGCCTAGCGCACGCAATGGCCCATGCATGTGCGCCAAGGGGAGAGTGGTTCTGGAGACCCCGGGACGGTCCAGGATCAGGCACACGCCTGCCACTGTGGCCAAAGCCAAGAGCACCGAGGCCATGGATCTGATAGCGGCTAGCGGCTACCAGGAGATCGCTTCAGGCTGATTTGCGTTGAAATTCGAGCAATTTCAGCATCACACCCGATGTTCACAAGATGGGATTTGCCAGCTCTGGGCCGTGCTGCTGCAGCGGAACTACGCTGGTTCCGGGAATCCAAATCCGCCTTTGCCTTCAGCATTGCATAAAGTTGCCCAGATACACGGAAGCCACTCGGAACTCAATGTCTAGTTGCACCTTATTTGCCGATCACCCCAGGCCATTCATGATGGTGTTGCACAGCGAATTGCGCAGATCCGGTGAGCTGTTGAACTGCTCCTTGCAGACCGCTTGATCAGCATCTGCTCTTACAACAACTGGCCCTTAAGCACACCACCGACATACAGAAGTTGCTCACAGTCGGTCAATTCGACCTCGAACACGTCATTCACCTTTTCGATGATTTCTGCCGAATAGGCTTTTTTCCTTCTCCGGCACCGGTCCACTACCCATGGCCTGGACCCTGTAGGTGCCAGCCTGGCTCAGACCCATGATTTCCTTGTCCACTTTTTTGAGCGAGTGATCGCGCTATCGCGTACCGTGAAGAGAGCCTATGGCCCTCTCCCATTGGGACGCAATCAGGCCTGCCACAGCCCTCGTCACAAGCGCTATGGCAATTCACCGATACGCTGGCAGGCGTATTTCTTATCCCTTCACGTCCGGCATTTGAGATGCCGTCAGCCCAGCCTCTGCACCGAAGCCCTGGCCTTCACGCGCTCGAAATGGGCCGCCACGCGCGGGAATTCGGCGATGTCCACGCCGTCGCCCTTGAGCCAGCCGGCCACGGTGTAGAGATAGCCGTCGGCCACGGTGAACTGCTCGCCCATCACCCAGGTCTTGTCGCCCAGATAATGCTCTTCGATCACAGCAAAGCAGTCGCGCATGTTCTGGGGCACCTTGGCGCGCATGGCGGCCTGGGCGGCCTCGTCGTCGGCCCAGCGCGAGGCGCGCGGACGGTGGGCGTGGGCGATGTGCGCGGTCGATGCCAGATAGGCATTGAATTCCTGCATCTGCGCTAGCGCAAAAGGGTCATCCAGCGGCGCCAGCCTTGCCTGCGGATGGGTCTGCGCCACATACAGCAGCAGCGCAGGAGTTTCGGTCAGCACGCCGCGTTCCGTGGCCAGCGCGGGCACCCTGCCCTTGGGGTTGATGCTCAGGTATTCGGGGCTGCGCTGCTCGTTGTCGGCAAAGCTCAGCGTCTTGAGCGTGAACTGGGCATCGGCCTCATAAAGCGCAATCAGTACGGCCTGCGCGCAGGTGCCAGCTGCGTAGTAAAGCGTGGTTTGGCTTGCCAAAATCGTTCTCCCGTGGATGGTGATATGCCTGTGCAGTGTAGGCTGCTGCGCAGCCGGCTCAATCCCATGAGCCGGGTCTGCTCATAGCAATGGCGCAAGGCAGACATCGACATCTCATGGCAGCATCGCGCTTCTCCCAGAAGTGCCCCACCCGAAATGAAATCCTCCATCCGCATTGTTGACGTCGACCGCCTGGAAACCTGGAGCAAGTACAAGGCCGGCATGTGCGACAGCTGCGCAGCCAATTGCTGCACCATGCCGCTGGAGGTACGCCTGCCTGATCTGGTGCGCCTGGAACTGGTGGACCCGTTCGAGGTCGAAAACATCGATCCCAAGCTGATCGCCAAGCGGCTGCTGAAGATGCGCCTGATCGACCACTTCAACCCCAAGCACGAGATCTTCACCATGGCCCGCCGGGCAGGTGGAGACTGCAACTTTCTGGACAAGAACACGCGCCGTTGCACGGTCTATGAAAAGCGCCCGGAGACCTGCAGATTGCATCCCAAGAAGGGGCCCAAACCGGGGTTCTGTGCCTACGGCAACAAGGCGCTTTCGCAGATCTGAAAGCTTCTGGGCAGCGCTTCAGACATCGGCCACGGCAGGCAGCCAGATGCGCGCCACCATGCCCGGATTGGCGTTGTGAAAACTGAGCTTGCCGCCATGCAGCTGGACAATGGCCAGCACACTGGCCAGGCCCAGTCCGTAGCCTGGGCGATCCGATTCTGCGCGATAGAAACGGGTAGTCATTTTCTCCAGAGTCTGAGGATCTGCGCCCGGTCCCTGGTCCTGCACGGTGATCTCCACCCCCCATACGCCATCGCTGCCCTGCTCCTGCGCCGGGGCCGCACGCAGCAGCACGTCAGCGCCATGAACATCATCGGATGACGCTCCGTATTTGATAGCGTTATCAACAAGATTGGAGACGGCGCTGGCCAACAAGTCACCATCGCCCAGGGCCTGAACACCTTGCTGCACATCCAGCCTGAGAATGCCGCCGGCGTCTTCCACCAGCGGCTCGTAGAAGTCCACCACATCGACCAGCAAGGCCTGCAGATCAACCGGCGCAAAGCTCTTGCGGCTGGCTCCGCTTTCCACTTCGGCAATCTGCAAAAGCTTCTCGAACACCACACCGAGTTCAGCGACTTCTTCGGCCACCAGCGCCAGCGTGGCGGACTGCATTTCGGGGCTGGCCTGCTGCGCGTTGCGCAGGCGCAGCAGGATGCGCGTCAGCGGCGTTCTGAGGTTGTGCGCAATGCTGTTGGAGACATGACGTATGCCTTCCATCAACTGCTCGAGCCGATCGAGCATGGCGTTGATATCGCGGTTGAGCAGCGTGAATTCATCGCCGCGCTGATCGACCGGAATGCGCTGTCGCAAATCGCCCGCCGCAACGCGCGACATGGTGTTGCGAATGGCTGCCGCGCGCTCATCCACCACACGCCTGAAGACCATGGCACCGATCAGGGCCATGATGCAGGCTGCAACGGCCGCCAGCAAGCTGGCCTGACCGAACAGCTCCTCCATGTCGCGCTGCAGCTGCATGTCGCTGCCTACGGCCAGCAGATTGCCATTGGGCATTTCGACCACGGCAACCCGGCCCACCATAAGCCGCCCGTTGCGCTTCACGGTCAGCTCGCGCACGCCCATGATGCTGAGCTTGCGCGGAGGATAAACCTCGGCATTGCTGACAATGGTCTCGCCCTGCGGGTTCATGAGAATGAGGATTTCCGTGTCGGTATTCACACCGTCACGAATGGTCTGCAGTATCTCGCTTTCCAGCGCTCCGGGGCCGTATTTGGCCGAGTGCTCGGTCAGTCTGCGCACATGGTTTTCAGCCTGCTTGTCGAGCCTCACCCGCACCACGCCCACGGTCTGCACATAGAAGACGGCCAGCACAATGGCCATGGTCAGAACCAGGAGGCCGCCATAGCTGAGTGCCAGCCTGAAGGCCAGCGAACTCCAGGGTCTGGAGCGCATCATCAGACCACCTCGGGCAGGTCTTGCGGCTGGTCCGAAAGGCTGTATCCCACACCGCGCACGGTATGAATGAGAGGCGTGGCAAAGCCTTTGTCCACCTTGCTGCGCAGGCGGCTGATGTGCACGTCGATCACATTGGTCTGCGGATCGAAGCGGTAATCCCAGACCGACTCCAGCAGCATGGTGCGCGTGACGATCTGGTGCGCGTGCTGCATGAGGAACGCCAGCAGGCGGAACTCGCGCGGCTGCAACGACAGCGGCTGGCCGGCGCGCTCGGCGCTGCGCGAAATCAGGTTGACGCGCAGATCGGCCACCTGCATCTCGCGCGTGGGAGCCGGGATCTGGGCGCGGCGCACCAGGGCTTCGAGCCTTGCCGAAAGCTCGGAAAATGCAAAGGGCTTGGTCAGATAGTCATCGCAGCCGGCCTTGAGCCCGCGCACTCTCTCGTCCGTGGCAGACAAGGCACTGAGCACCAGCACCGGCGTCTGCTTGCCCATGGAGCGCAGTGTCTGCAGAATCTGCAGCCCGTCAAAGCCATTGGGCAACATGCGGTCGAGGATGATGACATCCCAGTTCTCGCCAACGGCCTGTGCAATGCCTTGCACGCCGTCACCGCAGACGCTGACATGCGCGCCTTGCTGGCGCAACCCTTCAGCGATGTAACGCGCGTTGAGCGCATCGTCTTCGATGATGAGGTAGCGGTACATGCTGAGTCTGTCTCTGGCCGTTGGTGGACAGACACTATAAGCCGTTGCCTCCACCTTCGCAGCCGAAGACGCAGCGGCATCAGGAGGTGGTACAGGGGTTTGTGCCATCTCCCTCGCCTCGCTCAAGGCTGCACCTGTGGCAGATCGCCGCTGGCCAGACGCACTTCCCACTCCGCATCCAGCATGTCCTTGACCAGCTCCAGATGCTCCAGCCTGTGCTCGGTGATCGAGCCCAGCGCATCGATCAGCTCCAGGATCGTTCCCTTGCCCAGCTTGTAGGCGTCTTGTGCCATCTGGTGCAGCGGCGCAATCTGCGCCAGCCCTTCCTTCTCGTAGTCGCGCACGGCCGTTCGGCGCAGCGACAGTTGCTGCAGGGCGCGCTGCAGCTCGGACTGGGCGGCAAGCACAGCCGCATCGCGGCGCAGCTCGGCCTGATCGGCCTCGACCTTGGCGCGCTCGATAGGGCCTTGACGGCGGTCGAACAGCGGGATCTCCACGCTCACGCCCACCTGGTTGAAACTGCCATCGACGCTGTTGCGGATGCGGGCCAGACCAAAGGATGGCGTGGGCAATGCTTCACGCTGCTCCAGCTTGATTTTCTGGCGCGACCTGTCGAGCTCGGCCTGCGCGGCACGCAGACTCGGCAACTGGGTCTGCGCCTGGTTCCACAGCTGCTCGTAGCTGGCTGCCTTGCGAATGTCAGTAGCCTGCAGGCTGCCTTCCACACGCACCTGCCATTGCGGCAAGGCCGCAATGCTGGCCACGCGTGATGCAGCATCCCGCAAGGCGGCCTGGGCCTTGCTGACCTGCATGCTCATCTGGGCCTGTTGCAGGTTAAGGCGCGCGCCGTCATAGCGGCTGCGCGTGCCTGCTTCGATCTGGCCCTTGACGATGTTGCCGGCCTTCTCCAGCTCATCACGGGCAGCCAACCACACCTGATAGCGCTGCTGGGCCACCAGCAGCTCATTGAAGGCATGGGCTGCATCGCTCATGGTGACGGCGACTGCGACATCGGCATTCGCCGCGGCGGCCTTCTCGCCCAGCCTGGCGTTCTCGATGCGCATGCCGCGCTGGCCGAAGATGGGGATGGCCTGCTCCACACCCCATTCCTTTTCTCCGCGCTTGCTGGAGTAGTGCATGGCGGGATTGGGTATGGTGGCAGCCGTTTTGCTGTCTGCCTTTGCCAGATCCAGCTGCATGCGATCTGCCGCCAGATTGGGTTGGTTCTGCACGACGATGCGCAGATATTCCTGCAGGGTCACAGGCTGTGCAGGGGCCGCCAGACGGCCCGCTGCAGCATTGCTCTGTGCGGCTGCATCCATAGCCTCGGCAGCATGGCCTGTGCCGCTGAAAGCGCCGCAGCACAGTGCTGCGGCCATGGCCAGAGAGTGCCACTTATTCATCTTGAGCGCTTTCATCACGTTCTTCCTGCGTCAACATGTTCTTGGGGCCCAGCAAGGCATACAGCACGGGCAGCAGCACCAGCGCCACCAGTGGCAGCACCACCATGCCGCCAACGATGACCGAGGCAAAGGGGCGCTGGGTTTCGCTACCCACGCCGGTAGACAGAGCCATGGGCAGCAGGCCCAGCAGCGCCAGTAGTGCCACCAGAATGATGGAGCGCATGCGCTCGGCTGCACCTTCGATCAGCGCCTGCATCAGGGGCATGCCCTGGCGGCGCAAATCCTCGACCGCAGAGACCACCAGCAAGCCCGCCAGAGCCACCTGACCCAGCAAGGCGATAAAGCCGATGGCCGCGCTGATGGACAGTTCGATGTGTGCCAGATGCAAGGCTGCGATGCCACCCACCATGGCAAACGGCGCGCACAGCAGGATGATGCCGGCGCTGCGGGCCTGGCCCAGAGCGCCGAACAGCAGGGCATAGACGATGACCAGAGACAGCGGCACCACCACCTTCAGGCGTGCAGCCGCACGCTGCTGGTTCTCCCACTCGCCGCCCCAGACGGCCTGGTAGCCTTCGGGCAGCTTCACGTTCTGCTTGAAGGTGGCCAGCGTGTCCTTCACTACCGAGCCGATATCGCGGCCTTCCACGTTGAACTTGAGCGCCATGTAGCGCGCATTGCCTTCGCGGAAGATGGAGGAGTTGCCGATCTTCATGCTGACCGTACCTACCGATCCCAGGGGGACCGAACCACCATCGGGCAGCGGTATGGCGATGTTGCGAATGCGCTCCTCGTCCATGCGGTCCACGTAGGGCAGACGCACGCGCACCGGCACGGGGAATTCACCCTCCCACAAAGTGGTGGCCACATTGCCTGCCAGGGCCACTTCCAGCGTCTTTTGCGCGTCTTCCATGGCAATGCCCTGGCGCGCCAGCGCCTGGCGATCGAACTGCACATGCACCTGCGGTGCCGGAGCATCGCGATACAGATCCAGGTCAACCACTCCGTCGATGCCTTTCACCAGCGACTTGGTCTGCTGAAGAATGCCGCGCAGGGTGGGAATATCGGGGCCGAACAGCTTGAGTACCACCTGGCCGCGCGCCCCCGATGTGGACTCTTCCACGCTGTCGCGAATGGGCTGCGCAAAGTTGAAGGCCACGCCGGGAATTTCACCCAGCGTCGCACGCATTTCCTCGATCAGCGCGGGCTTGGTCAAGCCCTTGCGCCAGTCACCATGAGGCTTGAGGCGGACCAGCACCTTGGCCAGATTGAGCGTCTCGTTGTCGGTTCCCGATTCGGGGCGTCCCTGCTCCGTGGTGACGGTGATCACCTCGGGGAAGACCTTGAGACGCAGACGCACATCGCGCAGCACTTCCTGGCCTTTTTCCAGCGAGATGGAGGCAGGCATCTGCACCAGCACATAGGCATCGCCCTCATCGAGCTCGGGCAGGAACTCGGTGCCCAGCCATTTGGCTGAAACCCCGGCCACCACCAGCACGCTCACAAACACGGCAATCACGGCCGTGCGGCGCTTGGCTGCGCCCAGCACCTTGGCGATCCAGTGCTGGTAGCCATGATGCGCGCGGTCGAAGATCTTGGGCTCTTCCACCATCACATGCTTGGGCTTGAGCATCAGGGCGCACAGCGCAGGCACCAGCCCCATGGCAAACACCAGCGCGCCCAGCAGGGCAAAGCTGTAGGTCATGGCCAGCGGGCGGAAGATGCGGCCTTCGATGCTCTGCAGCGAGAACACGGGAATCAGCGCCGCAATCACGATGGCCATGGCGAACAGCGTGGGCTTGGCCACGGCAACGGCTGAATCCACAATGATGTGGCGCATGTCGTTCGCCGTCTGCGGCTTTCGCTGGCGTGCATTGCGGATGATGTTCTCGGCCAGCACCACGGCACCGTCCACCATGATGCCGAAGTCGATGGCTCCCATGGAGATCAGATTGGCGGGCATGCCCAGCCAGTGCAGGCCGATGAAGGCCACCAACAGCGACAGCGGAATCACGGTGGCCACGATCAGCGAGCCACGCAGGCTGCGCAGGAACAGCCACAGCACGGCCACGATCAGCGTGGCCCCGAACAGCAGGTTGTGCTGCACGGTCTTGAGCGTATGGCCCACCAGATCGGAGCGGTCATAGTTGGTGACCATGTGCATGCCTTCAGGCAGGCCGCCACTGTTGAGCTCATCGACCTTGGCATGAATGTCATCGAGCACGATGGAAGGGTTGGCGCCGCGCTTGAGCAGCACAATGCCCTGCACCACATCGTTCTGGTCGTCCATGCCCACCGAGCCCTGACGCGGCGTATGCGACTGCGCGACACGCGCCACGTCACCGATGGTCACGGGAGCCTTGCCACGCATGGCAACGACCACATCCTGAATCTCCTGCGGATTGCGCAACAGGCCGATACCGCGAATGATGAAGGACTGTTCGCCGCGGCGCATCAGACCACCGCCGACGTTGCGGTTGGACTTGGACAGTGCATCGCTCACATCGTCCAGCGACAGGCCCAGGCTGTATAGCTTCTCGGGGTCCACTTCAACGTGGAATTCCTTGACGAAGCCGCCAATGCTCACCACGTCGGCCACGCCCTGCACCTGCTTGAGCACGCGCACCACATGCCATTCCTGCTCGGTGCGCAGCTGCGCCAGAGTGTGCCTGTCGCTTTGCAGGCGATAGTAGAAAATCTTGCCCAGCGGCGTGTAGTCAGGCGCCATTTCAGGCGTCACGCCGTTGGGCAGATCTGCCTGCGGCAGACGCTGCGAAACCTCGGCGCGCGCGGTGAAACTTTTCGCGTCGTCGTTGAAGACCAGGTTGATCATGGAGAGGCCGAAATAGCTCTCCGAGCGCAGCGATATCAGACCCGGCGTGCCGTTGAGCTCACGCTCCAGCGGCTGGGTGATCTGGCGCTCCACTTCTTCAGGAGCCAGCCCCGGTGCCTGGGTGATCACGCCGACCTGCACATTGGTCACGTCAGGATAGGCTTCGATGGCCGTCTGCAGATAGGCGTAGACGCCATAGATGGCAATCGCCAGCGTGGCGCACAGCGCCAGCAGCCGGCGATGGACGACAAATGCAATAAATGAACGCAGCATGGTTCAGACTCCTGCCGGGACTACAGCAGCTGACTGGCCGCGCCGTCGAGCAGCAGGCCACCACGCACCACGATCTTCTCACCGACCTTGAGGCCGCTGATCACCGGCACCATGCCGCGCGATGGACGCCCCAGCGTCACCACGCGTGCCTCGAACTGGTTGTTCTCATGCTGCACATAGACCACGCTGCGGCTCTCATCCTTGATGAGCACGGCAGTGACGGGAATCAGCATCTCCTGCAGATTCGACAACTGCACGCCCACCTTGGCCTGCATGCCGGGACGCAGCACCGGGTTCTGTTCGCTCAGCTCCACCACCACGGCAGCGCGGCGCGACTCCTTGTCCAGCGTAGCCCCCAGATGACGGACCGTGCCCTTGATCGGCTTGGGCAGCTGCGGTACCTCGACCTGCACGGAACTGCCCAGACGAATGCCGGGCAGATCGGACTCGAATACCTCTGCGACCACATTCATGGCCTGGGGATCGCCAATCATGAACAGCGCCGCTCCCGGCTCGGCAGCAGTACCCACCACAGCCTTGCGCTCGGCCACGATGCCGGCACGCGGTGCGCGCAGCTCGATCCGATCGCCGCCACCGGAGCCCAGCAGCGCTGCCGTGCCCTGTGCACGACCAAGCTCCTGCGAGGTTTCACGCAGCTTGGCCTGCGCGGCACGCAGATCGACCTCCACGCCCACGCCCTTGTCCACCATGGTCTGCTGGCGCTGGGCTTCCACCACAGCCACGTCGTGTGCGGTCTTGGCCGCAGCCACGTCATAGCGGGTGCGCAGTGCATCGGGGCTGACCAGCGTCGCCAGCAAATCACCGGCCTTGACCATATCGCCCACATGCGCATTGACAGCCACGACACGCGCCGATAACGGCACTGCAACCGAAGCCACACGATCCTCGACAAACGCCACGTGCGCAGGAGCCCAGGCCATCTGCACCCCTTGCGGATCGGCCACGGGCGCGATCTCCAGCATCTTCACGGATTCCGGCTTGACCTGAATAAAGCCTTTGGGCAGCTGCGCAACCGGTTTCTTCGCTTCCTCGGTGGCCTTGGAGGCATCACAGCCACCCAACAGACCCGCCACGGCAATGGCCGCAGCCACCACCGGCAGTCTTGCCCATGTCCAGTTTGGTAAATGTGCCGCTCCCGGCAGTCCCACAAGGCTTTTGTTCATCGTTCACCCTCTTCCATGACTGGCAAGTGACGAGCTGGTCCGCAGCTTCACTTGCAGTGATGCCACCATGCTAGGAACAGCCCCCAGCTGCGTGGATGACACACGCATTACGGTTTGGTAAGACCGGACACAGGTACAAGCACGACCAGAGAGCAGCCGGGCCAGGGTTGAACAGGGAAATCAGCCTGCAGACTCGACGAATTGCCCGTTTTTCAGGCAATTCATTGACAGCATCTGTCAATTGCTCAAAAAACAGGCATTTTTCATGTATTTTTTCATACATGAGTATTAAAAGTAGCCAAAAATCGTGACCAAAGCCAAGGCCACGCCTGATCTCTGAATTCCTCAGAAAACACGATCAATCCATTGATAAGCAATGTATATCTACTATCAAAAGTAGAGCTTTGAAGTTATCCACGCAGTGGATAGATTGCGCCCCTCCCTCCTCCGCATCCCGGATTTCAACAGAAATGACCGCTCTGGCATACAAACCAGCGGCATGACCGTCATCAGTGGAAAATTCAGAGCCTGCATGCCTTCATGAGCAGATCCATCGAACCTGTGGATAAACTGAGAACTCCATACCCTGCAAGAGCGATACAAGCCATGGATAAACTTACTCACAGCGCTTGAAAACTATGCAGATCCCGAAAAATCTCAGCTGTATCGAAATCTAGAAAAAGCTTTTTATTCATAAAAATTTAACAACCATATCCACAGACATGAATACATGGTTGTCTCCAGGATATGTACAGGCCAATTCTCGGATCTCTCTGTGGATAAGTTTCTTGGTAACTACCATGGACGGAATCCACAACTACAATGAACAAGTCACATACAAGTGGTGGAAAAGTTTCATTGAAACCGCCCACTGGATACAAGCGCAGAACATACAAACTCCCCTGTTTTGTATGCCGTATCACATAAGAAATTCAATCTTATTTGATACATATCTCTGTACGAATACTTATAAAACGCCAAAGCACAGCGTCTTTGCGTCTCAAAAAACGCTGAAATGCATGAAAAAAAGTGGGCTGAAGAGGCCCTGAATTCCTTTGATGCCGTGGTCGGGGCCATGCCGGGGTTTCGCAGTCGTGATGGACAGCGAAAAATGGCAGCCCAGATCGCGCAAACGCTGAGCCAGGCCCAGCTCGGAAAAGTCGATGAAGGCGAACCGGAACCGCGTCGTGCCATCGCTGTCGTGCAAGCCGGAACCGGGGTCGGAAAATCGCTGGCCTACAGCATTCCGGCCATTCGCATGGCGCTGTCACGCGGCACGCGCGTGCTGATCTCCACAGCCACGGTGGCGCTGCAGGAACAGCTGGTGAACAAGGATTTGCCGGCCCTGGCGCAAAAGCTGGACCAGCCATTCAAATTCGCACTGGCCAAGGGGCGTGGCCGCTTTGTCTGCAAACTCAAGCTGGAACGTCTGGCGAGCACGGGGGAAGCACAGGACGAGATGGACGATCTGTTTGGCGATGAGCAGGGCCAGACCAAGTTCAGCCGTCCTCAGCATGAACTGCAGGCCCGCATGCAGTTCTACAAATCCATGGCCGATGCGCTGGCCACGGAGGCCTGGAACGGCGACCGCGATTCGCTGGAGACCCCGCCTGAGGCCGAGGCCTGGAGCCCCGTGGCAGCCGAGTCCTCTTCATGCACCGGAAAGCACTGCCCGGCCTTCGGCAACTGCGTCTATTACGAACGCCGCAAAGACCTGGTGGCGGCGCAAGTCATTGTCGCCAATCATGATTTGCTGCTTTCCTCGCTGGGCTCCAAACTGCTGCCCGAGCTGGACAATTGCCTGTTGGTGCTCGATGAGGCCCACCACCTGCCCTCTACGGCTCTGGACCAGTTTGCCGGCGAGATGGATCTGAGCCGCCTGGGCTGGATCGACAAGCTGGCCAGCCGTGCGCTGCGCGTGAACCAGGTCGCCGAAGTCGAGGAACTGGCCGACGTGCCCAAGCATGCGGGTCAGCTGCGCCAGCAGATGCAGGAGCTGGCGCGACTGGTCATGGAGCACTACGGAGAGACTCTCAAATCGCAGAAAGACAGCTATGGGCCAGCAAGGGTACGGGCACCCCGCGGAATGCTGCCAGAGGCCCTTCTGGAGCCTCTGGGACAGATTGCGCACCATGCCGACGGCTTTCTGGATGCGCTGCGTGCCGTCTCCAAGGCCCTGCGTGCCGAAATCAAGGAACAACCCGAGGAAGCACAGCGCCTGTCCACCGTCTATGCGCAGGTAGGCGCCCTGGCGCCCAGGCTGGAAGCCATTTTCAACACCACGCAATTGCTGCTGCAGAACAACGAGAGCGATGGCGACGGCAAGATGGTGCCCCATGCCAAGTGGTTCACGCTGGAGATGGACGGCGAGTTCATCGTGGTCAAGGCCCATGCCAGCCCCATACAGCCCGGCTCCACCCTGCGCCAGCACCTGTGGTCGCAGGTACGCGGTGCGGTGCTGACATCCGCCACGCTGACCAGTTGCGGCCACTTCGACTTCTTTCTGCGCGAAGCGGGGCTGGCCAATGACGATTCCGTCACCACGCTGGAAGTGCCCAGCCCATTCGACTATGCGCGCCAGGGCACGCTGGTGGCCCGTGAAACGGCCTCAGACCCGCGCGAAGCCGCCCGCTTTACCGAGGAGATGGTCGAGGCCCTGCTGAACGATCTGAGCCGCATAGAGGCCGGCGCACTGGTCCTGTTCACATCCCGCGAGCAGATGCGCCAGGCCGTGGATGCGCTTTCCACCAGCATGCGCAATCAGGTGCTGGTGCAGACCGCCCTGCCCCGCCAGACTCTGCTGGCACGCCATCGTGAGGCCGTGGCGATGGGCGAGCCCTCCATCATCTTCGGCATGCAGTCCTTTGGCGAAGGACTGGACCTGCCCGGAGCGCTCTGCGAGTCCCTGTTCATCACCAAGCTGCCTTTTGCTCCGCCCGATGACCCTGTTGGCGAGGCAAGAGCCGAATGGCTGCGCAGCAGCGGCCGCAACCCCTTCAACGAGCTGGTGGTGCCGGCCACGGCCATTCGTCTGGCCCAGTGGGTAGGCCGTGCCATCCGGACCGAGGAAGACCAGGCCCATGTGTACTGCTATGACCGCCGCCTGACGGGCACCAGCTACGGCCAATTGCTCATCAAGGGCCTGCCGCCCTTCACGCTGCAACGGCGCCCTGTTTCAATGCCTTGAAGTCCTGAGCGAAGCGCGCCTTTCACACTGCTGATCCAAGGCCGTTTCGCTGCTCTTTTGCGCCATTCCTGAGGCAGGTTTTCAGCGCTCCAGGCCTTTGCAGCATGGCTCTTTTCTGCACTGCTGCAGCGCCCTTCCTGCGCACGTTCACTCAGTCCCGGCGCACTCCGCGCAGTTGTAATTTTTCTAACAGTTGCCGGGCAATGCGAGACGGCATCCGTCTTGCAGGACTGGCAACCCGCAAGGTCTTGCCCGAAGCGGCGCAGCCGGGCAGGTGCGCTGCAGACCCCATGGTTGTTGAGCAACTCCGGATTTCAGACCTGTCGGTGTTGGCGGGTGCCGCACTTTCCCAGTGCTTGCCATATCTGGTCCGGGTCTTGCTCCACCGACAAGCGAAAAGTTCTTTTAAAACAACGATCTATAGATCATTGAATTTTTTTGAATGAGTAGGGCGCAATCATGGCTGATATCGATTGCACGCACTTCTGGCCAGTTTCCCCCAGCTGTTCATAACATTCTGTGGATAACAGTCGCTTCAAAGACTCTTCAATGGGAATTTATCCCCACCTCCTGTCATTGAGGAGGCGCATCTTACGCCAATTTTTCGAGATCTGGCGCGTCAATTTTCCCAAAGCCCTTTTTTTCTGAACTTCCCTCTGAATCAAAGGGATTGAAGCGCCTGATCAGCTGCAGTTTTGCATGACCCGGGCTCTTGCCTGCGACTTTGCCTTCAGTTGTTCTTTAGAAGTTTTATAAAAATATAGTCGTAGTAGTAAGACTTGGCATCTGCTGTTGATAACTTTAAAAACTCAAGGTAAATCAAGCATCTTGCGTAATGACAAACATGGAGACAAATGACGGTTGCTGCTGTCCTCGATCCATGAACAACTTGGCCTTCTTCCATATTTTTGTGGAAAACATGAAAGTTGATATCTGCTTATCCACAGAAATCCATTTTTCTGTTGATTGGCAATAAATGCTATTTATCCTTTGATATATATACGCTGTTAGCTATTATTTTTATAGTGAACAACTGATGAAGACATGCTTGAGCACATCGGATTTCAAGGGTGTGATGTAGCAAGAACTTCTTGAAGCCGATCTGATCAGCCTCTTTTTTTATTCAGACCATCTCCGATTGCTGTGTACACTTCGGCCAAAGTTGTTATTTCTAGTCTTATCTTTTTACTTAGTAGTAATAGTAAGTAGTCCACTTAATTGTTGATAAGTAATTAAGTTCATTTAAAATCAATAACTTAGACTTTTCCAAAGTCTGTGCCCTTACATGGGCTGCCGATGTCATTGATTTGGGAACAACTTTCCAGAAGACAGATGGGCTGTGGAAAACAGAGAATTTCTCTGACTTTTATCACCATGTTTATTCACAGGTCGTGCTGCTGTTGCAAAGCATGAAAAAAGCCGCCCGTTGGGTGGCCTGGTCGACCCGGATAGCGCTGGCCCGGGAATTCAGAAGTGGCGTGCGTATCGCAGCTGAAGAAAGTTCTCTCCCGGATTGGGGCGCTTGATGCCTGCATTGGACTGGTGCTCGAAGCGCAGACTGATCTCGTTTTTCAGTTGCTCGCCAAACAGGTAGCCGATGCCTATATGGCTGGCAAAGTTGTAGCGGGTCGAAAATTCCTTGTGATCGGTGATGAAGCGGTGGTTGATGGCATAGCTCACGCCCAGGCCGGCTTGCAGGAACCAGGGAGACTGGCCTTGAGAGGGACGCCAGCGCAATGTGGGTTGTGCTCCCAGAACCCAGGTTGAACGATTGCCGCCCTGATAGTCGGCCGACCAGCGGCTGACAGAGAGATCCCAGTAACCCGTCATCCGACCCGAGCCAAGGGCGTAGCTCCAGTTCCAGGGGAGGATGACGCCGCCTGTCCAGCTGTCGGTGCTGTGCTCCGCCGAGCCGTATTGCAGATAGAGGCCGGTCGTCGATGCTTGAACAGGCTGTGCATGAAGCATGGGGCTGCCCAGGCTGATCAGCATCGGGATTACGAGATTCGTTGCCAATTGCAGTTTTTTCATGTCAATTGCCATCTAAATGTTTTGAATCTGGTCGCGACATCAATGCTTGGGTCATGCCTGGATTTCGCTCCCTCTGTGGATATGAATTTAGAAGCTTGTGAATAAATGTTCTGTCGGCAAGCGCTTGCGTTGGTAGTCAGCCAATTGACATCGAAATGAAAAAAGCCCCCGGTCATGACGACCGAGGGCTTTTATGGAGAAGGCGATTGAACTCGGCTTACTTTGCCGCAGGGGCTGGAGCTGCGGGACGTTCCTGGCCGGGTTTGCCGCCATGATGGCCGTGATGGTGCTCACCGCGCTGGTGATGCATGTGCAGGGTGGCCGCATCGAAGGTCTTTTTCTGCTCGGCATTGAGCTGGGCGTAGAAGGCCTTGGTGGCTTCGGCACGGCGGTCCATTTCGGCCATGCGCTTGCCGCGCATTTCACGCATCTTGTCGATGCGCTCGGGCGTGGTCAGCTTGGCAAAGGCTTCGCGGTCGCCGGGGGCTGGGCGTTCACCGGGCTTCATGGCCTGGGTGTAGGTGGTCCAGGCAGTTTGCTGCGCAGGCGTCAGCTTCAGATCGGCCTTGAGTTTTTCCATGCGCTGCTTCATATGCTCCATGCGGTCGCCGCGCTTGTCACCACGCTGGTGCTTGTGCGGCTCTGGCGCTTTCTGGGCTGCGGCAGGTTGCTCGGCGGCAGCGGTAGTCTGGGCAAAGCTGGGCAGGCTCAGCGAGGCGAGCAGGGCGGTTGCCACAGCGGCGCTGGTCAATGTCTGGCGAAAGCGGGTCATGTCTGTTTCCTTTTCGGTTGAAGTGGAAGAAGTGGCCGCCTGGTCTTGCTCCTGAATGGGCATTCGGTAGCGGATGACTGAAGTGTGGACCCCCCATGTTTCTGAGACGTGAGGTTTTGCAGCCGCTCTGTAAAGATTTGATAAGTTTGAGTGGCTGCGACTGCGCAACAATGCATGCATGGGCTGCATTGGCGGCCGATTTTTTTCCGCGAGATCCAGCTGCAGGAGCTGGCGACGATTGAAGATTTAGCAAAGGTTTTTGATGTTCAAGAACATGATTGTTTATCGCATTGCCGAGAGCTGGCAGGGCGATCTGCAGCAGCTCGAAGATGCGCTGCAAAAGACGGTGTTTGAGGAGTGCGGCGCGACCCAGGAGCGTTCCGTGGGCTGGGTGCCGCCGCGCGGCGAGGCCCATGGCCCGCTGGCGGAAAGCGTGGCCGGCCAGTGGGTGATGCGCTTCATGAGCGAGTCCAAGATGCTGCCGGCCAGCGTGCTCAACCGCAAGGTCAACGAGAAGGCCGAGCACATCGAAAAGACCGAGGGCCGCAAGCCCGGCAAGAAGGAGAAGAAGGAGCTCAAGGACGAGGCCAAGCTGGACCTGCTGCCCATGGCCTTCACCAAGCAGGGAGCCATGTGGGTCTGGATCGATGCGCAGGCGCGCACGCTGGTGCTCGATACCAGTGCACAAGGCCGTGCCGACGAGATCGTGACGCTGCTGGTCGAAGGCCTGCCGGGCTTTGCGGTGGCGCTGCTGGATACGCAGACCAGTCCGCAGGCCGCCATGGCGCACTGGCTGATGACGCAGGAGCCGCCCGCAGGTTTTTCCATAGACCGCGAGTGCGAGCTCAAGGCCGCCGATGAGTCCAAGGCCGTGGTGCGCTATGCGCGCCACCCGCTCGATATCGACGAGGTGCGCCAGCACATCGAGCATGGCAAGCTGCCGACCAAGCTGGCCATGACCTGGGACGACCGCGTGAGCTTTGTGCTCAGCGAAGGTCTGCAGATCAAGAAGATCGCGTTGCTCGACGCAGTGATGGACGGCAACAGCCAGGACGATGGCGGTTTCGATACCGATGTGGCGATTGCCACGGGCGAGCTCTCGCGCCTGATTCCCGATCTGATCGAGGCGCTGGGCGGGGAAGGGCGCACGGGCCTGGGCGACGGCCTGCCTGCATCGCTGTCGTCGGCTCCTGCCGCAGAAACTCTGCCCGTGCGTCTGGCACAGGGGCGGAGTCAGGGGACGGTCACCGGGCCGGCCACGGCGCCCGCCGATACGGCCCCGGAAGAGGCGCCGTTCTGATGCTATGGATGATGTAGCTGCTTGCGCTTTTCAAGCATTGATTTCAGTATTCATAGATGCTGAAATCAATAGCTAGCAAGCGCAAGAAGCTATCAAAAAAGGCCTGCCAGATCTCTCCGGCAGGCCTTTTTCATGGGCATATTAGACGCCTGGAATATGTGCTTCAGACGCGCTCGAAAATCGCGGCAATACCCTGGCCGCCGCCGATGCACATGGTCACCAGCGCATAGCGGCCGCCGGTGCGCTGCAGCTCGTAGAGCGCCTTGGTGGTGATGATGGCGCCGGTGGCACCCACGGGGTGACCCAGGGAGATGCCGGAGCCGTTGGGGTTGACCTTGGCAGGGTCCAGAGCGAGCTCCTGAATCACGGCGCAGGCCTGGGCGGCGAAGGCTTCGTTGGCTTCGATCACGTCCATCTGTTCGATCTTCAGACCGGTGCGTGCCAGCACCTTCTGCGTGGCGGGGACCGGGCCGATGCCCATGTATGCGGGCTCGACGCCGGCGTGGGCGTAGCCGACCAAGCGGGCAATGGGCTTGGCACCGGAAGACTTCAGTGCCTGCTCGCTCATCATCAGCACGGCAGCCGCGCCATCGTTGATGCCGGAGGCGTTACCGGCGGTGACCGTGCCGCCTTCTTTCTTGAACGCGGGCTTCATGCCGGCCAGGGTGTCCAGCGTGGTGGCGGCGCGCACATGTTCGTCGGTGTCGAACAGCACCACGCCCTTGCGGCTGGCAATTTCCACGGGAACGATCTGCTCCTTGAAGCGGCCGGCCTCGATGGCGGCAGCGGCGCGCTGCTGGCTGATGACGGCCAGCTCGTCCTGCATCACGCGGCTGATCTTGTAGCGCTCGGCCACGTTTTCAGCAGTGATGCCCATATGCATTTTTTGCCAGGGGTCGTGCAGGATGCCCAGCATGTAGTCGATGCTCTTGGCATCGCCCATGCGTGCGCCCCAGCGCGCGGACATGTCGAAGTAGGGGCCGCGGCTCATGGATTCGGAGCCGGCGCCAATGGCCACTTCGCAGTCGCCCAGCGCAATCGATTGAGCTGCCGAGACGATGGCCTGCAGGCCAGAGCCGCACAGGCGGTTGACGTTGAAGGCAGGGGTTTCGATGGGGCAGCCGGCGTCCACCGCCGCCACGCGGGACAGGTAGGCGTCGCGCGTGTCGGTGGGGATGACGTTGCCCATCACCACATGACCCACGGTGTCGGCAGCGATGCCGGCACGCGCAATGGCGGCCTTGACCACGGTGGTGGCCAGCTGGGCGTTGGGAACGTCCTTGAGGCTGCCGCCAAAAGTGCCGATGGCCGTGCGCGCGGCGCTGACAACGAAGATGTCTCTGGTGCTCATGGTTTGTCTCCTGCATCGCGTCGGCAATGCTTGTGCTTGAGTGATTTGAAAAGATGAATGAGAGCAACCGCATTCATCGCACAGAGTATTCTGCAGTATTTGCTGCAGTGCAACATGTCTCATTGTTGACGCGGCCCTGCGTGGGCGGCGATGGTTTCACGTGAAACCCATGAGCAGCCTCAGGCCGCAGCCCTGCGCCGGCTTCTCGGGGTGGGAGCCCTGGGTTCGTGATGGGCCGGCGTCAGGTCGGTGTCCGCGCTGGCCAGGTCGTCGAGGATGGGGCAGTCCGGCCTGTCATCGCCATGGCAGCAATGCACCAGAGTCTGCAGCGTGCGCTGCATGGACTGCATGGCGGCGATGCGCTCGGTCAGCGTGGCGATGTGCTTTTGCGCGATGGCCTTGACCTGGCTGCTGGCGCGGCCCTGGTCCTGCCACAGGCCGAGCAGGGTGGCGATCTCGTCCATGGAAAAACCGAGATCGCGCCCGCGGCGGATGAAGCGCAGCGCATGCACATCGGCTTCGGTGTACTGGCGATAGCCGCTGTCGGTACGGTGCACGGGTGGCAGCAGGCCCAGTGATTCGTAGTGACGCACCATGCGCGCAGAAACCCCGGCGCGGCGTGCGGCCTCGCCGATGACGACAGGCCAGTTCTGAGCGATTTTTTGTGTCGATGGGTGGTTGGGCATGGACGATCCTGAAAAAACGCGCCAGCGGCCTTCTGATGGCTCGCGTGAGGTGCTGGCGCGGTAGGGGAGGCTGCGCTCAGGCTACCTTGTAGCCCTCTTCGGCAATGGCGGCTGCCACGGCCTCGCGGCTGGCGCCGGTTTCGACTTCCACTCGATTGGCGGCGCGGTCGATCTTGATCTGCGCCTGGGCATCGACGCCCTGGATGGCATTGGTGACGGCGCGTTCGCAGTGGCCGCAGGTCATGCCTTGAACTTCAAAAACTTGTTGCATGGATGGCTCCTTCAGAAAGTGAGTCGACCGGACTGGCGGACTCCATGTCTTGAATGGTCAACCCTAACATCATGGCAAGGTCAAGCCTTTGACAAGACATGAAGCCGGCAGGGTTGATAAGCCGCAAAGACTGCCGATAAGAACTTGTCATATTGCTGATCGCCATGGCTTGGGCATCGCAGTCACGGGTTTTTCTTGGTGTCGGTGACAATCTGAAACAATTTGCAAGTTCTGGCCCGACAATGCCAGTCGTTCAAAGTGGAGAGGGATTCATGAGTCTGTTGGAAATGATGCGGGGCTTCACCATCCGCACGCGCATGCTGGGCGCCATTGGTGTGGTGATGGTGTTGCTGAGTCTGCTGGGGGGCGCCGGGATGTTGGGCATGTTCCGCATCCAGGACATGAGCCAGGAGTTTCTGAGCAACGCCTTTGTCAAATCGGGCCATATGGCGCAGTTGCGCACCGAGCTGGGTGGCATCCGTTCCAGCGAGAAGGACATGGTCATCCAGTATGAAAAGCCCGAAGAGGTGCGCAAGGCCTATCAGCAATGGGTCATGTTCATCGACAAATCCAAGGTGACATTGGGCAAGTTTGTGACCGACCAGAACGCGCAGGACGCACAGCTGACCAAGAGCATCATTGGGCACATCGACGCTTATCGAAAGCTCTTCGAACCTGTTGCGCGCCAGCTGGAAGCCGGTGGCTATGACTCGGCCACCACGGCCAACCGCATGAGCGGCAAGGCTCTGGCCGAAGTCATGGAGGCCGACAAGCTGCTGGCGCAGCTGGACAACTTGCTGCGTGAGCAGGCCAATGCACTGGCCGCAGCCGAGCGCGACGTGGCCGACCAGACACGCTGGATGTTTGTGGCGGCCGTGATCCTGGCGCTGGTGGTGGTGATTCCGCTGACTTTGCTGAACATGCTGTCCATCTGCCGTCCGCTTGAAGTGGCCCGCCAGATGGCACTGACGATTGCCGGCGGCGATCTGTCGCACAGGGCCGAGGTCAGCGGCAAGGATGAGCTGACGGATCTGCAGCGTGCGCTGGACCAGATGCAGCAATCGCTGAGCACCACGGTGGCCCAGGTGCGCGATGCCAGCGGCAATATCGCCACGGCCAGCCAGGAAATTGCCACGGGCAATCAGGATCTGTCGGCGCGCACCGAACAGACTGCCAGCAATCTGCAGGAAACCGTCGCGTCGCTGGCTCAGCTGACGGCCACGGTGCAGCAGACCGCATCGTCTTCGCAGCTGGCCAACCAGCTGGCAGCCTCGGCCTCTTCGACGGCCGTGCAGGGCGGCGAGATCGTCGGCCAGGCCGTCAACAGCATGCAGGAGATTTCGGCCTCCAGCCGCAAGATCGGCGACATCATCGGCCTGATTGATTCCATTGCTTTCCAGACCAATATCCTGGCGCTGAATGCCGCTGTGGAAGCGGCCCGTGCCGGCGAGCAGGGCCGTGGTTTTGCCGTGGTGGCGGCCGAGGTGCGCAGCCTTGCCCAGCGCTCGGCCCAGGCCGCCAACGAGATCAAGTCCTTGATCAACACCAGCGTGCAGACCGTGGATGTGGGCGCGCGCCAGGTGGAGAGCGCAGGCAAGGCCATGCAGGAGACCGTGGACAGCGCACAGCGTGTGGGCGACATCATCGGCGAGATTACGGCGGCGTCCAGCGAGCAGTCGCTGGGCATCGGCCAGGTCAATCAGGCCGTGGGTGATATCGACCGCATGACCCAGCAGAATGCGGCCCTGGTGGAAGAGTCTGCCGCCGCCGCAGAATCGCTGCGCGAGCAGGCGGCGCGACTGGCACAGCTGGTCAGCCAGTTCAAGCTGGCGGGCGGCGCGATGCATGCAGTCATGCGCAGCCCCAGAGGCGCAGCCCATCCCGGCATGGCACCGGCGGTGCCTGCATCCGCGCAGACTGCTTTGCCTGGTCAGAAGGCGCAATTGCTGGAACATGCCTGAGCCCCGAGCGGCTCATTCCTGAGCGGCTCGTTCCATGAAAAAAGCCCGGTTGCAGTGATGCACCGGGCTTTCGCTTTTTATTCGACAGGCTCCAGCCAAATCAGAGAAAGGGCTGGAGGCTTGATGGATTGAAGTTACTGGCAGGCAACCGAGGGGTAGTCGGTATAACCATCGGCACCGCCCCCGTAGAAACGTTCGCTGTTCCAGGCATTGAGCGGCAGATCGTCGCGCAGACGATGCACCAGATCGGGGTTGGAGATATAGGCCTTGCCGAAGGCCACGACATCGGCATAGCCGCTTTCCACAGCGCGCGTGGCCAACTGGCGGTCATAGCCGTTGTTGACCATCCAGGCTCCCTTGCCGCCTGCAGAGCGATAGGCCTGCTTGAGCGCCTGGTAGTCGAAGGGGCGATCTGCCAGCTCGCGCGGACCGCCTGTTGCGCCTTCGATCACATGGATATAGGACAGGCCCAGCGGGGCGAGCTGGCGCACCAGATATTCGAACAGCACCTGCGGGTTTTCGTCCACGATGTCATTGGCTGGCGTGACCGGAGAGATGCGGATGCCGACCTTTCCGGCACCGATGGCATCGGCCACGGAGCGCACGCATTCCAGCACCAGACGGGCGCGGTTCTCGATGCTGCCGCCGTAGTCGTCGCTGCGCTGGTTGGTGCCGGTCTTGAGGAATTGATCGAGCAGATAGCCGTTGGCTGCATGCAGCTCCACGCCATCGAAGCCCGCCGACTGTACGGCTTCGCGCGCGGCGGTGGCGAAACTGTGAACAATGCCCGGCAGCTCCTGCTGCCGGAGTGCGCGCGGTGCGGAGGTGGCGACAAACTGGCCTTGCCCCGTCTGCTTGTCGATCACATAGGTCTTGGAGCGGGCCGTCAGCGCGGAGGGCGCGACCGGGGACTGGCTGTCTGGCTGCAGCACGTTGTGGGAGATGCGACCCACATGCCAGAGCTGGGTGACGATGCGGCCACCCTTGGCATGCACGGCATCGGTGACTTTTTTCCAGGCCCGCAGTTGCTCTTCGTCATAAAGACCGGGCACATCGGCATAGCCTTGTCCCTGGTGGCTGATGGCCGTGCCTTCGCTGATCAGCAGACCGGCGGAGGCGCGCTGGACGTAGTAGGTCTGCATCAGCGGCGTGGGTATCGCGTCGGGGGCGCGGTTGCGCGTCAGCGGTGCCATGGCAATGCGGTTGGGCAGACGCAGGCTGCCTGCTTCAATCGGTTCGAACAATGAGGTCATGCAGAACTCCAGATGAAAAAAGCTCGGTGGGTACCGAGCTCTGAGAACGTATTTACGATCTCTACGCAGCCGCGTTGGAGCGCAACCGGGATGAATTCGAAGCGATGGCTCGCCGCTAGCACCGGGGTGCAAGCAAGAGTCAGCGCGCAGAAATCGCCCGATTTCGCTCCAACCCTCCGGGACAGTGTCTTTGCGGGTGCTCTGCGGCGTTGCGAATCCTCGCAATAGCACGGCTATTGCTGCGGTATCGCGCGCGGGGGGCCGCCCCCTAGCACCCCATCCCGCAAAGCCTCTGTCGCGGCGCGAGGAGATCGTAAACACGTTCTCAGTTTGCATGGATGTCGAAAAACTTACTTGAGCAAGCCCTCTGCCTTCATGGCAGCCTGCACTGCGGGGCGCGCCAGAATGCGCTCGCGATAAGCCTGAAGGTGCTGGAGTTCAGAGATGTCCAGGCCCACAAATTGGGCCCAGCCTGTGACCGTGAAAAAGTAGGCATCGGCCACGGTGAACTGATCGCCCATCAGATAGGACTTGTTGGCGAGCTGCTCGTTGACCCAGCTCAGGCGCTTGAACAGATTGCCGAGCAGCACAGGCTTGAAGTCTTCGGGCGTTGCGGGGCTGAACAAGGGGCTGAAGCCCTTGTGCACCTCGGTACTGATGAAGTTCAGCCATTCCTGAAGGTGGTAGCGGGCCACGGTGCCGTTGGCCGGCGCCAGGTTCTTTTCGGGGGCCAGGTCGGCGAGGTACTGAACAATGGCCGGACCTTCGTGCAAGGTGTCGCCGTTGTCCAGCACCAGAAAGGGCACATAACCCAGCGGATTGATGCCGTAGTAATCCGTTCCGTCCTGGAGCTTGTGGCTCTTGGTGCTGACCATCACGGTTTCATGCGGCAGGCCTGCTTCATGCAGCACGATGTGCGGAGACATGGAGCAAGCGCCGGGGCTGTAGTAAAGCTTCATGGTGAGTGGCTCTCTATGCAATGAAAAGACAAGCGCCCATGCTAAACCGGTTGCACTTCATATGCATGCGCAGCCGGCAGAAGTCCGGATCGGAGAGGAGATTGCTCAGCCCAGGCGCCCTGCAGCCCACAGCACCTGCTGCACAAGAGCCTCCATGCCTTGCTGGTTCTGTGTACGCAGCAGATGACCCTGGGCATCGAAAGCCTCTGCAGCATGGCTCACGGCATGGCTGCGCGGTGCTACCCAGCATTCCAGATTCAATAGCAGCGCTGCGAGGTGAGACTGGGCTCTCAGGCCACCTAGACCTCCAGGCGAGGCACTGGCCATGCCGACGACCTTGTTGCGAAAGGGCAGGACGCCATCAGACCACTGTGCATCGCCCTTGACCGGGCTGGAGGCCCAGTCAATCGCGTTCTTGAGCAGGGCAGGGTAGCTGCCGTTGTACTCGGGGCTGCAGACAATCCAGGCTGCATGGCTGTGCATGGCCTGCTTGAGGCGAATGACATCGGCTGGAGTGCCCTGCGCTTCGAGGTCGGCGTTGTAGAGCGGAATGTCGTAGTCCGACAATTCCAGCAGGCTGGGTTGTGCGCCCTGTTGTTCCGCGATGGAGGCTGCCACCTTGGCCAGCTTGCGGTTGTATGAGTCCTGGCGGGTACTGCCCGCAAAAATGAGAATTTGCATGCAGTGATTGCAGCACAGAGCGATTGCATTTTTCATGCATAGACGGGACTATCAGGGCAAACATCTAGGCTGGGCTTCAGGTCGCCATGTTTCACGTGAAACCCCCCTGGCAAGGCATTGTTGCGCCAATGGTGGGAAAATTGCAGGTTCCCCGCAGGGCTGGACATGGCGCGAGAACATGTCCGCCTGCCGTGAGAGCCGAGGCATGGTTGCTTCGTGCAGGGGCAAGGGCCGGGCTTGGCCCGGAGCAGGAATATGTTGTACCCACAGGAATTTGATGTGATCGTGGTCGGTGGCGGCCACGCCGGCACCGAGGCTGCGTTGGCCGCTGCGCGCATGGGCAGCAAGACATTGCTGCTGACCCACAATATCGAAACCCTGGGGCAGATGAGCTGCAACCCCAGCATCGGCGGTATCGGCAAGGGCCATCTGGTCAAGGAGGTCGATGCCCTGGGCGGCGCCATGGCCCTGGCGACAGACAAGGGCGGCATCCAGTTCCGCATCCTGAACAGCTCCAAGGGCCCGGCCGTACGCGCCACGCGCGCCCAGGCCGACCGCATTCTGTACAAGGCCGCGATTCGCGAGATGCTGGAAAACCAGCCCAATCTCTGGCTCTTTCAGCAGGCCGTGGATGACCTGATGGTGGAGGGCGACCGCGTGGTAGGTGCCGTCACCCAGGTGGGTCTCAAGTTCCGCAGCCGCACCGTGGTGCTGACGGCGGGCACCTTCCTCGATGGCAAGATTCACGTGGGCCTGAACAACTATGCAGCAGGCCGTGCCGGCGATCCTCCGGCCGTGAGCCTGTCGGCACGCCTGAAGGAACTCAAGCTGCCACAGGGGCGCCTGAAGACCGGCACGCCGCCGCGCATCGACGGCCGCAGCATCGATTTCAGCCAGTGCGAGGAACAGCCCGGCGACGGCATGCCTGGCGGCGTGAACGAGGGTGAAGTGCCTGTATTCAGTTTCATGGGCAACCGTGCCATGCATCCCCGGCAGATGCCTTGCTGGATCACGCACACCAATGCGCGCACGCACGAGATCATCCGCAGCGGCTTTGACCGCAGTCCCATGTTCACCGGCAAGATCGAGGGTGTGGGTCCGCGTTACTGTCCCAGCGTGGAAGACAAGATTAACCGTTTTGCGGACAAGGAAAGCCATCAGATCTTTCTGGAGCCCGAAGGCCTGACCACGCACGAGTTCTACCCCAACGGGATCTCCACCAGCCTGCCGTTCGACATCCAGTACGAACTGGTGCGAAGCATGAAGGGTCTGGAGAACGCTCATATCCTGCGTCCCGGCTATGCCATCGAGTACGACTATTTCGATCCCCGCTCGCTCAAGAGCAGTTTCGAGACCAAGCAAATTCAAGGGCTGTTCTTTGCGGGTCAGATCAATGGCACGACCGGCTATGAAGAGGCGGCCGCCCAGGGCCTGTTCGCCGGCTTGAACGCAGCGCTGCAGTGCCGTGGCGAAGGCCCCTGGATGCCGCGTCGTGACGAAGCCTATCTGGGCGTGCTGGTCGACGATCTGATCACCAAGGGCGTGACCGAGCCCTATCGCATGTTCACCAGCCGCGCCGAGTTCCGCCTGCAACTGCGTGAAGACAATGCCGATATGCGCCTGACCGAAGCGGGCCGCCAGATGGGGCTGGTCGACGATGCGCGCTGGGATTCCTTCAGCCGCAAGCGCGATGCTGTTTCACGTGAAACAGAGCGCCTCAAGTCCACCTGGGTGAACCCGCGTGTCGTGGCAGCGGAAGAGTCAGAGCGCGTGCTGGGCAAGGCCATGGAGCGCGAATACAACCTGTTCGATCTGCTGCGTCGCCCCGGTGTGGACTACGACAAGCTCATGGGCATGAACCAGGGCCGGTATGCATCTGCCGATGTGCAGCCCGAGGCTCTGGGCGAGCTCAGCGCTCCAGTGATCGAGCAGGTGGAGATTGCCGCCAAGTACTCTGGCTATATCGACCGCCAGAAGGATGAAGTCGAACGCGCTGCACATTTCGAGCGCCTGCGTCTGCCGCTGGACTTCGACTACATGCAGGTGGCGGCGCTGTCCTTCGAGGTGCGCCAGAAGCTGCAAAAGCACAGGCCCGAAACCCTGGGTCAGGCCTCGCGTATTTCGGGAGTGACGCCTGCCGCCATCTCGCTGCTCATGGTGCATCTGAAAAAAGGCGGCTTCAAGGGCTTTGCCAATCAGAACGAAGAGGCTTCCGCATGAGTCAGGTTTTGCGTACCCAACTGGAGCAGGGCGTTCAGGCACTGAAGCTGGAACTGGCTCCGGCGCAGATCGATCTGCTGATGTCCTTCATGGATCTGCTGCAGAAATGGAACAAGGTCTACAACCTGACGTCGGTGCGTGATCCCCAGGAGATGCTGACGCATCACCTGCTCGACAGCCTGGCCGCCGTGCCCGCCTTGCTGCGGCATGTGAACCGCCTGCCGCTGGAAGAAGGCAAGCGCCTGCCTCTGCTGGACGTGGGCTCAGGCGGTGGTCTGCCCGGTGTGGTGTTTGCCATCTGCTGCCCGCAGATCGATGTGAACTGTGTGGATACCGTGGGCAAGAAGGCCGCTTTCATCCAGCAGGTGGCTGCATCCTTGCGCCTGCCCAATCTGCGCGGCATTCATGACCGGGTGGAAAACCTCAAGACCCGGTATCCGGTCATCAGCTGCCGCGCTTTTGCGTCCTTGGTGGACTTCACTACCTGGTCGCGCAAGGCTCTGGCCGAGGACGGCATCTGGTTTGCCATGAAGGGCAAGCACCCTGATGAGGAAATTGCTGCGCTGCCTGCCGATGTGAAGGTGTTTCACGTGGAACCTTTGGCCGTTCCCGGCCTGGACGCCGAGCGCTGCGTGATCTGGTTGAAACTGGCTTCTTGAGCGGTAAAGCTTGGTCGGGCACTTTGTTTCCAAGGGGAGCAAAGTGCCTTTTTACATACTGTGTCAGGCAACATCTGTGCAATGCAGATGCGTCGGTCACGGCCCTCGCATAAACTTGCTGTTTTCCATCGCGCAGGGTTTGAATGTTTGGCATCTCTGATTACGGCGCTTTTGCAGCCGCCGTTACCGTCTTCTTGCTGATCCCTGGACCAGGCAATCTGGCCTTGATTACTTCCACGGGCAAGGGCGGATGGAGGGCCGGTGTCGCCTGCTGCCTGGGTGTGATGGCTGCCGACCAGGTGCTGATGTGGCTGGCTGTAGCCGGCGTGGCTGCGGTGCTGGCAGCCTATCCGGCGGCCTTCCATGCCGTGCAATGGGTGGGTGCGGCCTATCTGGCCTGGCTGGGCTACAAGCTGCTCACGGCCAAGCCTGGCGATGCGCCGGCCATTGAAATCCAGCCGCGCCAGTATTTCCGCCAGGGTGCTTTGATCACCCTGATGAACCCCAAGGCCATCGTGTTCTACATGGCCTTCTTTCCCATGTTCGTGGACCCGGCCCGGCATCAGGGCGCCATCACCTTTGGTGTGATGGCAGCCACGGTGGCGGCAATTACCTTTATCTACAGCGTCATCGTGGTGATGCTGACCACGGTGCTGGCAGAGCGCTTGCGTGCCAACCCGGCCGTGGTGAAGTGGCTGGAAAAAACAGCCGGTGTGTTTCTGATCGGTTTTGGCCTCAAGCTGGCCGCCAACTAAAAGAGAAGTTCAATGGCCAAAATTTTCTGCGTTGCCAATCAAAAGGGTGGAGTGGGCAAGACCACGACCACGGTCAATCTTGCAGCCGGTCTGGCCAAGGTCGGCCAGCGTGTGCTGCTGATCGACCTGGACCCCCAGGGCAATGCCACCATGGGCTCCGGCGTGGACAAGCGCGCGCTGGAGTTGACGGTTTACGATGTGCTGCTGGAAAACGCCAGCGTCAAGGAAGTGGCCCAGAAGTCCGAGCAGGTCGGCTATGACGTGCTGGGCGCCAACCGCGAGCTGTCGGGTGCCGAGATCGAGCTGGTCTCGCTGGAGCGCCGCAACGAGCGCCTCAAGACCGCTCTGCAGGCCGTGGCCGCCGACTACGACTTCGTGCTGATCGACTGCCCGCCTTCGCTGTCCATGCTGACCCTGAACGGTCTGTGCTCGGCGCATGGCGTGATCGTGCCCATGCAGTGTGAATACTTTGCACTGGAAGGCCTGACCGATCTGGTCAATACCATCAAGCAGGTGCATGCCAATATGAATCCCGACTTGCAGATCATCGGTCTGCTGCGCGTGATGTTCGATCCGCGCACTACGCTGCAGCAGCAGGTCAGCGACCAGCTCAAGGAGCATTTCGGCGACAAGGTGTTCGATACCGTGATTCCGCGCAATGTGCGCCTGGCCGAAGCCCCCAGCTACGGCCTGCCCGGCGTGGTGTTCGATGCCTCGGCCAAGGGCAGCAAGGCCTTTGTCGAGTTCGCCGAAGAGATGGTGCGCCGCATCAAGAAAATGTGAGTGTTTCACGTGAAACAGCTCCCAGTCTCCCATCCAGCCATCGCCAACCGTCATGACCTCTGAAGCACTGAACCCGCAGCATGTCTGGCTGCTGCCCGGCTGGCAGAACTCCGATCCCGGCCACTGGCAGAGTCTGTGGCAGGACCGGTATGGCTACCAGCGGCTGGAGCAGCATAGCTGGCAGCATCCGCTGCGCGGCGACTGGAGCATTCGCCTGCAGGAAACCGTGCTCGACGCTCCGGCTCCCGTCACCCTGGTGGCGCACAGCCTGGGCTGCGTGCTGGTGTCCTGGTGGGCGGCACATTCTCAGGTTGCCAGGAGCAAGGTGCGCGCAGCTTTGCTGGTGGCACCCGGCGACACCGAGCAGGAGAGTCTGCGCGGCGTCCTGCCGGGCTGGTCGCCCGTGCTGCTGCAAAAGCTGCCCTTCCCGTCGATACTGGTGGGCAGCGAGAACGACCCCAATTGCTCTGTAGCGCGCGCGCAGGCCATGGCACAGGGCTGGGGCAGCCGCTTCGTGAATGCGGGCGCCGTAGGCCATATCAACACGGCCAGCGGACTGGGACTGTGGGAAGCCGGGCATGAGCTGCTGCTCTCCCTTTAAAGAAAGAATTCAGCAATGGTGACTAAGAAACCCAAGGGCCTGGGACGAGGTCTGGAAGCCCTGCTGGGCCCCAAGGTCAGTGAAGCAGAGCAGGTCGCTGCGAGCGGGCAGCAGGCCAATCTGCCGAGCAGCCTGGCGCTCAATGTGATGGTGGCCGGCCAGTACCAGCCGCGCACCCGCATGGACGAAGGTGCCTTGTATGAGCTGGCCGAGAGCATCAAGGCCCAGGGCATCATGCAGCCGATTCTGGTGCGCCAGCTCTCCAGGGGCGACAACGCCGGCAAGTACGAAATCATTGCCGGCGAGCGGCGCTTCCGTGCCGCGCATATCGCGGGTCTGTCCGAGGTACCGGTGCTGGTGCGCGAAGTGCCCGACGAGGCCGCTGCGGCCATGGCGCTGATCGAGAACATTCAGCGCGAAGACCTGAATCCGCTTGAAGAGGCGCAGGGGCTGGCCCGCCTGGTCAAGGAGTTCGGCCTGACCCACGAGCAGACCGCGCAGGCCGTGGGCCGCTCGCGCAGCGCCGCCACCAATCTGCTGCGTCTGCTGAATCTGGCCGAGCCCGTGCAGACCATGCTGATGGCCGGCGATATCGACATGGGCCATGCACGGGCGCTGCTGACGTTGGACCGTGCCACCCAGATCACGGCAGGCAACCAGATCGCGGCCAAGAAGATGTCGGTGCGCGAGGCCGAGTCACTGGTCAAGAAGATCGGTGCCGAGTTCAATCTGACGCGCCAGAAGGCCAAGAAGGATGGCAAGTCGCGCGACGTGAAACGCATCGAGGAAGAGTTGTCCGACCTGCTCACGGCCGATGTCGAGGTGCGCATCAAGAAGACCGTGCGCCGTCACGGCAAGCAGCAGGAAATGGGCGAGATCGCCATCCAGTTCGGTTCTCTGGAGGAGCTCAACGGCATCATCGAAAAGCTTCGCGGCGAAGTCTGATTCTTTGGCCGGAACAAGCGAAAAGAGCATCCAAGGGATGCTCTTTTTTTGTGCGCGCGCAGCGTTCAGCTGCGGTAGCCGGGGTCGATTCTGTCGAGCTTGCGCAGCAGGGCGGGCCAGGCAAACTGGCCGCCCATGCCGCCGGTCTGTACCTTCATGGCATGGGTGATGCCCTGCAGGATCTGCGGGTCGACCTCGGTGAGTTCGGCGCCGCCGGACTGGGCAGAGATCTGGATCTGGCAGGCGGACTCGAAGACGTACATGGACAGAAAGGCGTCGGCAATCGTGGGGCCGCAGGTCAGCAGACCGTGGTTGCGCAGCATGAGGAAGTTGGCCTCGCCCATGTCGGCCAGCAGGCGCGGCTTCTCGTCCTCGCGAAAGGCCACGCCCTCGTAGACGTGATAGGCCAGGGACCCCAGGACAAAGGTGCTTTGCTGGCTGATGGGCAGCAGACCTTGCTTCTGGGCTGCCACGGCCACGCCGGCACGCGTGTGGGTGTGGATCACGCATTGCGCATCGGCGCGGGCCTCGTGCACGGCGCTGTGGATGACGAAGCCGGCCGGGTTCACGGGGAAGGGCGAGTCCATGAGCTTGTTGCAGCCCAGGTCCACCTTGATCAGCGAGGAGGCCGTGATCTCGTCAAACATCAGCCCGTAGGGGTTGATGAGAAAGTGATGCCCTGGGCCCGGCAGCCGTGCGCTGATGTGGGTAAAGACCAGATCGCTCCAGCCGTACAGTGCCACCAGCCGGTAGCAGGCGGCCAGATCCACGCGCAGCTGCCACTCTTCGGGGCTGACCAGATGCTGCACGCTGGGGATGTTCAAGGGCTCTTGGCTCACGGGCGACTCTCCTTCATCGTTGATGAGATGAATGTAGAGACTCGCGCGGCAGCGGTCTGTTGGCTAGGCGACAGAACCCTGGAAACATGGGCGAGGCCAATTCGGATCAGGTGCTTTGGCAATGCCCGTGGCAACTGTTGCCCAGCGTTCGAGAAATAAAAAAACAGGAGCTTGCAGCGCAAGCTCCTGTTGATTTTCAGATCGCTTCTGTACGAAAACTGAAGCAGATCAGGCGAAAGCCGCTATCAAAAGCGCTTACTTGATCTGGCCGCGCGACAGGTCCTGGATCATGCGGGCGGCCAGATACAGGCGCGGTGCGATGGTGTTGATCTGCACGTATTCGGCATCGTTGGAATGCGCGCCATAGCCCGACAGGCCGAAGCCCTCGATCACGCCGCCCTTGGCCTTGAGGGCCGCGAAAGCCGCATCCGTGCCGCCGCCCGTGGCCTTGTCCATGACCTTCATGGGCAGCTTCAGCTCCTGCTCATAAATGCCCTGGGCATGGGCGGCCAGCTTGCGTGCCGTGGCATTGGCTTCCAGCGGCGGGCGGCGCACTTCGAATTTCAGTTCCACCTTGCTGGCGGGGAGCAGCTTGTTGCCGATCTTGTCCTGCATGGCTTTTTCCAGCGCCGTGAAGTCGGCCACGCGCAGCGCGCGGGCATCGGCCTGGGCCGTGGCTTCGGCGGGAACCACATTGCGGTTGGTGCCGGCCTTGGACACCGTCCAGTTGAGTTTGAGGCCGTCCTGGGGCTGGGACAGATCCTTCATCTGCAGCAGCTGGTGCGACATCTCGTACAGCGCATTCACGCCGTCCTCGGGCTTGGCGCCCGCATGCGATGCCTTGCCCGTGACCTTGAGGTAGGCGGCGCCGATGCCGCTGGTGGCCAGGCGCAGGCTGCCGTCGGTGCCGCCGCCTTCAAAGCTGAACACGGCGTCCTGCTCGGCCCCCAGGCGGGTGATGGTGCTGCGTGCTCCGGGTGAGCTGATTTCCTCGTCGCCGTTGATCAGCACCGTGAGCGTACCGTAGTCCTCGATGCCCAGCTTCTTGAGCAGGGGCACGATATGCATGATCAGGGCCACACCCTGCTTGTCGTCGGCAATGCCCAGGCCATAGGCCTTGTCGCCGTCGATGCGAAAGGGCTGGTCCTTGAGCATGCCGGGCAGATAGACGGTGTCCATATGCGCAATCAGCATGATGCGGCTGCTGCCCTTGCCCTTGAATTCGGCATGCACCATGGGGCCGACTTTCTCGGGCGTGTCATCGAGGCGGTAGATGTCGCTGGGCTCGATCACCTCGACCTTGCCGCCCTGCGCGCGCAGCTTGCCGGCGATGTACTCGGCGATCTTCTTCACGCCCGCCACATCCTTGCTGCCGGACTCGATGTGCACCAGATCGCGCAGCGTATCCAGATAGGGCTGCTGCTCCTTTTTCGCATGCTCCAGCCATTCGGCCTGAGGGGCAGCCTGGGCAGAGCCGAAGGACAGCACCAGGGCCAGGGGCAGGGCGCGCAGCAAAGGGGCAGAGGGCGTGTTCCAACGCATAGAAATTCTCCTTGGGGGGGCGGGCCGCTCCCGGATAGGGCCGCGGCAGGAAAGCGGCGTGATGCGCCGCTGAGGGAATTCAGCTTAGCAGCCGTGTTTGCGGCCTCCGGGCTGCCGACCTAGGGATAAATACCAGGGTAACTTGATCTCTCGCGCCGACAAAAAAGCCCTGCAGCTTGCGCGGGCAGGGCTTGGTGGGTTGCGCCGTTTGCTCAGGCCGCCGCCAGATGGGATTTGGTCTTTTTGCTCACACCGTCGCCGACGATGACGGCCGAGACCACCGACAGTACAAGCGCAATTGCCGAGCCGTAGAACACTGCGTTGGTCATCTGGTGGTCCAGCATGTAGCCGAAGACCGGCGCCGCCAGGCAAAAGCCCAGATCCAGGCCCGAATACACCGTGCCGTAGACGCGGCCCGTGGCGCCGGGGGGCGCTGCGCGCTTGATCAGCATGTCGCGCGAGGGGCCGGCCAGGCCCGTGCCCAGACCGGCGACTGAGGCCACGACCACCGCCACCATGCCGGGCAGCCAGCCCGTTCCGACGACAAACAGCAACAGGCCCGAGCCCAGCATGCAGATGGAGATCACCTTTTCCAGCCGCTGCACGCGGCCGACCAGAAAGCCGCCCACGACCATGCCGGCAGCGCCGCACAGCATATAGCCGGTGACGATCAGCGCCGTCACGGAAAGCGGCAGGCCGTACATGGATTGCAGGGCCGGGCTGGCAAAGCTCTGAATGGCACTGAGCGCGCAGGTGCTCCAGAAGAAGAAGGAAAAGCACAGCCACACCGATGGCAGCTTCATGAAGGCCATGGGGTGTTCCTGAGGTGCGGCAATGGCTCCGGCGGCCGGCTTGGAGGCAGCTCCGGCGGATTCGGCGCGATCATCGAGCGCGTCGCGGTTGAAGACCATGATGGCCAGCACCACGGCTGCGCAGAGGGCTCCGCCCAGGCAGGCCAGGCGCCAGGAGCCCGTGGCCGTGGTGATGCCCGCCATGAACAGCGGCGCCAGCGCCCAGCCTAGGTTGCCGGACAGGCCATGTACCGAGAACGCATGGCCTATGCGCTGCTGCGACACGCGCTTGTTGAGGATGGTGAAGTCAACGGGGTGGAAGGGCGCATTGCCCAGGCCCGCAAAAAAGGAGGCAGCCAGCAGCATGCTGTAGCCTTGGGCCGTGCTGGCAATCAGGCCTGCCACCACAAAGCTGCCGAGGGCGGCAAACAGAATCGGGCGTGCGCCAAAGCGGTCCACCGCAAAGCCGGCCAGTGCCTGGCCGGTGCCGGAAACAATGAAGAACAGCGAGACCATGACGCTGAGCTCGGCATAGCTGTAGCCGAAGTCCTTGATCAGCCAGGGAAACAACGGCGGCAGCAGCAGATGGAAGAAATGCGACGAGCCATGGGCCAGACCGATGAGGCTGATGGTGCGCGCGTCACTGCGCAGTGTCTCTGGCGCCTGGTTTTGAGGTGTTGTGGAGGCAGGGCGGTTCATATGTCGCATCTTAGGCAGACTGCTCGCGTCTTGTATGCGATAGTCTGCCAATTGCTATCGCAAGCCAGCCAACCATCATGTCCAGCCTCCACGACCCCGAGCCCCTGCGCGCAGGCAAGGCCAGCGCCTATGTGGAGACGCTGACACCCCATCTCTACATACCCACGGCACAGCGTCCGGTGCGGGCCAAATGCCGCTGGCTGGAGGCCGACACCCAGGTCAAGCCGCACCGTCATCCCTGGGGGCAACTGGCCATCTCCACCACGGGCACCATACGCCTGACGGTAGCGCAGGGCACCTATATCGTGCCGCCCTCGCGCGTGCTGTGGGTGCCGCCGGGCATGGAGCATGCCGTGACCATGGTGGAAAGCGCCGATCTGCGCACCTTGTACTTCTTTCAGACCCAGGGGCGTTGCGGCCCCGATGTGGCCCCCGGCGAAGAGGCTGCCTGGCGCCAGTGCCGGGTGCTCAATGCCTCGGATCTGCTGCGCGCCGTGGTGCGCGAGCTGCCCACGCTGCCCGATGACAGCCAGCAACTGTGCGAGCAGGACAGGGCACGCGAGCACCATCTGAGCCAGCTGCTGCTCGACGAGCTGCGCCGTGCCAGTGCCGTGCAGCTGGGCGTGAACCTGCCCCAGGACAAGCGCTTGCGCCAGCTCTGCGAGGCCGTGCTGGCCGATCCCACGCGCAACGAAACGCTGGAGGACTGGGCGCGCGATACCGGGGCCAGTCCGCGCACGGTGGCGCGACTGTTTCGCCAGCAACTGGAATGCAGTTTTACCCAGTGGCGCCAGCAGGTGGTGCTGGCCCATGCCGTCAGCCTGGCAGCGCGCAACTGGCCGATTCAGCGCATTGCGGCCGAGCTGGACTACAGTCCCAGCGCCTTCAGCGCCATGGTGCGCCGCACGGTGGGTATGCCTCCGGCACAATTTTTCGGCATGCATGCACAAAATGTATAGCTGCTAGCGCTTTGTACAAAAGGGTTTGAGGCTATTTTTGTTATTTTGAGGGGCGGAGCCTCAAACAATATTTGCAGCGGCATGGAATGAAAGCTGCAAACCTGCGCTCTTTAGCACCATGATCTTCTCCGCCGAGTCGCGCTACAACCAGTGGGTGCGCGAGCACTACCGCTTTTTGCTGCGCAGCGCCTGGGCGCTGACGGGCTCTCGCGCCACGGCCGAGGATGTGGTGCAGGATTGCTTCACCAGCGCCTGGCGCTTTCGCCACCAGCTGCGCGACCAGAGCATGGCCAGGGCCTGGCTGTTCCAGATCATGCGCCGCCATGCCTTCAGGCACTTCGATCCTGTGCAATCGCAGACCGAGTCTCTGGATGAAGCCTGCGAGCAAGGCGTGAATCATCACGATGCACTCGATGCGCAGCTGGACGTGGTCAAGGCGCTGAGCCGCATTGCCCCCATCCATCGTGAAGTGCTGGTGCTTTACTACTTTGACGACATGCCCACGGCCCAGATGGCCGAGGCGCTGGATATTGCACCGGGCACCGTGCTCTCTCGCCTGGCGCGGGCACGTGAAGCGCTCAAGACGGCACTGCAGGAGCCGGCGCGCCATCCCGCCGGTGCCGCCACTGAATCTTCTGCAGCTGCCAGCGTGATACCGCTGAGAAAGCGCGCACCATGAAACACCAAGACCGCCCCGAAGACACCGATTTCGACCTGCGTGCCCGTGCCGAGCTGGCGCTGGCTTTCGAGCCCGGCGAGCCGCCGGCCCATTTGCTGCGCCACACGCCATGGCATGCCCGTCGTGGCCTGCAGGCGCTGTGTGCCGCAGTGATCGTCGGCAGCGTCGCTGCGGGCAGCGTGCTGAGCCTGCGCCCACCGCAGATGGTGCGCTCGGCCATCGAGCATGAGTATTACGAGCGCACGCTGCGTGGTCAGTTCATCCCGGAGGCCGAGATTGCCAGGCATATGGACTGGCCTGTCGACCAGAAGCTGCCTGGTTATACCCAGCTCATGCGGCCCTGCGACATCGACGGCAGTCGCGCCTATCACCTGACCACTTTCTTTGAAAAAGGCGGCATCGTTACCGTGCTGGCCTTCGAGCAGCCCCAGCGGATGGCCGACGGCCAGGGCTGGTGGGCCAACAGCTACTGGAAGGTGGTGCGTTCGAGAGAAGGCCGTCCGCTGGTGCTGATCGCACAGAAGAAACAGGCTCTGGCCGTGGCATCGCGCGCTCTGGGGGCCCCTGAGAAAGTCGATGGCTGAACCGGATTTTTCGCTCTGATCATTCACCAAAATTACCAAGGAGACCCCATGCAACAACCCACCTCTCTGCCACGTCGCCGCCTGCTCGCCGGTAGCGCCAGCGCGCTGGCTGCAGCCGGTCTGGCAAGCTTCCAGAGCCAGGCCATGGCACAGGCCGCTGCACCCGCAGCCAAGCCTCTACCCGGCTATGCCGGCTTCAAGAATGCCGATGCCGTGATCGTGCACAGCTCCACCACCATCGAGACCAAGCGCAGCGCGTTTGGCTCCAGCGTGGTCACGCCCACCAACCAGCTCTATGTGCGCAACAACCTGCCCACGCCTTCCGAGTCCATCGTGGCCGATCGCGATGCATGGGCGGTGCAGATTGATGGCGTGAAGAAGCCCGCCAAGCTGACCGTTGGCGAGCTCAAGAAGCTGGGCCTGGAAACTGTGACCATGGTGCTGCAATGCTCGGGCAATGGCCGTGCCTTCTTCCCCACCAAGCCCAGCGGCACGCAATGGACCGTAGGCGCTGCAGGCTGCGTGGTCTGGAGCGGCGTGCCAGTGCGTGAGGTGGTCAAGGCCCTGGGCGGCGTGGCCAACGGCATGCTCTACATGACGGGAACGGGCGGAGAGGTGCTGCCCGCAGGACTGGACCCCAAGAGCGTGCTGGTGGAGCGTTCCGTGCCTCTGTCGGCCATGGAGGACGCGCTGCTGGCCTGGGAGATGAACGGCGAGCCCGTGCCTCTGGCCCATGGCGGCCCGCTGCGCCTGATCGTGCCCGGCTACACCGGCGTGAACAACATCAAGTACATCAAGCAGCTGGCCTTTACCGTCCAGGAAAGCGAAGCGCACATCATGTCCCACGGCTACCGCATCTCGCCCCCCGGCAGCAAGGGCGACCCCAGCCAGCCTTCGGTGCAGGAAATGAGCGTCAAGTCCTGGATCAACAGCCCCATCCCCGAAGACGGCAACCAGGCCTCTGGCCTGGTGCAGATTCAGGGCGTGGCCTTCGGCGGCATGAACGCCGTCAAGGGGGTGGAAGTCTCCATCGACGGCGGCAAGACCTGGAAGCAGGCTCGCCTGATTGGCCCCGATATGGGCAAGTACGCCTGGCGCCAGTTCGTGCTGCAGGCACAGCTGCCCAAGGGTACCTACACCCTGGCCAGCCGCGCTACCGACGTCAAGGGCAATGTGCAGCCCGAAACGCGTGGTGAAAACCAGAGCGGCTACAACAACACCAGCTGGGCCGACCACGCCGTGACTGTCACCGTGGCCTGAGTGTCGCAATCACTGCCCATGCCCCGTGCCGGAAGAAGGGACACAGGGCATGGGATCCAACCCCGATGCATCGCATTTCTCCAAGAACAATGATGAAGACAAACCACACCCTCGCTGCCCTGCTCTTGACCGCCCTTGCGGGCACTGCAGCCCACGCCGATCAGGCTGCCCAGATGGCGCGCGGCAAAGAGCTGTTCACCACTGCTGCAGTCCCTGCCTGCGCGGTGTGCCATACCCTCAAGGACGCTGGTGCGGAAGGTGCCATAGGCCCGGTGCTGGACGAGTTGCAGCCCGATGCGGCCCGCGTGGCGCGTGCTCTGAAGGACGGCATCGGCTCCATGCCCTCCTTCAAGGCCACAATGAGCGAAGCCGATATCGCTGCCGTTGCTCTCTACGTGAGCAAGGCCAGCGGCGGAGCCAAATAAAGCGTCTCAGCTGCGTTCTGCGCCATCCAGCGGAATGGCGTAGATCCATACCTTGTGGCGGCTATTGCCTTGCAGGCATGCCGTCGCTTCCACGCCGGGCAGCTGGAAATCCAGGCTCACCAGCCAACTGCCGGGCTGCATCTCGGTGGCAGCCTTGACAGCAGCGCGGCCCATGCTTTCGGGCCGCTGGAACAGATAGACCAACTGATAGCCGCTCCAGTCGGCCAGCCAGATATCGCCACGCCGCACGCGTGCCCAGGGGCAGCGCAGGGCGCTGGCAATCGCCAGTGGCCAGCTCCATTCCAGACCATTGAGGCGGGCCTGCGGCAGCGCGCTGCGCAGTGCGCGCAAGCCATCGCCCATGCCGCAGCCGGCGTCCAGCACCAGCGCCTGCACCGGCAATTGCACGACCTCTGCCAGCCCTTTGAGCGCATTTAACGGCGTTGGAAAGACCGGGGCATCACGCCATGCATTGAGCGGGTAGATCAGCAGCAGCAAGGCCAGAGGCAGCAGCCAGCCCCAGGCGGGCAACTGGCTGGCGCTGAGCACCAGAAACGACAGCGGAAACCCGGCCGCAATGATGAGCCTGCGCCACCAGTTAGGCCCGTAGAGACTGGCCGCCGTGCTGAAGCCGCCGCCGACCAGCAGGGCCAGCCACCAGGGCAGCAGGCGCGCCAGACCCGCAAAAATCACCCAGGCCAGCAGCCAGACGAGCAGTGCAGGCAGAGGCCAGGTCGAGGCAAGCCATTTTTTTGTCATGAGTTTTGAAATGTATCCGTCATACACAGGCTCCACGACACCGAAGTGCAGGCAAGGCCTTGTCGGGATTTTGCATTTTGTGCGGGATACCCCTCTTTGGTGGGGTATGCGTGTTGTCAACTCGTCGTAAAAATTACCGATTTTTGCTTATGTATACTTTTCGGCTTTCAGCGGCCGAGAATTCAGAGGAGACATCCATGCGCCTGCTCGCCCCCACCTTTTCATTGGCGGCTCTTGCATTGACAGCATGCGCGGTACAGACACCGCAGGAGCAGTTGGCACCTGCTTCGCCCACCGTGCGCCTGTGCGAAGGCAATAACTGTTCCGAGCTGCCGCGCAATGTCGCGACTTTCCGTGGCGAGCCCGTCAATCCCGAGGCGGAGCGCCGCCTGGCGGCACTGGTGCAAAAGGCCGAAGCCGATCCTCGCGCAGCCTATGACCTGGGGCTGCGCTATCTGCGCGGCGATGGCGTGGAGCGCAACAGCTATCAGGCCATCGAATGGATGCGCAAGGCCGGCGATGCCGGTAACGGTCAGGCTCAGTTTGCATTGGGCCGTCTGTATCTGCTGGGCTTTGAAGAGATGGGCCCGGACCCCGCCGAAGCCGAGGCCTGGCTGTCGCGTGCTGCCGCCAAGGGCTTCAAGGAAGCCAAGCGCCTGCTGCCCCAGGCGCAAGCCGCCAAACAGAATGCTCATGCACGCTATCAGGCCATCGAGGATGAGCGCAAGTCCTGGAATGGCTGGTATGTGGGCGCGCCCTACTACATGGTATGGGGCTCGTCGGGTTGGTATTACCGCTGAGGCGCTGTGAGCGCTGCAGCATTTTCTATTTTTTTGAAAGCATCACTATGTCCAAGAAGACAACGCTGCGTCTGGCAGCTATCGCATCGGCCCTGGCACTGGGCGGTTGCGTGACCCCCGGCGGCGGCACCATTTCCACGGGTACGGCTCCCACGGCTGCCACTGGCGCAGCGGGCGGCGCAACCAGCGTGAATGCGAACTCTACGCTCGAGCGTTGCGATGCTCCTCTGGGTACGCTGGCCGTGGACGACGGTCGCGGCAAGGAGTGGTATGCGAGCTTTGGCGCCGCCACCAAGATCACGACCATCGAGCCCCTGATCCGTCTGGCCGTGCAGCAGTCCAACTGCTTTGTGATCACCTCCATCGGCAACAACCGCACCGAAAGCAAGATGTCGGCGATCACCGACAAGCAGCGCAACTCCGGTGAATTCCGCGCCGGCTCCAAGCAGCAAAAGGGCCAGCGCGTGGCTGCCGACTACTACATGGAGCCTTCCATCATCATCGACAACGATGCCACCGGTCAGCTGGCTGCGGGCGTGGGCGGTCTGTTCGGCAATGTGGGTACGCTGATCGGCGGTGCCATGCAGAGCAAGGCTTCGGTGGTGACGCTGAGCATGTTCGACATCCGTTCTGGCGTGCAGATCTCCATCTCCGAAGGCAACTCCACAGCCACCAACTTCGGCGCAGCCATGGGCGCGTTCGGTGGTGGCGTGGGCGGTGGTCTGGGCGGCTTCTCGCGCTCACCCGAAGGCAAGGCCACGGTCGCCGCCTTCATGGATGCCTACAACAACATGGTGATCTCGCTGCGCAACTACAAGGCACAGGAAGTCAAGGGCGGCCTGGGTCGTGGCGGTCAGCTCAAGGTCGGCAAGTAAAGCGCCGATCCGAGAACAGAAAAGGGCCTGCAACTGCAGGCCCTTTTTCATGGTTTGCACGTCTTCAGCAAGCGCGAGCGAGGCTCACTGCAGCTGAAAGATCTTGCCCGGGTTCAGGATGTTCTTGGGGTCCAGAGCCTGCTTGATGGCACGCATCATCTGCACCGCACCGGCTCCCACCTCTTCGAGCAAAAAGCCCTGCTTGTGGATGCCGATGCCGTGCTCGCCCGTGCAGGTGCCGCCCAGCGCAATCGCGCGCGCCACCAGCGTGTGGTTGAGTTGCTCGGCCTGCTGACGCTGGGCATCGTTGTCGGGGTCGATCAGATAGCCGAAGTGGAAGTTGCCGTCGCCCACGTGGCCGACCAGGAAGTAGGGGATGCCGCTGGCATCGGCTTCAGTCACGCACTCCAGCAGCGCATCGGCCAGGCGGCTGATGGGCACGCAGGCATCGGTGGTGATGCAGCGGCATCCGGGCACGCTGGAAACGGCTGCGAAATAGGCGTTGTGGCGCGCGGTGAACAGACGCGTACGGTCTTCGGGGCGTTCGGCCCATTCAAAGGCATTGCCGCCGAATTCATGGGCAATGTCCTGAACCATCTCGGCCTGCTCCTTCACGCCGGTGGGGGAGCCGTGGAACTCCATCAGCAGCATGGGCTCTTCACGCAGGGACAGCTTGCTGTAGGCATTGACCATGCGCACGGAGTTCACATCGACCAGTTCCACGCGGGCGATGGGAATGCCCATCTGGATGGTCTGGATCACCGTGTGCACGGCGTTCTCGATGCTGGAGAAAGAGCAGATGGCGGCGCTCACCGCTTCGGGCAGCGGGTAGATGCGCAGCGTGATCTCGGTGAAGATGCCCAGCGTGCCTTCGCTGCCCACCAGCAGGCGGGTCAGGTCGTAGCCGGCGGCGCTCTTCTTGGCGCGGTTGCCTGTGCGCACCACTTCGCCGCTGGCCGTCACTACCTCCAGGGCCAGCACGTTCTCGCGCATGGTGCCGTAGCGCACGGCATTGGTGCCGCTGGCGCGGGTCGAGGTCATGCCGCCAATCGAAGCGTCGGCACCGGGGTCGATGGGAAAGAAGAAGCCGGTGTCCTTGATGGCCTCGTTCAACGCCTTGCGCGTGATGCCGGGTTGCACGGTGATGGTCAGGTCTTCGGTGTTGACCGAGAGCACGCGACTCATGCGGCTGACGTCGATGGTGATGCCGCCTTGCACGGCCAGCAGATGGCCTTCCAGCGACGATCCGGCGCCATAGGCAATCACGGGCACGCCGTACTGGTCGCAGAGCTTGACGGCATCCTGCACGTCCTGGGTGGATTCGGCAAACACCACGGCTGCCGGAGGGGGCGCGGAAATCGCGCCTTCGTCGCGGCCATGCTGCTCGCGCACGGCCAAGGCCGTGGAGCACTGGCCGCCGAAACGTGTTTGCAGAGCCTGCAGAAATTCTTCGGGGATGGGGCGCTGCACGAAATCGGGCTGCAGCGAGGTATGGGCAACAGGTGCGTTCATCGGGGTCTCCAGAGGAGAAAAAGAATACCACCTGGCCCGGTCCGGGCGTGTACGTATTGGGTACTAGGCCATGCCGCTCAAGGTCGCAATCGCTACGCATGGCACATGCCCATTGAAGCTGGCAGAGATCGCGGTTTCGTCGTGGCGCAGCCGTCTGGCGCGGGCACATAGATAAGTTCAGCCCTAGCTAATGAGAAATCAGTGTTTAGGGTTTGCTCCTGGTGTGCCTATATTGGCAAGCCTCATGGCGTGCGCTGCAGAGCTCGCTTCAAACCAAAAGCAGTTCGGAGGGCGGAGCTATGCGCGATAGGGATCGCAGATCATTCATACAGGGGCTGGCCGGGGTGTCGGCGGCAGGCATGCTGGGCGCGGCATGGCATGTGCGTGCGGCGCAGACCCAGGCCTGGCCGGTGCGGCCCATCAAACTGGTCGTGACCTTTCCGCCCGGCGGTTCCAGCGATATCGTGGCCCGGGTGCTGGCTCCCGCGCTGGCCGAGAAGCTGGGCCAGAGCGTGGTCATAGACAACAAGCCCGGTGCGGGCTCGTCGATTGGCGCGCAGATCGTGGCACACAGCGCCAATGATGGCTACACGCTGCTGGTATCGAATTCGGCGGCGCTGTCGATTGCGCCATCGCTGCTGCAAAGCCCTGGCTACGATCCCTTGCGCAGCTTCGAACACCTGGCCTATATCGGCGCCGTGCCCACGGTGTTTGCCGTGCATCCCTCGGTCCCCGCCAACAGCCTGAGCGAGCTGGTGAGCTGGATCAAGGAGCAGCCTGCCCCCGTGGCCTTTGGCAGCGGCGGCGCTGCCTCGGTGGGGCATCTGGTGGGCGAGCAGTTTGCGCAGACGCTCAAGCTGTCCATGAAGCATGTGCCTTATCGCGGTGCCGGTCCCATGCGTGCGGATCTGCTCAGCGGCCATATCAAGCTGGCGATCGACGCCCTGCCGCAGAACATCGCGCTGCACAAGCAGGGCCGGCTCAAGCTGCTGGCACTGACATCGCCACGCCGCGTGGCGCAGGCACCGGCGGTGCCCAGCGTGGCCGAACTGGGGCTGGCGCAGCTGGTCTCCGAAAACTTCGTCGGCATTTCGGCTCCCGCCGGCCTGCCCAGGGCGCTGGCCGAAAGAATCGCCAGCGCGGTGCGGCAGATCAGCGCGCGTCCCGAGTTTGCACAGACGCTCGAAGCCCAGGGATTCGTGACCCGGGATATGGAATCCAAGGCCTTCACCCAGCTGATTGCGGACCAGCATCTGGCCTGGGGAGATATCGCGAAAAAGACAGGTGCAAAACTTTAAGCAGAAGAGACAACAATGAGCAGCGAGAAACTGTATTCACCCCGTAAGCCACGCTATGCCGTGGTGCTGTTTGGCCCCGAAGGGCAGGGCAGTTTCAACGAGTCGGGACTGCGCGGAGCCCACAAGGCCAGAGATGCCGGTCATGAGGTCGATGTGCTCTGGGTGGCCGGCCAGTCGGCGCAGCAGCGCGCCGCCGAAATGTCCGCATTGTGCGGCGGCCGCTATGCGCTGATTCTTGCGCATGGCGGTCAGGGTGACGGTCCGGTGAAGATCCTGGCCGAGCGCTGGCCCGAGCAGGCCTTTGCGGTCACGCAAGGCAGCTGGGCGGCAGCCAATGTGGCGCGTTACGAGGTGCTGCAGGAGCAGTCGGCATTCCTCGCCGGCGTGCTGGCCAGCCAGTGGAGCAAGACGGGCAAGGTGGGGCATTTCTCGGGCGAGAAAGTGCCGCCGGGTCTGCGTGGCCGCGCGGCCTATGCGGACGGTCTCAGGCGCGCCGGCTTCGAGGGGCAGCTGGTCACCCAGTTCTGCGGTCACCAGCATCGCCCGGGCTGGGCCCGGACCTGTGTCTCGGCAATGGTCGAGCAGACGGGCCTGGACATTGTGTTTGCCATGCTGGATGGCGGCCGCCCCGGCGTCACGCAGGCCTGCCGGGCGCATGGCGTGGCGCAGATCGGCAATGTGCTGGACTGGGTGGCGCGCGACCCCGAGGTGTTTGTAGCCTCGGCGATCTGCGACTCCGGCGAGGCCTTGTTTCGCGCCGTCGAGGACCATGCCCGGGGTCTGCTGCCTCTGGGTGGCTATCGTGCCTTTGGCCTCGAGGAGCCGAGTCTGGTTCGGCTGGAAATGGGGGCCGGGGTGAGTGCTGCGCAGCGCAGCCTGGTCGAAGACTGGGCGCAGCGCCTGCTGCGCCGCGAGTTCGAGATTCACCTGGACTATGCCGGGGCCGAGTTCGCCTTGCCGCAGGAGGAGCTCGGCGCTGCGGCGTGACCAGGAAAGCGCCGCGGCAGGGCCTCAGTACTGCTGAGCACCCTTGTCGAATTCGGCGCGTGACAGCTGGCCGTTGCGGTCGCTGTCGATCTCTTCGAAGCGCTGGGAGATGACAGGCAGCTGGCGTGCTTCCTGCGCACTGAGCTGACCGTCGCGATTGGCGTCGGCACGCTCGAAGGCCGCTTGCACGCTGCTTTTTGCAGTCGGCGCCTGCTGCACGCCGGTGGCGGAACCCGACTGCACGATGCGCGCAGGCTCCTTGTTGTTGCCGGCGTTGCCGCCGCCGGTTTGCGCAAAAGCCATGCCCCCGCCCAGGGTGAGCGCAGAAAACAGCACCACGCTGACGACTTCGAATGACGAGACCTTGCAATTGAGCAGATTCTTCTTGTTCATGAATGGCATTCCTTCTCTATGCGATAACAGGAGTGCATTGCACCCTGTGAGGCGGCAAAGGGCCAGCACTTTTGCCTGCTGTTGCCTCAGACTACATTTGCCTGCGGGCTGTAACGCACAATGGCGGCAGTATCTGAGGGCCGCTCCGGCCCTGAAAACTCGCAGCTTTGACAAGGGATGACCCATGGGCAACCGCCTCACGCAAATCGCCACCCGCACCGGAGATGACGGAACCACCGGCCTCGGAGACAACACCCGCGTTTCCAAGAACAGCGGCCGCCCGCATGCCATGGGCGATGTGGATGAACTGAACTCGCATATCGGCCTGCTGCTGTGCGAGCCAATGCCCCAGGAGGTGCGCGACCTGCTGATCGACATCCAGCACCAGTTGTTCAACCTGGGCGGCGAGCTGTCCATGCCGGGCTATGAGCTGCTCAAGGACGATGCACTGCTGCAGCTCGACAACGCACTGGCCCACTACAACGCACAGTTGCCGCGTCTTCAGGAGTTCATCCTGCCGGCCGGCACACGTGCTGCCGCCCAGGCCCATGTATGTCGCACCGTGGCGCGCCGTGCCGAGCGCCAGGTGGTGGCACTGGAGCAGGCCGAGGCCATGCGAGCCGCGCCGCGCCAGTATCTGAATCGTCTGTCCGATCTGCTGTTCGTGCTGGCCCGCGTGCTCAACCGCCTCGACGGCGGCGACGATGTGTACTGGAAGAGCGAACGCTTGGCGCGCGCGCAGTCCGAGTGAGGCGGTGGCAGGAGGCCGGGCATGCGTCTGCGACATATCGAAGTCTTCAATGCCGTGATGCAGACCGGCAGCGTCAGCGCGGCCGCGCGCCTCATCAACGTCACCCAGCCCGCAGTCAGCCGCACGCTGCAGCATGCCGAGTTGCAGATGGGCTTTGCGCTGTTCCAGCGCGCGCGGGGGAGGCTGACGCCGACCAATGAAGCGCTGGCCCTGTTTCCGCATATCGAGAAGCTGTTCGAGCAGCTCGACGAGGTGCAGCGCCTGGCCGCCAATCTGCGTCATGGTCAGTCGGCCGACCGGCTCAATGTGCTGACGGTGTTCGCGCTCAGCCGCGAGGTGTTGCCGCGCGCCGTGGCGGGCTTCAGGCGTCGCCATCCGCAGGTCCAGGTGCACGTGCAGGCGCTGCACACGCCGCAGGTGGTGTCGGCCCTGCTGCTGCAGGAGGCCGACGTGGGCTTTGTGATCAGCTCCGTGGGCCAGCCCGCGCTGGAGCACGAACTGCTGGCCGAGGTCGACATGTTCTGTGTGCTGCCCAAGGGACTGCTGCCGCCTTCGCGCGTGAGCGCCGAAGGCATGGAACTCAAGGATCTGGCCGATCTGCCCGTGGTCGCGCTCGATGCGCGCGACCCGCTGGGCATGCGCCTGGGCCAGGCCTGCCGCGAGCATGGCGTGGGGCTGTCGCCTGTGGTGACGGTGCAGACCTACCATGCGGCGCTGTCCATGGCCGAATACGGGCTGGGCGCGGCCATCATGGATGGTTGCACGGCCCTGGCGGCCGACCGGCGCCGAGTGCATGTGGTGCCGCTGCTGCCGCGCATCACCGTGGGAGTGAATGCGCTGAGCCTGCCTCAACGCCCGGGCTCGGTGCTGGCGCGCGCCATGACCCAGGAAATGCGCAAGGCCCTGCAGGAGCTTCTGAGCGCCTCCTGAGCGGCAGGCCCGCGCTCAGGCAGCGTGCATCTGCGCGACCAGCCGCTGTGCCGAGCCGAAGGCCAGCGTCAGGCCCAGCGCGCCATGGCCGGTCTGCAGCCACAGATTGCGCGGGCCGCCGCGCTGGCGGCCGGTGATGGGCAGGCCCGTGGGGGTGGCCGGGCGCATGCCGCTCCAGGGATGCAGCGAGCCCTGCAGCGGCAGCTGGGCAAAGACCTGCTGCGTGGAGCGGCGCAGGCTGTCGATGCGGGCCGGATCGATGCGTGTGTCGCGGCCGATGATCTCCACCATACCGGCCACGCGCAGGCGCTCGCCCAGGCGTGCGAACACCACCTTGCGCGCGGTGTCGGTCACGCTCACGCGCGGCGCGGCCTGGCTGTGGTCGGATGCTATGTCCACGGTGATGCTGTAGCCCTTGAGCGGATAGACGGGAAGGCGCAGGCCCAGCTGGCGCGCGTGGGCTGGGCTTTCCCAGCCGCTGGCCAGCACGTAGTGCTCGGCCTGAAGCAGGCCTGCGGCGGTGCGCAGGCCCGTGACGGCGTCGCCCTGGCGCTCGAAGCCCAGCACCTCGGTGTCGTAGCGCAGCTCGGCGCCGCGCACGGCCAGCAGCACCGCCAGCTGCTCGCACAGCTGGCGGCAGTCGGCGGCGCTTTCGCTGGGGGTGTGAACGGCGCCCGCCATGCGGCCCCTGTAGCCTGCCAGCGCGGGCTCCAGGCGCACGGCGGCGGTGGCATCCACCACCTGCTGGCTGGCACCGCCAAGGCGCGATTGCAGGGCCACCTGCCGGGCTGCGGCATCCAGGCCCTGCTGTGTGTCGTACAGCACCAGCTTGCCCGGCGTGTGCAATGCGCAACTCAGGGACTCCTGCGCCTGCAGGCTCTCGAAGGCCTGCCGGCTTTCGGCGGCCAGCCTCAGCAGCGCCTGCGTGCCGGCCATGGAGGCGCGTGCATTGCAGGCGCCCAGAAAGCGCAGCCCCCAGGCCCATTGGGCGGGATCGGCGCGCAGACGCAGGGCCAGCGGCGAGTCCTTTTCCAGCAGCAGCTGCGGCAGCATCTTCCAGATACCGGGATCGGCCAGCGGCTGCACATAGGAATAGCTGAGCTGCGCGCCGTTGCCGCCGCTGGCGCCCGTTGCCGGGCCGGGCCCGCGCTCCAGGATCGTGACGCGGCAGCCCGCGCGCTGCAGCGCATAGGCGGTGGCCAGGCCGACGATGCCGGCGCCCACGATGCAGACATGCATTGATCGTTTCTTCATGCTGCCGCACTGTAGGCCCGTACGGGGCTGCGCAGCCATGGCATTTGACATGCAGGGTATGCACCCAGGTTATGGTCTGCCCACGCGATGTCGATGTATGCGTGCGGCCGGGCGGCCCTCGGTCGCGGTGTTTACCGGAGCATGGCAGTGCCTGCGCTGCCACCCATAAACCAGGGACATGGACCAGCCCGATATTGTCATCCCCCGAAGCTGGGCGCGCTTTCTACACTGGCGGCACATCCACCACCGAAGAGGAGACACCGCATGCAACTTCACTCCACCGTGCTTTGTGCGGCACTGGGCCTGGGTTTTCTGGGCGCTGCCCATGCCGATACCCTGGCCAAGGTGCGCGACAGCGGGCGCATCACGCTGGCCTACCGCGAGTCCTCCGTGCCCTTCAGCTACCTGGACAACGGCAAGCCCATCGGCATGACCGTGGAGCTTTCGCAGACGGTGGCCGAAGCCGTGAAGAAGCAGTTGAACCTGCCCGCGCTGGAGGTGCGCTGGCAGGCCGTGACCTCGCAAAACCGCATGCCGCTGCTGGCCAACGGCACCATAGACCTGGAGTGCGGATCGACCACCAACAACACGGTGCGGGCCAAGGAGGTGGGTTTTGCCATCAACCACTTCTACACCGGCACGCGGCTGCTGGTGAAGAAGAGCTCGGGCATCCAGAACTATGTCGACCTCAAGGGCAAGACCGCGGCCATCACCACCGGCACCACCAATCTGCAGGTGCTGCGCAAGGCCAATGCCGAGCAGGGCTGGGGCATGAACATCGTCATGGCCAAGGACCATGCCGACGGCTTTCTGCTGGTCGAGAACGACCGCGCCGCAGCCTTTGGCATGGACGACATCCTGCTCTATGGCCTGATCGCCAACGCCAAAAATCCCAAGGATTTCCACGTCGTGGCCGATGCGCTGCAGGTCGAGCCCTATGCCTGCATGCTGCGCAAGGACGACCCGCAGTTCAAGCAGCTGGTGGATGGCGTGATCGGCGACATGATGAAGTCGGGCGCTTTCGCCAGGCTCTACGACAGATGGTTCATGAAGCCCATTCCGCCCAAGAACGCAGCACTGGGTCTGCCCATGAGCGAGCAGCTGCAACGCAACCTGCAGGAGCGCGGCGACAAGCCGGCGTTCTGAGATGCAGGCAGTGGGCATTCTCGGCGGCATGGGGCCTGCAGCGGGCGCGGATTTCGTGCGCCTGTTCGTGCAGGCCTGCACCCGGCACCTGCAGGACCAGGGCCTGCCCGTGCATGACCAGGCCTATCCCGAGCACTGGCTGGTGCAACTGCCCATGCCCGATCGCACACAGGCGCTGCGTCGCGATCCGCAGTCACCTGAGGGCCCGGCTGCGCATCTGCTGCAGGGCGCGGGCCGGCTCGCGGCCCTGGGCGTGCGCAGCGTGGCCCTGGCCTGCAACACGGCCCATGCCTGGCATGGGCAGATACAGGCGCTTTTCCCGCAGCTGCGCGTGCTGCACATCGCGCAGCAGACGGCGCTGTACCTGAAGGCAGGCGGCGCGCGCCAAGCCCTGGTGCTGGCCACGGATGGCACCTATGACAGCGGGCTCTACGACGCGGCGCTGGCCGATTGCGGCATTGCCGCGCTGCGTCCCGGACAGGCGGGTCGGGCCCGGCTCATGCAAGGCATATACGAGGGCGTGAAACAAGGTGACATGCCGCTGGCCATGCAATGCTTCGGCGAGGTGCTGGCGCCGCTGCTGCAGCACCACGGCGCCGTGCCCGTGATCATGGGCTGCACCGAGATTCCGCTGGCCCTGCCGCAGGCGCCGCAGGCCTGTGGCGCCGAGCTGGTGGACCCGGCCTGGATACTGGCCTGCGCGCTGGCGCAGGACGCCTACGCGCATTAGTAGCGGCGAGGGAGGGCCAGAGCCCTGTAAAAAGATGAGCTGCAATCGCCTGCCACACAACAGATAGGTGTCGAATCACGGCCAGATCTATTGATGGGTGTGCGGTGCCAGCTCATCTTTTAATGGTGGTTTGCCGGCACGTGCTAGGACTTCCGGGCGTCCCGCATCTCCGAGTCCATGGCGGCCTTGTAGATGCTTTGCCGGGGCCGCTGCATCAGGCGGCGCAGCATGGGCTCGAATTCGCCGAGGGGCAAGGTCTCGGCCCGGGGATCGAAGGCCGGGTTGTCATAGAGTTCGCAGAACTCGGCCGTGCGCTGGTAGTGCGGATGTTCCCGGAACTGCTCGCGCATGTCCCTGTCCAGGCCGATGTGATGGAAGAAGTAATGGCCCTGGAAGATGCCGTGATGCTGGACCATCCAGTGGTTGGCCTCGCTCACAAAGGGCTGGAGAATCGCTGCGGCAATGTCGGGGTGGTTGAAGCACCCGAGGGTATCGCCAATATCGTGCAGCAGCGCGCACACCACATACTCCTCGTCACGGCCGTCGCGCAGCGCGCGCGTAGCGGTTTGCAGCGAGTGGGTGTAGCGGTCCACCGGAAAGCCGCCATAGTCGCCCTCCAGCAGCTTCAGATGGGCCATCACCCGCTCGGGCAGACCCTGGGTGAACTGTGCAAATTCGCCGCCGATCAACTGCCAGTCTTCACGCGTGCTGTCTTGCATGCGCAGAAAGTTCGCCCGTGCATTCATGCCATGTCTTTCGTGGGTTATGGTCGTTGCACTGTAGGGCGCTGGCAGGGGCTGCGCTGTCAAGGGCATGACATGCAGCCGCAGCGTTGATGCGCGAATCCTGTTTGCCGTCCACAGGATTCGCGCGGGCTCGAGGCCTCAATAGGTTTCCAGGTGCAGACGTCCTTCGCGCTTGAGTCTGGCTCCCAGTTCCTCCCAGCCCAGGCCTGCTTGCTGGGCCACGTCACGCAGGGCCAGAACGACGCCGTCCTCCATGCTTTTGAGACCGCAGACATAGATGTGCGTGTTGTCGTCGCGCAGCAATTCCATGAGATCGGCCGAGCGCTCGCGCATGGCATCCTGCACATAGCGCCTGGGCTGGCCGGCCACGCGAGAGAAGGCGAAGTTGATGTCGATGAAATCCTTGGGCAGGTTTTGCAGGGGGCCGAAATAGGGCAGCTCCTGAGGCGTGCGCGCACCAAAGAACAGCAGCAGCTTCCCGCTGTCGAACTTGCCGCTCTTGCGCAGGCGGCGGCGCCATTCCGTCATGGCGCGCATGGGCGCGCTGCCCGTGCCTGTGCAGATCATCACGATGTGGGAGCGCGGGTGATTGGGCATGAGAAAACTGCTGCCGAACGGGCCTATGACTTGCACCTTGTCACCCACCTGCAGATCGCAGAGATAGTTGCTGGCCACGCCGCGCACGGGCTGGCCCTGGTGATCCTCGACCACGCGTTTCACGGTCAATGCCAGATTGTTGTAGCCGGGGCGCTCGCCATTGCGGGCACTGGCAATCGAGTACTGGCGCGCCACATGGGGCTTGCCGCCGGCATCCACACCCGGCGGGATAATGCCCAGCGACTGGCCTTCGAGCACAGGGAAAGGCATGGCGCCGAAGTCCAGCACGATATGGTGGGTCTCGTTGTCGAAGCCGGCCTCCGTGCAGTTCAGATTACCCACCACCGTGGCCGTCACCGCAGCCTTGGGACCATGCAGATTGGTGTAGGCATGGGCGGCAGACCAGGGCGGTGTGGTGGCTCCGTAACTGGCTGCGCGAAAGACTTCCGCAGCGCCGCTTTCGGCCAAGCCGGCAGCGGCCGCGATCACGGCCTGGGCCTGGCTCAGATCCTGCACATCGCCGACATTCTCGGCCGTCTGCGCGGCGGCCAGCACATCGGCGGAAAGCTCTTCGGGCAGGCTCTCCCAGCCCAGTTGTTCGGCCACGCTGTAGGGCTTGCTTGCCGACACCAGCCGCCAGTTGTCGATGGAGCCGGTCGGGCAGGGCGAGATGCAGTCCATGCAGCCGTTGCACTTGTCCGCCATGACCACATAGTTGTTGTCGTCATGCGTGATGGCGTCCACGGGGCAGGTCGCCTCGCAGGTATTGCAGCGAATGCAGATTTCGGGGTCGATCAGATGCTGCTTCAGGATGCCGTTTTCAATCAGCGTGATGGTGCTCATTTCGTTCTCCAAACCGTGGCAACCCAACTCAGTGACATCGAGCAAGGGCCGCCCCGCCGCGAGGATGTCGTCCCCCTTGGGGGAAGCGGCTCAGCCGCTCAGGGGGGATCAAAATTTCACATACTCGAAGTCCACGGGCTGGCGATTGATACCCATGACCGGCGGGGCAATCCAGCCGGCAAACTTGCCGGGCTCCAGGCATGGCTTCATCAGTGATGCGACAAAGCTGCGGTCGTCGTCGCTGGCCAGCCACTCGTTCTTCCTGGCCAGCCATTCCGGCTCGCTGACGGGACGGCCGTCGGGGCTGATGCGCACGCCTGCCAGCGCGCCGATCTGCCGGTTGAAGGCCTTGTGCGGCACCGTCAGGCGGAAGTCGATTCCGGCCTTTTCCATCACCTTGTTCCAGCGGCCCACACCGGCATTGCTGTCCTTGATGTAGTCGTCGCGCAGCACCTCGTTCAAGGCGTTGAGCATGGGCACTTCCTTCTCCTGCAACTTGCCGTCCACCACCTCCAGAACCTTGTAGTTCTGGTCGTGCAACCTGTGGTCGTCCTCGCGCTTTCCCTCTTCGTAACGGCCCTTGAGGCCCGAGCTGTAGAAGGTGGCGGCATTGCTCGACTGGTCGGCACCAAACAGGTCGATGGTCACGCTGTAGTGAAAGTTCAGATAGCGCTGAATCGTGGGCAGGTCGATGACGCCCGCGCTGCGCAGCTTGTTCACATCGTCGGTCTTGAGTTCGTTCATGACTTGGCAGGTTCGGGCCAGCACGCGCGAGACGCCGGACTCGCCGACAAACATGTGGTGCGCCTCTTCGGTCAGCATGAATTTGGTGGTGCGCGCCAGCGGGTCGAACGCGGATTCGGCCAGCGCTGCGAGCTGGAATTTTCCGTCTCTGTCGGTGAAGTAGGTGAACATGAAGAACGCCAGCCAGTCCGGCGTTTTTTCGTTGAAGGCGCCCAGAATGCGAGGGTTGTTTTCATCGCCGCTCTGGCGCTCCAGCAGTGCCTCGGCTTCCTCGCGTCCGTCACGTCCGAAATGCTTGTGCAGCAGGTAGACCATGGCCCAGAGATGGCGGCCTTCTTCCACATTGACCTGGAACAGATTGCGCAGGTCGTACATGGACGGTGCGGTCAGGCCAAGGTGGCGCTGCTGCTCCACCGATGCGGGCTCGGTATCGCCTTGCGTGACGATGATGCGACGCAGGTTGGCGCGGTGCTCGCCGGGCACGTCCTGCCAGGCTTTCTCGCCCTTGTGATCGCCAAAGTGAATGCTGCGTTCCTGATCCGCCGGGTTCAGGAAGATGCCCCAGCGATAGTCACGCATCTTGACGTAGCCGAACTGCGCCCAGCCCTGCGGATCCACGCTCACCGCGGTGCGCAGATAGACATCGTAGTTGGTCGATCCTTCGGGGCCCACGTCGTCCCACCAGCGGATGAAATTAGGCTGCCAGCTCTCCAGGGCACGCTGCAACGTGCGGTCGCCGCTGAGGTCCACGTTGTTGGGAATCTTCTGGCTGTAGTCGATGCTGCTCATGGGGTGTCTCCTGTGATGTTTTGCCGATTCAGGGCCGTTGGCTCATACCCTGTTGAAATCGAAGCCGGCTTTCTGTCCGGTGCCGTAGAGCTTCAGCGCCCCTTTTTCGCCCACCGCGTTGGGGCGGTTGAAGATCCAGTTCTGCCAGGCCGACAGACGCCCGAAGATGCGCGTGACCATGTTTTCCTGGCTGGCAAAACGCAGGTTCGCTTCCAGACCCGTGAGCGCATCGGGCGACATCGCGGCGCGCTCTTCCATGGCGATGCGGATCTCGTCTTCCCAGTCGATATCGTCAAGCGCGGCGGTGACCAGTCCAAGCTGTTGCGCGGCATCGCCGTTGAGCGGCTTGCCCACCGCTGCGCGAGCGGCTTCCAGAGGCCCGGACTCCTCATAGAAGCGACGCTGCAGACGGCTTTGATCGTTGACCAGCGGCAGCAGGCCGAAGTTGAAGGCATCGAGCTCGATGACGGGCTCGCGCTCGGGCTCGTCGGGCAGCACCAGCATGTAGGCGCGATCGGCGCAGAAGACCAACTCGGCCAGCATGCCGACAAAGCAGGAGCCGGGCTCGATCAGGGCGAACAGCGAGCGCGACGACACATCGAGGCGTGCAAAGGTACGGCGCAGCAGGCCTGTGGTTTGCTGCACCAGCCAGTGATCCTTGTGCGCAATCAAAGACTGGTCCGCCGCCAGCACGGCGCGCGCATCGCCCTCGGTCTTGAGAATCCAGGTGCCCACATCGAGCTCGTTGGTGCGCAGATGCAGTATGGCGTCGTCGAGCTCGCGGCCCATGGCCAGCGGCCACCAGGCGGCGCCTGCGCTTTCTATGGCTTCAATGCTGCCGGGCTGTTCGCCACGGGGAGCCTTGACCGTGATGGTGGCACTGCGCTTGCTGCGATCGATTTGCACGCTGACGTGGCGATAGTGCAGGCCGTCCGGGCTTTGCTCGCGCTGCAGCCTGGCAAGCTGTACGCCTTTGGCGGAAGCCGGGCGCGGGCTGCTTTCGCCCAGGGCCGTGGCACGTTGCTGCACCACTTCGGCAAACTGTGCGGGCTTGGCAATCGCGTCCACCAGCCGCCAGTCCACGGCGCGCTGGCCGCGCACGCCTTCCACGCTGGTGCAGAAGATGTCGGCCAGGTCGTGACGCACATGGCGCTTGTCGGTCACGCGCGTCAGCCCGCCCGTGCCAGGCAGCACGCCCAGCAGCGGAACCTCGGGCAGTGACACGGAAGAAGAGCGGTCGTCGATCAGCACGATGTCATCGCAGGCCAGAGCCAGCTCGTAGCCGCCGCCTGCGCAGGCACCGTTGACAGCGGCGACGAACTTGAGTCCGTCGTGCCTGGAGCTGTCTTCCATGCCGTTGCGCGTCTCGTTGGTGAACTTGCAGAAGTTCACCTTCCAGGCGTGAGACGAGACACCGAGCATGAAGATATTCGCACCTGAGCAGAAGATGCGTTCCTTGCCGCTGGTCACGATCACGGAGCGCACCTGCGGGTGCTCAAAACGGATGCGGTTGAGCGCATCGTGCAGCTCCACATCCACGCCCAGGTCATAGCTGTTGAGCTTGAGCTTGTAGCCGGGGCGTATGCCTGCGTCCTCGGCGATGTCCAGCTTGAGCCGGGCGATATTGCCATCCACTTCAAACGACCAGTGCCGGTACTGGCTGGGCTCTGTGCGGTAATCGACGTTGGTTTGCTGCTGCATGCTCGGCTCCTGCTGAGATGAAAGATAGTGCAGTTACTGACTCGGTGTTGGCACAATTATGCAGATGCATTGAAAAAAAGCACGTCAATTTAGGCACTATGTTGCATGTTTTGCTGAAACCAAGGGAAATCCTTAGGTGCTCATAGTTCGCGGAACGGCGCCGGATTGGAAGTGTTTTGGCGGCTATTCCATTGCTAGGAAAGGGCGAGTAGCTAGCAATTACTGAGCAACCGAGCCGGATGGCTTTGATTCGCAAACCCAGCACTGGCGCGGGGTGATGAGCTGCTTGCAAAATGGATCCACCATGCTGACCTTTGCAGATATCCAAGCCGCCGCTGCGCGCCTGAATGGCGCCGTCCTTCAAACCCCTTTTGTGGAATCACGCACGCTCTCGCAGATCACGGGGGCGCAGGTCTATCTCAAGTTCGAGAACCTGCAGTTCACTGCATCCTTCAAGGAGCGTGGCGCGCTGAACAAGCTGCTCATGCTCAGCGATGCCGAGCGCGCACGCGGCGTGGTCGCCATGAGTGCGGGCAACCATGCCCAGGGCGTGGCCTATCACGCTCAAAGGCTGGGTCTGCGTGCCGTCATCGTCATGCCGCGCTTCACTCCCGGTGTGAAGGTGGAGCGCACGCGCGGCTTCGGTGCCGAGGTGGTGCTGCATGGCGACACATTGGCCGAGGCGCGAGCCCATGCCTATCAGCTGGCGCAGGAGCAGCAGCTGACCTTTGTCCATCCCTATGACGACGAAGCGATTGCTGCGGGCCAGGGCACGCTGGCGCTGGAAATCCTGCAGGCACAGCCCGATCTGGATGCGCTGATCATTGCCATTGGCGGCGGCGGTCTGATTGCGGGCATTGCCACGGCAGCCAAGGCCATCAAGCCCGAGATGGAGATCGTGGGGGTGCAGACTCAGCGCTTTCCCTCCATGGTCAATGCGCTGCGCCACACAGATCTTCCCATGGGGACTTCGACGATCGCCGAGGGCATTGCGGTGACCCAGCCAGGCATCATCACCCAGGAGGTGGTGCAGCGCTGCGTGGACGATTTGTTGCTGGTGGACGAAGGAGATATAGAGCAGGCCGTGCTCATGCTGCTGGAGATCGAGAAGACCTTGGTCGAAGGCGCAGGGGCGGCGGGCCTGGCGGCCTTGCTGCGCTATCCCGCTCGCTTCAAGGGCCGGAAAATAGGTCTGGTGCTGTCGGGCGGCAATATCGACCCCATGCTGCTGGCTGCCATCATCGAGCGCGGCATGGTGCGCTCCGGTCGTCTGGCGCGTGTGCGTGTCAGCGCGCGCGACGTACCCGGCGTGCTGGCCCAGATCACGGCCACGGTGGCCGGAGCCGGCGCGAATATCGAGGAAGTCCATCACCAGCGTGCCTTCACCATGCTGGCCGCGCAGAATGTGGAGATCGAGTTCGTGCTGCAGACACGCGGCCACGCCCATGTGAGCGAGGTGCTGGAGCAACTGCGCCGCGCAGGCATGGAGGCGGCCCTGGTGTGAGGCTTGAGCCGCAGGCCTTGCTCAGGCCTGCAGGGGCGTGATCTTCTTGATCAGCGGGGTCACCAGGTCCATGGGCAAGGGGAACACCACGGTGGTGTTCCTGTCCGCGCCGATCACGGTCAGCGTCTCCAGGTAGCGCAGCAAGATGGCCTGAGGCTCCTGCGCCAGAACTTTCGCTGCCTGAGACAGTTTTTCCGAAGCCTGCAATTCGCCTTCGGCGTGAATCACCTTGGCGCGGCGTTCTCGCTCGGCCTCGGCCTGACGTGCGATCGCCCGGATCATGGATTCGGTCAGATCGACCTGCTTGATCTCCACGTTCGAGACCTTGATGCCCCAGGTGTCGGTTTGCGCATCCAGCGCCTGCTGGATGTCCAGGTTCAGCGATTCGCGCTCTGCCAGCATTTCGTCGAGCTGATGCTTGCCCAATACGGAGCGCAGCATGGTTTGCGCGAGCTGACTGGTGGCCTCCAGATAATTGACCACCTGGATCACCGCCTTTTCCGCATCCACCACGCGCAGATAGATCACGGCATTGACCTTGACCGAGACGTTGTCGCGCGAGATCACATCCTGCGCGGGGACCTCCAGGACCACGGTGCGAAGATCCACCCGTACCACCTGCTGGATGGCAGGAATGATGAAGATCAGTCCCGGCCCCTTGACCTTCCAGAAGCGCCCCAGCGTGAAGACCACGCCGCGCTCATACTCGCGAAAAATCCGGATCGACGCCGTCCCCAGGCCAATCACCAGCATCAGCAGGATCAGCCAGAACAGGAAAGAAGCGCTAACCATAGGAGCCATCCTTTCAGCGAGGGACTTCGGCGCTGCGATCTGACGCGGAACAGTGCACATCGATTTCTTAATCGGCGCCGGGTCGTCCGCAAGCCCAGCATATGCTGTTGCACTCCGAGTGCGAACTTATCTGCGCATGGTCGACATCGAAGAAGTGCTGTTCGCCATTGGCGGACATGGGATGCGGGTCTGAGCGCCAACAGCGGCTATGGCTTTCCCTGAGCCATGTCGCCAGGGCTGTGCCTAGAATGGCTGCAGAGCTTGCTTGTTTCACCGCCTGCTTTCAGGAGGAGCATTGATCACATGTCAGATGATTCCGCAGTGAACCACGAGGCACAGGACGCGGCCGAAGCCGTTGTGCCCTATATTCCCATCATCATTCCCGCCGCTGGCGCCGTGATGATGTTCCTGCTGGCCTTTATTGCCGTGAACATGGCCTAGGCATTCCAACCTTCTCGAGCCCAACCCCGCGACGCGGGGTTTTTTTACGTCTGCGCAGGTTATGAATGAATGCGATATGCATATATTGATGCGCAAAATGCATAGATATTGCCCATGATTTGCTGACAAATTCAAGGCCCCTACCTAAAATCGATTTCCCGCTGCTATTCAAAACAAGGTTGTTTTGACTATTTCAGACGGATTTCAGGCGCCAACAAGCGCTAGGGAAAGCAGGCGAGACACCTTCAAAAGCCTTTTTTCAAAGACGCAGCCGAGGATGCTTCTTTGAAAAACTGGTTTTTTAATTGAAGGACTTCCCCCATGAACGCCGCTGTGCAAAGCCTGAACATCCAGGCTCCCGACTACGTCAAGAACCCCAAGCTCATTGCCTGGGTCGCCGAAATGGCCGCGCTGTGCAAGCCTGCCCAGATTCACTGGTGCGACGGCTCGCAAGCCGAATATGACGCGCTGTGCCAGCAGCTGGTGGATGCCGGCACCTTCAAGCCCCTGGCCAAGCGCCCTGGCTCCTTCCTGGCCTGGACCGATCCTTCGGACGTGGCTCGCGTGGAAGACCGCACCTATATCTGCTCCGCCAAAAAGGAAGACGCAGGCCCCACCAACAACTGGATGGAACCTGCCGAAATGCGCGCCACGCTGAACCCGCTGTTCGACGGCTGCATGGCTGGCCGCACCATGTACGTGGTGCCTTTCTCCATGGGCCCGCTGGGTTCGCCCATCGCCCACGTGGGTATCGAGCTGTCCGACAGCCCCTATGTGGCCGTCAACATGAAGATCATGACCCGCATGGGCAAGGCCGTGTATGACGTGATCGGCACCAGCGGCGAGTTCGTGCCCTGCGTGCACACCATCGGCGCACCTCTGGCCGCAGGCCAGAAGGACGAGACCACCTGGCCTTGCAGCAAGACCAAGTACATCGTTCACTATCCTGAAACCCGCGAAATCTGGTCTTACGGCTCGGGCTACGGCGGCAATGCGCTGCTGGGCAAGAAGTGCTTTGCGCTGCGTATCGCCTCCACCATGGGCCGTGACCAGGGCTGGCTGGCCGAGCACATGCTGATCCTGGGCGTTACCAACCCCGAAGGCAAGAAGTACCACGTGGCTGCGGCCTTCCCCTCGGCCTGCGGCAAGACCAATTTCTCCATGCTGGTGCCGCCCAAGGCCTTCGACGGCTGGAAGGTCACGACCATCGGCGACGACATCGCCTGGATCAAGCCCCAGGCCGACGGCTCGCTGCGCGCCATCAACCCCGAAGCCGGTTACTTCGGCGTGGCTCCTGGCACCAATATGCTCACGAACCCGAACTGCATGTTGAGCCTGGACAAGAACGTGATCTTCACCAATGTGGCCCTGACCGATGACGGCGACGTGTGGTGGGAAGGCATGGAAAAGGACCAGGGCAAGCTGCCCGATCACCTGATCGACTGGCAAGGCAAGGACTGGACGCCCCAGATCGCCAAGGAAACCGGCGCCAAGGCCGCCCACCCCAATGCCCGCTTTACCGTGGCTGCGACCAACAACCCCGCGCTGGACGAAGCCTGGGACGATCCCGCCGGCGTGAAGATCGATGCCATGATCTTCGGCGGCCGCCGCTCCACCACCGTGCCTCTGGTGACCGAAGCCCGCGACTGGACCGAGGGCGTGTACATGGCTGCGACCATGGGCTCCGAAACCACGGCCGCCGCCTTTGGCGCGCAAGGCGTGGTACGCCGCGACCCCTTCGCCATGCTGCCTTTTGCCGGCTACAACATGAGCGACTATTTCCAGCACTGGCTGGATCTGGGCGCCAAGATCGAAGGCCAGGGCGCAACTCTGCCCAAGATCTTCACCACCAACTGGTTCCGCAAGAATGCCGAAGGCAAGTTCGTCTGGCCCGGCTACGGTGAGAACATGCGCGTGCTGAAGTGGATGATCGACCGTCTGGAAGGCCAGGCTCAGGGTCAGGAAACCGCCTTTGGCATTGCTCCCCAGTACGCCGAAATCAACTGGAGCGGTCTGGACTTCGATGCTGCCCAGTTCGACAGCGTGACCAATATCGACAAGGCGGCCTGGGCCGAGGAAATGAAGCTGCACGGCGAGCATTTCGACAAGTTGGCCTACAACCTGCCCAAGGCCATGCTGGATACCAAGGCCAAGCTCGAAGAGCGTCTGTCCGCCTAAGCCTTTGACAGAATAAAAAAGCCCTGCAGGCCGTTGGCCGCAGGGCTTTTTGTTTTTGAACCGTTGTGTTGATAGCTGTTGGCGCCTGTCGGACAAGGGGTTGACGCCGATTTCATGAGACGCTGAGCGGGCATGAAAAAGCCGCTGGCCTTGTGGGCAGCGGCTTTCTTCGGAGAGGCGCGGAGCTTAGCGGCTCTGGCGATCCATGGCACGGGCCAGATCGGCCATCAGGCGGGCATCTTGCAGCGCGGCGTTCCAGACGCGTTCATCGGCAGCAGCTTGCTGGCGGCTCTTGACCCAGGCGCGGTAGCCAGTGCGCACCAGATTGATGGCACGGCGTGCGGGAGTGGAGAAGAGGGCAATGCTGGCAAAGGCCATGGCCCACAGAACCATCCAGGCAGCCATCATATGACCGTCGCTCCAGGTTTCGGTGGCCTGGAAGACGCCGGCGGCCAGGGCGGCCAGCACCACAGCCAGCACCATCCAGTACGACCTGGACTGGGATTGCGCCTCGTGCTCGGCGGCAATGGCGGCCATGCGTTCATCGCTGGCTTGATAGATACGCACCACACCAGGGTGCTCGACACAGTAGGAGTTGTAAATAAAGTTGCTCATGGCAGTTAACCCTTTGACCCACGCTTTTGGCGAATTGCCCGGGGAATAGGTGTAACTATAGGGATTACCCTAGGTGTGTTCAAATTTATATTTTGAATCTGTAGCATTCACAGCAGTGATGTATTGGGTGATGCCATGTCTTTGAACTTTCGTTCTCTGGATCTCAATCTGCTGCGCGTCTTCGACGAGGTCATGTCCGAGCGCAGTCTCACGCGTGCGGCGCACAAGCTCAGCATCACCCAGCCGGCGGTCAGCAATGCCATGCGCCGACTGCGCGAGGTCCTGGGCGACGAGCTGCTGGTGCGCCAGGGACAGGGCGTGGAGCCTACGCCGCGTGCCCAGGCCCTGTGGCCGGTGATACGCGAGGCCTTGCAACATCTGGAGGGTGCACTCGCACCCGATGAGTTCGATCCCGAGACGGCCGCCACCACGTTCGTGATCGCCATGGCCGATGCTACGGCTGCCACGCTGATTCCGCCGCTGTACCCGATTCTGGCGCGCGAGGCACCGGGCCTGGGCATACGCCTGCTGCCGCTGACCACGCGCGATCCAAGGCCCTTGCTCGATGATGGCGAGGCCGATATGGCCGTGGGCTATTTCCCCGCCGTACTGGCCGATCTGACGGCGCGTGCCCAGGCTGGCGGTCTGGTGGCGTTTGACAGCCGCCGTCTGTATGAGGGCGAGTACCTGTGCGTGATGCGCAAAGGCCATCCGCTGGCGCATGTTCCGCTGACGCTGGACAACTATTGCGCGGCACGCCATATGCTGGTCAGCTTTTCGGGCCGCTCCTTCGGCTTCATCGACGAGGCCCTGGCCTCGCTGGGGCGTTCGCGCGAAGTGGTGCTCACCGTCAACCAGTTCTTCACCGCGGCGCGCGTGGTGCTCAACTCCGATCTGCTGACCATCCTGCCGCGCCATTTTGTGCCCGTGACCGGCATGAGCGACCAGCTGGAGCTGCGCGATCTGCCCTTCGATGTCACGCCCGTGCATGTGGATGCACTGTGGCGTCGGCGGGGCCCGCACCCGCAGGCCTATGACTGGCTGCTGAAAACGCTGACGCGCTCGGCCGAGATCACCTTTGCCAACGGTTCGGCCCAGGTCACTCACCATGGTTGACTAAACTAGCCACATGAAGATCCAGCTGCTGTCCGACCTGCACCTCGAAGTCCACCCCCAATTCGTGGCCCAGCCAGCTGCGGGCGCCGATGTGCTGGTGCTGGCCGGCGACATCGGCTCCTACCAGAGCAGCACCCAGGTCGACGGCGAGAACTTCGGGCTGGAGCGTTTCTCGCCGCTGCCGCAATACGCCAACTGGCCCACACCCGTGCTGTTCGTGCCCGGCAATCACGAATACGACATGCAGGACTTCGACGAGGCAAGGCTGCGCCTGCAGCGTGTGTGCGACAGGCTGGGTCTGATCTGGCTCGATCGTGAAACCGTGGTCATGGACGGGGTGCGTTTCATCGGCACCACGCTGTGGAGCGACTTCGACGCCATGGCCATGCATGAAGGCGTGAGTGATGCCACGCGCTTGCACAAGCTGCGCGAGAAGGCCTTTCGCGCCGCCAATTTCTATCTGCAAAAGACAGGTGGCAGTCGCCAGGGCGAGCCGTTTCTGGCCGCGCCCATGCGCGAGGAAAGCCTGCTCTGCCAGGACTGGCTGCGCGCTGCGCTGCAGCAGCCTTTTGACGGACCCACGGTGGCCGTGACCCACTTTGCGCCCAGCCTGCGCAGTGCCGATCCGCGCTACGGCCTGGTACCCGGCACGGCCGGTTTCTGCAATGTGATGGACGACTTTCTGCCCCATGCCCAGCTCTGGCTGCACGGCCATCTGCATTGCGCCAGCGACTACATCGCATGCGGCCAGCGCGAGGACGGCAGCGAATGGCAATGCCGTGTGGTGGCCAATCCCCTGGGCTATGCCCGCAAGGGAGAGCAGGATGACTTTCTGCCGGCATCGACAATTGACTTGAGCCAAGTCAAGATGCTGACTGTCCCCAGCCCTTAGGCTTGAGACATCAACAAGGAGAAATTGGTATGAAGATCTTGCTCGCCGTGGACGGCAGTGCCTATACCCAGAAAATGCTGGCCTATCTGACCTCGCATCAGGAGATGCTGGGCACGGGCCATGAGTACACCATCATCACCGTGCAGCCGCTGCTGCCGCCTCGTGCACGCGCTGCGCTGGGCAAGGAAGTGGTGGAGCAGTACTACGACGAAGAATCCGCCAAGATCCTGCAGCCCGTGCTGGAGTTCCTGAAGGGGCGTGGCGTCGAGGCGCAAAGCATCGCCAAGGTCGGCCCCATTGCCGACACCATCATCCATGCCGCCCAGGACGGCAAGTTCGACCTGATCGCCATGGGCACGCACGGCCACGGCGCGCTGGGCCGTCTGGTCATGGGGTCGGTCAGCTCGCAGGTGCTGGCGGGCTGCACCATCCCCGTGCTGCTGATTCGCTGATTTTCATAGCTGCTTGCGCTTGATTTACATGCGTATCAGGCGTAAATCAGCTTCAAATCAAGGTTAGATGAGCGTCCACAGCTACAAAAACCAAAGTACCTCCGTTTGACATCAAGCTCTCAAGGCCGCGCTGCAAAGCACGGCCTTTTTTCTTGTCTGCATCAAACAGCTTGCAGCACTTGGCGGGCCTTGCCCAGCAAGGCCTGGCTGACACGGGCCAGCACGCGTGACTCCAGATTCCAGCAATGCCAGAACAGCGCGATGGACAGCGCATGGCCTGTTGCCACGTCGATCAGTTCACCGGCATCCAGCGCGGGCTGCACCAGCAACTGCGGCAGCACGCCCACGCCCCAGCCGGCACGCACGGCGCGCACCTGCGCCTCGCAGCTGGGCAGCAGAATCTGATGCTGCAGCGACACATTGCGCAGACCCAGGCAACGCGCCACAAATTCGGCCTGCATATCGTCCTTGCGGTTGAAGGACAGATAGGGCAGCTGGTTGAAGTTCTTGCGCGTCAGCCCCTGCGGCAATCTTTGCTGCGCAAATTCGCTAGAGGCCACGGCCACATAGCGCATGGCGCCCAGAGGCTGCACGGTGCAGCCGCGCATGGCCTGACTCAGCGTGGTGACGCAGCCCATGACCTGGCCCGAGCGCAGCAGCTCCTGCGTGAAGTCCTGATCGTCGACCACCACCTCCAGCGGCAGGCCGCTCTTCACCAGCTCGTCCAGAGCCGTCATGGCCCAGGTGGCAATGCTGTCGGCATTGATGGCGATGGAGACGATTTCTCCGGCCAGACTCTGCCCGGTCTGCGGTGCCAGCTCCTGCAACTCATGAGCGAGATCGGCGCGCAGCAGGCGCAGCTGCTTGGCATGCTTGAGCAGCAGCCGCCCGGCGCTGGTGGGCTTGACGGGACGCGTGCGCTCCACCAGTACCGAGCCCACCTGGGCTTCCAGTGCACGCAGGCGCTGGGACACGGCCGACTGGGTGATGTGCAGCCTTTGCGCCGCGCGCTCGAAGCCGCCTTCTTCCACGATGGCGGCCAGGCATTCCAGCGCAACAGGGTCCCAGGAGCTCATGGCAACTTCATTAGCATTTCTGATGAAACTGCTGAAAATTTAATGCTGCTTTTGTTTGCCCGCAAGAGTGCAGACACTGGCCGCATGAACATCATCGTCCTGGGCGCCGGCATCATCGGCATCAGCACCGCCTGGCATCTGCGCGAGCGCGGTCATCAAGTCACCGTGGTGGACCGCCAGAGCGGTCCGGCCCTGGAGACCAGCTATGCCAATGGCGGCCAGATCTCGGTCAGTTACTGCGAGCCCTGGGCGAATCGCCAGGCACCCTGGAAGGCGCTCAAATGGATGTTCGACAAAGAGGCTCCTCTGCTGCTGCGGCCCCAGGCCGACAGCGCGCAATGGCGCTGGTGCCTGCAGTTCCTGGCCCAGTGCAATGACCGCGCCTTTGCGCGCAATGTGCAGCAGATCGTGGCGCTGGGCGCCTACAGCCATCTGGCGCTCAAGGACATGGTCCAGAAGACCGGTATCGAGTTCGAGCGGCTGGAGCGCGGCATTGCCCATTTCTACAGCAGCCCGCAGGCGTTTGCCGAGGCCGCCGAAGGCGTGGAGCTGATGCGGCAATACGGCGTGCAGCGTCGTCTGGTCAGCCGCGAAGAGCTGCTTGCCATCGAGCCAGCATTCACGCCCTATGCCGCGCAGATTGCGGGCGGCACCTTCACTGCCACCGATGAGTCCGGTGATGCGCGTCTGTTCACCGAAAAGCTGGCCGGTCTCTGTGCCCAGGCCGGTGTGCAGTTCCTCTACGGCCACGACATCCTGAGCCTGCAGCCGGCGCGCAGGGGCAGGCCTGCCCAGGTGCAGATTCGCGACGGCAGCGATGGCGCCCCGCGCATGCTGAGCGCGGATGCCGTGGTGGTCGCCTGCGGCTCCTACACGCCGCTGCTGCTCAGGCCTCTGGGCGTGCATGTGCCCATCTACCCGGGCAAGGGCTATAGCGCCACCCTGCCGCTGCTGCGGCTCGAAAAAGCCCCCATGGTCTCCACCATCGACGACAGCCGCAAGGTGGCCATGAGCCGTTTGGGCGACCGACTGCGGGTAGCCGGCACCATAGAGCTGGGAGGCTTCGATCTGAGTCTGGACACGCCTACGGCCAGGGCGCGCTGCGAGATGCTGGTCAGGCGCGTGGAGGAGCTGATGCCCGGCGTCTGCGACACGCGCCTGCCCGAGCAGGGTGGCGATCCGCAGTTCTGGTGCGGTCTGCGGCCCGCCACGCCCAGCAATATTCCCTGCATCGGGGCCACGCAGGCAAGAGGCATCTGGGTCAATGCCGGGCATGGCACCCTGGGCTGGACGCATGGAGCAGGCTCGGGCAAGGCCATGGCGGCGCTGATGAGCGGCGAGCGCCCGGCACTGGATTTCCGGTTCTGGGATGAGCCGGCACCCGAGGTCGCTCGCGGCGCGCGGATTGCGTCGGCCTGAGACAGGGCATAGGACTGCAGGACGAGTACGGGCCGGCTGACTCTTTTGCCCGGATTGACGGTATCGCTGCGTGGGGCTCTTACATACAATTACGCCAGCAACTCGTCCATGCCATGATCCAGCACGACATCACTCCTGCCCTTGAAACCTCACGTTCCTTTGCGCGTTCATTGCCCATGGCTTTGCTCAAGGCCCGCGAGGCGGTCATGGTGCGCTTTCGTCCCTCGCTGCGTGCGCACGGCCTGACCGAGCAGCAATGGCGCGTGCTGCGCATCATGTGGGTGGCCGACAAGCGTTTGCGTCCCATGGAGCTGTCGCAGCTGACCTTCATCAGCATGCCCAGCCTCTCGCGCCTGCTCAAGACGCTGGAAGGACGCCTGCTCATCAAGCGCGGCCGCCATGTAGCCGATCTGCGGGGTTCCGAGTTCGCCCTCACGCCAGCCGGCCAGGAGATGGTGGCCCAGATCGTGCCGCATTTCGAGACCATCTACACCGAGATCGAGGAGCAACTGGGCAGCGCCGAGAGCGAGCAGCTGTTCCGCATACTCGAGCATGTGGTGCAGAGCCTGGGTCTGCCCGGCGAAGACGAGCTGGGTCAGGACTGAGGCGCCTGCCACGGCACAATGCAGTCATGAGTGCTGCGATTGCCGTCATCGACTTCGAAACCACGGGCATGACGCCCGCCCAGGGTGCCAGGGCCACCGAGGTAGCCATCGTGCTGCTGGAGCAGGGCCGCGTGGTGGACCGTTTCCAGAGCCTGATGCAGACCGGGGCCTGGGTCTCGCCCTTCATCACCGAACTCACCGGCATCACCAATGCCATGCTGCGCACGGCGCCGCCCGCCGCCGAGGTGATGCGCGATGCGGCCCGCTTTGTGGGCGCTGCGCCCATGGTGGCCCACAACGCATCGTTCGACAGCAAGTTCTGGCAGGCCGAGCTGGCGCTGGCGGGCGAGGCGGCCCCCCAGCTGTTTGCCTGCACCGTGCTGCTGTCGCGCCGCATCTATCCGCAGGCGCCCAGCCACAGCCTGGGCAATCTGGCGCGCTACCTGCACCTGCCTTCCACGGGCCGCGCCCACCGGGCGCTGGCCGATGCCGAGATGGCGGCGGCCCTGCTGGCCCGCATGCAGCAGGATCTGTGCGAGCGACATGCCTTGCCCTGGCCCGAGCACGAGCTGCTGATGCAGCTGCAACGCTGCAGCAAAGCCAAGGTCGGCGGCTGGCTGGCGCAGCAGGCCGGCCAAGGGCTGCTGGCAGCTCAGACCCAGGATTGATGAAGTTTTAGGCCTGCAGGCCTGTATATTACTGCGTGAGAAGCTATCAAAATTGATGATTCTGGCCTTAAGCCCTTACGGATTGTGACCGGCAAGGTTCAAGTTGATAATTGATCAAGTCCTGCAGATGCTCTTTGGGTCTGCTGATCTTGAACCGTGGCGCACCGTTGTGGTCGCTGACCTGAGCTCTGAATTTCGTGAACTCCGCCTTGCCTACCTCCGTCTTGCGTTCGGCCTTGCCTTTCTCGCAGCGCGAATTTCGCGATGCGCTGGGGCAATTTGCCACCGGCGTGACCATCATCACGGCGCGCAGTGCAGAGGGCCATGCGGTGGGCTCCACGGTCAGCTCCTTCAACGCACTGTCGCTGGCGCCCTCGCTGGTGCTATGGAGCCTGGGTCTGAAGGCCAACTCACTGCCCGTGTTCCGCCACTGCACGCATTACGCGATTCATGTGCTGGCGGCTTCGCAAAAGCCGCTGGCCGAGCTGTTTGCACGCAAGGGTGCGGACCGTTTCAGCCATACCCAGCATCATGACTCCGAGCATGGCGTGCCGCTGCTCGAGGGCTGCAGCGCGGTCTTCGAGTGCCGCAATCTGCGCCAGCATGAGGAGGGCGACCATCTGCTCTTCATCGGCGAGGTGGAACGCTGCGAGCACCATGCCGACCGCGCGCCGCTGCTCTACCACTCGGGCCATATGCACGCCCACGGCTTCGTCAGGTAAAGCCGGCTGCCGACTGGGAACCCTACCTAGTCGGCTTGAACGATACCGATCTCCAAGGCCCGCCCTAGATTGCCCCAGGCCTGCTGCGTCAGGCCCGAGGACAGTGGTTGCAACGCTTTGGAGACACATCATGATTGATTGCGAAGACAGGCCGGCCCATACCCGGCTCAAGGTGGCCGCGGTAAGCAGGACGGGTATCGAGCTCAGGCGCATCTCCCCCGCCATCGGCGTGGAGGTTTCGGGCATAGACCTGCGCCAGCCCATGAGCGAGGAGCAGGCGCGCGAGCTGCGTCAGGCGCTGGTGGCGCACAAGGTGCTGGTGTTTCGCGAGCAGAACATCACGCCTGCCCAGCATGTGGCGTTTGCGCGCCGCTTCGGCGAGCTGGAGCTGCATCCGGTATTTCCCCATCACCCCGACCATGCCGAGCTGGTGCTGCTGGGCGGCAACAGCAAGATCCCGGGCACCGAGAACGTCTATCACACCGATGTCTCCTGGCGCGAGACGCCTTCCATGGCTTCGGTGCTGCGCTGCGTGGAATGTCCCGAGGTCGGCGGCGACACGGTCTGGATCAATATGGAGCAGGCCTACGAGCAGCTGCCCGAGACGCGCAAGCAGCAGATCGCCAGCCTATATGCCGTGCATGACATCCTGCCTTCGTTCGGCGCGCGCATGACGCCCGCACAGCAGGCCCAAGCCCGCGGCAAATACCCGCCTGTGGTGCACCCGGTGGTGCGCACCCACCCCGAAAGCGGCCAAAAGATTCTCTACGTCAACGAGACCTTCGTCACGCATTTCGCCAACTTCAGCTCGAACTTCGACAGCTTCCGCTCGGCCAACGAAATTCATGCCCAGCAACAGGATCTGATGAACTATCTGCTGCGCCAGCCTGCGATTCTGGAATACCAGATGCGTCTGCACTGGGAGCCCAACACCATTGCCATGTGGGACAACCGCTCTACCCAGCATTACGCGATTCAGGACTATTTCCCGGCCGTGCGCCGCATGCATCGCGCCACGGTCGTGGGCGACAAACCGTTCTGAGCCGCCCGCCAATCAAACTGGGTCGTGCAGGTGGTTTAACGCTGCGTTAAACCACCTGCGGCAGTCTTGTCTTGTAGAGTTCAAAGCAGCAAGCATCTGCTTTGACCCTCCCAAACAGCGAGACAGAACATGCAGCAACAAGACTTTGATTACGATTTTCTGGTCATAGGCGGTGGCTCGGGCGGCGTGCGCGCCAGCCGTGTGGCTGCCGGCCTGGGGGCCCGTGTGGCTGTGGTGGAAGCTGCCCAATTGGGAGGTACCTGCGTCAACGTGGGCTGCATCCCCAAGAAGCTGCTCAGCCATGCCGCGCACTTCAGCCAACTGGCCGAGGAGGCCCGGGGCTTTGGCTGGCAGCTGGAGCGGCCGCGCTTCGACTGGCCCACGCTGATTGCCAACAAGGACCGCGAAATCGAGCGCCTGAACGGTGTCTACGGCCGCATGCTGGCCGGGGCAGGCATTACCCTTATCCATGGCCGTGCGGCGCTCTCGGGGCCGCATAGCGTGCTGGTGAACGGCCAGACCATCCATGCCCGCCATATCCTGATTGCAACGGGCGGAACGCCCAGCCTGCCCGATATTCCTGGCGTGGAGCATGCCATCAGCTCTGACGAGGCCTTCCATCTGCCGCATCTGCCTAGGCGGGTGGTGGTCGTGGGCGGAGGCTATATCGCCGTGGAGTTCGCCTCCATCTTCAACGGTCTGGGCGCCGAGACGACCCTGCTGCACCGCCGCCAGCAGTTGCTGCGCGGCTTTGATGCAGACCTGGGTCTGCATCTGGGCCAGGAGATGGCTCAGCTGGGTGTGAACTTTCGCTGGGGCGAAGAAATACAGGCCATCGACAAGCAGGCGGACGGCCTGCACCTGCAGCTCAAGAGCGGCGAGCAGCTGGTCGTGGACTGCGTGATGTATGCCACGGGTCGTGTGCCCCTGATCGAAGGCCTGGGGCTGGAGGCCGCGGGTGTCAAGGTCAACGACAAGGGCGCCATCGAGGTGGATCAGCATTTCTGCAGCAACGTGCCCTCCATCCATGCCGTGGGCGATGTGGTCGATCGCATGGCCCTGACGCCCGTGGCGCTGGCCGAGGGGACAGTGCTCGCCCATCATCTGTTCGGCCAGGGCGGCAAGAGCGCTCCCGACTATGAGCTGGTGCCGACGGCGGTGTTTTCCCATCCGCAGGTGGGCACCGTGGGCCTGTCGGAGGAAGTGGCGCGCGAGCGCTTCGGCGCAGTGCAGGTTTTCCAGTCCGGCTTCAGGCCGCTGACCAACCGCATGGGGGCCGAGCCCGAGAACGTCTTCCTCAAGCTCATCGTCTCCAAGGCCGACCAGCGCGTGCGCGGCGTGCATATGGTGGGAGAGGGCGCGGGCGAACTGATGCAGGGCTTTGCCGTGGCACTGCAATGCGGCGCGACCAAGCAGCAGTTCGATGCGACCATCGGCATACACCCGACCGTGGCCGAGGAGCTGGTGACCATGCGCGAGCCGGTGCGCGAATGAGAAACGGCTCCCGCGCTTTCGCAGGGGGCAGGGCCGCGCGGCGGCATCGCAATGAAAAATGGGCCTTTTCAGGCCCATTTCCTTGTCCATCAAGCGCTAGCGCTATGGATAGATGAGTTGGTATCAGCCGCGTGCGGCGTCCGGCAGCTCGATCTTGACTTCCAGAACCTCAAGGTTTTCCTGGCGCTCCAGCTGTACCTTGATGTCATTGGGGTTGATGTCCACATACTTGGAAATCACGGCCATCAGCTCTTTTTGCAGGGCGGGCAGATAGTCGGGCTTGCCACTTTCGCCGCCCACGCGCTCGCGCGCGAGAATGATCTGCAGTCGCTCCTTGGCGACCGAGGCGGACTTCTTCTTCTCTCCGAGCAGAAACGACAACATGGACATCAGGCTTACCTCCCGCCAAACATGCGCTTGAAGAAACCGGGTTTGACGGCTTCGGTAAAGCGCATGGGTTTTTCTTCGCCCAGGAATCGGGCCACCACGTCCTGATAGGCCTCTGCCACATCCGTGCCTTGCATGTGCACGGCGGGAATGCCCTGGTTGGAGGCCTGGAGCACGGTTTCGGATTCGGGGATCACGCCGATCAGCTCGATGCGCAGAATGTCCTGGATATCCTCCAGCGACAGCATCTGGCCGTCTTCCACACGATTGGGGTTGTAGCGCGTGATCAGCAGATGCTCCTTGATACGCTCGCCCTTGACCGCACGCTCCGTCTTGGAGCTGAGCATGCCCAAGATACGGTCCGAGTCTCGCACCGACGAGACTTCGGGGTTGGTCACCACCAGGGCCTCTTCGGCATAGTGCATGGCCATCAGTGCGCCGCTTTCAATGCCGGCGGGCGAGTCGCAGATGATGAACTCGAAGTCCATGGCGGACAGATCGTCCAGCACCTTCTTCACGCCTTCCTGCGTGAGGGCTTCCTTGTCTCGGGTCTGCGAAGCGGCCAGCACGAACAGGTTTTCGCACTGCTTGTCCTTGATCAGGGCCTGGTTCAGATTGGCTTCGCCCTGGATGACATTGATGAGGTCATAGACCACGCGGCGTTCGCAGCCCATGATCAGATCGAGATTGCGCAGACCCACATCGAAGTCAATCACTGCGGTCTTGTGGCCGCGCAGTGCGAGGCCGGATGCGAAGCTGGCGCTGGTGGTGGTCTTGCCGACACCGCCTTTGCCAGAGGTCACGACGACGATTTTGGCCATGTTTGCACGATTCCTTTAAGACAAATGGGGCAGGTTGATAGGGTGTCCGGTGTGTCTCTCATACCGGCTCGATAACGATTCTTTCTCCCTCCAGGCGCACCTTGGCAGCTTTGCCGGCGACGTCCTTGGGGAGATCGGTTTCAATTGTGCGGTAGATACCTGCGATGGAAAGCAGTTGCGCCTCCATGCAAGTGCTAAAAATTCTTGCGCTGGTGTTGCCGCTGGCCCCGGCCACGGCGCGGCCGCGCAGCGGCGCATAGACATGGACGTTGCCGTCGGCAATCACCTCGGCACCATAGCTGACCATGTCCAGAACCACAATGTCGGTGCCTTTGGCATAGACGCGCTGTCCCGAGCGCAGCGGCCGGTCCACGATGACGGCATCGGCCAGCGGAGCAGGCACCTCGACCTCCACTTCGCGAATGATTTCGTGGATTTCCGGCTCGGTGCGGCGCGTCGGCATGGCATCGGGGGCTGCGCTCAGACCAAGGGCCTTGGCTGCTTCCATCTGGGCCTCGCTGCCGCTGCGCACGGCAACGGGCACTGTGCGGTGGTTGCGCAGGGCCTCGATCAGGGCCGGGAAGTCGATTTCTTCCTCTGCTTCGCGCACCTGGCTGAGGTCGATCAGCACAGGGTCGTTGTCGAAGAAGTCCGGGTCGTCGGCAAGACGGCGGGCCAGATCCTGGGCCAGCGCCTGCATGTCGGTGCTGCGAAGTACCACGGAAAGCACCGGCAGTTGTGCGCTCTTGAGGTCAAAGCTGGGGCGCTCGGCGCCGGTCGATTCAACAGACATGGATGGGATCAGCGCACATCAGGTGCTCTATGAGGACGACAAAGTGTACCTGCCTACCGGTAAAAGATATGGTCACCGAGTGTTTGCACTGCAACACTTGATGCACCTCAGAGGCCTGTGTCTGTGCAGGTCTGGATGAAAATACAGTCATGTCTCCAGAGCTTTTGATCCAGGGCGCCTGTGCCAGCATCACCTTGCGCCGTCCCGAAGTTGCCAACAAACTGCTGCCCGAAGACCTGATCGTGCTGCGTCGTCAGATCGACGAGGTCAATGCCAGCCCCGCGGTGCTGGTGCTGACGCTGCAGGCGGTGGGCAGGCATTTCTGCAGCGGTTATGACATTGGCGAGATCGCCAACAGCCAGAACGAGGGCAGCTCCTTCGGCGAGATGGTGGATGCCATCGAGAACTGCCGTCCCGTCACCATTGCCGCGATTCAGGGCGGCGTGTTCGGCGGTGCCACCGATATGGCACTGGCCTGCGACTTCCGCGTGGGCGGGGCCAACAGCCAGATGTTCATGCCCGCCGCGCGGCTGGGCCTGCATTTCTACCTCTCGGGCCTGGAGCGCTATGTGACCCGCCTGGGCGTGGATACGGCCAAGCGCCTGTTCCTGAGCTGCGAGAAGCTGCAGGCCCAGGCCATGAAGGACTGCGGCTTTCTGACCGATCTGGTGGACGGCACCGATATCGGCGAGCGCGTGATGCAGCTGCAGACCACGTTGGCCGGCATGGCGCCGCTGGCCTTGCTGGGAATGAAGAAACATCTCAACGCCATTGCCCGCGGCGTGCATGACAAGGCGGGCGTCGATGCCGCCGTGCAGGCCACCATCGCCTCAGCCGATCTGAAGGAAGGCGGCGCGGCCTGGCGCGAAAAGAGAACTGCCCGCTTTCAGGGGCACTGATCCCCAAGAAGGGACGGTAATCCTTTGCAAGGCGGCGGAGGCCACTCAGGCCCTCGCACCGCGCCTGCCGCGTCAGGACACTGTGCCTGCTCCTGCCCGGGCCAGATATTCCCTGGCAAAGCCCTCGTACCAGTCCAGGCAGCCTGGGTTGGCCATGGCGTCCTTGTTGACCACCTTGGCCAGCGGCTGGCCCAGCAGCAGCTTCTTGATGGGCAGCTCCTGCTTTTTGCCGCTGAGCGTGCGCGGTATCTCGGCCACGGCAAAGATATCGTCGGGCACAAAGCGGGGCGACAGCGCCGAGCGGATGGCCTTGTTGATGCGCTCGCGCAGCGCCGCATCGAGCTCCACGCCCGGACGCAGGGCCACAAACAGCGGCATATAGCTGTCCTTGCCCAGATATTCGAGATCCACCACCATGCTGTCCAGCACCTCGGGCAGGGCCTCGACGGCGCTGTAGATCTCGCTGGTGCCCATGCGCAGGCCATGGCGGTTGATGGTGGCGTCGCTGCGGCCGTAGATGATGCAGCCGCCCTCGCCAAGCAGCTTGATCCAGTCGCCATGACGCCAGACCGGCCCCATTTCGGCGTCACCATCGCCGCCGCCCGGTTGGCGGCCATGGCCGGCCGGGTACATATCGAAGTAACTCGACAAATAGCGCTTGCCGTCCGCATCGCCCCAGAGAAACAGCGGCATGGAGGGAATGGGCTGGGTGCAGACCAGCTCGCCGACCTCGTCCATCACGGGCTGGCCCTGCTCGTTCCAGGCCTCGACGGCGGCGCCCAGCTGGCGGCACTGCATGACGCCGGGCACCAGGGGCAGATCGCGGTTGCCGCCGATGAAGGCCCCCGCGAAGTCGGTGCCGCCCGAGAGGTTGTTCCACCAAATGTCAGGGCGCCCAAGCTTGGCAAACTGCTCCGTCCCCCACTGCTGTACCTCGGCAGACAGCGGCGAGCCCGTGCTGCCCAGCCCGCGTATGCGCGACAGGTCGCCGCAGCTGGACAGCTCAAGGCCGGCTTTCATGCAGTTGGCATAGAAGGCCGCGCCCGAGCCAAAGCTGGTCACGCCGGTCTCGGCCGCAAAGCGCCACAGCGTGCCCCAGTCGGGCTTGTCCTTGCTGCCGCCGGGGCTGCCGTCAAAGATCACGCAGCTCGTGCCGCCCAGCAGGCCCGAGACCTGGGCATTCCACATCACCCAGCCCGTGGAGCTGTACCAGTGGTAACGCTCGCCCCAGCTATTGGGCTCGTAGCTGCAGCCGATGTCGTTGTGCAAGGCCTTGAGCTGCAAGGCCACCAGCACCATGCCGCCATGGCCGTGGACTATGGGCTTGGGCAGGCCCGTGGTGCCGCTGGAGTAGACGATCCACAGCGGGTGGTCGAAGGGCAGCCACTCTGGCGTGAAGGCTGCCGTCTCTGCATCATTTCGCGCGGTAACGCTGGTGTAGTCTGCGGTGTCGGCTATCTTTATCGAGGTATCCAGATTGGGCACCAGCACCACGTGCTGCACGCTGGGCAGGCCCTGGCGCAGCTCCTGCAGGACTTCGCGGCGGTCTATGTCCTTGCCTGCGTAATGCACGCCGTCCACGGCGATCAGCGCCTTGGGCGCTATCTGCTTGAAGCGGTCGAGCACGGCATGGGTGCCCATGTCGGGCGCGCAGATGCTCCAGATGGCGCCCAGGCTGGCGCAGGCCAGAAAGGCGACGATGGCCTCGGGAATATTGGGCAGATAGGCCGCGACGCGGTCGCCCTTGGCAACGCCCTGGGCACGCAGATGCAGGGCCAGGGCCGCCACCTGGCGCTGCAGCTCGGGCCAGCTCAGCTCGCGCTGCAGACCCTGCTCGTTGCGGCTGATGACGGCCGGCATGCCGGCGGCATGGGCCGGCTGGACATGGCGCAGCACCTGCTGCACATAGTTCACCTGCGCGCCCGGGAACCACTGCGCACCGGGCATGGTGTTCCTGGCCAGCACCGCGCTGTGCGGCGTGGGCGACTGCAGATCGAAGTAGTCCCAGATGCTTTGCCAGAAGGTGCCGAGATCGCTGGTCGACCAGCGCCACAGCGCGTCATAGTCGGCAAAGCTCAGGCCGCGCGTTTCATGCAGCCAGTTCTGGTACAGCCGGATCTGAGGGATATAGGGAGCGGGGTGTTGCGGTGCGGAAGACATGGATCCAGCCTAGCGCTGCAGCCCTTGCAAGTCATTGGTGGTGGCCCCGCCAGATGTCACCTGTGCAGCAGCGCGGTCGGCTGTATGGGCGCACACGAGCACAGCTGAGCGGTCAAACCGATAATCGGGGCCTGTCTACACCGTCAACGGCGCATGCCGGCGACCCGCACCCCATGTCCGCTTTGCCCACCCGCGTGCTGGCCGTCATTCCGCCGATGACGCAGCTCAACACTCCCTACCCCTCCACGGCCTACCTGACCGGCTTTCTGCGCTCGCGCGGCATCACCGCCATGCAGGAAGACCTGGCACTGGCCCTGGTGCTGCAGCTGCTCTCGCCCGATGGCCTGCGCGCCGTGGCCGAGCGCATCCAGAGTCTGCCTGCCAGGCAGCACACGCCTGCCGTCCAGTCCTTTGTCGCGCAGCAGGAGCGCTATCTGGCCACGATCGCGCCCACGATTGCGTTTTTGCAGGGGCGAGACTCCACGCTGGCCCACCGCATCGTGGGGCGCCACTTTCTGCCCGAAGGCCCGCGCTTTGCCACGCTCGATGTGTATGAGGACGAAGAGGGCGGCGATCCGCTGGGATGGGCTTTCGGCGCTTTAGGCCTGCAGGACAAGGCCAAGCATCTGGCCACGCTGTACCTCAACGATCTGGCCGATGTGCTGCGCGATGCCGTGGACGAGCGCTTCGAGTTCGTGCGCTATGCCGAGTCGCTGGCTGGCAGCCAGCCCAGCTTCGATCCGCTGGCCAGCGCACTGGCGGCAGAGCCGAATCTGGTGGACGAGGTGCTGGAGCGCCTGACGCTGGAGGCCGTGGAGCGCCACCAGCCCACGGTGGTGCTGCTGTCCGTGCCCTTTCCGGGCTCGGCCTATGCGGCGTTTCGTATTGCCCAGACCATCAAGCGGCGTTTCCCGCAGATCGCCACCGTGCTGGGCGGCGGCTTTGTCAACACCGAGCTGCGCGAGCTGGCCGAGCCGCGCGTGTTCGACTACTTCGACTTCGTGACGCTGGATGCGGGCGAACGCCCGCTGCTGGCGCTGCTCGAGCATCTGCGCGGCGAGCGCGGCAGATCGCGTCTGGTGCGCAGCTTTGTGCGCGGCGACGATGGCAAGGTGCAGTACGTGAACATGATGGAGTCCGATATCGCGTTTGCCGAGGTCGGAACGCCCACCTGGGACGGCCTGCCGCTGGACCGATACCTGTCGCTGCTGGACATGCTCAACCCCATGCACCGGCTCTGGAGCGACGGGCGCTGGAACAAGCTCACCGTAGCCCATGGCTGCTACTGGAAGAAGTGCAGCTTCTGCGATGTGAGCCTGGACTATATCGGTCGCTACGAGGGCGCCAGCGCCGCCGTGCTGGCCGACCGCATCGAGGCCATCGTCGCCGAGACCGGCCAGACCGGTTTTCACTTTGTCGACGAGGCCGCGCCGCCCAAGGCGCTCAAGGCGCTGTCGCAGGAGCTGATTGCGCGCAACGCCGGCATCTCCTGGTGGGGCAATGTGCGCTTCGAGAAGACCTTCACGCCCGAGCTGGCAGAGCTGATGGCCGACAGCGGCTGCATCGCCATCTCCGGCGGTCTGGAAGTGGCGTCCGACCGGCTGCTGGCGCTGATGAAAAAAGGCGTGACCGTGGACCAGGTGGCACGCGTGACCAAGGCGTTCTCGGAGGCCGGCATCCTGGTCCATGCCTATCTGATGTACGGCTTTCCGACGCAGACCGTGCAGGACACGGTGGACGCGCTCGAGTATGTGCGCCAGCTGTTCCTCAACGGCTGTATCCAAAGCGGCTTCTTTCACCGCTTCAGCTGCACCGTGCACTCGCCCGTGGGCCTCAACCCCGAGGAATACGGCATCGAGCTGCCGCCGCTGCCCGAGGGCAACTTCGCCAAGAACGACCGTCCCTTCATCGACCCCACGGGCGTCGATCACGATGCACTGGGCGCGGCGCTCAAGAAGGCCATCTACAACTTCATGCACGGCATCGCGCTGGAGGAGGATGTGCGCATGTGGTTCCCGTTCAAGGTGCCCAAGCCTACGGTCAAGCGCGATCGCATTGCGCGCGCGCTGCAGCAGAAGCAATGAATTTGATAGCTTCTTGCGCTTGCTGATCAATCACTTCATATCTATTTATCAATGAAATCATTGATGGGTTGGCGCTGGAAGCTATGTATTTGATAGTCTGACGTTCTGCCGCCGTTTTCCCGCGTGTGCAAGAGACCACAGTCCCTGGTTTACCAGTGCTTGCACGACCCCAGCGGGCAAGCACTGCTTGCCATAATCTGCTCCGTTTTTGATATCTCCAAGGAGCGATGGGATGGGAATGTTTCAATGGACGGAGCGATCGTCCGATGTCTTGCAGGGCGGTGGCGTCATCGGCCCCGATGAGCGACTGCCCTGGACGCAGACCGGTTTGATGGGTATCCAGCACGTGATCGCCATGTTCGGCTCCACCGTGCTGGCCCCCATCCTCATGGGGTTCGATCCCAATCTGGCGGTGTTGATGAGCGGCATCGGCACGCTGATCTTCTTTCTCATCACCGGCGGCAAGGTGCCCAGCTATCTGGGCTCTTCCTTTGCCTTCATCGGCGTGGTCAACATCGCCACCGGCTACGTGGCCAGCCAGGGCCCAGCCAACGCCAATATCGGCGTGGCGCTGGGCGGCATCATTGCCTGCGGCTTTGTCTACATGCTGGTCGGTCTGCTGGTGCAGATGGTGGGCACGGCCTGGATCGAACGCTTCATGCCGCCCGTGGTGACGGGCGCCGTGGTGGCCATCATCGGCCTGAACCTGGCCGCGATTCCCATCAAGAACATGGCGTCCAACAACTTCGAGTCCTGGATGCAGGCGCTGACCTTTGTGTCCGTGGCGCTGGTGGCCGTGTTCACGCGCGGCATGCTGCAGCGCCTGCTGATTCTGATCGGCCTGATCATTGCCAGCGTGCTCTACGCCGTCTTCACCAACGGCCTGGGCTGGGGCAAGCCGGTGGACCTGAGCGGAGTGCTCAATGCCGCCTGGTTCGGCATTCCCAGCTTCCATGCGCCGGTGTTCACCAGCAATGCCATGCTGCTGATCGTGCCCGTGGTCATCATCCTGGTGGCCGAGAACCTGGGCCATATCAAGGCCGTGACCGCCATGACGGGCAAGAACCTGGACCAGTACATGGGTCGTGCCTTCATCGGTGACGGCGTGGCCACCATGGTCTCCGGCGCAGCCGGCGGCACGGGCGTGACCACCTATGCCGAAAACATCGGCGTGATGGCGGCGACCCGCATCTACTCCACGGCCGTGTTCTTTGTGGCGGCCCTGCTGGCCGTGCTGCTGGGCTTCTCGCCCAAGTTCGGTGCGCTGATCCAGGCCATTCCCCTGCCCGTGATGGGCGGTGTCTCCATCGTGGTGTTCGGCCTGATCGCCATTGCCGGCGCCAAGATCTGGGTGGACAACAAGGTGGACTTCTCCGACACCAAGAATCTGATCGTGGCTGCCATCACCCTGATCCTGGGCACCGGAGAATTCACGCTGAGGTTCGGCGAATTCGCGCTGGGCGGCATCGGCTGCGCCACTTTTGGCGCCATCATCCTGTATGCGCTGCTGACCATGGGCGAGCGCAAATCTGAAACCAAGGTACAGGCCAAGTGAGTGCCAACATGTAATCGGGGGAACATTCCCCTGACAGCAGCGCGGGGCCTTTGCCGAGAATCCCGGTGTTAATGTTCCGCGCTGGTAACATTTCTCTCTGGAGATATGCCGCCCTACCCGGGCGGTTTTTTTTGGAGGTGCCAGCCTGAGCGCCGAGCATGAGCCGCAAGAATGCCAGCGCGTTGGCGCCGGTCAGGCTCGCGTGCCGGGCCGGGGCCTCTGAGTTTGGAGCATGCAATGTCCATCGCAGATCGCGTACGTTACCCAGAATTCCTCTCGCGCGTCATGACGGCCGAAGAGGCCGCCGCCCTGATTCCCCACGGTGTCAATGTCGGCATGAGCGGCTTTACCGGAGCCGGTTATCCCAAGGCATTGCCACAGGCCATAGCGGCCCGTGCCAAGGCCGAGCATGCCCAGGGCAAGCCCTACAAGATCAATGTCTGGACCGGCGCGTCCACCGCCGCCGAATGCGACGGCGTGATGGCCGAAGCCCACGCACTGGGTCAGCGCCTGCCCTTCAACACCGATCCCATCGCGCGCAAGGCCGTGAACTCGGGTGAGATCGACTTCATCGACATGCACCTGTCCCATGTGGCGCAGCATGCCTGGTTCGGCTTTCTGGGCCATATGAACATCGCCGTGATCGAGGTGCTGGGCGTGACCGCCGACGGCCTGCTGATACCGTCGACTGCCGTGGGCAACAACAAGACCTGGCTGGAGATCGCCGACAAGGTGATTCTGGAAGTCAACACCAAGCCACCCGCCCGGATGGAGGGCATGCACGACATCTACTACGGCACGGCCATCCCGCCGCGCCGCATGCCCATCAACATGACGCATGCCGACGACCGCATCGGCGATGCCTACCTGAAGGTGGACCCCGCCAAGGTCGTTGCCGTGGTCGAGACCCACAAGGGCGACCGCGACAATGTGTTTGCCACACCGGACGAAAACTCCCAGAAAATAGCCGGCTACATCATCGACTTTCTGGCCCACGAGATGAAGATGGGCCGCCTGCCAAAGGAAATGCTGCCCATCCAGTCGGGTGTGGGCAATGTGGCCAATGCCGTGCTGGCAGGCTTGCTGACCGGCCCGTTCGAGAACCTGCTGGGCTTTACCGAAGTGCTGCAGGACGGCATGCTGGATCTGCTGCGCGCGGGCAAGATGAGCAAGGCCTCGGCCACCTCCATCTCGCTGTCTGCCGCGGCTTACAAGGATTTCGAGGACAACATCGACTTCTACCGCGAGCGCATCATCCTGCGCCCGCAGGAAATCTCGAACCACCCCGAGCTGGTGCGCCGCCTGGGCATCATCGCCATGAACTCGATGATCGAAGCCGACATCTACGGCAACATCAACTCCACCCATGTCATGGGCACAGGCATGATGAACGGCATCGGCGGCTCGGGCGACTTTGCTCGCAACGGCTATCTGTCCTTCTTTGTCACGCCCTCGGTGGCCAAGGACGGCAAGATCAGCTGCATCGTGCCCATGTGCTCGCATGTGGACCACACCGAGCATGACACCCAGATCATCGTCACCGAGCAAGGCCTGGCCGATCTGCGCGGCCTGTCGCCCAAGCAGCGTGCGCAAGTCATCATCGACAGGTGTGCCCATCCGGACTACCGCGCCCAGCTGCAGGATTATTTCGACCGCTCGCGCCAGCAGGGTGCACAGCACACGCCGCATATCCTGACCGAGGCACTGTCCTGGCATCAGCGCTTCATGGACAAGGGCGATATGCGTAGCTGAGCTACCCCCTGAGCCGCTGCACCTGGGCGGCTCCGCGGCTTCCCCCAGGGGGACGACACCCTCGCTGCGGGGCGGTGGGGCCGCCTAGGCCCTTGCTTGGTGTCTCTGACTCGGGGTGTGGGTGGGCTGACCGCTGCGAGCTAGTCCGCTTGGTGCTGGCGCCTGCTGCTCCAAGTCCTTAGCATCGAAGGACGCTCTGCAAAGAGCGTCCTTTTTTCATGCACCACAAGGACTGGTATGGCGATCTGGACCCGAGAGCTCGATCTGAAAGCGCTGAACGCAGGCAGCGCAAACACTGCAATTTCCCACCTGGGCATTGAGTTCACCGAATACGGCGACGACTATGTGCGCGCACGCATCCATGTGGATGAACGCACCTGCCAGCCCTATGGCATTTTGCACGGCGGTGTCAGCGTGGTGCTGGCCGAGACGCTGGGGTCGATGGCCGCGGCCTGCAGCATTCCCGAAGGCTACCGCTGCGTGGGCCTGGGCGTGACTGCCAATCATGTGCGAGCAGGTCGCAAGGGCAGCTGGATCACCGCCACGGCGCGGCCCACGCACCTGGGGCGCACCACGCATGTCTGGGCGGTGGAGCTGCGTGATGAAGAGGGCAAGCTGACCTGCAACTGCAGTCTGACGATGGCGATCCTGCCGCCAGAGGCGGCGAAGAATGTGCGACTGGATGCTGCTTCGTTGGGCGGGGTTCAGTAGGTTTTGGTTTGCGAGACCGCTTTGTTTTGAGGATATAGGCCGGGGCGAGTCCCGGCCTCTGTCCATAAATCAGGTACCCAGTTTCACTCCAAACATCAAACAGAGGAGGTCTCAAAAGCTTATCTATCAGGCGTGAACAGCTATCAAAACAAGACGACAGTCAAACTCCCAACAACACCGACAACTTCTCCGGTTGCCGCAACAGATCAGCGGACTGAGCCTGCAAGGCCAGTCGGCCTTTTTCCATCACCACGGCCTTGTCGGTATGGGCCAGCACCTTCTTGTAGTCCCGGTCCACGATCAGCGTGGAGATGCCGGTTTCCCGAATCTGGGCAATCACGCGCCAGATTTCGGCCACCACCAGCGGAGCCAGGCCCTCGGTGGCTTCATCCAGAATCATGAGGCGAGGATTGGTCATCAGTGCGCGGCCGATGGAGACCATCTGCTGCTCGCCGCCCGAGAGTTGATCGCCGCCGTTGGACAGTCGCTCCTTGAGGCGTGGAAAGGTTTCCAGCACACGTTCGTAGGTCCAGCCCCGGCTGCCGTCCAGGCCGGCTCTGGCGCTCATTAGGAGGTTTTCCTTGACGGAGAGATTGGGGAATACGCCGCGCCCTTCGGGGACATAGCCAATGCCAAGACGCGCCATTTTCTCGGGGGCGGAATTCGTCACCTCCTTGCCGTCGGCAAACACCCGGCCCGAACGTGCCGCCACATAGCCCATCAGCGTGCGGATCAGCGTGGTCTTGCCCATGCCGTTGCGGCCCAGCAGGCCCACGGCCTGGCCCTGGGGCAGATCCAGCGAGATGCCGTGCAGGATATGGCTGTCGCCGTAAAAGCTGTGCACTTCCTGCAGGCTGAACATGGCATGGTTCGAAGCCCCGGAAAGTGGGCGCGTGCCTGTGCCAGAGGCAGCAAGCAAGGGCTGCCCCGCAGCGATGGTGCCGTCCCCCGAGGGGGAAGCGGCAGAGCCGCTCAGGGGGTGCTTTGTTTCAAGCATGCTCTTCCTCTCCCAGATAGGCGGTGCGCACGACCGGGTCGTTGCGAATCTGATCGGGCGTGCCCGTGGCCACCACGCTGCCGTTGACCATGACGGTGATGCGATCGGCAATGCGAAAAACGGCATCCATATCGTGCTCCACCAGCAGCACGGCATGCGCGGATTTGAGCTCCTGCAGCAGCTCCAGCATGCGTTCTGTCTCTTCGGCGCCCATGCCTGCCAGAGGTTCGTCAAGCAGCAGCACGCGGGGTGCTGTGGCCAGACACATGGCGACCTCCAGCTGGCGCTTGGCGCCGTGGCTGAGGCTGCCGGCGATGCGCTCGGCATGCTGGGCAAGACCTGCGCGCTGCAGCGCAGATTGCGCCCGCTGCATGCTGGCTGCGCAATGCTGGGCCGATTCCCAGATGCGCCAGGGCCTTGGTAGGGCCTGGGCCTGGGCCGTGAGGCGACAGTTCTCCAGCACCGTGAACTCGGGAAAGATGGTGGTGCGCTGATAGCTGCGCCCGATGCCGGCCTTGGCGCGCTGCGGCTGCGGCATCTGCGTGACGTCCCGGCCTTCAAGCGCAATACTGCCGCTGCTGGCCGCTATCTCGCCCGAGAGCATGTTGATCAGCGTGGACTTGCCTGCGCCGTTGGTGCCGATGACGGCATGGACCTCGCCCTGGTGCAGATCCAGGTTCACATTGTTCACGGCCACCAGCCCGCCAAAGCGCCGCGTCAGGCCGCGCACCGACATCTGGGGAGCATTTTCCGCATCAGCCATGATCTGCTCCTTGCTGGCCAGCGCTTGCCGACTGAGACTTCTGCGCTGCAGCCTTCTTCTGCCATTTGTCGTTGATGCCCACCAGACCCTTGGGCAGCAGCGCGACCAGCGCGATGATGGCGATGCCCAGCGTCAGCTGCCAGTGGTCTGCTGCATTGCCAACGATGGCATGGGTGCTCAGCAGCTCCTTGAGCAGCACAAAGGTGATGGTGCCCAGCACGGCACCGCGCAGCGAGCCCACGCCACCCAGAATCAGCATCAGCAGTACCTCGCCGGAGTGGTGCCAGGCCAGCAGCTCTGGGTTGACCACGGCATCGCGTGCGGCCAGCAGAAAGCCCGCCAGACCCGCCAGCGCACCGGCAATCACAAAGCCGGCGAGCTTGTAGCCGTAGGTGGCAAAGCCGGCAGCGCGCATGCGCTGCTCGTTGACGCGAATGCCGGCCAGCGCATGGCCGAAGCGGGAGTGGCGCAGCATGGCGATGAAGGCATAGACCAGCACCAGCGCGGCCAGTACCACGAAGTACTGCGTGCTGCTGCTTTCCATGTCCAGTGCGCCTATGGCCGGGCGCTGCATCAGATAGATGCCGTCGCTGCCGCCGAAATAGCCCACGTCGTGCACGACAAAGAAAGCCAGTTGAGCGAATGCCAGCGTGACCATGATGAAGTACACGCCCTTGGTGCGCAGACTCAGGGCGCCCACCACCAGCGCATACAGGCCCGAGACACCGACGGCGGCGCCGAGCATGACGAGAAAGTTGCTGCCGTCCTGGCCGGCGGCCTTCACCGCAGCATAGGCACCGAGCCCGAAGTAGGCCGCATGGCCCAGGCTGACCAGCCCTGCGCCGCCCACCAGGATATGCAGGCTCAGCGCAAAGATGGACAGGATCATGATCTTGACCACCAGATCGGAGAGATAGGCCGACCAGAAGGGCTGTGCAGCAGCCAGCAGCGCTGCAGCAGCCAGCGGCAGCACCACAGCTACCCACACGCTTTTGGCGCGAATGGGGCGGCTCTGGTTGGTGACGGCCGGTGCTTCTGCATAGGCCTGATTGGATTGCGGCAGCGGCGTATAGGAGGTGTCGCTCATATCAATGATCCTTGACACTGCTTGCAGAACTGGCGTGAGCCAAGCAGGGGACATGGGGCAAGGGCCTGGCCGGCCGCACCGCAGCGAAGGTGTTGTCCCCCTCCCGCGTCGCGAGAGAGGGGGAAGGCGCGAAGCGACTCAAGGGGAACTTCATCATCTCTTGCCCATCAGGCCTTCCGGGCGCCATACAAGGATCACGGCCATCAGCAGATAGATGCTCATGCCGCTGAGTTCCTGGAAGAACACCTTGCCGAAGGTATCCACAAAGCCCACCAGCAGCGAGGCAATCAGCGCGCCGGTGATCGAGCCTATGCCGCCAATGACCACCACCACAAAGCAGATGATGAGCACGCTGGAGCCCATATTGGGGTAGACCGAACTCATGGGCGCCGCGATCATTCCGGCCAGGGCCGCCAGGGCCACGCCCACGGCAAAGACGATGCGGTAGAGGCGCTTGATGTTGATGCCCAGGCCGCGCACCATGTCGCGGTTGCTGGCACCGGCACGAATCATCATGCCCAGACGCGTGCGGTTGACGGTGTAGTACATCAGCAGCGCCACCAGCAGGCAGGCAGCGGCTGCAAACACGTTGTACCAGGGGTACTGCATCATGCCCATCAAAGGGAAGCTGCCGGCCAGCCAGGCAGGCTTTTCCACGCCATGCACATCGTTGCCGACGAGGATGGCGCGCAGGCCTTCAAACACCAGAATCAGGCCATAGGTCATCAGCACCTGCTGCAGGTGATCGCGCTCGTAGAGAAAGCTGAAGAATGCCCATTCGAGAAAATAGCCCAGCACCACGGCCAGCACCACGCCGGCCAGCAGCATGATGATGAAATGCTGGCCCAGGTACGGTGCGAGCGAGAACGCCACATAGGCACCAATCATGTAGAAGCTGCCATGGGCGAGGTTGATCACCCCCATGATGCCGAAGATCAGCGTCAGGCCAGAGGCCAGCAGAAACAGAAGCAGTCCGTACTGAACAGAGTTCAGACACTGCACCAGAAAAGTGGCGAGATCCACGGCAATCCTTGTTGAAGCAGGAGGCTGCAAAGCGAGGCATACAGCACGGCGAATCGTCGATTCGCGCTGGAGACGAGGTGCTCTGTCGCAGGCGGCACCGAAGGTGCGGCAGGACAGAGCAACCAGGTATCGAGGGCGGTATGGCTCGCGTCTATTACATGCGGCAGCCGCGGGCCGGGTCCGCCAGAGCCTTCACTGCCACGCTGATCTTCTTGTTCTCCTTGCCGTCGACCTTGCGCAGATAGATGTCCTGCACGGGATTGTGTGCCTTGCTCAAGGTGAAGTCGCCGCGCGGGCTGGCAATAGTGGCTTTCTCGATGGCGGTACGGAAGACGTCTTTCTTGCCGATGTCGCCACCGGCGGCCTTCAGGCCCACGGCCAGCATCTGTGCTGCGTCATAGCCTTGCACGGCATAGACATCGGGCTGCAGCTTGTAGTTCTTGGCGTAATTGGTGCGGAAGGCCTGATCGCGCGCCGTACCCAGTTCGTCGGCATAGTGCAGCGTGGTCAGCATGCCCTGGGCGGCCTCGCCCTGAGCGTCCAGCGTGCCGTCGGTCAGAAAGCCCGGTCCGTAGAGCGGAATGGTTTTGGACAGGCCAGAGGCGTGATAGTCCTTGACGAATTTCACGGCACCTGCGCCCGCGAAGAAGGAGAACACGGCATCGGGCTTGGCCGCTGCGATCTCGGTCAGCAGAGCCTGGAATTCGACGTTGGGAAACGGCAGCGTCAGCTGCTTGCTGACCTTGCCGCCGCTTTTCTCGAAGCCTTCCTTGAAGCCGTTGACGGCCTCTTCACCGGCAGCGTACTTCCAGGTCAGGGTCATGGCATTTTTCTTGCCTTCCTTGGCTGCGACCACGCCCATGGGGTAGGCCGTCTGCCAGTTGGAGAAGGAGCTGCGGAAGATATTGGGAGCGCACATGGGGCCGGTGACTGCATCGGCTCCCGCATTGGGCACGATGAGCACGGTGCCGCTTTCCTTGGCGGCCTTGGCCATGGCCATGGCCACGCCGGAGTGCACGGTGCCGACGATCACATCGACCTTGTCGCGCTTGATGAGGCGGTTGACGTTGTCCGTTGCCTTGGCGGGATCTGACTCATCGTCGACCTTGAAGTATTCGATCTCGCGCCCGCCCAGCTTGCCGCCTTGCTCGGCTACCTGCATGCGAAAGCCGTTCTCGATCGCCACGCCCAGGGCTGCATAAGTGCCGCTGAAAGGCAGCATGAAGCCGACCTTGATCTTCTCCTGCGCGATGGCGCTGCTGCCGCTTGCGGCGGCAGCCAGTGCGATTGCGCTCCATATTGCCCATTGCTTGCTCATGCTTGTCTCCTGCTGGTTGATGGACGAATGCCGGCTTACTCTCAGATCAACGGTTATGACTGGCTGTGGTGCTGGGGTTGGCACTGATGCACGAGCGCACTCTAACAACTTTAGGTTTAAAGCAATACCAGCGATTGCCCTAGTTTGTGACTACTGTTTTGATAGCTTCTTGCAACCTTGCGATAAGCAATTAGCGCGGCTTGGATTCCAGCTCACGCAAACGAAAGCGCTGGATCTTTCCTGTCGCGGTCTTTGGCAGCTCATCGACAAATTCAATGAAGCGCGGGTATTTGTAGGCGGCCAGCCGATTCTTCACAAAGGCCTTGAGTTCAGCCTCGCTGGCGCTCTGGCCGGGCTTGCACACCACATAGGATTTGGTCTTGGTCAGGCCCTGTTCGTCGGTCACGCCGATCACGGCCGCCTCCAGTACGGCAGGGTGCTGCTGCAGCGTGGATTCGACCTCGAAGGGCGAGACATAGATGCCGCTGACCTTGAGCATGTCGTCGCTGCGGCCTGCATAGGTGTAGTAGCCGTCTGCATCGCGCACATATTTGTCGCCGCTCTTGAGCCAGACGCCCTGGAAGGTGTCGCGTGTCTTGTCACGGTTGGCCCAGTACATCAGGGCGGCGCTCGGGCCCTTGATGTAGAGGTCGCCGATCTCGCCGTCGGCCACGGGCTGACCGTCCTCGCCGCGCAACTCCACCACATAGCCTGGTACAGGCTTTCCCGTGCTGCCGTAGCGTATGTCGTCCGGGCGGTTGGAGATGAAGATGTGCAGCATTTCGGTGGAGCCGATGCCGTCCACGATATCGGCGCCGAAGCGGGCCTTGAAGCGCTGGGCAATCTCGGCCGGCAGGGCCTCGCCCGCCGAGGAGCACATGCGCAGGCTGACCTGCTCGCGTGCCGGCAGGGCGGGGTGAGCCAGCATGCCCGCAAAGCCCGTAGGCGCGCCGAAAAACACCGTGGGCTGGTGTTCGGTCCAGCGCCTGAAGGTGGCTTCCGGCGTGGGACGCTCGGCCATCAGCACCACGCTGGCTCCCACGCTCAAGGGGAAGGTCAGGGCGTTGCCAAGACCGTAGGCGAAGTAGAGCTTGGCGGCGGAAAAGCAGACATCGCTTTCGTTCAGGCCCAGCACCGGTTTGCCATACAGCTCGGCCGTCCAGTAGGGGTTGGCGTGGGTATGCACCGCGCCCTTGGGTTTGCCGGTGGAGCCCGAGGAATACAGCCAGAAGCCGGGGTCGTCGCCCATGGTTCTGGCGGCATGAGCGAGCGGCGTTTGCTGCTGCAGCCAGGGCTGCAGCGGCTCGAAGGCCGGCGGCAGGCCTTGCGGTGCTTCATCGGGCCTGGCGACCCAGATATGGTTGACCTCATGCTGCGCCTGCTCCAGGGCCTGCTGCACCACGGCAACCAGCGCGCCATTGGTCACGATCGCCTGAGCACGGCAATGCTCGAGCATATAGGCATAGTCGGCGGCCGTGAGCAAGGTATTCACCGCCACCGGCACCACGCCTGCGTACATGGCGCCGAGAAACGAGACCACCCATTCGCGCATATCGTGCATGACCAGCAGCACGCGCTCCTCGCGATGGATGCCGGCCGCGAGCAGGCCATGGGCCAGGCGGCGCGCCTGCTCCTGCAGCTGGGCATAGCTGAGCGTGCCCTGGTCATCGGTGTAGGCGTTCTTGTCACCGCGCCCCTGATTAAGATCGAACAGATGCTGGGCGAAGTTGAAGGGCTGACTGAAGTCTGTCATGGCTCATGCTCCCGTCGTTTCGGCCAGTGCCTGCAGAAGCTGTGGTGCGGCTTGTATGGCGCTTTTGCGATGATAGAAATCCAGTGCCCGCAGGCCGCCGAGTTCGGAGCCGCCGCCGGCGCGGCCCGGACCGCCATGCAGGGACTGGGGCATGACATTGCCGTGGCCGGTATGCAGCCTGGCGACAGCGGGCGTGACCACATGCACGCGGCCGTGGCTGACTGCGAGATCGGTGGCGGCGGCGGCCAGGGCCTGGTCGTCATCGCCATAGATCGAGCAGACCAGCGAGCCCTGGCCGCGATGTGCAAGTGCCAGGCCATGTGCCAGGTCACGGTAGGGCATGAGCGTGGCCACCGGGCCAAAGACTTCCATGTCATGCACGAATGCACTGCCATCGGGGTCCTGTGTTCCCAGCAGCACAGGCTGGGCGCAGGCGGCAATCGCCGGGTCGGCATCGATCAGCGCATTGCGCTGGCCGTCATGCAGGGCCGTCGTGTGCTCCAGCAACCGGCCTAGGCCCTGCTGCACGCTGTCGTACTGCTCGCGGCTGACCAGAGATCCCATGCGCACAGCGTCGTTGCGCGGGTTGCCTACAGTGATTTTGGCCAGTTGTGCACCGATGGCCTGGGCCACACCGTCGTACAGAGCTTGCGGTACCAGCACGCGGCGTATGGCCGTGCATTTCTGGCCGGATTTGACCGTCATTTCGCGCACCACTTCACGCGCCAGCAAGGCGCTGGCTTCGCTGTCCGGGCCATGGCCGGGCAGCAGCAGCGCGCAGTTCACGCTGTCGGCCTCGATATTGCTGCGCACCGAATGGCGGCTGATGGCCGCGTGAGAGCGTATGGTTGCAGCCGTCTCCGCAGACCCTGTGAACGAGACCACATCCATGGGCTGCAGCTGATCCAGCAATCCGGCGGCACTGCCGCAGATGACGGACAGCGCCCCCGGCGGTAACACGCCGGCATCGATCACATCCCTGACCATGCGCTGGGTCAGCCAGGCGGTGGCCGTGGCCGGCTTGACGATGACGGGCACGCCCGAGAGCAGGGCCGCAGCCGCTTTTTCCCACAGCCCCCAGGCAGGGAAGTTGAAGGCGTTGATGAACAGCGCCACGCCGCGTGTCGGGACCTGGATATGCCGGGACAGAAAGGCTCCATCCTTGGCCAGCGCCACGGCTTCGCCGTCGCTCAGATGCCTCGCATCGCCGAGCGCCGCGCCCCATCTGGCGTATTGGTTCAGGGTGTAGATGCCGCCGTCCACATCGACGGCGGTGTCGTTTCTGACGGTGCCGCTGTTGGCGGTGGAAATCTCGTAATACGCGTCGCGCCGGCTTTGCAGCACGGCGGCAATATCGGCCAGCAGGCTGGCGCGCCGGGCGTAACTGAGGGCTCGCAAGGCTTTGCCGCCGGTGTCGCGTGCGAAGGCAAAGGCGGCGCCCAGATCAAGCCCTGTGGCATCGACACGCACCAGCTCTGCTCCCAGTACCGGGTCGCGTAACAAACTGCCCGGGCCGCTGCCGGTTTGCCAGCGGCCAGCCACATGGTTGGCCAGTAACTCGGTCATGGGGGTCTCCTGAAGTGCTGTTCTGATCAGCATCAAATCCTTGATGAAACATGCAATATTGTGCGTGCAATCAAAAGATAAATACGTGACAATGCAGTGTCAAGCAATATATTGCATGATTCGCGTTAACCCCGACTGTTTATCATTCACGGCCTCTGAGGAGCTTTATGGATCAGTTAGACATGGCATCCGCGTCGGTTGCGGAAGGGGATGAAGCGGGCAAAAGCCCGTTGCTGCAGGCCTTGGGCGAGAGGGTGCGCAATCTGCGTGCGCGTCGCGGTCTCACGCGCCGCGGGCTGGCTTCGGCGGCCGTGGTGTCCGAGCGCCATCTGGCCAATCTCGAATACGGCACGGGCAATGTCTCCATCCTGGTGCTGCAGCAGATCGCGCATGCACTTCAGTGCAGCATGGCCGAGCTGCTGGGCGATGTGACGACGGCCAGTGCCGAATGGCTGTTGCTGCGCGAATTGCTGGAAGGCCGCAGCGAGGCCGATTTGCAGCGCGTGCGACTGGCGGCCGGAGAGATTCTGGGAACGGCGCCCATGGGCGATCCGCACCGGGCTTCGCGCATTGCCCTGATAGGCCTGCGTGGCGCGGGCAAGTCCACGCTGGGGCGTATGCTGGCCGAGCAGCTGAATGTGCCGTTTCTCGAGCTGAACCAGGAGATCGAGCGAGTGGCCGGTTGCAGCGTGCGCGAGATTTATGACCTCTATGGAGCGGGCGCCTATCGTCGTTACGAGCGCCGTGCACTCGAAGAGGCCGTGCAGATCTACAGCGATGTGGTGATTGCCACCCCGGGCGGCATCGTGTCAGACCCCGCAACCTTCAACGAGTTGCTCAGCCATTGCACCACAGTCTGGTTGCAGGCCCAGCCCGATGAGCATATGAGCCGTGTCGTGGCCCAGGGCGACACGCGGCCCATGGCGGCCAATCCCGAGGCCATGGATGATTTGCGCCGGATTCTGGACGGCCGATCCGCCTTTTATTCCAAGGCCGACCATGTGCTGGACACCAGCGGAAAGAGCGTGGCGCAAAGCCTCAAGCAGCTGAAAGTGCTGGTCGCAGCCTGACGGTATTCACAGGGGCAGGGCACGCTCCAGCACGGCGGCGATGTCCAGCCCAGCCGGGTCGAATGCTCCGACCACCATGGCCCCGTTCTGCGCGCCCAGGCGGGTGTGGATGAAGCCATCGGCCATGGGGGCGGGCGCGTGCCTGTGCAGGAGGCAGGCCTGGGCCAGCAGACACAAGTCCTGCACCAGTCGGCGGGCCTGCGGCTCCAGTGCCTCGGGGGAAACGGACAGGCGTTTGGCCAGCGATTGCGCCGTGGACGTCAACAGGGGCTGGCCGGCAGCCATATCGCTGAGATCCTGCAACAGCAGGCGCGTGGCCTCGGGCTCTCGGCCCATGGCGCGCAGCACATCGAGACACATCACATTTCCAGAGCCTTCCCAGATGGAGTTGACCGGCGCTTCGCGGAACAGGCGCGCGACTATGCTGTCCTGTACATAGCCGTTGCCGCCAAAGACCTCCATGGCTTCGCCCGTGATCTCCACCGAGCGCTTGCAGACCCAGAACTTGGCGGCCGGAGTCATGATGCGCTTCCAGGCGCGGGCCACCAGATCGCCTTCGGCCTCCAGCTCATAGGCCTGAGCCAGATGCATGGCGAGCTGCATGGAGGCTTCGCTTTCGAGTGCCAGGTCCGCGAGCACGGTGGCCATCAGCGGCTGATCCGCGAGATGTCTACCAAAGGCCGAGCGCTGGCGCGCATAGGCAATCGACTGCACGGTTGCGCTGCGCAAAATGGCCGCGCTGCCCAGCACGCAGTTCAGCCGCGTGTAGCTGGCCATTTCGATGATGGTGGGAATGCCTCGGCCTTCCTCGCCCATGAGAATGCCCCAGGCGTCCTGCAGTTCTACTTCCGAGCTGGAGTTGCTGCGGTTGCCTACCTTGTCCTTGAGGCGCTGCACACGCACGGGGTTCTTGCTTCCGTCAGGGCGCCAGCGCGGCACGAAAAAGCAGGCATGACCGCCGAGCTCACCGCTTGCCGTGGCCATGCGAGCCACCACCAGATGGGCGTCGCACATGGGGGCCGAGAAAAACCATTTGTGGCCGCGCAGCAGATACTCGCCGCCGCGACCTCCCTCATGCACGGGGCGAGCCACCGTGGTGTTGGCGCGCACGTCCGAGCCGCCCTGTTTCTCCGTCATGCCCATGCCTATCCAGATGGATTTTTTCTGGCTCAAGGGCAGATCGCGTGCGTCGTACTCGTGGCTGAACAACCGGGCCTGCAACTGGCTCCACAGCTGCGGCTCTTTTTGCAGCACGGGGATGGCCGCGGTGGTCATGGTGGCTGGGCATAGCGTGCCTTGCTCCACCTGGCCGTGCAGGTAAAAGCCGGCGGCCCAGGCGCTCCAGCGGCCGCGGCTTGGGCTCTCAAAGGGCAAGGAGATCAGGCCCTGTTTGCGATACAGCTCCATGAGGCGGTGCCAGCTGGGGTGGAATTCCACGGCATCTAGCACACGCCCGCGTGCGTCAAAACGCTGCAGCTCGGGCGTATGGCGGTTGGCGAGTTCGGCATGCTCCCAGTTGTGCTTCTCGCCAAGCTGTTGCGCAAAGCGGTTCAGAGCCGGCACAAAGCCCTGCGCCTGCTGGCGCTGCAGCACTTCCTGCAAGGCCGCATCGGCCTGCAGCAGATTGATGCCGGTCAGCTCATCGAACTGGTTGAAGACGTCATGGGTGTCCAGGGCCTGCATGCGATCACTCCTGTGGCTGTGCGCTCGTCACAGGCCAATATAGAGCGCAGCATGGCTGACGCAAAGCGGGTTTTCAGCCGCCTTGTCGCTGGTGTTCAGCGCCTGCGTGCCTGCTCGTACAAGCCCATGACGCGCGGCACGTTACCCTCCAGCTGGCGTATGCGATCGGGGCCTGTAGGGTGAGTGGAGAGAAAGCCTATGCCGCCTTCGCCCGTGGCCTGACCCATCTTGCGCCACAGACTCACGGCGGCCTGCGGGTTGTAGCCGGCGCGTGCGGCCAGTTCCAGTCCGACCAGGTCGGCATCGCTTTCGTCATTGCGGCTGAACTTGAGGCTGAGCAATTGCCCGCCCAGGCGTGCAGCGGCATTGCCGATATCGCCCAGACCCAGCAATTGCGCGCCCAGCGATATGCCTATGCTGGTGGCCTGGTTCTTGGCCAGTTGCTCGCGCGAATGCTCGCGCAGGGCATGGGCCATCTCGTGGCCCATGATCATGGCGATCTCGTCGTCCGTCAGCTTGAGCTGGTCGATGATGCCTGTGTAGAAGGCGATCTTGCCGCCGGGCATGCAGAACGCGTTGATCTGCTTGCTGCCTATGAGGTTGACTTCCCAGCGCCATTGGCTGGCGCGCGGGTTCCATTGCGCGGCATAAGGGATGAGGCGCTGGGCAATGCTGCGCAGGCGCTGCAGCTGCGGGTTGCCGGCGTCTGCCAGCGCGCCCTGGGCCTTGGCCTTTTGCAGCAGCTCCTGGTATTGCTGGGTCGCAGAGTTTTCCAGCGTCTCGGCCGGCACCAGCTGGCGCATCACCGATGCTTTGCCGACCTCCACCTGCGCATGCGCTGGCGCGTGCATCAGCGCAGCACAGACCAGTGCGGGCAGCAGGCAGTTGCGGGTGGCGGGCAGGCGCAGGGATGAGATGAGGGCGTGCATAAGCGCCAAGTCTATGCGAGCTGTAGTCTGCCTCGGGTCAGACGGTTTCTGCAGTCTTGCGCTCTGCCTGTACTACCAGCCACAGACCGCCGATCACGCCGAGCAGACCGATCACGGACCACCAGGCGGGGCGCTCGCCAACCACCAACAGCGACAGCGCAAAAGCGGTGATCGGCTCGGCCTTGCTCAGTGCCACGCCGGTCGCGGCAGACATGCCGCGCAGGCCCACGGAGAACAGCAGATAGGCAAAGCCCGTGGCGAACATGCCCAGATAGATCACCACTGCCCAGCCGCTGGCGCTGATCTGCAGCGGCCCGCCCAGCCAGGCCGAAACGGGCAGTGACAGCAGGGCCGCGCAGGCAAACACCCAGGCATTGACCGTGGCCACGCGCGATTGCAGCACCAGTGCCTGGTTGACCAGCGCGTAGGCGGCATAGGACAGACCGGCGAGCAGACACAGGGCCATGCCCGCCCATGGCAGATGCTGTCTGTCGGTGGCGGCCAGCGCCATGACAATGCCTCCGCCCACGCCGGTGCAGGTACCCAGCCACCATTGGAGACTGGGCATGCGCTTTTGCACCACGGCCTGCATCAGGCCGGCCCAGATGGGACCGCTGCCTATGGCCAGCGCCGTACCCAGGGCTACGCCGCTGGCCTTGACGCCGGCAAAGAAGCTGAGGTTGTAGATGGCCATGCAGAGGCCGCAGAACACGATGCGCGCCCAGCGCATGGGCTGGCGCGCATGGCCTCGGTCCAGCAGCAGCGCCAGCGCGCCAAAGAACAGCGCGGCCATGACCATGCGCAGGCCGCCCACCCAGTAGGGCGAGAGCTGTGCAGGCGCGAAATGCTGTGCCGTGCCCGTGGTGCCCCAGAGCATGGCGGCGGCCAGCACCAGGCCGACAGGGCCCAAGGCGCTGCGGGGTGATGGGGAAGAGATAGCGGAAGTGACAGACATGAGTGAGCCATCATGCGCGGGCCCGGGCCACCCATCTGTCGAGAAACGCTTGAAGTGAGGGGGCGGCTCAGCGGCGCTCACGCAACTGGCGCGATGTCAGGCCGCGCTCGCGCCGCAATGCATAGGCCAGGGCGCTGGCCGATGCGTAGCCGCAGCGCAGCGCGGTCGCTTCGAGTGCCGCCCCCTTTCTGAGCTGCAGCACGGCAGCGTCCAGACGCAGGCCGCGAAGCCAGTCCTGCGGCGTGCGATCCGTCAGCTCCACGAAACGGGCATGGAACTGGGCCACGCTCAGATGCACCAGGTCCGCCAGCCGGGCCGTGGGCCAGCTTTCATGCAAAGCCGCCTGCACTTGGCGCTGCAGCCACAGCAGATCCATGCCGCGACGTTGCAGCAAGGTGGGAGCCTGCAGCACCAGCGCCATCTGCGCGGCGGCTGACAGGCTTGATTGCGGAAAGCGCAACGCCGGGGGCACGGCAAAGCGGCGCAGCTTGTCCAGCCCCTGGATCATGGGCGCATCGATCACCAGCACCTGGGTTTGCGGTGCTGCCAGATAGCCGTGGCCGGTACCTGCGGGTATGACCATGCCGCAGGCGCTGTCCACAAAGCTGGGCCTGCCACCCACCTCCAGCTCCATGCGGCCCTGCAGCGCAAACAGAATCTGGGCATGGTCATGGGCATGGGCCTGATGCTCGCCGCTGTAGCTGCGCACCGATGCCTGTGCCTGGTCAAGCACGGGGTGCGGGGATGCGGTGTCACGGCTCATGGCTAATCTTGCTTGCTTACAGAAAGAGACGGTGATCCGGCCAATGGTAGCGCCCGGTGACTGGCGTGGGCAACCGATAATGCCCTCTGCCTCAGAGAACCAGACCATGACCGAGTCGTCCCAAACAAGTCGCAACCCCTCCTCCGCAGATGTCGTCATCAAGCCCAAGCGCAGCTGGAGCCAGGCCTTCAAGGTCTATGCCCAGCCCACCAGCCTGCGCATGCTGGCTTTGGGTTTTTCGGCCGGCCTGCCGCTGTTGCTGGTACTGGGTACCTTGAGCTTCTGGCTGCGCGAAGCCGATATCGATCGCACGACGATTGGCTTCCTGAGCTGGGTGGGTCTGGCCTATGCCTTCAAATGGGTGTGGTCTCCGCTGGTGGACCGCTTGCCCTTGCCTGCACTGACGCGCATGCTGGGGCGTCGCCGCAGTTGGCTGTTGTTTTCGCAGCTGCTGATCGTGGCGGGCCTGCTCGGCATGTCCTTCATGGACCCCAAGCAATCCCTGCAGCCGCTGGTGTTATGCGCGGTGCTGGTGGCTTTCGGCTCGGCTACGCAGGATATCGCGCTCGATGCCTATCGCATCGAGTCCGCCAAGGTCGACGATCAGGCGGCTCTGGCGGCCACCTACCAGACCGGCTATCGCCTGGCCATGATCTGGGCTGGCGCCGGCGTGCTGTGGGTGGCGGCCCAGGTTCAAGGTGATGTGCAGGGCTATATGGTGCAGGCCTGGCATGTGGCCTACACGGCCATGGCGGCGAGCATGCTGGTGGGCATGATCACGGTGCTGCTATCGCCCGAGCCTGAAGCTCGTCCCATGGCACCGGCACGCAATGCGGCCGAGTGGATCAAGGGCGCGCTGATCGCTCCGTTTGCCGACTTCATAGGCCGCTACCGCTGGCAGGCGTTGCTTCTGCTGGCGCTGATTGGTCTGTATCGCGTGAGCGACGTGGTCATGGGCATCATGGCCAATCCGTTCTATGTGGACATGGGCTATACCAAGGAAGAGGTGGCTGCCGTGACCAAGGTGTTCGGCGTCATCATGACGCTGCTGGGTGGCTTTGTGGGCGGCACCATGGCGGTGCGCTGGGGCGTGATGCGCGTGCTGATGCTGGGCGCCGTGCTGTCGGCATGCACCAATATTCTGTTTGCCTGGCTGGCTACGCGCGGCCACGATGTCTCGGCGCTGGTCTGGGTGGTCAGCGCCGACAATCTCGCCGGGGGAATCGCCTCGGCGGCCTTCATCGCCTATCTCTCGGGCCTGACCAACGTGCAGTACTCGGCCACGCAATATGCGCTGTTCAGTTCGATGATGCTGCTGGCCCCCAAGTGGCTGGCGGGTTTCTCGGGGGCGTTTGTCGATGCTTATGGTTACGAGGCGTTTTTCCACACCACGGCGTTGATGGGCTTCCCCGTGCTGCTGCTGATTTTCCTGGCATCCAGAGTAAAAATTGGCTCTGACGCTTGATGAACAAGCACTGACAGCTATTGTTTTTGAGCGACTCGGCGTTTACCCAACTTTACGCACCAGACAAGAGCAGGTCACCTGCGTGCTGCAGCATGGCGTCTTGAAGAAATACCGAGGCGCGAGCATGACTACACTGCCCCCTATGAGCACGCACCAACTTCTGATGATTGAGGACGACGTTCGCCTGGCGCAAATGGTGAGCGATTACCTGGGCAATAACGGCCTGGAAGTGACCCATATGGCTGACGGCAAAAGCGGCCTGGAACAGCTGCAGCCCGGCGATGGCGGCTCGGTCGAGCTGCCCGATCTGGTGATCCTGGACCTGATGCTGCCCGATATGGACGGTCTCGAAGTCTGCCGCCGCATACGTTCCATGCCTGGTGCCCCCGCACAGGTCCCGGTGCTGATGCTGACCGCCAAGGGTGATCCCATGGACCGCATCATCGGTCTGGAGCTGGGCGCCGACGACTATCTGCCCAAGCCTTTCGAGCCGCGCGAGCTGCTGGCCCGCATTCGCGCCATCCTGCGCCGTAAAGGCAGCGAGAGCCAGGCGGCCCCCGCCAATGCCGTCATGCGCTTCGGCAGCCTGGAAATCGATCGTGATGCCCGCACCGTGTCGGTGGGCGAGCAGCAGGCCGATCTCACTTCCTACCAGTTCGACCTGCTCGTGGCACTGGCCGAGCGCGCCGGTCGCGTTCTGACGCGCGACCAGATCATGGAAGCCGTGCGCGGCCGCGAACTGGAGGCCTTCGACCGCTCCATCGACGTGCACATGGGCCGCATCCGCGCCGCCATCGAGGCCGACCCCAAGGCTCCCAAGCGCATTCTCACGGTGCGCGGCGTGGGCTATGTCTTTGCCAAGCAGCAAGACTGATGAAGCTGCTGCACATCTTCTCCCAGCGCCTCTATCTGCGCATCTGGCTGGCCGTGGTGGTCGGCGTGGCCGTGCTCACGCTGTGTGTGGCCTGGGCCTGGAATATTGCTGAAGAGCAGCGCGCACAGAACAGCACCACGCCTCCCTCGCGCGAGATGGTGCTCAAGGGCCCTGAGGGCGAGGTGCTGGTGGAGGGACGTGGCAACCGCATCTCCGGCTCGCCCGTGGATGGCGTGCGTTTTGAAATTGCCGCCAGAGACGGGCAGGTCTATGAGCTATGGATGGCGCCACGCGAGTGGCGTGAGGGCCGCCCTCCCCCGCGTGACGGTGCCGTCGCCTTCTGGCTGCGGCCGCCATTCGGCTTTCTGTGGATGCTGGGCCTGGTCGGCGTGGCGGTGGTTGTGGGTGTGTTCCCCATCATTCGCCGTCTGCTCAAGCGTCTGGAAAACCTGCAGCGCGGCGTCAAGCGCTTTGGCGAGGGTGATCTGTCGGTGCGCGTGCCCGAGCATGGGCATGACGAGGTGGCGGATCTGGCGCACCAGTTCAACGCTGCTGCAGCGCGCATAGAGACCTTGATGACCTCTCACAAATCTCTGTTGGCCAATGCCTCGCATGAACTGCGCTCGCCGTTGACGCGCATCCGCATGGGCCTGGAGTTCATGGGTGACGACCCGGCCAGTGCACGCGCCAAGGCCGAGATTCAGCGCAATATTGGCGAGCTTGACCAACTGGTCGACGAGATCCTGCTGGCCAGCCGCCTGGATTCCAGCGAGGTCGATGTGGGCACGGTGGAGTCGGTCGATCTGATCGGTCTGGCGGCCGAGGAGTGCGCGCGCATCGATGCCGATCTGGAGATGCAGACCGATGGTCCGCTTGAGGTGCAGGGGATCGCGAAACTGCTGCGCCGTGCCGTGCGCAATCTGCTGGAGAATGCGCGCCGCTACAGCGAGGGCGAGATCACTCTGTCCCTGTCCAAACAGGATGGCATGGCGTTGATCCGTGTCGAGGATCACGGCCCCGGGGTTCCCAAGGCGCAGCGCGAGCGTATCTTCGAGAAGTTCTATCGCCTGCCCGGGGCCAGCGAGCGCTCCGGCGGCGTGGGCCTGGGCCTGTCGCTGGTGCGCTCGATTGCCGAGCGCCATGGCGGCACCGTGCACTGCGAGGCGCGCCAGGACGGCCGCAGCGGTGCGAGCTTTGTGATCTGCCTGCCGCTGTCCTGAGCCGCTGCCCGGAAAAAAGCCCCGCAGGTTTCTGCCTGCGGGGCTTTTTGTTTCAGCGCGGCTGCTGGGCGGGGCGGCCTATGGAGACATAGCCCAGGCCATGGCTGGCAGGCAGGGCAGGCTCGTAGAGGTTGCGGCCGTCAAAAATCATTCTGTCGTTCAGTGTTGTGGCCAGCAGGTCGAAGTCCGGCGCACGGAAGATCTGCCATTCGGTCACGATGGCCAGACTGTCTGCATCCTGCACGGCAGCCAGGGGGCTGTCCACCAGCTCCAGGTCGGCACGCTCGCCGTAGATGCGACGGGCTTCCTTCATGGCAACGGGATCGTAGGCTTTCACCTTGGCACCGGCGGCCCAGAGCGACTCCAGAAGATTGCGGCTGGGCGCTTCGCGCATATCGTCGGTATTGGGCTTGAAAGCCAGGCCCCAGACGGCGATGGTCTTGCCCTCAAGCTGGCCGCTGTAGAAGGCGCTGATGCGCTCGAACAGCACATTGCGCTGGGCATGGTTGCGGTCCTCTACGGCATTGAGCAGCAGAGGCTCGAACTTGACCTCCCTGGCTGTGTGGATCAGCGCCTTCACGTCCTTGGGAAAGCAGCTGCCGCCATAGCCCACGCCCGGGTAGATGAAGTGGTAGCCGATGCGCGGGTCACTGCCAATGCCGCGGCGCACGGCCTCCACGTTGGCACCCAGCTTTTCCGACAGGTTGGCAATCTCGTTCATGAAGCTGATCTTGGTCGCCAGCATGGCATTGGCCGCATATTTGGTCAGCTCGGCGCTTCGGACATCCATCATCACGATCTTGTCGCGATTGCGGTTGAAGGGAGCGTAGAGCTCGCGCAGCTTGGCTTCGGAAGCCGGGTTGCCGGTGCCTATGATGATGCGGTCCGGGCGCTGGCAATCGCCCACTGCCGCGCCTTCCTTGAGAAACTCGGGGTTCGACACCACATCGAAAGGGTGCTGCAGATTGCGCTGCGCAAGGCCTTCGGCAATCACGGCCGAGACCTTGTCCGCCGTGCCCACGGGCACAGTCGATTTGTTGATGACGATGCGCGGTCCGTCCATGTGCTGGGCGATGGTGCGGGCCACGGCCAGCACATATTGCAGGTCGGCGCTGCCGTCTTCGTCGGGCGGCGTGCCCACGGCCAGAAAGATCAGCTCGCTGTGCGCCACGCCTTCGGCGGCATTGGTGGTGAACTGCAAACGACCCAGTTGCTGGTTGTTGATGACGAGTGCATCGAGGCCTGGTTCATGGATGGGAATCTGGCCAGCCTTGAGTGCCGCGACTTTCTTCTCATCCACATCCACGCAAAGCACCTGGTGGCCGACATCGGCCAGCACGGCACCTTGCACAAGACCGACATAGCCGGTACCAAAGACAGTAACTTTCATACGCGATAAAAAGAGCGATACCAATCCACAAAATGCTGCACGCCCGTGGCCACGGGCATGGCTGGCGAGAAGCCGACCCAGGCTTGCAGGGCACGTGTGTCGGCCGAGGTGCTGTGCATGTCGCCGGGCTGTATGGGGAGCATTTGCTTGCGGGCGGTAATTTGCAGGGCGCCCTCCAGTGCCGCGATGTAGTCCATCAGCACGGTGGGCGAGTTGTTGCCGATATTGAAGATGCGATAGGGCGCGGTGCTGGTGCCGGGATTGGGATTCCGGCTGTCATAGCCGGCATCGGGCGTGGCGGGCTTGTCCAGCACGCGCATGATGCCTTCGACGATATCGTCGATATAGGTGAAGTCGCGCACCAGCTTGCCTTCGCCATAGACATCGATGCTCTCGCCGGCCAGCATGGCCTTGGTGAACTTGAACAAGGCCATGTCGGGGCGGCCCCAGGGGCCGTACACCGTGAAGAAGCGAAGGCCTGTGGTGGGAATGCCGTACAGGTGCGCATAGCTATGGGCCATCAGCTCATTGGCCTTCTTGGTGGCCGCGTAGTAGCTGATGGGGTGGTCCACCGCGTCGCTTTCGGCAAACGGCATCCTGGTGTTGCCGCCATAGACGCTGGAGCTACTGGCATAGACCAGATGCTCGACCTGGTGCTTGCGGCAGCCTTGCAGGACATTGCCAAAGCCCAGCAGATTCGAGTCGGTGTAGTCGTCGGGCTGATCGATGGAGTAGCGTACACCGGCTTGTGCGGCCAGGTGCAGAACTTTGCTGGGGGCTGCCTCGGCAAACAGGTCGGCCATGCCTTGCCGATCCGCCAGATCGAGTTCCACAAAGCGGAAGTGGGCGTGTGGGCGCAACTCGGCGAGGCGGGCATGCTTGAGCGCCACATCGTAGTAGTTGTTGAGGTTGTCGATGCCAACCACGGCCACACCTTGCTCAAGCAGTCGCTTGGCGCAATGCATGCCGATAAAGCCGGCACAGCCGGTGATCAGGACAGGATTCATGGGGCAATCCAGAGATATTGGTATTGCGCAGGTGTTGCGCTGGCAGGCATTTTCTCGAAAGGGATGCTCAGTGTCTGCAGCGCGGTTTTTGCCTGGGTGGTGAAGATGCCGTCCCACCAGCCCGCGACGGGCTTGTCGGCGCGTGTGATCAGCAGCAGGCCGCCTGCGGTATCGGCGCCGGCCTGAGACAGGCACTGCCTCAGCTGGGCGCCATCGGAGCAGCCCAGGGCATAGGTTTGCGGGAACTGCGAATGCAGCATGGCCGCCATCATATGGTCCGAGCCGACGATGACGCCCTTGCCGTCATAACCGGCCTGGCGCAGTTCCTGGGCCAGCGTCTTGACCGGATGGTTGAGCTCGTCGGGATCGTGCTTGCGGCCGCCCTGCCAGGGGCGCAGCGTGGCCATGATCAGAAAGATCAGGGCAAAGACGATGACGAAGACGGTGAACATGCGGCCCACGCCCTGTTCCAGCAGTGCCGGGCGCCAGACATACAGGGCCAAGGGTACAACAGCCGTCAGAGGCAGCATCCAGCGCTGCTTGAAGTCCGTGACATCAGCTGCCAGCACCATGCCCAGCAGGCAGACGGCAATGATGAGCAGGTAGTTGCGCAGCAAAGGCCTGGCCCATTCCTGGCTGGGCAAAGACGCGTCGGTGCCGGGCTTCCAGAGTCTGGAGCGATAGCTGAGTACGGCGGCAATCAGCCATAGGCCCAGGGTGGAAAGCAGGGCCTTGAGCAGATTGCCCAGACCTTTCAGATGCGAAGCCTCGGTGGAGATGGACATCTTCTGTACGGTCTCGGTGGTTGCCATGCCCCAGTGCGAGGCCAGCCAGAAGGCATGGGGCGCAAACACCAGCAAGCCCACCAGCGGAGCCAGCCACCAGCCCCTGGCGAAGATGGCCGAGCGGACCTGCGTCACCGTCATGGAGGCCACGAACAAGGCGCCAATGAGCATGGCATAGCTGTATTTGGACAGCATGCCCAGACCGCAGAAGAGGCCGATCCAGACAAAATTGACGGCTTGCGGCTTTTGAACCTGGCGCAGCACGGCCCACCACAAGCCCATGGTCATGGCTGTCACCATCACCGTATGAGTCTGGTCGCGCAGCGAGTCCCAGCCGAAGGGCGGCATCAGCAGCAGACCTGCGGCAACCCACCAGGCACCTTTTTGATTGAGCAACTGCCGGCCAGCCAGCCATGCCAGGCAATAGGCCAGGGCAATCAGCAGATGTTTGAGCAATGCCAGAGCCAGCACCGAAGGGCCGAGAAGCTGACAGACCGCCCATTGCATCCAGGTATACAGAGGCGGCTGCGGGCCATAACCCAGCTGCAATTGCTGGGCCCAGAGAATCTGTTCGGATTCATCCCATTTCATGCCTGCTGAAATGCTGATACGGGAAACGATATGGGCACAAACTAAAAGAGCCAGCCATATCCATGGCTTGGCATAAAGGGTCTGCTGCCAGTCTGGGCGAATAGAAGTCGAGGAGTTTGATGCCATAGGATTTGGCGGGCGCACATGTTTTGATAGTGCGCACTTACGATTGCGCTTGGCTTTGCAGGCCAAACAATGGGCCTGGCGCAAATGGCACCTAGGGTATTCAGTTAGTATAGGTGACTGTTATCCAAAATCATTGAGCATGACGTCCGTGCACGATTCCAATCCCGAAGTTTCCATCGTTGTTCCTGTTTATAACGAGTTCGATAATCTGCCCGATCTGGTGGCCCGCATTGACGAGGCCATGCGCACCCAGTCACTGAGCTACGAACTGATTGCGGTGGACGATGGGTCGACGGATGGCAGTGCCAGACGTCTGCGCGAGCTGGCCGAACAGCATCCCTGGGTGCGTGCCGTCTGTCTGGTGCGCAACTACGGTCAGTCCAGTGCCTTGCAGGCCGGTTTTGACCGGGTGCGCGGCCGGTATGTGGTCACGCTGGATGCCGACCTGCAAAATGAACCCGGCGATATTCCGCTGTTGCTGGAACGTCTGGAAAATGACCCCGATGTGGACATGATCTCGGGCTGGCGCAAGAACCGCCAGGACAAGGCCCTGTCGCGCCGCCTGCCCTCGGTGCTGGCCAACCGCCTGATTTCCAAATTTACCAATGTGCAGCTGCATGACTATGGCTGTGCATTGAAGGCCTATCGCCGCGAAATCATTGACCGCATTCGCCTCTATGGCGAGATGCACCGCTTCATTCCCTCACTGGCGCGTGATGCCGGTGCGCGTATCACGGAGATTCCGGTGCGTCACCATGCACGCACGCGCGGTGTTTCCAAATACGGCATAGATCGCACCTTCCGGGTGATTCTGGATCTGATCTTCATTGTCTTTTTCATGCGCTTTCGCCAGCGTCCGCTGCATGCCTTTGGCGGCATGGGACTGTGGATGGCAACGCCTGGCGTGCTGATCCTGCTGTGGCTGCTGGCACAGAAGATCATGGGCGAATCGATTGGCGGCCGACCCCTCTTGATGGCGGGAGTCATGCTGGTGCTGATGGGCATGCAGTTCATCGCAGCGGGCCTGATCGGCGAGCTGCTGACGCGTATCTATTACGAGTCGGGCAGCGGCCTTCAGTACCACGCCAAGGATTACAGCGCAGCCAGGCACAAGCCCGAAGAAAAAACAGCGAAAACCGAGACTACGGTCCTGTGAGCAAGGCGCGTAAGGCGGTTGTCCGAGCCCTGATGGGCATCGCTTTGCTGGCCGCCGTTGTCTATCTAGCCAACCCTGTGCAACTGTGGGGCCGGCTGCAGCAGGCCAGCCCCTGGTGGTTGCTGGGGGGCTTGGGGATTTCCATTGCCTCGAACGCTGTGTCGGCATGGCGCTGGCGTGCCATGGCGCGGTGGCTCGGGGCCGAGATGTCGGTGACCTCTGGCATACGCTGGTACTTTCAGGCCATTGGCCTGAATGTGTTGCTGCCTGGCGCTGTTGTGGGCGGTGATGTCTATCGTGCGATTGCGCTGCAGAAGACCGGGCAGGCCAAGGCGGCAAGCAATCTTTCGGTGATTCTGGATCGCGTCAGCGGTCTGTGGATGTTGTGCGCGATCGGTGGCCTGGGGGCGGTGGCCTGTGCTTCCACACTGGCCCCCTGGATACACATGAACACCACGGTTTTCATCGCTCTGCTGCTTGTCGTCATCATGCTGTGGTTGCTGCTGCCTTGGGCTGCTCTGCAGGGCCTGCGCAGCAACTGGCTCAAGTTGCCTGGTGCATGGATGGAGCCTGTGCGCTTGGCGGCAAGCAGCCCGAACTTCCTGCTGCAACTGTGGGTGCAAGCCGCATCCTCGGCATTGGTGCAATTGCTGTCTGCTGGTGCGCTGGCCTGTGGCGCCATGGCTCTGGGCCTGCATTTGCCGCTGGCCGTATGGGCCTTTGTCATCGCCCCCGTGTTTTTGATGGCTGCACTGCCTGTCAGTGTGGGCGGCTGGGGCACCCGTGAAGCTGCTGCTGTGGCAGCCCTGGCTCCCTTCGGAGTCCCTGCGGTACTAGCGGTTGGGGTTGGGCTCTTGTATGGTGTCTTTGCCCTGGGCCAGGGGGCTCTGGGAGCTCTGGCCCTGGGTTTGCCGGGCAGGTCTCAGGACTGAGTTTTGGTGACTGCAGACTGGGTTTCCATTCTGCAAATACCGCCCCAGAGCACGGCGAGGCTGAAAATATAGAACATGTTTCCGCTGTTGTGCGCGAAGAACACCTGGGTCCAGCCAAAGCCGAAGTAGGCCAGCGGCAGCAGCGTGGCGGCCGCGCGCAGAGCCAGCAGCTTGGAGCGCTGCGCCGCATCGGCATGCGCCAGACGGCGCTGCGTGGGCCAGAAAATGGCTGCAGGCACGGCATAGAACGCCAGCAGCAGGATCAGACCCGGCAGCCCGCGCTTGACCCACATGTCCAGGATTTCATTGTGCGCATGCCCATATTCCATGACCGAAGGGTGGGCCAGGCCTTGATCGACCATTTGCTGCTTGGCTGCAGAATAGCCGGCCAGTCCCCAGCCGCTGAAGGGGCGCTGTTCGATCAGATGTATGGCAAGCCGCCATTGCTCCAGACGCTGACCGACAGAGGTCACTGCATATTTCTGCGGGTCTTGCAGATACTGTGAAACTTCCCGAGCAGCTTCGCTGCTTCGTTGTTCCAGCTTCTGGTAGGCCGGCACTGCCACGATCAGCCCGAGCAGCAGCATGGCTGCCGCCGTCATGCTGGCCAGACGCTTGTAGCCATTGAGCCATGCCATCAGCCAGATGGCCGCAATCAGCAGCGGTATCACGACCCAGGAGCCGCGGGAGTCGGAAAGAAAGGACGCATAAATACCGCATGCAGCCATTAGCCCCAGAGCTGCTGTTTGAGACTTGCTCCAGCGGCCCAGCAAAGCCAGGGACAAGGTGGCAAAACCCATATACATGGCGATGCCACCATACTGGATGGCATTGGTAAAGCCGGAGACACGTAGCATCTTGAGCACGCCGGCCTGATACGCAGCAATCGCCAGAGCACCCACACTCCCCAGAGCCAGGCCCCAGACAATGGCCGTGAGCCGGATACCTGTTTTGCTCAGATACCAGAGGCAGAGAGCGGCCAGCGCGTATTTCGCGCCATAACCCCAGCCCGCCGCCGAGAACCAGTGGTCGAAGGACAGGCTCCAGAGCAGGCCCAGCACCAGCAGAAGCCCCGCCAGCACGAAAGTCTCGCGCCTGGCAAGGCCTTGGGGGCGGGCCGCGATACAACCGGCGAGAGTCAAAAGAGCCAGGGCCGTGGATCCGTAAGAGTAGCCAGAGGGGACGCAAAGACTCAACGCAAAGAATGCAAAGCAGGCGGCATCCAGGGCATGCGCAAGAGCAGTCGCCCGCTTGCCGGTTCGAGGTGTGACTTGTGTAGGCACATTCATAGTTGTCAATCAGGTTCTCCTGCGAGGCAGTTGGCTTCAACCTACACTGCAGGTCTTGTATTCGGTGCAGAAGTGTATGTCGTCATTACCCATTGTCTTTATCAATCTGTCCAAGGATGCAAAGCGCCGCGAGCGGATGACAGCCCAGTTCTCGCAAATGGGGTTGACAGCATCGCGCTTGCCTGCAGTGTGGTGGGCGGATCTGTCCGAGGCCGAGCAAAAACGTTACTTCTGTGCGCCGCAAAGCCATGGCCGCTACTTCAAACCCCTGAGCAACGGAGAGAAGGGCTGTTACGCCAGTCATCTGAGGTCATGGCAGCAACTCATGGATAGCGACGCTCCTGCCATGGTTGTCTTCGAGGATGATGTGCGGCTTCTGCCAGATTTGCCCCAGGCGCTGGCCGCGATTGAAGCACTGCCCGCCGATGGCAGCTGGGACATGATCAAGCTCTACGGGCGCGAGCCGGAAAAGATCGCGGATCAAGGTCCGTTGGTTCAGGGATCTTTGCAACTGATCTCCTATCAGCGGGTGCCCAGCTTTGCTGCCGGTTATGTCATCAGTCGATCCGGTGCCCGCAAGATGCTGGAGGCACGTGTTCCCTTCGATAGACCAGTCGATGTGGATATTCGCTTCTGGTTTGAGAACGACCTGCGTGTGTACGGGGTCTACCCCTCGGTCATTTCTCTGGATGACACCAGCGAGATCAGCAGCATCTGGGCCCAAAAAGAAGCACCGGCGAATCGTTTGCAAAAAATGCGCAAATTCAAGATGAAGCTGGCTTTGAGCTGGGGGAACTTTCGGGCTTCAAAGCCTCTTGTAACGGCAGTTCTCAAGCGCTGACCGGCAGCAGTCTTTGATAGTGGCACCACATCTGTTCTCGTCCGTAGTGGCTTAGTGCGTGGACACGCGCCGCTGTGCCCAGGCTCTGGGCCAGCGCTGGATTCTGGAGCAGTCTTTGCAATGCGTCTGCCATGGAGTCGGGGTCTGACTCCCGCACCCGCAGGCCGTTCACCTCGGGGGTGACGACTTCCCGGGCTCCGATGACATCGGACACCACACAGGCACAGCCTGCGGCCATGCCTTCCACCAGCGCCAGAGGCATGCCTTCCCAGTGCGTAGCCAGAACAAAGATCTGAGTTCTGGACAGTCGCTGGGGCAGGTCCGAGACATTGCCCAGGAAGCGAACCTGCTGCTCAAGTCCCAGCTCAGCAACCAGCCGCTCGGCTCTGGCCCTGAGCGAACTCTTGCCTGCGCCGGCCAGATAGAGTGTGGGCGTCAGGCCGCGTTGCCTGAGCGCGGCCAGAGCCCTGATCAGCGTGTCGTGATCTTTCTGGCGCGCAAAGCGCGACGCCATGTAAATGGCCGGCTCGCGTTCCTGCCAGAGCTGGGGCATGGCGTCTTGAGCAAAGCGTGTCAGGTCGATGCCGTTGCAGATGGCAATGCATTTTTCGGCCGGGAAGCCTCGTTCGACCAGACTGGTTCTGACGCCTTCAGAGACGCCGATATGGGCCTGGGTGAACGGCTCCAGCGCCAGGGCCTGGCGCAGACGACGCGGCGTGTAGCGCTCACGCGAGTTGTGCTCCACATGAAAGATATGCGCCACACCCTCGGCTGCAGCAGCGCGCCTGCCCCAGATATGGTCGCTGAAACCATGGGCGAACATCGCATCGGGCTTGAAGTCTCGAATGACTTTGCGCAACTCCCAGACGGTGAGTGCATGCAGCCAGTTGGACACCACCTTGACCTGCAGGCCTTGCTGGCGCAGGGCATCGATCTTGCGCTCATCCGTGCTGGGCTTGCGGCGCAGCACCAGCAGAACTTCATAGCCTGGCGTGTGTAGTGCGGCCAGACTCAGGTCTACCGCGACCTGGGTGGCGCCGGAAAATCCTCCGGTCACGAAGTGCAGGATTCGGATCGGCGTTGTAGCGTCAGTTTTTGGCTCAGGGAAAGAGTGTGAGTTCATTGTTCTGATGGACAATCTGCACAGATCATTTGCGTCTATTGTTTCTTTTTGTTCTCCGCACCATGACCCGGATTCCTGCCCAATTATTCAAAAGCGCATTGAAGCTGGTTCAGCCCCGGACGCTGAAATCCTCAGCAAGCTATTGCGACGCAATACCGGTCATTGTCGAAGGCAAGGTAGCTGCTCCCGCACCGCAATTAGCGGCGTCGCCGGGCGCTGCGATTCCCAAGAAATTGTGGACCTACTGGAACCATGCTCAGCCCGACTCGTTTGTGCGCGAATGCATCCAGAGCTGGCGTTTGCAGTGTCCGGATTATGAAGTATGCCTTGTGCATCCTGGCAACCTGGCACAGTACGTGGCACAAGAAGCTTTGCCTGCCCGGTTCCATGAGCTGCATCCCACCAAACAATCTGACTGGCTGCGCCTGTACCTCGTGGCCCTGCATGGAGGCTTCTGGCTGGATGCCAGCACCCTGCTGACGCGCTCGTTGGGCTGGATGCAGGCAGCCGTCGACTCCAGGACTGAGTTTGTGGGTTTCTATCTTGAGAAATTCACCACCCAGGTGCAGAGGCCTGTGATCGAAAGCTGGGCATTTGGCGCTTTGGCGGGCTCCGATTTCATCGTCGCCTGGCAGCGGGAATTTCACCAAGCCTTGATTGTCGAGGGAACCGAGGCCTATCTGCAGCGGCTCCAGGCACAGCCCGATTGGGTCGATATCCGGCAGAACATTGGCGATCCTCATTACCTGCTGATCCATGTCACGGCACAGCAGGTGCTGCGCCAAAGACAGTATTCACGCATGGCATTGTTCAAGGCCGAGGACTCGGCTTATTACTATCACCATGCCTTGCGCTGGAAATGGTATTTGCTGTATCCCCAGTTGTGTCGGGTTCAGGGGCCGAAGATCAGTGCTCCCATCGTCAAGCTCAGAGGCGGAGAGAGGCGGCATTTCACGGAAATGTTCAAAGCCCATGGCGGGGCAGTGCCAGGCAGCACCTGGCATCGGGCTCTCAATCCCGAGGCATAAAAAAGAGGCTCCTATCGGGAGCCTCTTTCATGAACGGTGGTTGCTTCAATGCCCGCCAGCAAACACCTCACCGGCCTTGAGGCGGTAGGTCGTGCCGCAATAAGGGCATTTGGCGTCGCCGGTCTTGGCCACGTCCAGATAGACCTTGGGGTGGCTGTTCCACAGCTTCATGTCGGCCTTGGGGCTGGGGCAGAACACGCCACCTTGTGCGTTGAGGTCTTTGGCGGCCAGTTCGACGACGGCATTCGTGGTCATTTCTCGTGTCTTTCGTGTTTTCAATAATGAAGCATGGCCGGAAATACTGGCGCAATTGAGGTCAGATGCACCAAGCAAGGGCCGTCCCGCAGCGACGGTGCTGTCCCCCGGGGGGAAGCGGCAAAGCCGCCCAGGGGGTGATTTATACCAAGGTCAGCCAGTGTGCGTACTTGGGATTGCGGCCGTTGACGATGTCAAAGTAGGCCGCCTGGATTTTCTCGGTGATCGGGCCGCGGCGGCCTTCGCCGATCTGCACGCGGTCCACTTCGCGGATGGGCGTGACTTCTGCGGCGGTGCCGGTGAAGAACAGCTCGTCCGAAATGTAAAGCTCATCGCGGGTGATGCGCTTTTGCACCACTTCCAGGCCCAGGTCCTTGCAGATGTGCAGCACGGTGTTGCGCGTGATGCCGTTGAGTGCGCCAGCGGACAGGTCGGGGGTGTAGATCACGCCATCCTTGATCACAAAGATGTTCTCGCCCGATCCTTCGGAGACAAAGCCCGATGCGTCCAGCAGGATGGCCTCGTCGTAGCCGTCGTCCAGAGCCTCGGTATTGGCCAGGATGGAATTGGTGTAGTTGCTCACCGCCTTCGCCTGGCTCATGGTGATGTTCACATGGTGGCGGGTGAAGCTGGAAATCTTGGTGCGGATGCCGCGCTGCATGCCTTCCTCGCCCAGATAGGCGCCCCAGGCCCAGGCCGCCACCATCAGGTGGATGGTGTTGCCCTTGGGCGAGACACCCAGCTTGCGGTCGCCGATCCAGGTCAGCGGGCGCAGATAGCAGGATTTGAGGCCGTTGGCCTTGACCACCTCGACCTGAGCCTGGTTGACCTGCTCCTGGCTGAATGGGATCTGCATGCGCAGGATCTTGGCGCTGTTGAACAGGCGCTTGGTGTGCTCTTCGAGGCGGAAGATGGCCGTGCCCTGTGCGGTTTCATAGGCGCGTACGCCTTCAAAGGCGCCGCAGCCATAGTGCAGCGTATGGGTCAGCACGTGGATCTTGGCATCGCGCCACTCCACCAGCTGACCATCCATCCAGATCTTGCCGTCGCGGTCGGACATCGAGGGAACAACAGGGCTCATAAAACCATCCTCTATGGGTTGTGTGTTCGGCGGGCGCTGCTGCCGGGTCGGCGGCAGCGCTTGTCTCCTGAAGCTGCCATTTTAGGGGGAGGTCGGGGCAGATGTCCGGTCTGTTGCTTGCGCATCAGCCGCCGCAGAGTCTTCCTTTTGCTCGGGACGCTGCAGCTCCCACTTCATGAGACGGCCAGCGACAAATTCGCAGGTCACATGGGACTGTGTACCGTCAGTCCAGCGGTAGATCTCGGGGCTCTGGCCCTCTTCGGACAGACGCTGACCCAGGGAGCGGGTCATGGCCACCACATGGACCAGAGGAGCCTTGGGCTTGAGCTTGGCATTGAGCATCACGGCGCTGCCCACATAGCCGATAGGCCGGTCCGACGCCTTCTTCATGATGGACATCAGGCGCGTGAAGTGCAGCAGCACCCACATGATGATGCCGCCTGCCACGGCCGCCACGCCGGGCCAGCCCGCAGAGTTGTAGGCCGCGATCACCAGCACGATCAAGCCCAGGGGAACCAAAATATTGCGCAAATTCATGGGCTTATTGTCATACGAGGGTATGGGTTTGAGTGTGCGGACAGTGCGTATGCCCGTACAGGCTGCTGTGATCAAGGGGTTTTCAAAAACAGTAGCTGTATGCGTATTTAGAGAAACGATTTCAGATTATTTACTACCTGATGTCGATGCTTCACAAGCGTAGGCAGCTATCAAAATACATCAGCCAATGCCGCGCACGATGTTGATGGCTTCATCAACGCGCTCCACGGCATGGATGGTCAGGCCGGCGATAGGCTTCTTGGGGGCATTGGCTTTGGGAACCACGGCGATAGTGAATCCCAACTTTGCCGCCTCCTTGAGTCGCTCCTGACCGCGAGGGGCGGGGCGCACCTCGCCGGCCAGACCGACCTCGCCAAACGCGATAAAGCCCTTGGGCAGTGACTTGCCACGCAGGCTGGAAGTGATTGCTAACATCACCGCCAGGTCGGCTGCAGGCTCATTGATGCGCACGCCGCCCACTGCATTGACGAAGACATCCTGGTCGGCGCAGGCCACGCCCGCATGGCGGTTGAGCACGGCCAGCAGCATGGCCAGCCGGTCGCGGTCCAGGCCGACGGAGAGGCGGCGCGCGGCCGGGCCGCCCTGGTCCACCAGGGCCTGGATTTCCACCAGCATGGGGCGCGTGCCCTCCAGTGTCACCAGCACGCAGCTGCCGGGCACGGGCTCGCTGTGCTGGCTCAGGAAGATGGCGCTGGGGTTGGTCACGCCCTTGAGGCCTTTTTCTGTCATCGCGAAGACGCCGATCTCGTTGACGGCGCCAAAGCGGTTCTTGATGGCGCGCACCAGACGGAAGTTGCTGTGCGTGTCGCCTTCGAAATAGAGCACCGTGTCCACCATGTGCTCGAGCACGCGCGGGCCGGCCAGCGCGCCGTCCTTGGTCACATGGCCCACCAAAATGATGGTGATGCCCGTGGTCTTGGCCGCGCGCGTCAGATGGGCCGCGCATTCGCGCACCTGGGCCACGGATCCCGGTGCCGAGGAAAGCTGGTCCGAATACACGGTCTGGATCGAGTCGATGACCACCACGGCGGGCTGGGTGGCCTCCACGGTGGCCAGGATTTTCTCAAGCTGGATCTCGGCCAGCACATTGACCTGGCTGTTGTCCAGCCCCAGCCGGCGCGAGCGCAGCGCCACCTGGGCGCCGCTTTCCTCGCCCGTCACATAGAGCGTGGGCAGACCGATACGATGTAATGCATCCATGGCCTGCAAAAGAAGTGTGGACTTACCTATTCCAGGATCTCCGCCAATCAGCACCACGCCGCCTTCGACCACGCCGCCGCCCAGCACGCGGTCCAGCTCCTCGATACCGCTGGGCGTGCGCGCCACATCCTGGGCCTCGATGGCCGACAACGGGGTGACGGGCTGGGCATTGGCCAGACCTGCATAGCCCTGGGGCTGGCTCAGGCGGTTCTTGCCGCCCGAGGCGGAGTCGGCCACGGTCTCGACCAGGGTGTTCCAGGCGCCGCAGCCAGGGCATTTGCCCAGCCAGCGCGGGCTGGTGCCGCCACAGGCGTTGCAGGTGAAAGTGGTTTTCTCTTTGGCCATGGGCGGCAACTATACCGACTGGCCCGGGTGGCAATTGCTGCCCCCAGTGCGGGGCGGGCGACAAATTTCAGAGCCAGTAACCATAAAAAGCGCGTGTTTATATAACTGCTCCGCATGACAGGCCGATTTAGGCTACAATTGCGCCTATCGACACAGCGACTGCTGTTGAGAAACAAATTACCGCGCGATGGAGCAGTCTGGTAGCTCGTTGGGCTCATAACCCAAAGGTCGGAGGTTCAAATCCTTCTCGCGCAACCAAACAAAAAGCCTTCTGGAAACAGAAGGCTTTTTTCGTTTGGGCCTCAAAGCCGCTTGCCCTCTCCAAGAGACGGCAAGCTAGGGCCGGATCGATGGCGAAGCCGGTATCCCCCTTCCGGTTGATACCGGAGAGGGGGAAGCGGCAAAGCCGCTCAGAGGCAGATCATGGATACAGGCCGCGTGCTTCGCGGGCGTGGAGAATGCGCTTGCAGGCCACGATGAAGGTGGCAGTGCGCAGTGTCACCTTGTGCTCCTGGGCCACGGCCCAGACGCCGGCAAAGGCTTCCTGCATGATGCGCACCAGACGGGCGTTGATTTCGTCTTCGGTCCAGAAGAAGCTGGAGAAATCCTGCACCCACTCGAAGTAGCTCACGGTCACGCCGCCGGCATTCGCAATCACGTCGGGCAGAACCAGCACGCCTTTTTCGCTGAGGATGTCGTCGGCCTCAGGAGTGGTGGGGCCGTTGGCACCTTCGATCACGAGCTTGGCCTTGATCTGGCCGGCGTTTTCCTCGGTGATCTGGCCTTCCAGTGCCGCCGGGATCAGGATGTCGCAATCCACGCCCCAGAAGGCGGCTGCATCCATGGCCTCGCCACCGGCAAAGCCACCCACGCCGCCGGTATTGCCCACATGCTCCAGCAATGCCGTCACATCCAGACCATTGGCGTTCTGAATGGTGCCTGTATGGTCTTGCACGGCCACGACCTTGGCACCGGCATCGGCAAACAGCTTGCCCGCAGTGCCGCCCACATTGCCGAAGCCCTGCACGGCCACGCGTGCGCCCTGCACATTCAGGCCGGTGAGCTTGGCTGCTTCCACGCCCACGGTGAACACGCCGCGGCCCGTGGCCTCGACGCGACCCAGCGAACCGCCCAGATCCACGGGCTTGCCCGTGACCACGCCGGTGGCCGTGGCGCCTGTGTTCATGGAGTAGGTGTCCATCATCCAGGCCATGACCTGGCCGTTGGTGTTCACGTCAGGTGCCGGAATGTCCTTGGTGGGGCCGATCAGCAGACCGATTTCGCTGGTATAGCGGCGTGTCAGGCGCTCCAGCTCGGCCTTGGACAGCTTTCGCGGGTCGACACGGATGCCGCCCTTGGCGCCACCGTAGGGCACGTTCACGGCGGCATTCTTGATGCTCATCCAGGCCGACAGTGCCATCACTTCAGACAGCGTCACATCCTGGTGGAAGCGCACACCGCCCTTGCCGGGACCGCGGCTCAGGTTGTGCTGCACGCGGTAGCCCTCGAAGTGGGCGATACGGCCGTCGTCCATCTCGATGGGGACATCGACGATCAGGATGCGCTTGGGGCGCTTGAGCGTTTCCACCCAGCGGGCCAGCGAGCCCAGGTAGGGGGTGACACGGTCGACCTGTTGCAGATAAATGCCCCAGGGACCGAGATGATCGGAGTTGAGGTAGGAGGGCAGAGCATGCGCTGTGGACAGCGCTGAAGAGTCTTTGGCTTGCATGATGTAGGCCTGGTTGACTGAGTGGAGCAAGGTCGTTGTAAGCCCTTGCTGTCCGGGATTCACAGTGTGCGCGCGCCGAATTTTCCTGTCCAAGGCTTCTTGTTTGAGATGCTATGCATTTTGTGCATAACCATCCGAAAGCCGCTCTGGATGTGGGCCAAGCACTGAATTGCTGACATGGAGACCGGAAATTTGCCATCATTGCCGTCATGTCTGAAAACAATGATTGCAAAAGCGGCTGGTGCGGCCCGGCACCGTTTGCCAATACCCCGCCCATAGGTCTGGCTCCCGAGTTGCAGACGCAGGACGAGGTGCTGCCCGACTGGAAGACGTTGTGGCCCGAATTGCCCGAGGACAGCTATGCCACGGCCGATGCGCTGTGGTGGTCGCGCAAACTGGGCACGGCTCAGGCCCAGGGCGCCGACGTGGCGGCGCTGATGCGCGATGCCGCCGATGCCCGTGCCGTGCAAAGCGCGCTGGCGCGCACCTGGAACTGGTGGCCCGCCGATCGCGCGCCGCGCTACTGGAAGTCCGGCGGCCCGGGCCGCAACGCCGCGCTGCTGCATGTGCCGCTGCCCGAGGACGGCATTCGCCAGGGCGTGAATCCGGTGCCTGCGCCCGACACCGTCTTCAATCTGCGCTGTGCCGAGGCCGAGATCGCCCTGCGCATAGGCCTGGATGTGAGCGCCGATCAGGCCGCAGCCCTTGATTACGACAGCGCGCTGGCGCTGGTGGATGCCGCCTGCGTGGCCGTGGAATGGGTGGATGTGCGCTGGCGCGACGGCCTCAAGGCCCCGGCCCTGGCCTTGCTGGCCGACGGCCAATGCCATGGCGGACTGGCGCTGGGCGAGTGGCAGAGCGCTTCCGTCATTGCCGGCCGCGACTGGGCCCGGCAGCTGTGCACGGTGACCGTGAATGACGGCCCGCCACAGCGCTTCACCGGAACGCACAGCCTGGGCGATCCGGCCTGGCTGCTGGTGGACTGGCTGCAGCATGTGGCGCGCGAATACGGCAGCGTGCCTGCCGGCACAGTGGTGACGACGGGAACCTGGTGCGGCTGCATGCCGCTTCAAGCCGGCGATCGCTTCGAGATGGAGTTCGACGGCCTGGGCGCACTGGGCTGGCAGTTCTGATCTGTCCCGGTAGTTTTCAAAAACAGGAGCTGCTAGCGCCTTTTGATGAATGACTTCAGATATTTTTCAATCTGAAAATCATTGAACACAAACGCCAACAGCTCTTTTTTTGAGAGCGATGTGCGAGCTCTGATGGCGGCGGCAGCTGTGTGCGTCACCGGACCTTGATGTGATCCAGCGCCGGTGCCCCAGGCGGATATTTGAGCTCCAGATTGCCCAGCACCTCGCGCAACACCGTGGCCACCATCAGATTGCGGTGGGTCTTGGAGTCGGCGGGCACGATGGTCCAGGGTGCCCAGGGTGTGTGCGTGGCGCCCAGCAGCTGGCCGTAGGCCTGCTGATAGTCGTCCCACTGGGCGCGTACCTTGAGGTCGTTCTCGTCGAACTTCCAGTGCTTGCAGGGGTCGTCCAGCCGCTGCTGCAGCCGCTCGCGCTGTTCGTCCTTGCTGATGTGCAGCATGAACTTGACGATCACCGTGCCGGTCTCGCTGAGCATGCGCTCGAAGTCGTTGATCTGCGCATAGCGCTGGGTCTGCTGCTCGGACGTGAGCCAGCCGTTGACCACAGGCACCAGCACATCCTCATACTGGCTGCGGTTGAAGAGCACGATCTCGCCCGCACCTGGCAACTGCTGGTGAATGCGCCACAGATAGTCATGCGCCTTCTCGGTTTCGGTGGGCGCCTTCCAGCCCACGGTGCGCACGCCCAGCGGCGACATGCGACCGAAGACCGCGCGCAGCGTACCGTCCTTGCCTGCGGCATCCATGCCCTGCAGGATGACCAGCAGCTTGAAACGCCGGTCGGCATAGAAAATATTCTGCAGCCCGTCCAGAGCCTCGGCCAGCTGGTTCACGCTGTCCTTGTCATATTGCTTGCCCTTGTCGGAGGAGAAGGGCTTGGCGGACGGGTCGAACTTCTGCAACTCCACTGCGGGCCGAGAGTGTCCGGTGGTCGAACGACTGTCCCGTGGCTGGCCCGGTTGCCAGGGCTGCCATAGCTTGCGCAGCGCCTTGTCCTTGGTCTCGAAAGGATAGACCAAGGACAAGGCGGGCGCTTTTGCCGTGGGCGCAGCGGTCCGGCTCACGGTTTTGGCGGCAGGCTTTTTGCGCGGCACAGGCCGGGAGGGCGATGGCCTGGCTGCCTTGGAGGCCTGTACCGATTCACTGGTCGGAAACGGCAGGCGCTTGCGTGCCGGCTGGCGCTCTGGTTCGGCGGTCGCAGCAGGCGATGTGGCGGGGGCGGCTTTGGCGGGCTGACGGGGCATGTATTGAAACTCCTGTGCAGTGCAAATTGATTCGCTATGGAATGACTAGCGGCTGGCGCTTTTACATTCTGCTCCTTACGCGTTTTTGTCTTCAAGACCAGATGTTGAAGGCCAGTCCATGGAGCTCAGCGCTCGCGCAGCAGTTGCACAAAGCGCCTGGCCGCCAGACCCTGGGCCCGCTCCTTGGACCAGACCCAGTCCACGAACAAGGTCGTGCCGTTGCTGATGTTGAGCACGGGAATTTCCATCAGCGCACCGCTGCCGATATGCGACTCCACCAGGCCCTTGGGCAGCCAGCCCCAGGCCAGACCTGCACTTATCAGCGAAAGCGCTGCCTGGTGGCTGTCCGTGCGCCAGAGCTGTCGCGCAAACACAAAGCGCGGATCTGTCTGCTGCGGGTCGCGGCTGGCCACCAGCACCTGACGCGTGGCAGCCAGTTGCTCCACCGTGAGCTGTGGCCGTGTGGTGCGGCCCTGCTCATGCTCGGCCAGCGCCTGCTGCCAGAGCTCGAACTGCGGTGACATCACGGCCACCAGCGTCTCGCGGCCCATTTCCTGGAAACCCTCGCGCCCGTCAATGGCGGGCCGCTCGAACACCAGGGCCAGATGGGCGCGGCCCGCATGCAAAAGCTCCAGCGCATCTGCCTGGGGAGCTGCCAGCACCTCAATGGGCAGCGCAGGAAACTCGCGCACCAGCCGGTTCAGCGGTTCGCTCCAGTGCGTGGCCAGCAGTTCGGGGGCGATGGCCAGCGTCAGCCTTTCCTCCAGCCCGGCATGCAGCGCCTGAGCCTGCCAGTTCAGCAACTGCAACTGCTCGGCCAGCAGGCGTGCCTGCGGCTCGAGCGCGCGGGCGGCGGCGCTGGGCACGGGCTCGCGTCCGCTGCGGTCAAACAGCTGCAGGTCCAGCTCTGCCTCCAACTGGGCAATGGCCATGCTGACGGCCGAGGGCACACGCCCCAGCTTGCGTGCAGCCGCTGAGAAAGAGCCGGCATCGAGCACGGCAAGAAACAGCGGAACCTGGTCGGCGCTAAAGGGCATGGTGTCGATCTGTCAGAAAAACTGAAAGGAACTGACTTTTATCTTCAATTTATAGAACATACACTGCAGCCCATGTCTCAACAAGCCTCAGCGATGGCATCCGCTTCTTCCTCTGCCGTTTCTCTCAAAAATACCGCCGCTTTTGCCACCCCCGCCAAGGCCAAGGGCCTTCAAGGACCCAAACGTCGCATCCTCTATGTGGGTCTGTACGAAATCATTGCCATCATCGTCTCCAGCCTGATCTTCATGGCCATCGGCCAGAAGGCCAGCGATTCCGGCGTCATGGCCGTGGCTGCCTCGGTGATCGCGATCTGCTGGAATCTGAGCTTCAACCACCTGTTCGAAAAATGGGAATCGCGCCAGAGCGTCAAGGGCCGCTCCCTGATGCGCCGCGTGGTGCACGCCATCGGTTTCGAAGGCGGCATCGCCGCCATGCTGATCCCGCTGATGGCCTGGTGGTTCGGCATCTCGCTGTGGGAAGCTGCAGTGATGGAAGCCGGCCTGCTGGTGTTCTTCATGGTCTACACCTTTGCCTTCAACTGGGCCTTTGACCGCATCTTCGGCTTGCCGGCTTCGGCCCAGGCCGTGGCTGCATGACCTGAGTCAGATATGTCTCTGGCGCTTTTCCATAAAGCGTGAATAGCTATGAAAAAAGGCGTGTTCCTGTTTGACAGGAACACGCCTTTTTTGTGGGCGCAAGCTGCGATCAGCGAACGATGCTGATCATGGCCTGCAGCACAAAGGCGTTGATGATGTCGATGAAGAAGGCTCCGACCAGAGGCACGATCAGAAAGGCCTTGTGCGACGGGCCGTACTGGTTGGTGATGGCCTGCATATTGGCAACGGCCGTGGGTGTGGCGCCCATGCCGAAACCGCAGTGGCCGGCAGCCAGCACGGCGGCGTCATAGTTCTTGCCCATGATGCGGAAGGTCACAAATGCGGCATACAGCGTCATGACGATGGCTTGTGCGGCCAGGATGACCATCAACGGGCCGGCCAGGTCGGTCAACTCCCACAGCTTGAGCGACAGCAGGGCAATAGCCAGATAGATGGATAGCGCGGCATTGCCGAAGACATCGATGGCGCGGTCAAACACCTTGAAGCCGAACATATAGTCCAGCACGTTGCGGATGACCACACCGCCCCCCAGCGCCCAGACAAAAGTAGGCAGCTGGATGGCCGTGCCCTTGGTCAGGCCGGTCATGAATTCGGCAAAGGCCAGGCAGCCAGCGAAGAGGGCCAGTGTTTCCACTGCAGCATCAGCCGTGATCAGGCGCGGGGCCTTGTTGGGTGACTCGAAGTTGGCGACCTCGCTGCCTTCGCTCACCGTGGGAGCATCGGCGCGCAGTTGCTCGGACTCGGTCAGCGGCTGGGCCAGCTGATGGCGCGTGATCAGCCGCTTGGCCAGCGGTCCACCCAGCAGGCCGCCGATGACCAAGCCGAAAGTGGCGCAGGCAATGCCCAGGGTGGTGGCTCCCGTGAGACCGTATTGGTTTTCCAGCACCGAGCCCCAGGCTCCGGCCGTTCCGTGGCCGCCTACCAGTGTGATGGAGCCTGCGACCAGGCCGATCAACGGGTCCAGTCCCAGCACGGTGGCCAGGCTTACGCCCACGATGTTCTGCATCATGATGAAGACGGCAATCACGCCCAGGAAGATGAACAGCGCAGAGCCGCCCTCACGCAGCTTCGCGAAGTTCGCACTCAGGCCGATGGACGAGAAGAACACCAGCATGAAAGCCGACTGCAGACTGCCCTCGAAGCTCAGCGCCAGTCCCGTGGTCTGATGCAGCATGAAGATGATGGCCGCCACGACCAGGCCGCCGGAGACAGGCTCGGGAATATTGAAGTCGCGCAGAAAGCGGATATGTCTTGTCATGAGCTTGCCAAGCATGAGCACAAGCACGGCCATGATGAGGGTGTAGTACGCGCCGAAGGTCACGTTCATAGGATCTCCTGGGTGTTCCATGCGAGGGCTGAATGGCCTGCCTGGTCATGGCTGGCAATCGGCTGTGCACGGCTGAGCACATGGACCAGACATTTGCTGTCGATGGTGCCAAAGACTCAAAGATAGGGGCTGTAGGTGCTTGTCCACTCATGGCAGGCGGCCCCGTCGGTGCCGGGCTGCCTGAGAGCAGGAAAGCGATGTGCGCCATTCCTTGCGGATGCGCACCATGCCGGGAATATGCTTGAAATGAGATGGTTGCATTCGTGTTTTGCGAAATTACCTTTTGCCCTGCTCCTGTTTTTGGGGTGTGGAAAGTCGAATCTGCTATAGCCGTTCGCAAAGAGCTATCCTGCACAGCTGCGGGGCAAAGCGCCTTGAAGCCCCGATTGCCCGCCCTCGCCGTAGAATGACGGGCTTCACCCCGAGGAGCGCTGCAGCCGGTCATCCCAGAGATGTTTGACCCGTCAGGCTCGGGGTCGCAGATCAGGTTGACGATCTGCTGGCACTCACAACGGCGCTCACCTGTTTTCGATTCTGTTTCTGGTTTTCACACAGGTGAGCTGATGTCCGCTGCTACCCCTTCCACTGCCATTCCTCCCATGCGCCTGTCGGGCCTGGAGCCCGTCTTCATCGGCGATGAGACGCTGTTCGTCAACGTGGGCGAGCGCACCAACGTCACCGGCTCCAAGGCCTTTGCGCGCCTGATCCTCAACGAGCAGTACGAAGAGGCTCTGGCCGTGGCGCGCCAGCAGGTGGAAAACGGCGCCCAGGTGATCGATGTGAACATGGACGAGGCCATGCTGGACAGCAAGGCCGCCATGGTGCGCTTTCTGAACCTGATTGCCTCCGAGCCCGATATCGCCAAGGTGCCGGTGATGGTGGACAGCTCCAAGTGGGACGTGATCGAGGCCGGTCTGCGCTGCCTGCAGGGCAAGGGCATCGTCAACTCGATCTCCATGAAGGAGGGCGTCGAGGAGTTCAAGAAGCACGCCAAGCTGGTCAAGCGCTATGGCGCTGCCGCCGTGGTGATGGCGTTTGACGAAAAAGGCCAGGCCGACACCTTTGCGCGCAAGATCGAGATCTGCGAACGAGCCTACCGCATTCTGGTTGACGAAGTGGGCTTCCCGCCCGAGGACATCATCTTCGACCCCAACATCTTTGCCGTGGCCACCGGCATCGAAGAGCACAACAACTACGGCGTCGATTTCATCGAGGCCGTACGCTGGATCAAGCAGAACCTGCCCGGTGCCAAGGTCTCTGGCGGCGTCTCCAATGTCTCGTTCTCGTTCCGTGGCAACGACCCCGTGCGCGAGGCCATCCACACGGTGTTCCTCTATCACGCGATTGCGGCGGGCATGGACATGGGCATCGTCAATGCCGGCATGGTCGGTGTGTACGATGACCTGGAGCCCCAGCTGCGCGAACGCGTGGAGGATGTGGTGCTCAACCGCCGCCCCGATGCGGCCGAGCGCCTGCTGGAGATCGCCGACAGCGCCAAGGGCGCGGCCAAGGACGACAGCAAGAAGCTCGAGTGGCGCGGCACGCCCGAGGCACCGAAGACTGTGGGTGAGCGTCTGTCGCACGCCTTGGTGCACGGCATCACCGACTTCATCACCGAAGACACCGAAGAGGCCTACCAGCAGATCGTGGTGCAGGGCGGCGGTCGCCCGCTGCACGTGATCGAAGGCCCGCTCATGGACGGCATGAATATCGTCGGCGACCTGTTCGGCGCCGGCAAGATGTTCCTGCCCCAGGTGGTCAAGTCCGCGCGCGTGATGAAGCAGGCCGTGGCCCACCTGGTGCCCTATATCGAGGAAGAGAAGCGCCAGCAGGAAGCGGCGGGCCTGGACGTGACCAGCAAGGGCAAGATCGTCATCGCCACCGTCAAGGGCGATGTGCACGACATCGGCAAGAACATCGTCACCGTGGTCCTGCAGTGCAACAACTTCGAAGTCATCAACATGGGCGTGATGGTGCCCTGCCACGAGATCCTGGCGCGTGCCAAGGCCGAGGGCGCGGACATCATCGGCCTGTCGGGACTGATCACTCCCAGCCTCGAAGAGATGCAGTATGTGGCCGGCGAGATGGACAAGGACGACTACTTCCGCATCAAGAAGATTCCGCTGCTGATCGGCGGCGCGACCTGCTCGCGCGTGCATACGGCCGTGAAGATTGCCCCCAAGTACGACGGCCCTGTGGTCTATGTGCCCGATGCCTCGCGCTCGGTCAGCGTGGCGCAGAGCCTGCTGGGCGACGGCAAGCAGGCCTATCTGGACGAGCTGAGCGCCGACTACGACAAGGTGCGCACCCAGCATGCCAACAAGAAGAAGACGCCGCTGTGGACGCTGGAGCAGGCCAGAGCCAATGCCGCCGTGGTGGGCCATGCGCCTGTGGTGCCGCGCACCCTGGGCCGCCGCGTGTTCAAGAACTTCGACCTGGCTGAAATTGCCCAGTACATCGACTGGGGCCCGTTCTTCCAGACCTGGGATCTGGCGGGTCCCTACCCGGCCATCCTCGACGATGAGGTCGTGGGCGTGGAGGCGCGCAAGGTGTTGGCCGATGCCAAGCTCATGCTGCAGAAGATCATTGACGGCCGCTGGCTGCAGGCCAATGGCGTGATGGGCCTGTTCCCCGCCAATCGCGTGGGCGACGACATCGTGTTCTACACCGACGAATCGCGCAGCCAGGTGCTGACCACCTGGTACGGCATGCGCCAGCAGACCGAAAAGCAGGCCGTGGACGGCCCGGATGGCCGGCCCGTGATGCGCCCCAGCCGCTGCCTGGCCGATTTTGTGGCCGCCAAGGAGTCGGGCATTGCCGACTATGCCGGCCTGTTTGCCGTGACCGCCGGCATCGGCGCCGAGAAGAAGGACAAGGAATTCGAAGCCGCGCTAGACGACTACAGCGGCATCATGTTCAAGGCCCTGGCCGACCGCCTGGCCGAAGCCTTTGCCGAGTGCCTGCACCAGCGCGTGCGCAAGGATCTGTGGGGCTATGCCGAAGACGAGAACCTGAGCAACGAGGAGCTCATCAAGGAAGCCTACAAGGGCATTCGCCCCGCGCCCGGCTACCCTGCCTGCCCCGATCACACGGCCAAGATCGACCTGTTCAAGGCGCTGCAGGCCGATGAAATCGGCATGACGCTGACCGAGAGCCTGGCCATGAACCCGGCATCCAGCGTGAGCGGTTTCTACATCGGCAACCCCGAGGCCAGCTACTTCAACGTGGGCCAGATCGGCGAAGACCAGCTCGCCGACATGGCTCAGCGACGTGGCATGGATGTCGAGGAACTGCGCCGCTATCTGGCGCCGAATCTGGGCTGAACCAGCTTCGAGATCGCACTTCGCAAATGAAAAAAGCCAGGGTCGACCCTGGCTTTTTGGTTTGGAGAGCGTTGCTCAGAGGCGTTGCTTGAGCACGGGGGCGAGCGTGGCACGCAATCGGCCGCCGGGCTCCTCGGTCTCGGTCGCACGGATTTCCAGCGAGCGTTCCACCATGCCTATATGTTCCAGCAGCAGCGCCTTGGCACCCTCGGTGTCGCCGCGTTCCAGGGCGGCCACGATGCGTTCGTGCTCGGCGCAGGACTGGCTGGCGCTGTGCGTGGATTGGTAGAGCGTGGCAGCCAGGGTGGTGCGTGCCGTCAGATCGCGCAGCGTGTCGGCCAGGAGCCTGTGGCCCATCTGTTCGGCCAGGCAGACATGGAAATCCGCAAGCAGGAAGGCACGCGTGGCGCTGTCCGCCCCGGCGATGGCTTTCTGCTCCTGGGCGATATGGCGGCGCAGTCTGGTGATGACGCGCTGCAGCGGCTTGCCGGCTTCCTGCAATATGCCGGTCTCGATGATTCGCCGTGCAGAGAATGCATCCATGGCCTCGGCAGCCGAGGGCTGGACCACGTACCAGCCCCTGCGGGCCTGGACCTGGACGAAGCCGCGAGCCTGCAGTTGCATCAGCGCTTCGCGCACCACGGTGCGGCTGACGTCGAAATTGTTGGCAAGCTCCTGCTCTCCCAGCCGCTCCCCGGGTGCCAGTTTCTGGGCCAGGATGGCTTCGACGACGCGTTCCGCGATGTGCTGTGGAGAGGCAGGAGTCATTGCTTGGTTCAGTGGCTGGAGTGAGGGATGGGGACTACGACAGGCGGCACGATAGCAGATGCATGGTCTTCTTCTTCGGTCAGTGGCTCGGCCTTGCCGTCAAGTACCGCATGGGCACGTTCGCGGTCGATGTCTCCCTCCCAGGCAGCAATCGCCACGGTGGCCACGCAGTTGCCGATCAGATTGCCCAGGGCGCGTGCAATGCCCATGAACCAGTCCACCGACAGCACCAGCACCAGGCCGATCGCAGGGATGGCGGGAATGGCATGCAGGGTGGCTGCCAGCACCACGATGGCCGAGCCTGGTACGCCGTGTGCGCCCTTGGAGGTCACCAGCGCGATGGCCAGAATGGTCAGCAGGTCGGACATGCTGATCGGGGTGTTGGTGGCCTGGGCGATGAAGACCGCAGCCAGTGTGATGTAGATGGAAAACGCGTCCAGGTTGAACGAGTAGCCGGTGGGAATCACCAGGCCCACGGTGGAGTCGCGCACACCCATATTGCGCAGCTTGGCCATGATCTGGGGCAGCACGCTGTCGGAGGAGGTGGTCGCGAAGACGATGGTCAGCTCCTCGCGCAGATAGCGCAGCAGCTTGATCAGGCTGAAGCCTGACAGGCGCATCACCAGACCCAGCACCACGAACACGAAGATCAGCACCGAGACGTAGAACAGCGCCACCAGCATGCCCAGCTGCTTGAGCGAGCCTATGCCGTACTGGCCCACGGTGAAGGCGATGGCACCCAGCACGCCCAGAGGTGCCAGCTTGATGATGATGCCCATGACCTTGAACAGAGCCATGGACAAGGCGTCCACCAGCGCGGAGACGGGCTTGCCGCGCTCACCCAGCATGGTCAGCGCGCAGCCGAACAGCACGGCGAACAGCAGCACCTGCAGCACGTCGCCTTTGGCGAAGGCTTCCACCACGGTGGTGGGAATGAGCTTCATGAGAAAGTCCACCGTGCCGCCGCTGGTCAGCTTGTCGGCATTGCTGGCATAGGCCGCCATGGCCGAGGCGTCGAGCTTGCTGGCGTCCACGTTCATGCCCACGCCGGGCTCGAAGACAAAGGCAAGCACCAGGCCCATACCCAGGGCGATGGTGGTCAGAACCTCGAAATAGATCAGAGCCTTGACGCCCACGCGGCCTACGCGCTTGAGGTCGCCTGCACCGGCAATGCCGTGCACGACAACGCAGAACACCAGTATGGGGATGATCATCTTGATGAGCTTGATGAAGCCATCGCCCAGGGGTTTGAGTTTCACGGCCCATTCAGGGGCCAGTAGTCCGGCGAGCACACCCAGTATGAGTGCGATCACCACCTGTCCGAACAGTGATCTGACAAAGCGGCGCATAGTCGTCTTTCGCAAGTTGTGGAATCTTGTATGCAAGTTGTCTGCAACTTGCATGCAAGAATGTAGGCAAGCGAAAGGCGTGCCAGCAGAGGGTATTCCTGCAGATTTGTGTAAATTAGGGGAGGATCAGTCCTGACTTTCACGTATGAAATAAAAGGGCGTTCCGCCTTGGTGCGAGAGGAGGCGCCAGTGTGCACGCGCGTGGTGCGCGGGCTTTGGACATGCCCAAAGCCAGGGCATGGCGCTTACAGCAGCGGGCTCAGGGCGCCCAGCAGATTGTCCCAGATGCGCTTCCACCAGGGAGCCGAATGCACCTGTGCCAGCGTCACCACATCGGAATCGCGGAGATAGCTTTGCTGGCGCTGACGGATGGCCTCGGTAATGGCTTCGTCGTGCAGCAATACATTGTTTTCGAAGTTCAGGTCAAAGCTGCGCAGATCCAGATTTGTGGAGCCGATCAGGCTGACCGATCCGTCCAGGCAGAGGGTCTTGGCATGCAGCAGGCCAGGGCGGAATTCGTGGATGTGGACGCCGGCGCTCAGCAGCCGCCAGTAATGGCTGCGGCTGACGGCACCGACTATCCATGAGTCATTGCGGGCGGGCAGGATCAGTGTGACCTGCACCTGGCGCAGCGCGGCGGCGCACAAGGCATCTAGCACCGTGCTGTCGGGCACGAAGTAGGGGGTGGAGATCACGACCTCGCGCTGCGCACAGGCCAGCAGGCTGGCAACCAGCTGGGGTGTAGAACGTGCCCTTTCTGTAGGCCCTTCGGCAATCGCAACGGCATGGAAGCCGTCGTCAGCGGCAGCGCCGGCCTCGATTGTCGGTGGTGCAAGGCTCGCATCGGACTGCGCCCAGTCGCTGGCAAAAGCCTGCTGCATCTGCATGACCACCGGACCCTGCAGGCGCAGCATGATGTCCACCCAGGGGGCATAGCGAGCCTTGATGCGAAAGCCTTCGTCGGCGCAGTTCTGGCTGCCGCAATAGTTGATCCTGCCGTCTATGAGCGTGATCTTGCGGTGGTTGCGCAGGTCGATGCGGCTGGTCAGCATGACTTTGAGCAGATTGCTGATGGGCAGGGCAATCGCCAGGTGCACGCCGGTCTGCCGCATCTGCTGCCACAGTGGCGAGCGCGTCAGTGCGCGCGAGCCCAGACCGTCGACCATGGCCCGGCAGGTCACGCCGCGCTGCGCGGCACGCATCAGGGCATGGGCCACATCGGTGCCGGTGCTGTCGTCCAGCCAGATGTAGTACAGCACATTGATCTCGTGGCGCGCGGCATCCATGTCGGCCAGCATCTGCGCACGGGCATGCGCGCCATCGCGCATGAGCTCGGCCCTGTGGCCGGGCAGCGGTACAAAGCCGTTGATGGACGAGGCATAGCGGAAGGCCGGCAGCCATTGATCGGGAATGGCGGGCCGTGCCTGCGGCATGGGGCCGGGGGCGGTCGCAAGGGCGCTGCCCCGGGTCTGGCAGAACTCGCGCACATTGAGCCTTCTGCGGCCTGGTACACGGCCCAGGGCCACTTCCCCAAACAGGTAGTACAGCAGGCAGCTCACATAGGGCAGCAGCACGATGACCATGAGCCAGGCCAGCCGCACATCGGGCCGCATGTCTCTGCGCAGCAGAATGCGCAGGCCGAAGCCGGCAATCAGCAATACATGAAGAGTCAGCAGCAGCCAGGTCATGAATCAGTGCAGCAACGATGGACCTTGTCGAGCATAACGGGCTCAGGCCTGAGCACAAGCTGCCCGTCGTGGTTCTCATGAAACAGGCGCAAAGACCTTGATGGGTTAACGCATGCTGCTATCCATCATGAAGCATCGACAGATCGGCATGGCACTGGCATGGAACCTGCTTCCTTTTTTTCTCAAAGCAAACAAGCAGGGGGGAGTGCATGGAAATGGTGCCATTGACTGCCATCGACAAGGCAGATACCGGTTGGGTCATGGTCGCGTCGGCGCTGGTCTTGCTGATGACCTTGCCGGGCATTGCCCTGTTCTATGCGGGGCTGGTGCGGCGCAAGAATGTGGTCAACACCATGGTGGCCGTGTTTGCGGTGGCCTGCGTGGTGACCCTGACCTGGTTCGGCCTGGGCTACTCGCTCGCGTTCACCGCCGAGTCTGCCTGGCTTGGCAATCTGGGACGAGCCTGGTTTGCCTCGCTGCACTTCGATGGCCGGCGCAGCATGATCTCGGTCAGCCATCTGGCACCGCATCTGCCCGAGGCGGCCTATGCCCTGTTCCAGGCCGCATTCGCCATCATCACCACCTCGCTGATCGTGGGGGCCGTGGTAGAGCGCATGCGCTTTGCGGCCCTGCTGGTGTTTGCCGCGCTGTGGAGCGTGGTGGTCTATGCGCCGGTGGCCCACTGGGTGTGGGAGAGCGGGGGCTGGCTGAACCAGCTCGGCGCACTGGACTTTGCCGGCGGTGCCGTGGTGCATGTGAATGCGGGCGTGGCGGCACTGGTCTGTGCCTTCATGATGGGGCGCAGGCGCGGCTATGGAACCGAGCCATTCGAGCCGCACAGCCTGGGCTGGACGGCCATGGGCACGGCGCTGCTGCTGTTCGGCTGGTTCGGCTTCAACGCGGGATCGGCCCTGTCTGCCGACGGGCGTGCAGCGCTGGCCTTTGTGGTCACTCTCGTGGCGGCAGCGGCTGCCGGTCTGGCATGGATGGTGGTGGAGTGGCTGGTTCGCGGTGCTCCGACCTTGCTGGGCCTGCTCTCGGGCATGGTGGGCGGACTGGTGGCCATCACACCGGCTGCGGGCTTTGTGCAGGTGGGCAGTGCGGTGTGGATAGGCCTGATTGCGGGCGCCGTCTGCTTCTGGGGCGCAACCTGGCTCAAGCGCCGTCTCGGGGCCGATGACTCGCTCGATGTCTTCGGCGTGCATGGCGTGGGCGGCATTGCGGGCTCCATCCTCACGGCGGTGTTTGCCGACCCCCTGATTGCGGGCACAGGCGCCACGGTGATGAACCAGTTGATTGCCGTGGCCGCGGTGGCTGCCTACAGCGGCGCAGCCACGGCCGGGGTGCTGGTGCTGATCCGTCTGCTGATGCCTTTGCGTGTGGATGCCGTGCAGGAAATGGAGGGCCTGGATATCAGTCTGCATCTGGAGCGTCAGCACTAGTGATCCATCAAAGATAGGAGCGGTGTATGGAGGACAGCGAGCGAGTGGCGGTGGCCGCACATCTGCATGTGGTGCTGCGGCGCAGGACGGGCCGGGTGACCGATACCGAATGGATGGCCTGTAACCAGGCCTATGCACAGGCCATGGTGGCTTTTGCGCTGGAGCATGCACGAGAGCAACAGGACGAGGAGCTGGCGCGCCTGGCCCGGCGTCTGCAGGACAGCTGGAGCGGCGACAAGCCCCGGCATGCAGCGCCTGCCGAGACTGCGCAGAGCAACAGCTCCGTCACCGCCAAGGCCGCCGAGATACTGCGCACCTCGGCACGCTATATCGGCGGGCTGCGCTGAGGCACAAGCAGGTTCTGAGGCCGGGACGGCCCCGGCGCTCAGGCCGATGCCGGCAACGAGCCCGGTCTATGGCTTTTTCAGCTCGGCGATATAGGCTTCGCGAGCCTTGACGCCAGCAGCAGTGAAATCGGTGAATACGCCATCAATGCCCAGGCGGTAGTAAGCGAGGTATTCCTGAGCAGGGTCACCCTTGAAGATGCCAGCCAGGCGGCTGGCCTCACTGCGGAAGGTAAAGCTGTGCACCACCAGCCCTGCCTTGTGCGCGTTGGCGATCAGGCCGGTGTCCTTGAGCGTGTTGACGTCCTTGAGGCCTGCGCCGTCCTTGTAGGGAACGACGGAATGGGCCAGCACCTGGGGTTTCCAGGGGCCGATGCCGTCGGCATAGGTCTTGATCTCGGCCAGGCCTGCCGGTGTCTGCATGACCGCGAAGGTGCGCGCATCGCCGGCCAGCGTCCAGCTATAGGGGCGGCCGCTGATGAAGGTCCATTCGTCGCTGGTGATGTAGCCGACCGAGCCATCCCTGAAGTTGTAGTCATTGCCGTCGATCAGCTGCACGCCCTTGGCCTTCATGCCCGCCTTGCGCAGATACTTCAGGCTGTCGGGGTCGAAGCTCTGGATGTAGATGGGCGCGTCCTTGCGGTTGAGCTGGTTCTTCTCGAGCAGCGCCATCACGGCATCCTCGAACGGATGCTCGCCCGTGCCGCAGCTGTTGGCGATGGCCTGCTGGTTGTTCCAGTAAGGGTTCTTGGTCTCGGCGTAGACGGCAATCGTGCGGCCTGCCGCCTTGCCCTTGGCCACGGCGATATCGATCACATCCTGTGCGCTGATCAGTGGCAGCTTGCCATTCCATTCCGTGGGGCGGTCGGCACGGTTGTCCAGTATGGTGCCGCCCAGCAGGGTGCGCAGCTCATGCAGGGTGAAGTCGGAGATGGACCAGTCGTTGGTGTGATCCTCGCCATCGACGACCAGGGCCTGAAGCACGGATTTCTGGTTGTTGGGATCGATACGGTCGCTCAGATAGCGGGCCGGCCCGTTGTCGGGTGTCGCGGGGTATTTCACATCGACCCATACCCCGGGCGTGGTGCGCTTGCGCGCGGCCACATAGGAATTGCTCTTGGCAACGTCGGCGATATTGGTGCTGTCGCTGAGCCAGGCGTTGTGGCGTGCCACCAGCTGGCAGTCACGCGTCATGTGCATGTCCAGCTCGATCATGTCGGCACCGGCATCAATGGCTTTCTCATACGCCATCTGTGTCTGCTCGGGGTATAGCCCCGAATAGCCGCGGTGGGCGATGACCTGGGGCTGCTTGCCGTCCAGCGTCAGAAACTGCGGCGCAGGTGCTGGCGTCGGGCCATCTCCGCCGCCACAGGCGCTCAGGGCAAGGGCGGCAAGCAAGGTCAGAGCAAAGACGGGGTGGCGGGTATGGGACATGGTTTCAGGCATGGATGGAGATCGCCTCATGCTTGCGGTTGTTGATGACGGTTGTGTGACCGTGCCCTCAGAGCATTTCACGCTCCGAAGCACAGGGCTGCCGGGGCGGCTGCCCTGTGCGGGATGCGGCAGTTACAGTCCCAGCTTCCTGGCGACGTAATCGGCATCCTTGTCGCCGCGACCCGATAGGTTGACCAGAATATGTTGGTCCTTGCCGAGCCCCGGCGCTTCGCGCATGGCCCAGGCCACGGCGTGCGCACTTTCCAGCGCCGGGATGATGCCCTCCACACGCGACAGCGTCATGAAGGCATTCAGGCATTCCTTGTCGTCCACGGACTGGTAGTCCACGCGGCCTATATCCTTGAGATAGCTGTGCTGCGGGCCCACGCCGGGGTAGTCCAGGCCCGAGGCAATGCTGTGCACGGCGGCCGGCGTGCCGTCGGCGTTCTCCAGCACATAGCACTTCATGCCGTGAATCTCGCCGGGCTTGCCAACCGACAGCGTGGCGGCATGGCGGCCGGGCTTGTCCACGCCCTCACCGGCAGGTTCCACGCCCACCAGATGCACGGACTCGTCACCCAGGAAGGCCGTGAAGATGCCCATGGCATTGCTGCCCCCGCCCACGCAGGCGGCCACATGGTCGGGCAGCTTGCCGTGCCGGGTCTGGAACTGTTCGCGTGCCTCACGACCGACGATGGACTGGAAGTCCCGCACCATCATGGGAAAGGGGTGGGGGCCGACCACCGAGCCGATGGCGTAAATGGTGTTGACGGGGTCCTGCAGATAGACCTCGAAGGCACTGTCCACGGCCTCCTTCAGCGTGGCCGCGCCACGCGTGACGGGCACCAGATTGCACCCCAGGATGCGCATCTTGGTGACGTTGGGGTGCTCCTTCTCGATATCCACCTGGCCCATGTGAATCTCGCAGGGAATGCCCACCAGCGCGCAGGCCGTGGCCAGGGCCACGCCATGCTGGCCGGCACCGGTCTCGGCAATGACTTTTTTCTTGCCCATGAACTTGGCCAGCAGTGCCTCGCCCAGGCAGTGGTTGATCTTGTGAGCCCCCGTGTGATTCAGATCCTCACGCTTGAGATGGATCTGTGCGCCGCCCAGTTGATCGGACAGGCGCCTGGCGTGAAAGATGGGGCTGGGCCGGCCCACATAGTCGGCAAACAGCGCGGCCAGCTCGTCCTGGAAGTCCTGGCGTTTGACGATCTCCTCGTAGGCTGCGGCAATCTCGTCCATGCATCGCTTGAGCTCTGGCGGCACGAGCTGGCCGCCGTAGGGGCCGAAGAAGCCTTGCGCATCGGGCATGGCCTGGGGGTTCTGGGTCATGGCTTGTCTCCTTGGTGTGTGGTGCAGCAAAGCTGCATTCATAGCACACGGCGGGCTCAAGTCGCTTGCAGGCAAGTCCGGATGGAATCAGCACAGAAATGAACGCAGCCCTCAAGATGAAAGCGCTGACAGCTATTGTTTTGATATTGGCAGGCAACCTGCCCCTGCTCTGAAACACAATAGCGACATGAAAGCCAGCTCAGCCCGCGATATTGTCTTTGCCCATGCCCTGGAAACCGCAGCTCCCCACGAGGCGCTGCCCACGACCGAGCGCTGCACTGCCATCACGCAGGAGTGCCTGCACGCCCAGGGCAAGGCCAAGGGCGGCGGCCGTGCAGCGTTCGAGAGTTTTCTGCATGAGCGGGCACAACGCGTGATTGCTGCAGCGCAGCTGCCTGCCGACATACGCGCCGTGGCCCGGCAGCACGCCGGTATTTCACGCTGGTTGGTGCTGGCCGTGATGACAGCGGCATTTGCGCTGGGCTTTGCGGGTCATGCGATCACGGACCCGCATCGTGTGGATCTGCTCTCCGCCTCCCTGATTGGCATCGTGCTGTGGAACTTGCTGGTCTATGTGCTGTTGCTGCTGTCCTGGCTGCGCAGTCTTGTTCGGCGCAGGCAAACAGTGATTGCACCGCTGGAGCCTGAGCCAGGTCAGGGCGCTGCGGCACAGCGGCCCGTGGCTGCGCCCGGTGGCTGGCTGCAAAAGCTGCAGACGAAAAGGTGGAGTGTTTCGCGCGGCACGGGGCTGCGCAAGATGGCGCTGAACTTCGAGCGCAACTGGTGGCAGGTCAACCAGAGACCGCGCCGTGCGCAATGGCTTGTGTGTCTGCATCTGGGTGCGGCAATGCTGGCATTGGGTGCGCTGGCATCGCTATGGCTCACCGGCCTTACCAAGGCTTATCAAGTGGGGTGGGAGAGCACTTTCCTCTCGCCGCCTGCCGTGCAGACCTGTCTGAACATGCTGTTTGCGCCGGTGCAGCATCTGCTGGGCCTGGCACCGTGGAGTCTGGCGCAGATCCAGGCACTGCAGGGCTGGTCGGTCGGTGATGCCGCAGAGGCGGGGCCGCGCTGGGTGCAGCTCTACAGCTGGTTGCTGGGATTGATGGTGGTGGCACCGCGTCTGCTGCTGGCGCTGTGGCAAGGTGCCAGGGTCTGGTGGTTGAGCCAGCATCTGGCATTGCCGCTGCAGCAGCCCTATTTCCAGAAGCTGCAGCGTGACTGGGCGGGGCGTGCAACGACGCTGCTGGTGCAGCCCTACAGCCTGGACATCACGCCTGAGCGCGAAGCCGTCCTGCGCAGCCATGTGGCGCAGAGCTACGGCGCTGGTGCGCAGCTTGCGTTGCTGCCCGTGCTGGCCTATGGATCGCCCTTGCCGGACGTTTCGGCTGTTGACGCACAGCAGGTGCTGCTGCTCAATCTGGCGGCTACGCCCGAGACGGAAATTCATGGCGTGCTGCTGGCGCAGGTATTGAACCGCTGGGGTGCGCATACCGATGTGTGGCTATGGGCGGCGGACTTTCGTGCGCGCAACAGCGGTGCCCCGGCGCGAGTGCAGGAGCGCGAGCAGCTGTGGCGGGAATTTGTGCGCGGCGCGGGTCTGAACGCGACCCTGGTGCCCGGCGCAGGAGTGTGATGATGAGTGAGAGCAACGAGCTGGTTCCGATTGACAGCAGCATTCAGTGGTGTCTTTTGTCGCACACCAATATCGGCAAGACCACGCTGACCCGTACGCTGATGGCCGACGATGTCGGCGAGATTGACGATGCCGCACATGTGACCACTCAGTCACAGCGCTATCTGCTTCAGAAAACGCAGCAGGGCGATGAGCTGTGGCTTTGGGATACGCCGGGCTTCGGCGACTCGGTGCGGCTGTATGAACGCCTGCGGCAGCAGGGCAATCCGCTGGGCTGGTTTCTCAGCAATGTCTGGGATCGCTGGCGCGACAGGCCTTTCTATCTGAGTCAGCGTGCCTTGCTCGCTGCGCGCGATCATGCGGATGTGATGCTCTACCTCGTCAACGCGGCCGAAGACCCGGCCGATGCAGGCTACTGGAGCGCCGAGATGAACATTCTGGCCTGGATGAACAAGCCGGTCATCGTGCTTCTCAACCAGATTGGCAGCGACACCACGGCAGAGCAGACACAGGAAGATTTGCGGCGCTGGCAGCAGGCGACGCAGAGCTTTCAAAGCGTGGTGCGCGATGTGCTGGTGTTGGATGCCTTCACGCGCAGCTGGTGGCATGAGCGCAAGATGATGCAAAGCATTGGGCCTTTGTTGCCTCAGTCCAAACAGTCTGCCTATCAGCGCCTGCTGGAGCAGCGAGCTTTGCTGCAGCAGCAGCGCGAGCAGGCGAGCCTGGGGGTCATGGCGGATCAGCTGATAGCTGCGGCAGGTCTGCATGAAAAGCTCGATCCAGAGCAAGGCAAACTGCTGGCGCGTGCCTGGCAAAGCCTGAGCCAGCTCACCGCCAAATTGGGTAAATCGGCAGAGGGCGAAGAGCGGCTCGGAGCCCAGGCCAGGGCAGCCGTTCAGCGGCTGATGCAGGCTTTGCGTCAGGCCGATGTGCAGGCCACCCAGCGCTTGCTCGAGATTCATGGACTCGACGGTCAGGCGGCCAGTCAGATACAGGAGCAATTGCGCAGCCAGCTTCAGATCACCACGCCGGTCGATGCGCAGGCAGCCAGCTTGTGGGGGGCGTTGACTGCCGGCGCAGCCACAGGACTGGGGGCCGATCTGATGGCAGGAGGTTTGACGCTGGGTGCCGGTGCCCTGGTGGGGGCGCTGCTGGGGGCCCTCACCTTTGGGGGCGCGGCCTGGGGAGCGAACAAGATGTTCGACCAGGAGCAGCAGAGCTTTCAACTCTCGACCGACTATCTGAACGCAGCAGCTAGTCAGGTATTGCTCAAGTACCTGCTGATCTCGCATTTCGGCCGTGGTCGCGGTCGCTACACCAGCCCTGCGGCGCCCAGTCAATGGAGTGAGCTGGCCCAGGGCACGGTGCAGACGCATGCCGCGCAATGGACAGCACTCTGGGCGCAGCTGCGCGAAGCACATGCCGAAGGAGCGGCTGCCGATGCGCAGAGAGTCGCCATGATGGAGCTGCTCTCGCAAAGCCTGCAGCAGATCATGGCCGACCTCTATCCGGGGCTGAACGCAGAGTCCGGTGTCAGAGACGGGGAAAGCGCACGGTAAAAAGCGCGCCGCCACGCTCGGATATGCCCGTGCTGACGGTGCCGCCCTGCGAGGTCACCAGAGCCTTGACGATGGACAGGCCCAGACCCGAGCCTTCCCGGCGGCGCTTTCCTGGGGCCTGAACAAAGCGCTGGAACGGATGGGCCTGAACTTCGTCAGCAAGGCCGGGCCCCGCATCGCCCACTTCCAGGATCACCCATGACTGGTTCTGGTGGTCGGAGCTCGCATGCACCCGGATGCTCAGCCAGTGGCCGCTGCTGGCATGGCGCAGCACGTTGCTGATGAGGTTGGTGGTGATCTGGCGCAAGCGATCGGTGTCGGCCTTGATGTCGGTGCTGCCATCGCCGTCCTGCATGGGCAGATCCAGTGACAGGGCCATGTCCAGCTTCTGCAGCTGCGGGTGCAAGTCCTCGACGACATCACCGACCAGTGCGGCGAGGTCTATGCGTTCCTTGCGCAGAGACAGCTGTCCGGCGTCGGCCATGGAAAGGGTGTGCAGATCGCCGACCAGTCGTCCCAGATGCTCGACCTGAGCCAGCAGCGTCTTCATCTCGGCCTGGCTGGAGTCGATGACGCCGTCGCAGATCGCATGCAGTCTTGCCTGCAGCACCGTCAATGGGGTGCGCAGTTCGTGGGAGATGGAGGCGGCCGTGGCCAGACGCTCTGCTTCCAGCGTCTCCAGCGAATCAACCATGCCGTTGAAGGCATCGATCATTTCTGCCATCTCGCCATGGGCATTGCCCTTGACGGCTCTGGAGGCCAGATCGCCACGCTCCACGCGCGCAGCCACTTCCACCATGGAGGCCAGCGGACTGGTGATGCGTCGCGAAATCCAGAAGCCCACGGCCATGCCGAAAGGCAGGCTGACAGCCAGGCCGATGACCAGCGACCATTTCTCGCCAAACAGGCGGTCGCCTTCCCAGTACTCGGAGTAGATCTGCAGGGCTCTGGGGCTGTCTTCCAGATCCTGGGACTTCAGCGCCTCCAGCTCGGTTTTGACGGGGCTTGGCAGGTGGCGGTAGAACTCGCGGTACTGCAGCTCGGAAAACGCCAGCACGCCAATGGCCAAAGAGGCAATGGCCAGCAGCACAGCGGCCGTGATCCACAGACCAAAGCGGACCCAGATGCGGTTCAGTCCCAGGGCCATAGACGATAGCCAATACCGCGCACGGTCTCGATCAGCCCGTCCTGGCCGGCCAGTTGCAGCTTGCGGCGCAGTTTGGATAGGTGGGAGTCGATCACCCGCTCCAGCGCATCGCTTTCCGGCAGGCAGTTCTCAATCAGGTAGGCACGTGAAAAGCAGCGGCGTGGCTGGGCCGCCAGGCAGGCCAGCAGACGGAACTCCGTGAGCGTCAGCGCCAGAGGCACGGCCTGGCCCGCATCGTCATAGACGGCTGCACTATGGGCTTCCACGTCGATCTCTATGGGGCCGACGCGAATGGGAGCGGCCACCGGCGCAGGCTTGGCCTGGGTACGGCGCAGCACGGCACGCACCCGGGCCACCACCTCGGGAGGGTTGAAAGGCTTGACCACATAGTCGTCCGCCCCCAGGCGCAGTGCCAGCAGCTTGTCCACATCGTCTGCCAGGGCCGTCACCATGATGACGGGGACATCGCTGTCATTGCGAATCATGCGCAGCACATCCACTCCATCGACCTTGGGCAGATGAATGTCTAGCAGCACCAGGTCCGGGCGCAGCTGGCGAAAGCTCTGCAGGGCTTCCTCGCCGTCTTGCGCCATGCGAATGCGCAGGCCGTCGCGCTCCAGATAGGCGCTGAGAACGCCGGCAATGCCGGGTTCGTCTTCGACTACAAGCACCATGGGCGTGGAAGCAGGTTGAGCAAAAGTAGTCATGGTTTTGTGTGCAGCAAAGTCATGCATCTGCTGGACTCCCTGAAACTTGTTATCTGCACATTATGTGCGTTGCCGCTGCAATAGCCGAATGGCTACGGCTCTCCATAATTCCTACATAAACCCTGCAATCTGGCGAAAGCTTGCTGCCGTTCAATGGCGAGGATGGAAAGCTGTTTCTGCTTTCTGCAGCTTCCCGGGTGACACCTATAGCTTGAGCCAACTGCGCTGTGATATTCCCTTCCCACGTCTCGCGTCTTCGCATGGGCAGTCTGTGTCTGTGTGCCTTGTCGTTGCTGGCAGGCTGTGCTGCGCCCGAGGCAGTCAAGCTGGACCGGACCACGCCACCTCAGTGGCAGCAGCAGGAGTCGGCTCAAAAGTCGGACCCTGCGGCATTGGCCCACTGGTGGCGCGCCTGGAATGACCCTGCTCTCAATGTGCTGGTGGACGAGGCGCTGGCCCAGAACCTTGATGTGGCTCAGGCCGTGCTGCGTCTGCGTCAGCAGCGCTTGCTGGCGGGTACGGCCGATGCGGCTTTCCGCCCCATAGTCAGCACCGGAGCGCGGACCCTGCAGGATATCGCGGCAGTTGATACCTACTTTCATGCCAGCATTGATGTGAGCTGGGATCTTGGCCTGTTTGGTGACTCCGAAGCGGCGCGCCGTGCAGGCACGGCCGGCGTGCTGGATGCGCAAGCCCAGCTGCATGCAGCACGGGTAGCGCTGGTGGCCGATGTGGTGCACCGTTATCTCGATATCCGGCTGGCCCAGGTGCAGCGCAGCCTGGTCGAGAGGCAATTGCAGCAGGCGCAGCGACAGCTGCAGCTCTTGCAGATTCGGTATGAGCAGAGACTGACAGATGCCCAGTCTCTGGAGCAGCAACAGCTGCAGCTGCGCACCGCAGAGTCTCAGCTGTCCACCCTGAACGAAGCCCAGGCGCGTGCTGCCCATGCGCTGGCTGCTCTGCTGGGACGTGAGCGCGCCGAGCCGCAGTGGCTGCAGCCCAGGACGGATGCCGCATTGCCGGCAATGCAGGCGCTTGCCGTACTGCCGGCAGACCTGCTGCGCAACCGCCCCGATATTCAAAGTGCCGAGGCTGCGGTGGAGCAGGCTGCGGCCGAGGTCGGCGTGTCGCGCGCGGCGCTCTATCCGCGGTTGACCCTGACGGGGTCCCTGCTGTATGCATACAACCTGACGCGCAATCACCGCACGACCTCGGACTCCATTCCCATGGTCGGTCCGCAGATCGACATTCCGCTCTTTGACTGGGGTCGCCGCCGTGCCGTGGCGGACGGCAAGGAGCTGGCGCTGCAGGCCAGCATCAAGGCATACCGCCAGGCCGTGCTCAATGGCATTGCCGAGTCCGAAACTGCCCTAGCAGCGGTTGCCGCCCAGCAGCAAAGGCAGCAGCAGCTGCAGTCCCAGCAGCAGATTCATGCCGGGCGCGAGAAGGCTCAGGCAGTGCGCCAGCAACTGGGCCTGTCCAGCGAGCTTGCTGGCATCGATAGCGCCCGCGCCAGCCTGCAAAACCAGAGCGAGCTGGCAACCGCCAGGGCTGCCGAGGCGCTGGCCTATGTGGCTCTCTACAAGGCAGTGGGTGCTGCGCCTGTCGATGCCGCGCTTGTTACCCGGACCACAGAGGCTCAGCCATGATTGCCCTGGCGCGCAAGACGCTGATCCATGAGTGGAGACGCTTTGTCCCTTCGGTGTTCGCCGTGGGCTTTTCGGGCGTTCTGCTGGCCATGCAGGCCGCCTTGGTGCTGGGCATCTTCGGCTCTGCCGCGATCTACGTGACGGCCTCTTCGGCCGATCTCTGGGTGGGCTATCCGGGCACGCAAAGCGTGAACTTCGGGCGCAATATCGGCAGCGATGTGGAGATGCGCCTGCGCATGGACCCCGATGTGGCGGCCGTGGAATCCTATGTCTGGGTCGATGGCGACTGGCGCGCGCGCGCCGGTGCCCAGGGCGCGACCGGAGGCGGAGTCTCTGTCTATCTCTCGGGCGTCAGCACTGCGGACAACTCCATGATGTTCACCAAGGTGCTCACCTCCTGGCAGCGGCAGCTGCTGCGCGAGCCCGGTGCCGTGATTGTTGACAGGGCGGACCTGGGGACTCTGGGCGCGCAGGAAGGCAGCACGGCCTGGATCAACAACCATGCGGTCAAGATCGTGGCTGCCGTAGACGGCTTGCGCGGCCTGGGTGGCGTCAACGTGATCTCCTCGCTCAGCACGGCCCGCGAAATTGCAGAAACCAGTGCCGAGCATGGCTGCACCTATTTCGTGGCACGCCTGAAGCAAGCTGCCAAGGCAGGCGAGGCCCAGGCGAGATTGAGCCAGTCCAGCAGCAGCTTCGGCCCGTACGAGGTCTGGACGGCCGATGCCTTTGCGCGCCGCTCTCAGCGTTACTGGATGCTCGATACCGGAGCCGGTGCCGGCGTGCTCTTCATGGCCGTCATCGTCTGCCTGGTGGGCGCCATCGTGACCAGCCAGTCGCTCAAGGCGGTGGTGGCAGGGTCCGCCCGCGAGTATGCGGTGCTCAATGCTCTGGGCGTGAGCCGAGCGGCACTGGGCCGCGTGGTGGTCGAGCAGGCCTGCTGGATTGGCGGCCTGGGCTTTGTGCTGGCGGCACTGGCCAGCGCGGTGCTGCTCAGCATTGCATCCAGCTACCGCGTCCCTGTTGCCCTCAACCTTTCAGCGGTACTCGCTTGCGGCTTTCTGGTGGCCGTGCTGTCGCTGCTGTCGGGTCTGGGCGCCATGCGCAGCCTGCTGCGTGCCGATCCGGCAACCCTGTTGCGTTAAGGCCTGAAACATGCAAGCCGAGACCATGATGGAACGCATCAAAACGCCTGCTGCAGCCAAGGATGCAGCGCCCAGCCTCGAGGCCGTGCGTCTCGACAAATCCTTTGTCTCGGGCATCGTCCAGGTGCATGTGCTGCAAGGGCTGTCCGTCAGCCTCTATGCGGGGGAGCTGAGCCTGATCTCCGGCCCTTCGGGCTGCGGCAAAAGCACGCTGCTGTCGCTGATGTCGGGACTGCAAAAGCCCGATGCCGGTCACGCGATCGCACTGGGCGAGGACCTGGCCAAGCTCGGCACGGCGGCGTTGGAGAAATTTCGTCTGCGCCATACGGGCTTCGTCTTCCAGGGCTTCAATCTGTTTCCGGCCTTGACGGCACTGGAGCAGGTGCAGTTGCCGCTGGGCTATATGGGGCTCAGAAACGCCGAGACATTGCGCCGTGCCAGGGAGGCGCTCGACGAAGTGGGGCTCTCGCACCGCAGTCATATGCGCCCGGCCCAGCTGTCGGGCGGCGAGAAGCAGCGTGTGGCCATCGCACGTGCCATGGCCAAGCAGCCCCGCCTGCTTTTCGCCGACGAGCCCACCAGTGCGCTGGACGCCGAGAGCGGCCAGCGCGTCATTGACTTGCTGCACCGTGCGGCGCGCACGCACGGCACCACGGTGCTCTGCGTCAGCCATGACCCGCGTCTGGTGCGCCACGCCGATCGTGTGCTGGGCATGGAAGACGGCGCCATTCGCAGCGACTGGCGCCAGAACAGCCCCATCAAGGAATAAACATGAACCCAAGCCCATTTCGTCTCAGCATTGTGTCGGGCGCGCCGCTGCTGGCGGCGGCCGTGCTGATGCTGGGCGGGTGCTCTCCGTCTCAGGATGCTGCCTCCGTGATCACGCCGGCTGCAGCCCAGATCAAGCCTCAAAGCCAGGTAGCCGTTGCGCGAGGCAAGATCGACGTAGAAGGTGGTCTGCTCGATCTCTCCTCGGCCGCATCGGGCGTGGTGCAGCAATTGCTGGTCAAGGAAGGCCAGAGCGTACAGAAAGGCCAGCCGGTGCTGCGTCTCGCGGATGATGCGGCGCGTGCCGATCTGGCCGTAGTGGAGTCCGAACTGCTGCTGGCGCAGACCAAACTCAAGACGCGCCAGGATCGCCTGCCCGCGCTCAAGGCCACGCTGACGCGCTGGCAGGCTGCTGCCAAACAGGGGGCAGCGGATCTGCAAAGCGTGGACGAAGCCGTGCAGGCCCTGCGTGATGCGCAGTCCGAAGTGGATATTGCGGCTGCAGAAGTCACGGTCGCCAAGCGCAAGGCCGAACAGTTGCGGGCTCTGCTGCAGCGCCACGAGCTGCGTGCGCCCGAAGCCGCAGTCGTGGTGCGTCTGCAGGCACAGGGCGGCAGCATGCTGCAAAGCGGCAGTCCGGTGGCGGTGCTGCTGCCCAAGCGCCCCTTTATCGTGCGTGCCGAAGTCAACGAAAGCTTTGTGACGGCGATTCGCGAAGGCATGAAGGCCCTGGTGACGGTGGACGCAGACGGCAGCGCTGCCCGCCAGGAGTTTCCCGCTGCGACCGTGCTGCGAATCAGCCCCGTCTACGGCACGGCCAGGCTGCAGGACGATGCACAGCGTGGCCCGGTAAGAGTTGTGGAATGCGTGCTGGCATTTGACCAGCCGCCCGCCAATGTCAAGGTCGGTCAGAACGTGAGGGTCAGTTTCCATGAATAAGCGCATTCAGATTTGCCCGTCGCCGGCAGGGACAGCTTCGGCCGGCTGGATGGTGCAAAGCGATTTCGACGGCACCATCAGCCTGCTGGACGTGACCGATATCCTGCTCAACCGCTTTGGCAAGCCGGGCTGGCAGGAGCTGGAGGACGCCTGGGAGCGTGGCGAGATCGGCTCGCGCGAATGCATGAAGGGGCAGGTGGCCCTGCTGGACATGAGCGAGGCTGAACTGCAGAACCATCTGGACAGTATCGAGATCGATGAGCACTTTGCCGGCTTCGTGGCCGAGGCCGGGCTGCATGGCATCAAGGTGCAGGTCGTCAGCGACGGCATTGACTATGCGATTCGCCATGTGCTCGCACGCCATGGCCTCGGGGATCTGGAAGTCATCGCCAACCATCTGGTTCAGACGGGCGAGCGCAGCTGGCGACTGGATTCGCCCTGGGCCAGCAATCGCTGTACACGGGCCAGCGGCAACTGCAAGTGCGAACGTCTGGCCGAGCAGCAGGCCGTCCATGGGCGGGTGCTCTATATCGGCGACAGCACGTCGGACTTCTGCGTTTCCGGCAAGGCGGATTTCGTGCTGGCCAAGTACAAGCTCATCGACTATTGCGAGAGCCAGGGGATTGCCCATGCGCGCTTCGAGCATTTTGCGCAGGCCACCCAGTTGCTGGAGCAAGTCATCTTCGGCATGGAGCAGACTGCATGAATGCCTCTGATGGATTTGGGTTGCTGCAGCAGCCGGATTTGCAGCAGCTGTGTGTGACGCCGCATGAATTCGTCATGCCCGGCGAAGGCAGCAATGCCCGCACGGGCGTGCTGCTGATCCATGGCCTGACCGGCACGCCGGCCGAGATGCGCCTGCTCGCAAAAGGTCTGAACAAGCAGGGTTTCACGGTCTACGGGGTGCAGCTGGCAGGACATTGCGGCAGCATGGAAGACTTGGTGGCTGCCCGCTGGACGGACTGGCTGGCAAGTGTGGAGTCGGGTCTGCAGCGCTTCTTGCCGCATGTGGACCATATGGTGGTTGGCGGTCTGTCCATGGGGGCGCTGCTGTCGCTGGCTGTGGCCGAGCGCCATCCCGACAAGGTGGCGGGCGTCTGCGCGCTGTCCACCACCTTCCGCTATGACGGCTGGAGCATTCCGGCCTATACCAAGCTGGCGTTCCTGCTGCCGCTTTTTCGCCTGCTGGGCATTGGCCGCAACAGTGTCTTCATGGAGGCCCCACCCTACGGCATCAAGGACGAGGCCTTGCGCGCGCGCGTGGTCGAGCAGATGAACAGCGGCGACAGCTCTGCCGCAGGCCTGCCTGGCAATCCCTGGTGGAGCGTCATCGAGCTGCGCGCCCTGTCCGCGAATGTGCAGGCCGGACTGGCGCAGCTGCGCTCGCCCTGTCTGGTCATTCATGCCCGGGAAGACGATATTTCCTCGGTCAGCAATGCCCACGATATCCGGCGCGGCGCGGTCAACGCCCATGTCGACCTGGTGCTGCTGGACAATTGCTATCACATGATCACCATCGACCGCGAGCGCCGCACAGTGATTGCCAAGCTCAACGAGTTCATCGCGCGCATCGCCAGCTCGGCGGCGCCTGCCAGGGGTGCGAATGGGTAGTGATCTCTCGCCCCTGGTGGTGACGCTGTGGATACTCAATGTGCTGGTGGACAGCGGGGGGCAGCTGGCCTTCAAGGCCGCGGCCAGCGAGCCGGGGCATCGCAATGGCACGGAGCGCTGGCGCTTCATGCTGGCCAGGCCCTGGCTGTGGGTGGGCATTGCCTGCTATGTGGCGGAGTTTCTGGTCTGGCTGGCGTTTCTGTCGCTGGTGCCGCTGTCGGACGGGGTGCTGCTGGGCTCGATCAACATCGTCGCCATCATGATTCTGGGGCGGGTGCTGTTTCGCGAAAAGCTCGCGCCCATGCGCGTGGCCGGCATCGTGCTGGTGTCCGTAGGCGTGGCCATCGTTGGATTGCACTGAGGGCCGTCGGCTATGAAGCGTTTTTACATTGTCGGCTTTCTGGTACTCATGGCCTTTGACACGCTGGCGCAGCTCAGCTTCAAGCAGGCCGGTGATTCCGCACTGCCGCTGGAGTTCTCCACCGGCTGGCTGCTGCGCGTGTTCAGCCAGCCCTGGATCTACGGTGCATTCGTTGGCTACATCGGTGCCTTTTTCACCTGGATGAGCCTGCTCAAGCACGCTCCCATCGGCCCGGCATTCGCGGCCTCGCATCTGGAGATCATCTCGGTGCTGGCGCTCTCGTACTGGCTGTTCAACGAGCCCATTGGCTGGCCGCAGATCATTGGCTGTCTGTTCATCGTGGCCGGCATCATGTGCCTGGCGGTGAGCGAGAAGCCAGAGGCCGAGCAGGTCGCCTGACATGCGCCAGCCCACAGTGCCGCCAACGGCAGGACTGCCACTGCAGCTCGGCGATCTCTGGCCCTCGGGTGCGTTCAGCCTGGCAGGACAGCTGGCCGCATGGCTGGGCGTGGAGGCGGTGCAGCTCGAATGCTCGGGGACCTCGGCCCTGATGGTGGCGCTGCGCAGCCTGCAGGCCCTCAGGCCTGGGCGCAGCGAGGTCGTTGCACCGGCCTATACCTGTCCGCTGGTGGCGCTGGCGATTGCGCAGTGCGGGCTGCAACTGCGCCTGTGCGATCTGCGCGCCGATGCGCTGGACATGGACCCTGTCTGCCTGCAGCGCCTGTGCAGCGACCGGACGCTGGCCGTGCTGCCCACGCATCTGTGCGGGCGTGTGGCCGATGTGGACGCCGCCCTGCAATGCGCGCGTGCCGTGGGCGCCTATGTGATCGAGGATGCCGCCCAGGCGCTGGGGGCGCGCAGCGGCGAAGCTTCGGTGGGCCTCAAAGGCGATATCGGCTTTTTCAGCCTGGCCGTCGGCAAGGGGTTGAGCACCTTTGAAGGTGGCGTGCTGATGGCGCGCGAGCCTTCCATGCGTGCTGCGCTGAGCGCAGCTGGCGCCGCCACCCGGTTCAGCCTGTGGTGGGAGCTGCGCCGCAGCATCGAGCTGCTGGGCTATGCCATGCTCTACCGGCCCTCGGGTCTGCGCATGGCCTATGGCAAGCCGCTGGAGAAATCATTGTCGCGTGGTGACTGGGTAGAGGCCGCAGGCGATGACTTCGACGATCTCATTCCCCAGCACAGTCTGGGGCGCTGGCGCCAGAGCGTGGGGGCCAGGGCATTGCGACGGCTGGAGGGGTTTCAGCAGCAAGCATCCGGACAGGCCCGCCTGCGCATCGCTCAGTTGCAGGCTTGCGGGCTGGAAGTGGTGCAGGATGCCGTGCCCCGGGCGCAGGGCGTGTGGCCGGTGATCCTGCTGCGCATGCCGAGCCAGCAGGCCAGGGATGCCGTGCTGCGCGCGCATTGGGGCGGTGGCTCGGGTCTGTCTCTGCCCTTTGTCCATGTGCTGCCCGACTATGGCCGCTACGACCATGTGCTGGGTGCTGCACGCGACGACGCGGTCAGCCAGGCGCGCGACTGGGCGCAGCGCTTGCTGGCCATCAGCAATAGCCCATGGCTGGATGACGAGCGCTTTGCGGATTTGCTGGACACGCTGGCAGCACGCTGATACGCCTACGCCTACGCCTACGCCTACGCCTACGCCTACGCCTACGCCTACGCCTACGCCTACGCCTACGCCTACGCCTACGCCTACGCCTACGCCTACGCCTACGCCTACGCCTACGCCTACGCCTGCAATCTGTCTGCAATAACGATATAGAAATCCATTCGTTCTGTTTTCGCCGGCTCGTTTCTACACTGAACTTGAACGGACTGCATGGCCTGTTGCCCCGCAGATCAAGGCACAAGGAGTGGTGAAAATGGGAGTAGGAAAACGCTCAAGGCAAGCGCTGTCAAGCGCGGCGGGGGCTTGCCAGCACGACGTGGATGTTCTGGTTATCGGCGCTGGACCAGCAGGGGCATGGGCTGCCATCAGCGCAGCCAGTCAGGGGGCAAACGTGCTGCTGGTCGATAAGGGATATTGCGGAACATCGGGCGCAACTGCACCTTCGGGCTGCGGCGTTTGGCATGTCGACAATACCGGGGATTTGCGTGAGAAAGCCAAAGCCAGTCGTTACACCATGGGGGGCATGCTGGCCGAGCAGGCATGGATGGATCGGGTGCTGGAGCAGACCTGGAACAACATCGAGCTGTTGACTGAATGGGGCTACCCGTTCCCTGTCGATGTGGAAGGCAAGCTGCGGCGCAACTCCCTGCAGGGCCCTGAATATATGCGTTTGATGCGCAAGCAGGTCAAGGCTGCCGGTGTACGTATTCTTGACCATAGCCCGGCGCTGGAATTGCTCGTGGATGACGCCGGCACGGTATGCGGCGCAACAGGTGTGCGCAGGCAAGCCGAAGATACCTGGGTTGTGCGTGCAAGTGCAACCATCATTGCCACCGGGGGCTGCGCTTTCCTTAGCCGCGCGCTGGGCTGCAATGTGCTGACCGGTGATGGATACCTGATGGCCGCCGAGGTGGGGGCACAGCTCTCGGGCATGGAATTCTCCAATGCCTATGGGCTGGGGCCGGCGTTCTCTTCGGTCACTAAGTCATTGTTCTACAACTGGGCCAGTTTTTACTATGCAGACGGCTCGCTGATCGAGGGTGCAGGGTCTTCGCGCGGGCGCAGCATCATTGCGCAGACGTTGCAAACACAGCCTGTTTTTGCGTGCTTGGATAAAGCCGATGCGAGCATTCAGGCATGGATGCGCACGGCACAGCCCAACTTCTTTGTCTCGTTTGACCGCAAAGGCATCAACCCTTTTCATGAAATGTTCCCGGTCAGCTTGCGGCTGGAAGGAACGGTGCGTGGCACTGGCGGTCTGAATGTGGTGGATGCCGACTGTGCAACCTCCGTGGCCGGGCTGTACGCTGCAGGCGATGCAGCAACGCGCGAGCTGATCTGCGGTGGCTTTACCGGAGGCGGCAGTCATAACGCAGCCTGGGCGCTCTCTTCGGGATTCTGGGCTGGTGCCGGCGCTGCGCGCTTTGCCTTGCATAACCCGATGAAAACACGGCAGCTTTACCGCGCTGGCAGTCCAGGTCTTGAGGAGCAGGGTCAAGCTCGGCTGGACAGCAGTCAGCTGATTCAAGCGGTACAGACCGAAGTCTTCCCGTACGAGCGCAACTGGAATCGCCAATCCGATGAGTTGCAGCAGTCTCTGCAGAACCTTGATGCCTTGTGGCTGCGCCTGCGTACAGGTGTGCAGTTCCAGTCCATCGAAGAGCGCCTGCGCATGCTGGCTACCTCGCGATGGATGTACCGGAGTGCCTTGCAGCGTACCGAAACCCGGGGCATGCATCGCCGTCGCGATCATCAAGAATTGGACCCTGGCCAGAGACATCGATTGATTTCTGGCGGCCTTGATGAAGTCTGGGTGCGTCGTCAGCGGGTCAAAGAAGTGCCGTCTTCCGAAGGAGTGCTCGCATGATCGAAATCATCAGTTCAGAGCGTTGCACCGGCTGCAATATCTGCGTCCATGCCTGTCCTACCAATGTGTTCGACATGGTCAAAGGGCAGGCTCCGCGCATTGCCCGGCAAAGCGATTGCCAGACTTGCTTTATGTGCGAGCTGTATTGCCCTGAGGACGCCTTGTATGTTGCCCCGGTGGCAGATGCTGCAGCCCATGTTGATGAGCTCGCGCCTGCCACGCAAGCTTTGCTGGGCAGCTATCGCGCCTCCGTTGGTTGGGGCAAAGGTCGCCAATCTACCGCGGCACTGGATGCCAGCTACGAGCTGCTGGCGCGTGCGCATTAGAAATTTTGTCATCCATGTCAGAACATGAAATCCGTTTGTCGGAAGCAGGCTCTTGTGCCGCTTTCAATCGTCGTCAATGGCTGCTTGGCGCTTTGGCGGCAAGCATTCCCATGCTGGGTGAAGCGCAGTCTCAAAGCGCGGTGCAGACCTTGCGTATCGGCTATATCGGTCCTGGAAAGAAGCCTGCTTATGCCACGGGCTGGGCGCTGCAGCAGGGTATCTTGCAGCGGGAGCTGAGCACGTTGGGCTTCTCCCAGGTCGTGACCCGTGTGTTTCCCAATGGACCGGACTTGAACGAAGCATTCATTGCCGACCATCTGGACATCGGCATCTATGGCGACACACCCGCAGTGGTCGCTCATGCGCAAGGCTTTCAAGGTAAGTTACTGGGTTTTGATTGCGTGGGCATGAACACCTGGCTGCTGACCCCCAAGGCTGGCATCAAGACGGTGGAGGAGCTCAAGGGCAAAGTCGTTGGCGTGGCTCTGGGCTCATACATGCACCGCTTTGTGCTGGGTCTGCTCAGGCAGCATGGTTTGAGCGGCAGGGTCAAGGTGGTGCATATGCTGCCGCGCGACGGTGCGCCGGCGCTGGAGCGTGGGGATGTAGCTGCGTTTGCCGCACCTATCAATATGGGGCCGTTGCTGGCGCAGCAAGGCTTTCCGGTTCTGGCAGAGGCTGCGCAGTATCCGACGCTGCTGGGCACATCGGTCATTGTGATTTCTCCCAAACTGCTTGCGAGGTTGCCGCAATTTCCTGCTACCTGGGGCCGTGCACGCAGCATTGCCCTGGGGGAGATTCGTAGCGACAGCGCAGCGTATCTGGCGTTTCATGCCGAGGCCAGCGGTTTCCCGGTGCCTGCGGTCAAAGCCTCTGTGGCATTGAGCAATCTGCCCGCTCAGGCCTATCCGGAGCAAGGCTTGCATTTGATCTCCGAGGCCAAACGCTTCCTGCTCAATGAAAAGCTGGTGCGCAAGGATTTTTCCGTTGAGAGCTGGAAGATTCCCGGGTTTTCATGAGCTTTTCTTCTGACAAGATCATTGGAGTCAAGCGATATTTGCCCTTGCTTCAGTGGGATCTGTCATCGCGGAGACTCTGCATTTCTGTTCGGATTCCCTGGCTTTCAGTGCTGTCTCACGCTCGGCGATATAGCTGCGCGTGAGCGGTACGGCATCCTGCCTGCGCGCCAGCTGAACCTGGAAGATGGCGATGTCCTGATAGCGGAACGCGGTCTCCGACATGGACAGATAGAACTCCCACATGCGGCAGAAGCGCTCGTCATACAGGGCTGCGGCTTCGGCACGGCGTGTCATGAAACGCTCGCGCCACAGGCGCAGGGTCTGGGCATAGTGCAGGCGCAGCACCTCAATATCGCAGATCACCAGCCCCGCGCGCTCTATGGCAGGCGTGAACTCCGACATCGACGGAATATGGCCTCCGGGAAAGATGTAGCGCTCAATCCAGGGATTGTTGAAGTCGGGCACATCGCTGTTGCCGATGAAGTGCAGCAGCATCACGCCGTCCTCGCTGAGCAGCTCATGGCATTTGCGGAAGAAGGCGTCATGGAATCTCGTGCCCACATGCTCGAACATGCCGACGGAGACAATGCGCTCGAACGGCCCATGTGTTTCGCGATTCATGTCGCGGTAGTCTTCCAGTCGGTACTCCAGCCGCTCGCCATGGATGGATTGCGAGGCCCTGGACTGCGCGCCGGCCAGTTGCTCCGTGGACAGCGTGATGCCTGTGACATGGCCGGCACCGCCCACCTCGGCCAGATAGCGCGAGAGACCGCCCCAGCCGCAGCCGATATCGAGCACGCGCTGGCCCGGCTCGATTAGCAGCTTGGCGGCGATATGGCGCTTCTTGGCCAGCTGTGCCGTTTCAAGGTCTTCGTTGCCCTGCTCGAAATAGGCGCAGGAGTACTGGCGCTCGCTGTCGAGAAACAGCTGATAGAGCCGGTCGTCCAGATCGTAGTGATGCGCCACGTTGGCACGCGATTTGCCGCGCAGATTGTTCTGCAGCAAGGGCCGCAGCTTCATGCGCCAGGCATCGAGCAGGCGTACCGTGGCGCTGACGGGCACCTGCCTGGCGCCGCGCAGCACCAGCTCCAGCACGTCGTAGACCGTGCCTTGCTCGACCAGCAGGCGCTGTTGCATGAACAGTTCGCCAAAGTTGAGGTCGGGGTCGCGCAGCAGCGCAAGGACGGCGCGTCTGTCGGCAAAGCGCAGGCGCGCCTGGGGCTGGCCGCCGTCGCCGAAGATCAGCGCCTTTCCTGAGGGAGTGATGACTTCGAGCCGTCCCGTGGTGACCAGAGGTGCAAATGCCTGTTGCAGCAATTTTTCGGTCAACCGATCCAGCATGTCAGCTCCTTGAAGCGAAGTGTTGAAAAGTGGCCGGTGAAATCGCTCTAACTCGTGCTGCTGAGCGCTATGCGCTGTATCAGCCGCTGGTTCAATGCATGCTGCCCGGCCTGCCAGCCGGCCAGCGTAGCAGCGTCAATCTGTGTGTCCTGGCCGTCGCCTGCGCTCATCAGTCGCTTCCACCAGGTGCCATAGTGCCATGACGACACGTCGCCCGTGATGTCACTGCCCGCGATCTGTCCGCGCAGCGCATCGATCAGCTGCACGGCCTGCTCTTCCAGCATCCGGCCCTGGTCCCAGTTGGTGCGCACGACTTCGGCGGCGAACACATCCTTGTCTATGCTCAGATACGTGTCCTGCGGCCAGTCATGCAGATGGCTGGACAGCGCCTGTACCAGCTCCGAGATATTGGCAAAGCTGCGAAACGCCTTGCCCGCGCCCAGGCGCCGGGCCCAGCCGGTGTCCACGCCGCAGCTCCAGTAGGTGAGCTTGCCAGCGCGCAGCGGCCGCAGATAGTTCTCCCAGGCGTGGGCCGAGCCAATGTCCTGCGAGGTAATGCCTGCCACATGGACCTGCGACACGGCCGGGTGCATGGCCACGCGTCGCACCCAGGAGCCGCAGTGCACACCCCAGGGAAAGCGCATATTGTCCGGGTGGTTGTCCAGCACCACCACGCGCAGCGGATGCTTGGCGCTGAAGCCCTTCTGGGCAATGCAGCGCTCGATCAGCGGCCAGCTCAGATGGTGAAAGTCGCCGCTGCCCATGAGCACGGTACCGTGCTGCGCGGGCAGCTGCTCCTGCATGGCCTGGGTGAAGCGCCTGAAGCTGCGCAGGCCGCAGCCAAAGCGCACCAGCTCCTGCCACTGGGCGAGCGCAAGCCGCTTCTCCTGGAGCAGCGGGCCTACCGATTCATCGACATCCAGCACCACAGGTGTTTGTTGCATCATGCCTTGTCACTCCACTGGCGATCGCTTTCAAACAGACCGGAGAAGCGCCGGCCCAAGGCGCGCAGCAAGGGGTTGCGGATGAAGACCAGATGCTGCGTCATGGTGAAGCTGGCGCCGAGCTGGGCCTTGACTTCCGGGTCGGTCCAGCCCGCTACATAGTGGGACAGGCCCCGCTCCAGTGCGTATTCAAGATTGACCATCCAGCTCACGAAATAGAGATTCGCTTCGCGCGCTGCGGGGTAGGACAGGCCTATGTATTTGTCGATCAACCTGCCGTCATGCTCGAAGCACAGATTCCAGCCCAGCAGCGCATCGCTTTGCCGATCCCGGTATTCGAACACGATGCCGCCGTTGTCCTCATCGCGCAGCAGGCCGGCCAGGAAGGCGCGAGAGAGTTTGTCGAAATGGATCTCGCTTTGCGCATACACCGCCTCGAACAAGGCGTAGTAGGCGTCGATCCGGTTCTCGTCGGCAAAGGCCGCACCGGTCGGCAGGCGGCGAATGTCAAGCTCGGCACGGCTCTTGAGCTTGCGCCTGAGGCTGCTGCGGCGGTTCTTGGACAGGCCGGCCAGATACTCGTCCGTGCTGGCAAAGCCAAGAGGTACATAGGCCAGTGCTTGGCCTTCGAGCGTCACAAAGCCTTGCTCGGCCAGTGCCTGGGACAAGGCCTTGGCAAAGTCGTTGTCGCTGGCGCTCAGAAGGGGTGATGCCTGCGGCAGATCCTTGACGATGGTGAGCATGGTCCGGCCCGCCACGGCGCGCAGCTGCCGCGCCAGCGTGGCCGCATCCACGCCCTGGGGCAGGGGCGCATACTCGCTGACCGTGCTGCCGATGAAGTCCGTCTTCAGCCTGAGCCTGGAGCTCAGAAAGCGCCCGCCCGGCAAGGACAGAAGACGCGCCTTGAGCGCGTCATCTGCGGTGGTCAGCAAATCGAAGGGGGCGGTGAATGCTGGCGCCGGCCATTCCTTCAGCAAGGCAAAGCCTTCTGGAGGATGGTTGGTGAACTGCTGCAGCAAGCCACTGGGTTCGAGCTGGTTGCGGAAATTTTCCGTCGCCATTTCGCCTTTTTGTAGTCGGTTGTGATGGCGCCTGAGTGTGTCTGCAGCGCAGAAAACTGGCACAACCCAAGCATGAGACAGCGAGCAAGACCTGGGCGGCCCCCGCCGCCGCACAGCGAGGCTGTCGTCCCCCTCCCGAAGACAGAGGGGAAAGCGGCGGGGCCGCCTAGGCAAAGCCGCTCAGGGCGGTTACGCCTTTTTAGCCTTGCTCAGCAACTGATCCAGCAGCACCATGGCTTCGTCGATCTCGCTGCGCGAAATCATCAGCGAAGGCGCGAAGGTGATCACGTTCTTGTAGTAGCCGCCCACGTCCAGCACCAGGCCGCGCTTCTGGCCCTGGTATTCCAGGCCGCCTTCGAGGCCGATGTCCACCATCTTGTCCAGCAGCGCCTTGTTGGGCGTGAAGCCGTCCTCGGTGCAGATTTCGGCGCGCAGCGCCAGGCCCAGGCCGTCCACATCGCCGATTTCCTTGTGGCGCTTTTGCAGCTCCTTGAGGCCTTCGAGGAAGTAGGCACCCGATTCGCGCACCTGACGGCCGAAGTCCATCTCGTGGGTCATCTTCATGACTTCCAGGCCCAGGGCCGTACCCAGCGGGTTGGAGGCAAAGGTGGAATGGGTGGATCCGGGCGGGAACACCGTGGGGTTGATCAGCTCTTCGCGTGCCCACAGGCCGGACAGCGCATTCAGACCATTGGTCAGTGCCTTGGCAAACACCAGTACATCGGGCTTGATGCCGAAGTTTTCCACCGACCACAGCGTGCCGGTACGCCAGAAGCCCATCTGGATTTCGTCGACCACCATCAGCACGCCGTGATCGTCCAGCACCTTCTTCAGACCCTTGAAGAAGTTGGGAGGAGGAACCACGTAGCCGCCCGTGCCCTGAATGGGTTCCACGTAGAAGGCCGCGTATTCGCACTGGTTGGTCTTGGGGTCCCAGACCGCGTGGTATTCGTTCTCGAACTTGCGCGCGAATTCGCGCACGATCTGGTCCGCATACTCCTCGGACGTCATGCCCTTGGGACGGCGGAAGGGGTAGGGGAAGGGGATGAACTGCGCGCGGTCGCTGAAGTGGCCGAAACGGCGGCGGTAGCGGTAGCTGGAGGTAATCGAGGACGCGCCCAGCGTACGGCCGTGGTAGCCGCCTTCGAACGCGAACATCAGGCTCTTGCCGCCGCTGGCGTTGCGCACGACCTTCAGCGAGTCCTCGATGGCTTGTGCGCCGCCCACGTTGAAGTGCACGCGGCCGTCATGGCCCCACTTGCGCTTGGCGTCTTCGGCAATGAACTTGGCCAGTTCGATCTTGGTGGGGTGCAGATACTGGCTGGCCACCTGGGGCAGCTCCTGCAACTGCTCGATCATCTTGGCCTCAAGACGCTTGTTCTTGTAGCCGAAGTTGACGGCCGAATACCACATCTGCAGATCGAGGTAGGACGTGCCTGCATCGTCGTACATATAGCTGCCTTCGCAGCCCGTGAAAATCTTCGGAGGATTGACGTAGTGGACGGTGTCGCCAAACGAGCAGTATTTGGCTTCGTCAGCCAGCAATTGGGCAGTATTGATCACAGCAGAAAGCGCTCCGCAAAAATGGATTCGGTCAACGGTATGCGGCAGCAGTGTGCGTTTGCAATATTTCCGGGCTGTCGAGCATTTGTGTGGGAATTGTGGAGAGCTCTGCGTCGGCCGATTTCCAGCGCCGCAAATGGCGGCGACAGATGTCCGGGCGCACGCAGCTGCCTGCAGCAGCTTGCCCGGCCCTGTTCAAAGTACGGGGCGCGGCTCGCTGCCGCTCGTCGAGGCAGCGTCCAGACCGCTGCCGAATCCGGGCCGATTAGCCCAGTGCCACCACGCGCAGCACCTCGGCGCCATAGGCATCGAGCTTCTTGGTGCCCATGCCGCTGACGCCCTGCAGCTCCTGCAGGCTCTGGGGGTTGAGCTCGGCAATCGATGCCAGCGTGGCGTCGTGGAAGATCACATAGGCCGGCAGATTGTGCGACTTGGCGACTTCGGCACGCCAGGCCTTGAGATTGATGAAGCGAACCTGTGCGTCGGGACCCAGATTGACCGCAGCTGCATTGGCGGCGGATTTCTTGCCCTGCTTCTTGCTGCGCGATGCGGCCACGGCCTCGCGCAGCTGCACCTGTATCTCGCCCTTGAGCACGGCACGCGAGCCCGCGGCCAGACACAGGGTGTCAAACACATGGCCGCTGTTCTCGCTCACCACCTTGTGCAGGCCCAGGGCACCCGTGGCCAGCAACTGGCGCATCACGGCGCGCAGTTGTGGCTCGGAATACTCCTTGCCGATGCCGAAGGTGGATACCTTGTCATGCCCGTACTGGGTGACCTTGTCCGTCTCCTTGCCGCGCAGCACGTCCATGATGTGGCCCGCACCATAGGTCAGGCCGCTGGCCTCGTGCACGCGGAAGATGGTGGACAGCAGCTTGCGTGCCGCATCCGTGCCATCCCATAGCGCCGGCGGCTCCAGGCAGTTGTCGCAGTTGCCGCAATGGGTGCGGGCAACGGCCTGCAGTGGCTTGCCATCCAGGCTCGGCTCCTGTCCATACTGTTCGCCAAAATAGGCCAGCAGGCGTACGCGGCGGCAGTCGGTGGCCTCGGCCAGACCGAGCAGGGCATCGAGCTTGCCGCGCATCACCTGCTTGAACTGTTCCTCGGCCGGGCTTTCGTCGATCATGCGGCGCTGGTTGACCACGTCGCTGAGACCGTAGGCCATCCAGGCATCGGCGGGCAGGCCGTCGCGGCCCGCACGGCCGGTTTCCTGGTAGTAGCCCTCGATGTTCTTGGGCATGTCCACATGAGCCACAAAGCGCACATCGGGCTTGTTGATGCCCATGCCGAAGGCAATCGTGGCGCACATCACCACGCCTTCTTCGCGCAGAAAACGGTCCTGATGGTTCTGGCGCATTTCCTGGGGCAGGCCGGCGTGGTAGGGCAGGGCATTGATGCCGTTCTGCACCAGGGTCTGGGCCAGTTCCTCGACACGCTTGCGCGACTGGCAATAGACCACGCCGGCCTCGCCCTCGTGCTCGCGTTCGATAAAGCGCAGCAGCTGGTTGCTGACGTCCTTTTTCTCGGCGATCTTGTAGCGGATGTTCGGGCGGTCGAAACTGCTGATGAAATGCTGGGCCGCTTCCAGCTGCAGGCGCTCGATGATGTCGGCGCGCGTCAGCGCATCGGCCGTGGCCGTCAGCGCGATGCGCGGCACATCGGCATAGCGCTGGTGCAGCACGCTCAGCGCACGGTATTCGGGGCGGAAGTCGTGTCCCCACTGGCTCACGCAATGCGCTTCGTCGATGGCGAACAGCGACAGCTTGCCCTGGGCATGCAGATCGTCGAGCAGACCCAGAAAGCGTGGCGTGTTCAGACGCTCGGGAGCGGCATAGAGCAGGGTGATGTCGCCGCTTTGCAGGCGCAGCTCTACCTCCTGCGTCTCGTCGTAGCTCAGGGTGGAGTTCAGATAGGCGGCGCTGATGCCGGCCTCATGCAGCGCACCGACCTGGTCGTGCATGAGCGCGATCAGCGGCGAGACCACGATCGTCACGCCATGGCCGAGCTGCTGGCGCGCAATGGCCGGAACCTGGTAGCACAGCGATTTGCCGCCGCCCGTGGGCATGAGCACCAGCGCATCGCCGCCGTTGATGACATGCGAGACGATGGCCTGCTGAGGGCCACGGAATTGCTCGTAGCCAAAAACGGCTTGCAGAATGGATTGCGCGGAAGACACCGGGTACTCTTGAATCGATAGCTGGTAGCGCTTGCTGGATATGGGGAAGAGGCCGATTTGGCCTCTGGTGCAAGCATCAGGACTGGCCCTATTGTGCGCCGCGACCCGGCGCGCTGCCCAGGCCGGGTTATGCGCAATCAGCCAGCCTGCCCTATGGTGGAGGGCGAAAAATGCGCATCCAGCTCGTAGAGATCGGCGGGATAGGTCAGGCGCACAAAGGTGATGGGCAGCTGCCCGGTCCAGGTACGGCGGTCGATCACCAGGCAGGGAAAGCCGGGCTTGATCTCCAGCAGGCCGGCGGTTTCCTCGCTGGCTGCCTCGGCGCGAATGCGGTGTTCGGCCGAGCTCCAGGGCACGTGGTTGACCATCCAGGAGCTGGGACTGTGCTCGGTGAACGGCTCGTGCTCGGCGTCCGGCACGGATTCGAGATTGATCAGGCGGTCTTCGATGCAGAACGGACGCGCTCCCGCCATGTGCAGGCACAGCACATGGACGATGGAGGCCGGCCGGGCCATGCGCATGGCCTCCATGTCCTCGCGCGTGCTGCGCCTTTGCGTGCGCCCGAGCAGCCTGCTCGAATACTCCTGCCCCATGCCCAGCACCACCTGGCGCAGATCGGGAATCTCCAGCACGGCAGAGCTGGTTTGCGGGCGCGTCACAAAGCTTCCCGCCTTGCGCTTGCGCACCAGCAGACCGGCTTCTGCCAGCTTGTTGAGCACCTTGCTCACGGTCATGCGCGAGCATTGGTAATGGACGGTCAGTTCCATCTCCGACGGGATGCGATAGCCGGGCGGCCAGCGGCCACTGAGAATGTTCTGTTCAATCTCGGTGAGAATTTTTCCGTGCAGCGACATGGAAGAGTGTTTGTCCATGGAGTGGATTACACCAGCAAATCCGGCCGGGTGCCGCTGCGCCTTCTAAGCGTTCAATACGGAGCGTGCAATGATGGTGCGCTGAATCTCGGAAGATCCTTCGTAGATGCGCAGGATGCGGGCATCGCGCACATAGCGCTCCAGGGGCATTTCCCGGGTATAGCCGTAGCCGCCATGGATCTGCAGCGCCTCGTCGGTTACGAAGCCCACCATCTCCGAGGCGAACAGCTTGGCCATGGCCGACTGCTGGGTGAACGGTTGCCCCTGCTGGCGCAGTGCCAGGGCCTGCATGGTCAGCGCCCAGGCGGCTTCCAGGCGCAGCTTCATGTCGGCCAGCTTGAACTGTATGCCCTGCTTGTTGGCTATCGGTTCGCCGCCCACCAGACGCTGGTTGGCCCAGTCGGCCGCCGTCTTGAGTGCGGCCTCGGCAATGCCCAGAGAGGTCGCAGCCACGTCCAGGCGGCTGTTGTCCAGCACCTTCATGGCAGTCTTGAAGCCGCTGCCCTCGGCACCGAGGCGGTTGGCGGGAGGAACGCGCACGCTGTCCAGCGAGACTTCAAAGGCATGGCCGCCGCGAATGCCCATGAGCTTCTCGGGCGACGAAATCTGTATGCCGGGCAGATCGCGCGGCACGATGAAGGCGCTGACCCCGCGTGCCGCAGCTTCCGCATCGGTCTTGGCGAACACCACCATGAAGCGGGCCTCCGCCGCATTCGAGATGAAGTGCTTGACGCCTGTGATCAGATAGTCGTCGCCGTCGCGCACGGCCCGGGTACGCATGTCTGCAGGGTGGGAGCCGCCGCGCGGCTCGGTCAGCGCAAAGGCCGCCAGCCATTCCCCGCTGGCGCAGCGCGGCAGCCATTGCTCGCGCTGCGTTTCGTCGCCGGCTATGAGAACGGCATCCGTGCCCAGGTAGTGAGCACCGATCATGGACGAGGTCGCGGCGCAGGCGCGCGAGATGGCGACCAAGGACATCAGCATGGCGGTGGGGGTGACGCCCGGTCCGCCAAAGCGTTCCGGCAGATTCATGCCCATCACGCCCAGCGCGGACAGGCCGGGCACATGGCGCGTGGCGGAAAAGGCTTCCTCGTCCATGGCCTGGGCCACGGGCGCCAAGGTTTCCTCGGCAAAGCGTGCAACGGCATCGGCAACGGCCTGATCTTCTTCGGTCGCGCCCAGACGAATCAATGACATGGCGGTCTCTCCTTGTTTTCTACCAATCAAAATCAACCCAAAGCGCCTGCTTCGCGCAAAGCGGCAATGGCATCCGTGCTGCGGCCCAGCCAGCTTTGCAGCAGCAGCTCCGTGTGTTCGCCCAGGGCCGGTGCGCGTTGCGCACGATTGGGCAGAGCGCCGTTGAAATGCACGGGCTGTGTCGGCAGCTGCAGGCCCGGGAGGCGTTCGTCCTCGACCTCGCAGAGCAGGCCACGCGAGCGGATCTGCTCGGAGTTCAGGGCCTGCTCTATGTTCCAGATGGGGGCTGCGGGAACGCCTGCCGCTTCGAGCCGCGCCACCACATCGGCCACATCGTGCTGCGTGCTCCAGCCCTCCAGCGCGGCGCGCAATGCGGGCTCGTTGGCCGAGCGGGTTTCATCGCTGGCAAAACGCGGATCGCTGGCCAGCTCGGGCAGGTTCATGGCAGCAGCGGTGGCGTCGAACAGCTTCTTGTTGAGCACGGCCAGGGCGTAATGGCCGTCACGTGCCCTGTAGACGCCAAACGGCGCCGAGAGCGGATGCCGGTTGCCCACACGCCGGGCAGGCTGGCCGGTGAACAGATAGCGCGACATCGATGTCGCCAAAAAGCTCAGCGTGGTGTCGAACATGGCGACATCGACATGCTGGCCGACTCCGGTTCTCTGCGCCTGCAACAGGGCCGCCAGTGTCGCCCAGGAAGCAAACAGGCCGGCAACCACATCGCTGACCGCCTCGCCGACCAGGGTGGGCGCGCCTTGAGGCTCGCCCGTGGCCTCCATCAGGCCGCTCATGGCCTGAACAATGATGTCGTAGGCTGGGCGGTGGGCCAGCGGGCCGGTCTGGCCGAAGCCGGAGACGCTGACATACACCAGCCGGGGATTGAGGGCGCGCAGCGTTTCGGGGCCGATGCCCAGGCGCTCGGCCACGCCCGGCCTGAAGTTCTCGACCACCACATCGACCTGCCGGGCCAGCTCATGCACCACGGCGACCGCATCCGCATGTTTGAGGTCCAGCACCAGGCTTTGCTTGTTGCGATTCATGACCGTGAACAAGGCGCTTTGCCCATTCTTCATGGGGCCGATGGCGCGGTAGTCGTCGCCCTGGGGCGGCTCCACCTTCACGACTTCCGCGCCCAGATCGGCCAGCAAGGCCGTGGACATGGGGCCCGCCAGAACCCGGGTGAAGTCCAGGATGCGGATGCCGTCCAGCGGACGGGAGGCAGTTTTTTCGGTTGATGCAAGCATGGGAGTCCTGCTGTTGATCTGAAGCGATGCCTGCATGCTGCCCAAAACATGAATCAATGGAAAATATTCATTTCCCATTCACTGGATTCAAAAAATTGATTCAGATAAATCTGCGCCAGCTCGAATATTTTGTCGCCGCGGCACGCCACGGCAGCACGGCCAAGGCGGCGCTGGCCATCAATGTTTCACAGCCCTCCATCTCCAAGGCGATTGCCGACCTCGAAGCCCAGTGGGGTGAGCAGCTGTTCGTGCGCCGCCATGCCCGCGGTATGGATTTGACGGCCGCGGGCAGCGTACGTCAGCGTGAGGCGCAGGCATTGATAGAGCGCGCACGGCTGCTGCAGGGGCCGCGCACACAGGCTATGGCCGGACTGCTGCGCCTGGGCTATCTGAGCACGTTGGGGCCGCGCTGGGTGCCGGCCATCGTGGCGCAGATGCGCAAAAGCCACCCGCAGGTGGAGATTGAGCTCGTTGATGGCGACATCGAGAGTCTCACGCGGTGGCTGGAGCGTGGCGAACTCGATGCAGCACTGCAATACGACCTTGGTCTGGCGCGTCCGCGCCTGGATATGGCCCATGTGGCGAACCTGACGCCCTATGCGCTGCTGCCTTGGGGTCACGCCCTGGCGGACAAGGCCACGGTGCGCCTGACAGACCTGGCGCTCTGCCCCCTGGTGCTGATAGGCCTGCCTCACAGTCGCGAGTATTTCCTGTCTCTGTTCCGCGAGGCGGGCGCCACGCCGCAGATCGCCTTCGAGACCGGATCGCTGGAGATGGCTCGCTCTCTGGTGGCCAATGGCCTGGGGGTCGGTTTGCTGACGACGAGACCTGTGGTGGACAAGTCGCAAGACGGCAAGCGCCTGGGCTGCCGGCGCTTGCGTGGTCCGGTGGCCCGGCAGTCGGTGGTGGTGGCTTTCCCGAGGGATATGGCTTCCCCTTTGATCCAGCCGCTGCTGCCCGTGGCCCGCTCGGTGTTCGCGCGCGCAGGCTGAAGGCCGGACCAGGGCTGCAGCAGGGATCCCCCGCGATTTCCCGGACAGGGAAGATATGTATATACAGGTATGTGCAACTCTAGGATTCTCGAGTCCGGAGGCATGGGCGCCAGACGGCAGAAATGCACAGAACCGGTGCAGCCCATTCGCTCTTTGCACCAGACAAAGCGTGAATCCGCACCAGGAGTTGCATGCAGCTTCCGGTAAGACAGGTGGCAGACACAGCGATGAGACTGGCACACATCCTGCTTTGTCGGGAAATGTATAGACAGTTCTATTGGGGGTTTGACATGGCAGTTGTGGAGCACATGCAGTTGTCCGAAGAGGACATCACCGCATTCGAGCGCGACGGCGTCATCGTGATCCGTCAGGCGTTCAACGATTGGATGGAACCGTTGCGCGAGGGCGTGCGTCGGCTGATGGCCGATCCGGGCCCCATGGAACGCTCGGTGGTGCCTGCCGACGGTTCGGCGGCCTTTTTTCAGGATCTATGCAACTGGCAGCGTATCCCTGAATTCAGCGATTTCGTACTGCGCTCTCCGGCCGGCTCGCTGGCCGCGCAGCTGATGCGCTCGCGCACAGCGCGCTTCTTTCACGACCATGTGCTGGTCAAGCAGCCTGGAGGCAGCACCGTTACCCCCTGGCACCAGGACCAGCCGTATTACTGCGTGGATGGTCGGCAGAGCGTGAGTCTCTGGACGCCGCTGGACCCGGTGGTGCGCTCGGTGGTGATGGAGTGCGTGCGCGGCTCGCACCGTTGGGGCCAGGATTTCCGGCCCATGCGCTTCGACGGCACGCGCCTGTACGAGAACGACAACTATGCCGCGCTGCCAGACATCGATGCGGCACGCGACCAGTTCGATATCGCGGGCTGGGACATGGAGCCCGGCGACGTGATCGCCTTCAATTTCCGCACCGTGCACGGCGCACCCGGTAACCGATCGCAGATCGCGCGCAGAGTGTTCTCGGCACGCTGGGTGGGTGATGACGCCGTCTATGCCGACCGCGGCGGCAAAGGATCGCCACCGATCAAGGGACTCACCATGAAGCATGGCGATCCCTTCGATGACCCGATGTTCCCTGTGGTCTGGCGCGATGGCGCGCCAGCTGTCTAGGTCCCTGGTGGAGGCAGGCCGGCCGCACCGGGCGCCTGCGCAGTGTTGTCAATCTCGTCGAGAGGAATATTCCATGTCCATGATGAAGAAAACCGTGCTGGCTCTTTCGCTGGCAGCAGGTCTGTCCGGGGCGGTCCTGGCGCAGGAAACCAAGGTGTCCGTCGCCATGTCCGGCTGGACGGGCTTCGGCCCGCTGACGCTGGCCAAGGATGCTGGCATCTTCAAGAAGCTGGGGCTTGATGTGAGCATCCGCAAGATCCCTCAGAAGGATCGCCATCTGGCGATCGCCTCGGGCGACGTGCAATGTGCCGCCACCTCAACCGAGACCTGGATCGTCTGGAACGCCAACGGCGTGGCAACGACCCAGATCTTCAAGATGGACCAGGGTATGGGTGCCGACGGTATCGTGGCCAGGCCCGGCATCGAGAAGGTCGAGGATCTCAAGGGCAAGACCATTGGAGTGTCTGCGCCCGGCACCAATCCGTATTTCTCGCTGGCCTGGATCCTCAAGAAGCACGGCATGACGCTCAAGGATGTGAAGATGGTGACGCTGGAACCAGCCCAGGCCGCCAATGCGCTGATCGCAGGCAACAGCGGACTGGACGCAGCCATGACCTATGAGCCATATCTGGGCCTGGTGCGCAGCCAGCCCGACAAGGGCAAGCTGATTGCCGACTCCAAGCAGTACTCCATGGTGTTCGACACCTTCGGCTGCACGCCCAAGTTCCTCAAGGACAACCCCAAAGCCGCCAAGGCACTGACCGAAGGCTATTTCGAGGCGCTGGACATGATCGAGAAGGACAGGACCAAGGCCTTCACCATCATGGGCGCCGACCTCAAGCAGACGGCCGAGCAGTTCGAGACCTCTCAAAGCAAGATCAAGTGGGCCGACCGCGAGGCCAACATTCGCTTTTTCAATGGAGAGATCCAGGCCTTCAACAAGGAAGCAGCCACCTTGCTGCTGGAGACCGGCGTGATCCGTGCCATTCCCGCCAATCTCGACAGCCTGTTTGACACCCAGTTCCTGAGGAAGTGACCATGGTCTCCGTCAGTTCCATAGACAAGCAGGCGGTGGCGGGAGAGCCCGCCGCTGCGCCGGCTTCCCACGGACCCCGCAAGATGAAGCTGCTGCATCCGGTAGAACCTCGTGTCCGCCTTTTTCTGGGGGTGGCATTTTTCGCGCTATTCCTGCTGTTCTGGACGTTCCTGACGGTGGCCGGCATCGTCGCTCCCCATTTCCTGGCGTCGCCCTTGCAAGCGCTGAAAGCGGCCTGGAAACTGTTCACCGAATTCGGCTTCCTGAACGATGTGGGCATGACGGTATGGCGGGTGATGGGCGGCTTTGTGCTGGCGGCAGTGATCGCCGTGCCCCTGGGCATTGCCATGGGGGCATACAAGCCCATAGAGGCCATATTCGAGCCCTTCGTCTCGTTCGCGCGCTATCTGCCGGCCTCTGCCTTCATCCCGCTGCTGATCATGTGGGTGGGCATAGGCGAGGCGCAGAAGCTGTCCATCATCTTCATCGGCTGCTTCTTCCAGCTCACGCTGATGGTGATGATGATCGTCGGCAATGCGCGGCGTGACTTGGTCGAAGCCGCTTACACGCTGGGCTCCACCGACTCCAGCGTGATCCGGCGCGTGCTGCTGCCCGGTGCCGCTCCCGAAATCGCCGAGGCCTTGCGTCAGGTGCTGGGTCTGGGCTGGACCTATGTGGTGGTCGCCGAGCTGATCGGCGCTGCCTCGGGCATAGGGCACATGATCATGGACAGCCAGGCGTTGATGGCCACCGACAACATCATTGCCGGCATCGTCATCATCGGCCTCGTGGGCCTGACTTCGGACCTGCTGTTCAAGAAGCTGAACCAACTGCTTTTCCCCTGGAGCCTGATGCGATGAGCCGCCTGTCCATACGCCAAGTCACCAAGGTCTTCCAGGGCACGGCCCGGGGAGCCTCTCCCACCACGGCGCTGCAGCCCACGAGCCTGGAGGTGGCCGACAACGATTTCATCACCGTGCTGGGGCCTTCGGGGTGCGGTAAGTCCACGCTGCTGCGGCTGGTGGCGGGGCTGGAGACGCCCACTGGCGGAGAGATACTCCTCGATGGCCATCGAGTCGAAGGGCCGGGCGCTGACCGTGGCGTGGTGTTTCAGAGTTATACGTTGTTTCCCTGGCTCAACGTGCGCCAGAACATCTGTTTCGGCCTGCGCGAGAAGGGAGTGCCTGAGGCCCAGCAAAAGGAGATCAGCGAGTACTTCATCGCCAGCGTGGGGCTGCGCGGCTTTGAGCAGCACTTTCCCAAGCAACTGTCTGGTGGCATGCAGCAGCGCGTGGCCATAGCACGGGCGCTGGCCAACGATCCCAAGATCCTGCTGCTGGACGAGCCCTTTGGCGCGCTGGACAACCAGACCCGGGTGGTCATGCAGGAGTTGCTGCTGGGTATCTGGGAAAAGCACCGCAAGACTGTGATCTTCGTCACGCACGACATCGACGAGTCCATCTTCATGGCCAGCCGCGTGGCGGTGTTCAGCGCCCGCCCGGGCCGCATCAAAGCCGACATTCCCGTGAACTTGCCGCATCCACGTCACTACACGGTCAAGACATCATCGGAATTCATGGAGCTTAAAGCCCGACTGACCGAAGAGATTCGCGCCGAGGCGCTGGCGGCTGCTGCACACTGAGGGCTTTCATGACCACAGTCCACACCATGCCTTCCCGCATCACCGCTACTCGTTTTTCCTCACCGACGGCGGAGGTGCCAATGGCCCTGTACCAGCAGGTCAAGGACCATGTGCTGCGCAAGATCGGCGACGGATCGCTGGCCGCCGGTGCGCGCGTACCTTCCGAGCAGGAACTGGTGAACGAGTTCGGCGTGGCGCGCATGACGGTGAACCGCGCGCTGCGCGAACTGGCCGAGCAGGGCGTGATCGTGCGTGTGGCCGGTGTCGGCTCCTTCGTGGCCGAGGAAAAGCCGCAATCGACCCTGCTGCGCATCGCCAATATCGGTGAAGAGATCACCCAGCGCGGGCATGACCATCGCTTCGAGCTGCTCGATATGCGCCGCGAGTCCGCCTCGCCCGAGGTCGCTGCGGCGCTGGACCTGGCGGTCGGCGCCTCGGTCTTTCACCTGCACGGCGTGCACTTCGAAAACGAGCTGCCGGTCCAGATCGAAGACCGCTATGTGAACCCCCGTCTGGTCCCCGACTTCATGGACCAGGATTTCTCTGCCGTGCAACCCTCGGTCTATCTGGTGCGCAATGTGCAGTACGACCAGATCGAGCATGTGGTCGATGCGATCTTGCCTACGGCCGAGCAGGCTCGGCTGTTGCAGATGGCTCTCGACCAGCCTTGCCTGATGCTCACGCGCCGTACCTGGCTGCGCGGCGTCCCTATCACCTGGGTGCATTGCGTGCATCCGGGCATGCGCTACCGACTCGGTAGCCGTTTCCGAACCGATTCAGTGCACGGCGGCTGATCCCGGCCAGGCCCTTGAATCCCTCAGTACGTTTTTGTTTCTCTTGACTGTATAGACAGGTATAGCCATGAACACGACCACCACCCAAGAGCTCTCGAACTCCGAACTGGAACTGCATCCCGGCGAGCTCACGCTGGCTCAGCTGCGCCGCATTCAGGACGGCGGCGTGCAGCTCAGCATGGCGCAGGCTGCCTATGGCGCCATGCGCAAGGCCGAGGCGCATGTGCAGCACATCGTCGATGAAGACCAGGTGGTCTACGGCATCAATACCGGTTTCGGCAAGCTGGCTTCGACCAAGATCGCCCATGAGCGTCTGGCCGAGCTGCAGCGCAATCTGGTGCTTTCGCACAGTGTCGGCACGGGCGAGCCGCTGCCGGATCATGTGGTGCGCCTGGTTCTGGCCACCAAGGCCGTGAGTCTGGCCCGCGGGCATTCGGGAGCCCGCACGGCGTTGGTGGACGCGCTGCTGGCCCTGGCCAATGCCGATGTCCTGCCCGTGATTCCCTCCAAGGGGTCGGTAGGGGCTTCGGGCGATCTGGCGCCGCTGTCGCACCTGGCCTGCGTGCTGATCGGCGAGGGGCAGGCCAAGGTGGGCGGCAAGCTCGTTTCCGGCCGTGAGGCCATGCAGCATATCGGCCTGGAGCCCTTTGTGCTCGGCCCCAAGGAAGGGCTGGCGCTGCTCAATGGAACCCAGGTTTCCACCTCGCTGGCGCTGGCCGGCCTGTTCCAGGCCGAAAGCGTGCTGGCCGCAGGACTGGTCGCAGGTTGCCTGACGCTGGAAGCCATACAGGGCTCCATCAAGCCCTTCGATGCGCGCATCCACGCGGCACGCGGCCAGCAGGGACAGATCGCCGTGGCGGCTGCCGTGCGCTCGCTGCTGGACGGCAGCGCCATCGACCCCTCGCACCCCAATTGCGGGCGCGTGCAGGACCCCTATTCCATCCGCTGCGTGCCGCAGGTCATGGGCGCCTGCCTGGACAATCTCAGCCATGCCGCGCGCGTGCTGGTCATCGAAGCCAATGCAGCCTCGGACAATCCGCTGGTGTTCGATAACGGCGACGTGATTTCGGGCGGTAACTTTCACGCCGAACCCGTGGCTTTCGCCGCCGACATCATGGCCTTGGCGATCGCTGAAATCGGCGCCATCTCCGAGCGTCGCATGGCCTTGCTGCTGGACACCGGACTATCGCGCCTACCGGCCTTTCTGATCGAGGACAGCGGCGTCAACTCGGGCTTTATGATCGCCCAGGTCACGGCGGCTGCCCTGGCGGCCGAGAACCAGTGCCTGGCCCATCCCAGCAGCGTGACCAGTCTGCCCACCTCGGCCAACCAGGAAGACCATGTCTCCATGGCCACCTATGGCGCGCGTCGCCTGGCAGACATGGTCAGGAACACGGCCGTGATCGTGGGCGTGGAGGCCATGGCCGCAGTCCAGGGCATGGACTTCGACCGCCGGCTCAAGAGCTCGCCGCTGATCGAGGAGCAGTACGCGCTGATCCGCAGTCAGGTGCCCTATCTGGACAAGGACCGCTATCTGGCCCCCGATATCGAAATCATGCGTCTGTGGGCGCTGGAAACCGCCTGGCCCGAGGTGTTGCAGAGCATTCTGCCGAGCAACGCGGTCTGAGCCGCCACCATGCCGTCACGCCGCAAGCATCGGGCAAGAGCGGTTCTTGCCGTTGCGGGGCGGAGTTCCGGCTGCGCTTGCCGGGGCGGCGGGTCAGAAACTGCCGGCGAACTGGTAGCGCGAAGCCGGGTGCCACAGGGCCGAAACCGAGGCCACCTGGCCCTGGGAGCGGGTTCTGCGGCGCAATACCAGACAGGGTTCGGTGACCTCCATGCGCAAAAGCTCCGCCACCTCGGCCGTGGGCATGCTCGCTTCGATGGAGAAATTCACGCCCTGCAGCGGAGCCACGCGCACCAGGTAGGCATTGGGCGTCTGGCTTGCAAAGTCCTGGCTCAGATAGTCGGGAGCCACGGCCGGATTCACATAGCGGTCTTCGATCTGGATGGGGACATCGTTCTCGAAGTGCACGACCACGGAGTGAAACAGATGGGTGGTGGCGCTCAGCTCGAACTGGCGCAGCAGGGCGGCATCGACCTTGCAGCGCTCGAGCCGCTGCAACTCCCCCCGGTGCCGGTGGCCGCGTGCGCCAATTTCGTCGGCGATATTGCGCAGCTCCACCAGGGTGGCCTGGTACTTCTGCTGGGCCACGAAAGTGCCCGAGCCCTGGACACGCGTCAGTGTTTTTTCGTCGCTGAGCTCGCGCAGCGCGCGGTTGACGGTCATGCGCGCCACATTGAACTGCTTGACCAGGGCGGCCTCGCTGGGAATGGCCTGGCCTTCCTGCCATACGCCACTTTGAATCTGCTGCAGCACATGGTCTTTGATGCGCTGGAACGCAGGTACGGCGGCGGTGGTATCGGTTCGCGACATAGGGTTTGTGTGGATCAGAAAAGCTGTCTAGATGATTGACGTGGGTTGGAGTAAATCACAAAATTAGTCTATACAACTTCGCGAAAATAAATGAAAGTTGTTCGGACATATAAGAGACATCCAGAGGGATTGACGGAGCAATTCATGAGTATTGATACAGCAACGCTGGGTTCCTCTGGCGCCATAGAGACCAGAACCATAGACATGGTTCCGGAGAGCGAGCGCCACGGCTCGCCCTCCAGCCAGTTCACCCTCTGGTTCGGAGCCAATTGCCAGATCACGGCCATTGTCGACGGAGCGCTGGCCATCGTGTTCGGCGCCGAGGCCATGACGGCCATCATCGGTCTGCTGATTGGCAACATTCTCGGCGGCATTGTCATGGCCCTGCATTCGGCCCAGGGCCCGCGCCTGGGCCTGCCTCAGATGATTTCCAGCCGCGTGCAGTTCGGCGTCAAGGGCGCGGCCCTGCCGCTGCTGCTGGTGATCCTTATGTACCTGGGCTTCGCGGCCACGGGCACGGTTCTCTCGGGCCAGGCCATCAACCGCATGTTCGATTTCTCGGCCCCGCAGACCGGCATGATCATCTTCGGCACGCTGACCGCTATCGTGGCCGTGGTGGGCTATCGCCTCATCCACGTGCTCGGCCGCGTGGCCACGGTGATCGGGCTGCTGGGCTTTGCCTACCTGGCCGTGCGCCTGGGCATGCAGTACGACGTGGCCAGCGCCTTCGGTCAGAAGCCCTTCACCTGGGCGAGCTTCCTGCTCACCATCGCGCTGTCGGCCGGCTGGCAGATGACCTTCGCGCCCTACGTCGCCGACTACTCGCGCTACCTGCCGTCCAACACGCCTACGTCGCGGGCCTTCACCACCACCTTCATGGGCAGCGTGATCGGCGCGCAGATCGCCATGACGCTGGGCGTGCTGGTCGCCGCGCTGGGGGGCCAGTTCCTGAAGAACCAGGTCGGCTTCATCGGTGACCTGGCTGGTCCGGCCGCCATCGTGATCTACCTGGTGATCGTCTCGGGCAAGCTCACGGTGAACTGCCTCAATGCCTACGGCGGCTTCATGACCATCCTGACCACGGTCAGCGGCTTCAACAACAAGACGCAGATCTCGCCCGTCGCGCGCATCGCCTACATCGTCGGCTTCGTGCTGCTGTCGCTGGTGGTGGCCTTGCTGGCCAGCGCCGACTTCCTGAACAACTTCAAGAACTTTGTGCTGCTGCTGCTCGCCGTCTTCGTGCCCTGGAGCGCTGTGAATCTGGTGGACTACTACCTGGTGTCCAAGGAGCGGGTCGACATTCCCGCGCTATACGACCCCCAGGGCCGTTATGGCAGCTACAACTTCATGGCGCTGGGTTGCTATGTGCTGGGCATCCTGGTGCAGATCCCGTTCCTGAACCAGGCGCTGTACAAGGGTCCGCTCGCCTCCATGCTGGGCGGTGCTGACATCTCCTGGATCGTCAGCCTGCTGGTGACATCGCTGGTGTACTACCCACTGGCCAAGCGGTCCATGAAGGTGCCTGCGGCCATGATCTATCCCAAGTGCAGCCCGGCCCCAGCCGTCGAGCCCGACTTCTACGCCGAGGCAACCCGCTTCCGCGCCGAGCCGTAACGCCTTTTCCATATTCTCTCCATTACTGTCAAAGGAGCAGCCATGACTACCCCTACCGATTCGCGCATCGACCCCACCCGCGTCATCCGCGCCCCTCGCGGCAACCAGCTCAGCTGCAAGAACTGGCTGACCGAAGCGGCCTACCGCATGATCCAGAACAACCTCGACCCCGAGGTCGCCGAGAACCCGCAAGCCCTGGTGGTCTACGGCGGCATCGGCCGCGCCGCCCGCAACTGGGAGTGCTACGATCAGATCCTGGCTTCCCTCAAGGAACTCAATGAGGACGAGTCCCTGCTGGTCCAGTCGGGCAAGCCTGTGGGCGTGTTCAAGACCCATCCGGGCGCGCCCCGCGTGCTGATCGCCAACTCCAACCTGGTGCCCAAGTGGGCCACCTGGGAGAAGTTCAACGAGCTGGACCGCAAGGGCCTGTTCATGTACGGCCAGATGACGGCCGGCAGCTGGATTTACATCGGCAGCCAGGGCATCGTGCAGGGCACTTTCGAGACCTTTGTCGAAGCCGGTCGCCAGCACTACAACAACGACCTGACCGGCAAGTGGATTCTCACGGCCGGCCTGGGCGGCATGGGTGGCGCCCAGCCCCTGGCCGCCACGCTGGCCGGCGCCTGCTCGCTGAACATCGAATGCAAGCAGTCCAGCATCGACTTCCGTCTGCGCACCCGCTATGTGGACAAGCAGGCCAAGGACGTCGACGACGCGCTGGCCCTGATCAAGCATCACACCGAAAAGGGTGAGGCGGTCTCCATCGCGCTGTTGGGCAATGCCGCTGAAATCCTGCCCGAGCTGGTCAAGCGCGCCAAGGCCGGCGGCCCCAAGCCCGACATCGTGACCGACCAGACTTCGGCCCACGACCTGATCAACGGCTACCTGCCCGTGGGCTGGACCGTGGCACAGTGGGAAGCAGCCGCTGCCGACCCCAGCCAGCACGCCAAGCTGACCAAGGCCGCAGCCCAGGGCTGCGCCGTGCATGTGCAGGCCATGCTGGACTTCCAGGCCATGGGCATCCCCACGGTGGACTACGGCAACAACATCCGCCAGGTGGCCTTCGACGAGGGTGTGAAGAACGCCTTCGACTTCCCCGGCTTCGTGCCCGCCTACATCCGTCCGCTGTTCTGCGAGGGCAAGGGCCCGTTCCGCTGGGTGGCGCTGTCGGGCGACCCCGAGGACATCTACAAGACCGACGCTAAGATCAAGGAGCTGTTCCCCGAGAACAAGCACACCCACCGCTGGCTGGACATGGCGCGCGAGCGCATCGCCTTCCAGGGCCTGCCCGCACGTATCTGCTGGCTGGGTCTGGGCGAGCGCCACAAGGCGGCCCTGGCCTTCAATGAAATGGTCAAGAACGGCGAACTCAAGGCCCCCATCGTCATCGGCCGCGACCACCTGGATACCGGCTCCGTGGCCAGCCCCAACCGTGAGACCGAAGCCATGAAGGACGGCACGGATGCCGTCTCCGACTGGCCGCTGCTCAACGCCCTGCTCAACACTGCCGGCGGCGCCACCTGGGTCAGCCTGCACCACGGCGGCGGCGTGGGCATGGGCTACTCGCAGCACTCCGGCATGGTCATCGTGGCCGACGGCACCGATGAAGCCGCCGCGCGGCTGGCGCGCGTGCTGGTCAACGACTGCGGCTCGGGCGTGATGCGCCATGCGGACGCAGGCTACGAGCTGGCCATTGAGACCGCACGCAAGCAGGGCCTGAAGCTGCCCATGGTGAAGTAAGCGCCATGGCCGCCGCGCACATGACTCAACGGAGAATCCTCCGTGCTCCCGCATTGCTGCGTGGCGTCGCCCTGGCCGCGGCGCTGCTGGTGCCCGGCTGGGCGGCCGCGCAGGAGCCCGCCGCGATCGATCGCCTGATGGGCGAGATGTACCCGCAGCTGGATACGCTGTACAAGGATCTGCACGCCCACCCCGAACTGGGCTTTGCCGAGACCCGTACCGCCGCCCGGCTGGCGAAGGAGCTGCGCAGCCTCGGCTTCGAGGTGACGGAGCAGGTCGGCAAGACCGGCGTGGTGGCCCTGCTGCGCAACGGCACGGGCCCCACGGTGATGGTCCGTACCGACATGGACGCGCTGCCTATGGAGGAAAAGACCGGCCTGTCCTATGCCAGCCGCGCCAAGACCACCTGGAACGGCCGCGAGACCTTCGTGGCGCATAGCTGCGGCCACGACGTTCACATGGCGGCGTGGGTCGGCGTGGCGCGCACGCTGTCGGCTCTGAAGTCGCAGTGGCGCGGCACGCTCATGCTGGTTGCCCAGCCCGCGGAAGAAACCGGCGCCGGTGCGCGTGCCATGCTGGCCGACGGACTGTTCACCCGCTTTCCCAAGCCCGACGTGGCGCTGGCGCTGCACACCGACCCGCGCCCCATCGGCACCGTCAGTTATGCGGTGGGGCCGATGACCTCGGCCGCCAACGAGGTGCAGATCACCTTCAAGGGCCGTGGCGGCCACGGCTCGGCGCCACACAAGGCGCTCGATCCGGTGATGATTGCCGCGCGCTTCATCGTCGACGTGCAGTCGGTCGTCAGCCGTGACAAGGACCCGATGGAATTCGGCGTCGTCACCATCGGCGCGATGCAGGCGGGCAGCTCGGGCAACATCATCCCCGACCGGGTGGTGCTGCGCGGCACGATCCGCAGTTACGCACCGGCGGTACGCGCGCAACTGCTCGACGGCGTGCGCCGTGTCGCGCTTGCCTCGGCCGCAGCGGCTGGCGCGCCGGAGCCCGATATCTCGCTGCCGGACACCAGCTCCGCCACCGTCAATAACCCGGCCGTCGTGGCGAAGGTCGAGTCGGTGCTGAAGGCCGCATTGGGGGCCGACAACGTGGCGCGCACGCCGCCGCTGACCACCAGCGAAGACTTCGCCGAATACGGCGCCGAGGGCGTGCCCTCGATGTTCTTCCTGGTCGGCGTCACCGACCCGCAGGAAGTGGCCGCCTCGCAGCGCCCCGGCGGCAAGCCGCTGGTGTTCAACCACTCGCCGCAGTTCGCGCCGCTGCCGGAGCCCTCCATCAAGACCGGCGTGAAGGCCATGAGCCTGGCGGCGCTGGGCTTCCTGGGCAAGCCTTGACACGCATCATTGCGTGCCAGACGGCTGCGGCCCCGGCTCGGTACTCCCGCGCTGGGGTACGCCGGTTCTAGCGCGGCGTTTGTTTTAATTCTTTGTGCTTTTGATCGATGCAACGCTTTGACCTGAACCAGATTGCGCCCAGCCCGTGGAAGAACGGGGGCGGCAGCACGCGCGAGATTGCCTGCTGGCCGCAGGGTGCGGGCATGGACAGCTTTGGCTGGCGCGTGAGCGTGGCCACAATTGCCCAGGCCGGCCCGTTTTCTGCATTTCCGGGCATAGACCGCCAGATCATGCTGCTTGATGGCGACGGGGTACGGCTGCACAGCGCCCAGGCCGGGCTCGAGCATGCATTGACCGAGCGCTGGCAGCCATTCGCCTTTTCGGGCGATATGGCGCTGGATTGCGATCTGCTGGGCGGGCCGTCCAGCGACTTCAATGTCATGACCCGGCGCGGACAGTGGTCGGCCAGTCTGGAGCAGCTCGGCGGCCGGGCAGAGGTGGGGCTGAGCGCCGCAGGGCTTTGCATGGTGCTGGAGGGTGGCTGGAAATGCGCCGACGGGCGGATACTGCAAGCCGGTCAGGGCCTGTGGTGGACCAGCCCCCAGGCCGAGCCGCTGCTGGCGCAGGACGAAAAGGCCAGGCTGATCCTGGTCAGCCTGACGCCGCATAGCTGAAACAGGAGCAGCTTGCGCGCTTTGGTTGGTCATTTCAATGTGTATTGATATGAAAAATCAGGAGTGGCAAGCGCATGAAGCTATGAAATTAGTAGTTTCATGGTTTGAATTGCCGTAATCGAACACTAGGAGCATCGCCATGACGCAAGTTATTTCCCATCCCGCAGTCTCTGCCGACGGCTGCTGGTACAACCTGCGTCTGGCGCCGGAGCTGTATGTCTCCGAAGTGGCGGATATTCCCGAGGGCACGCTGGCCTGCATCGTGGTGCAGCAAGGCCGCATGGTCTGGGTGGGCCCGCAGGATGCCATGCCCGCCGAATACCAGGCGCTGCCCCGGCATGATGGCGCAGGGCGCCTGGCCACGCCGGGCCTGATCGACTGCCACACCCACCTGGTCTATGGCGGCGAGCGTGCCAACGAGTTTGCCATGCGCCTGGCCGGGGCCAGCTACGAAGAAGTGGCCCGTGCCGGCGGAGGCATCGTCTCCAGCGTCAGGGCCACGCGCGAAGCGTCGGAGGACGAGCTGGTGGCGCTGGCGCTGCCGCGTCTCGAGCAGTTGCTGGCCGAAGGCGTGACGGCCATAGAGATCAAGTCGGGCTACGGCCTGGCCCTGGAACACGAGCGCAAGCAACTGCGTGCCGCTCGGCGCCTGGGTGAGCTGTGTGCGGTGACTGTGCGCACCACCTTTTTAGGGGCCCATGCGCTGCCGCCCGAATATGCAGGCCGCAGCCAGGAATACACGGATCTGGTCTGTCAGGTCATGCTGCCGGCACTGGCCGCCGAAGGCCTGATCGATGCCGTCGATGTGTTCTGCGAGCGCATTGCCTTCTCGCTGGCAGAGACCGAGCAGGTCTTTCAGGCGGCCAAGGCATTGGGTCTGCCCGTCAAGCTGCATGCCGAGCAGCTGTCGAATATGGAGGGTGCAGCCCTCGCGGCCCGCTATGGTGCGCTGTCCTGCGACCACATCGAGCACCTGTCCGAACACGGCATTGACGAGATGAAGAAGGCCGGTACCGTGGCCGTGCTGCTGCCCGGAGCCTTCTACACGCTGCGCGACACCAAAGTGCCGCCGATTGAGGAATTAAGGGCTGCCAAGGTCCCCATGGCCGTTTCTACCGATCACAATCCGGGTACCTCCCCGTGCTTGAGCTTGCTGCTCATGGCCAATATGGCTTGCACGCTGTTCCGTCTGACGGTTCCCGAGGCTCTGGCAGGCATCACCCGGCATGCCGCGCAGGCTCTGGGTCTGCAGGACGAGCAAGGCCTGATTGCCGTGGGCCGTCCCGCCAACTTCGTGCTCTGGCCCGTGAAGCAGGCTGCCGAGCTGGCCTACTGGTTCGGCAGCAAGCCTGACTGTACGGTGGTGCGCCAGGGCCTGATTGCGCAGCAAGCCAAAGCCTGAAAGCGGGGAGCGCGAAAGGTTGCTGATGTCTCACGAACAATTTCTCAATGAACTGATTTCCACCCTGGGCGCCGATGTGGCGCTGCACGGCACGGACACGCCCGAGCGTAGCCGCACCGACTGGAGCGGCACGCCGCCCCAGCAGCCGTTGGCGCTGGTGCGCCCGCGCAGCACGGAGGAAGTCAGCGCGGTCATGCGTCTGTGCAGCGCCCACCGGATTGCGGTAGTGCCGCAGGGCGGTCTGACCGGGCTGGCCGGTGCAGCGGTTCCGATGGAGGGGGCCGTGGCCCTGTCGCTGGATCGCATGAACCGCATCGAGGACATCGATGCCAAGACCGGGCTGATGCAGGTGCAGGCCGGCGTCACCCTGCAAGCCGTGCAGGAAGCGGCCGTCGATGTCGGCATGGTGTTCGGCGTGGATCTCGGTGCTCGCGGCAGCTGCCAGATCGGCGGCAATGTCTCCACCAATGCGGGCGGCAACGGCGTGCTGCAGCACGGCATGATGCGCGAGCAGGTGCTGGGCCTGGAGGTGGTGCTGGCCGACGGCACGGTGCTGCCCATGCTGCGCCCCATGATCAAGAACAACACGGGTTACGACCTCAAGCAGTTCTTCATCGGAGCTGAAGGCACGCTGGGCATCATCACGCGCGTGCTGCTGCGCCTGCGCCCCGCGCCCCAGGCCACGGCCACGACGCTGGTGGCCATGTCCGATTTCGACTCGGCGCTGGCCGTGCTCAAGCGCATGCAGTCGCGCTTCGGCAACAGCGTCGCGGCCTATGAGCTGATGTGGGACAGCTTTGTGCAGGCCTCCATGTCCTGGCTCAAGCTCGCTGCGCCTTTTGAGCAGCGCTACCCCTTGCTGGCCCTGATCAATGTGGACGGCAAGGACGAGGCGCAGCTGCAGGGCGATCTGCAGCAGGTGCTTGAGGAAGCCATGGAGGCCGGCGAGGTGCTCGATGCCATCGTGGCCCAGTCGGTCGCCCAGGTGCAGCAGCTGTGGAAGCTGCGCGAGGCACCGGCCGAGCTCAACAACAATATGCATCCCGCGATCAACTTCGACGTGAGCCTGCCTCAGGCCGACATCGGCCGTTTTGCCGAAGCCTGCATGCAGGCCTTTGCCGCTCGCTGGCCTGGTCACCAGGCGCTTTACTTCGGCCATGTGGGCGACGGCAACCTCCATGTCTCGGTGGATGGCAAGACCGTCAACGGCGAATGCGAGCAGGTGGAGGAGCTTCTCTACCGCATCGTGGGCGAGATGCAGGGCAGCGTCTCCGCAGAGCACGGCATCGGCCTGCACAAGAAACCGTATCTGGGCAACAGCCGCACGCCTGCGGAGCTGGCGGCGATGCGGGCCATCAAGCTGGCCCTCGATCCACTGGGCCTGATGAATCCCGGAAAGGTGTTTGATCTATGACGAATTCCCTGGTGGCCTCGCTGGCCCGTGCCCAGGTGCGCCCGCTGCCTGCGTACAACGCCGGCCTGTCCAACGAAGCGGTGCGGGCGCGCTATGGCGTGACCGATATTGCGCGACTGGCCAGCAATGAAAATCCCTTCGGTGCCAGCGCCTCGGTGCGCCGGGCGATTGCCGATGTGGCCAATGATGTGGGCAACTATCCCGATGCCAACTGCACGGCCTTGCGCGAAGCCATTGCCGAGCGCACGGGGCTGCCCGCCGGGCGCCTGGTGTTCGGCGACGGCTCGGAAGACCTGATCAAGATTCTCTGCGAGGTCTTTCTCGCTCCCGGCGATCTGGTTGTGACCCAGCGCCCCGTGTTCGGCCTGCACGAAATCTATCCGAAGATGATGGGCGCGGAGGTCGAGCTCCTCGACCTCAACGAGGAGCTGGGCTTCGATCTGGGCGCCTGGTGCGCTGCAGTGGCCAAGGCCCCCAAGATAGCCTTCCTGCCCAACCCGTCCAACCCCGTGGGCTGCATGATGGATGCGGCGCAGTTTGCGCAGGTGCTGGAGGCCACGCCCGTCAACACCGTGCTGGTGGTGGATGAGGCCTATTACGAATACGCGCTGCATGACGACGACTACCCCGATGTGCTGGCCATGCTGGAGGCGCGTGTCGGGCCCTGGATCGTGCTGCGCACCTTCTCCAAGGCCTGGGGCCTGGCCGGTCTGCGCGTGGGCTACGGCATGGCCGACAGCGCCGAGCTGGTGAGCCTGATGGACAAGGTGCGCTCGCCCTTCAATGTGAACATGGCGGCCCAGCGTGCGGCGCTGGCCGCCTGGAACGATCCCGCGCACATGCGCAGCGGTGTGGCGACCACGGTGGCGCTGCGCGAAGATCTGCGCAGACAGCTGCTGGCGCTGGCAGGGCCGGGCCGGCCGCTGCAAGGCCTGCGCATTGCGCCTTCGGTGGCCAACTTCCTGTTCCTCGACCTCGGCCGTCCCAATGGCCCGGTGACCGAGGCGCTGCTCAGGCAGGGCGTGATCGTCAAACCCTGGAAGGAGCCCGGCTTCGAGCATTTCCTGCGCGTGTCCATAGGCACCGAAGGCGACAACGTGCGTTTTGTGCAGGCCTTGCTGGCCGCGCTCGAGGCCTGAGCCATGAAGCTGTTCCGGGGCTGGACGATTGTGGCGGCGGCCCATGGCCTGCTCGCCCTGGCCTTCGGTGCAGCTTATTCCTTTGGCGCTTTTTTCAAGAGCATCCAGACGCAGTTCGATGCGGGCCGTTTCTCCGTGGGCTCGCTGTTTGCCGTGACGGCTTTGCTGTATTACTGCGTGGGCGCTGTTGCCGGCCCCCTGGCCGACCGCATAGGCCTGCGCCGCGTGACCGGTGCGGGGGTCTTGCTGCTGGCCACAGGCTTTGCGCTGGCCAGCCAGACCCGCTCGCTGGCGCAGCTGTTCGTGGTTTTCGGCCTGTTCGTGGGCGCTGGCGTGGGCCTGATCTACGTACCGGCCCTGGTGGCCGTGCAGCGCTGGTTCATACGGCTACGCAGCCGTGCCTCCGGCCTGGCCTCGGCCGGCACCGGCGTCGGCACCTTCGCCGCGCCGCTGTTTGCGGGCTGGCTGCTGGAATTGCAGAGCTGGCAGATCACCATGCAGTGGTTTGCGCTGGCCATCTTGCTGCTGGGACTGCCGGCCGCGCTGTCCATGGTCGGCCAGCCCTCGCAGCTAGGCCTGAGCTGCGACGGCGATCCTCACCCTGCCCAGGCTGCAGCTCAGGCGCAGGGCATGGAGCTGTCCCAGGCCGTGCGCAGCAGCAGCTTCGGCTGGTTTTTCCTGGCCATCTTCCTGGCTTCGGTGAGCTTGTTTGCGGCCCTGGTGCATATCGCTCCCATGGCCCAGGGCCTGGATATCGATGCCGTTTCAAGCCAGTGGCTGATCGCCCTGATAGGCGCTGGCAATGTGCTGGGCCGGCCGCTGCTGGGCGGTCTCGGCGACAGGCTGGGAGCTCTGCGTCTGCTCATGGGTCTGAGCATTTTTCTGGCCCTGCTGCACCTGCTGTGGTGGCAGGCACATGGCTGGGCCGCGCTTGCCGTGTTTGCCCTGCTGTTTGGCGCGGCGCATGGCGGCTGCATCGCCCTGTTTCCCGTCCTTGCCGCCCAGTGGTTCGGCACCTTGCGGCTGGGTGCCATTTTGGGCATTCTTTACATCAGCGTGGGGCTGGCGGCAGTCGTCGGCGCCAGCGCGTCCGGCTGGGTGTTCGACCAGACTGGCGGCTACACCCAGGCCATCCAGGTCAGCGCCGCGCTGGCCTTGCTGGCTGTGGCTGCGCTGGCGCTTGCGGCCCGTGGCCAGCGTTTGGTTTCATCTCCTTCAGGCATTTCGAAATGATCATGCACTCTTCCTCCTCCAGCGGCACACTTTTTGCCGAAGACGCCTTACTGCCCACGGGATGGGCGCGCAATGTCCTGCTCAGCTGGGATGAGAGCGGGCGTCTGGCCGAGGTGCTCACCGATGTGGATCCGCAAAGCGGAGAGGCCGGCGAGGTCGATACCGCCATCCGCGCCGCTGGCCCGCTGATCCCCGGCATGCCCAATCTGCACTCGCATGCCTTCCAGCGTGCGTTCGGCGGGCTGACCGAGTTCCGTGGCCAGGCGCAGGACAGTTTCTGGAGCTGGCGCAAGCTGATGTACGGCTTTGCCAACCGCATGACGCCCGAGGCGCTGGAAGCGATTGCGACCTGGCTGTACCTGGAGATGCTGGAGGCAGGTTACACCTCGGTATGCGAGTTTCACTATGTGCACCATGATGTGGGCGGCAAGCTCTATGCCAACGATGCCAGCCTGTCCCTGGCGCTGCTGCGTGCGGCGCAGAAGACGGGCATAGGCATGACCTTGCTGCCCGTGCTCTATCAGACCAGCGGCTTCGGGGGGCTTCCGCCTCGCGAGGATCAGGCCCGCTTCATTCGCAGCACGGACAACATGCTCTCCCTGCTGCAGCAGCTGGAGCCCGTGACCAGGGCGCAGCAGGCAGCCCTGGGCCTGGCTCCGCATTCGCTGCGCGCCGTGCCGCCGGACAGCCTCAAGGCCGTGCTCGCAGGCCTGCACGCCATGCTGCCCAAGGCGCCGGTGCACATCCATATCGCCGAGCAGACCCAGGAGGTGGATGACTGCCTGGCCTGGAGCGGTCAGCGCCCCGTGCAATGGCTGCTCGAGCATGCGCCCGTCGATGCGCGCTGGTGCCTGGTTCATGCCACGCATATGACGCCCGAGGAATATGCGGGCGCGGCTCGCAGCGCTGCCGTGGCCGGCATCTGTCCCACCACCGAAGCCAACCTCGGTGATGGGATTTTCGACATGCCGGCGTGGCTCAGGCATGGCGGCCGCTGGGGCATTGGCTCGGACAGCCACGCCACGGTCAACGCGGCCGAAGAGCTGCTGATGCTCGAATACAGCCAGCGCCTGAACCTGCGCCAGCGCAATGTGCTCGGCGGCGGTGCCCAGCCCCAGGTGGCGACTTCCATGACTTTGCAGGCGGTGGCCGGCGGTGCCCAGGCATCCGGCCGCGCCATTGCCGGTCTGGCCGTGGGCCAGCAGGCCGACTTCGTGGTGCTCGATGCCCGGCATGTGGCCCTCAACGGCCTGCCAGCCGACAGCGGTCATGCGGCCCATGTGTTTGCAAGCCATCGCACTTCGGCCATAGCCGATGTCTGGGTTCGCGGCCAGCAGCGCGTGCAGGCAGGCCGCCATGCGCTGCACGAGGTTGCGCAACAGGGCTTTGTCCTGGCCCGCAAGGCATTGCTGCAAGGCGCCTGAGGGCGGCTGCATTCAGATTTTTGACAGAAGAGAGACGCTCCATGAGCCAAGCCATCGCCCCCTTTGTCTTCCACCAGGGTACGGCACCGCTGCTGATTTCCATGCCGCATACCGGCACCCATGTACCGGCCGACATTGCGGCCAGGCTCACGCCCGAAGGGCGCGAAGTCCACGACACCGACTGGCATATGCCGCAGCTCTACGACTTCGCCAAGGCGCTGGGCGCATCCATTCTGGTCGCCACGCATTCGCGCTATGTCATCGATCTGAACCGTCCGCCCGATGGTGCCAGCCTCTATCCAGGCCAGAGCGTGACCGGGCTGTGCCCGGTTGACGGCTTCGACAGCAAGCCCTTGTATGCAAGCAAGGACCAGGAGCCCGACGAGGCGGAAGTCGCGCGCCGCCGCGAACTCTACTGGCAGCCCTATCATGCGCAGCTGCGCGCCGAGCTCGATCGCATCAAGAGCCAGCACGGCGTGGCCATGCTGTGGGATGCGCACAGCATCCGCTCGGTGCTGCCGCGCTTTTTCGAGGGCAAGCTGCCCGATCTGAACCTGGGCACCGCCGACGGCAAGAGCTGCGCGCCGGCGCTGGCCCAGCAGCTGCTGGACATTGCACGGCAGGCGCCGGACCACACCAGCGTGCTCAACGGCCGCTTCAAGGGCGGCTTCATCACGCGCAACTATGGTCAGCCGGAGCAGGGCTTCCACGCCGTGCAGCTGGAGATGACACAGTCCAGCTATATGCAGGAGCAGATGCCGTTTGACTATCTGCCCGAGGTCGCGGCCCGTATCCAGCCCACCATGCAGCGTCTGCTGCAGGCCGTGCTGGCCTTCGCCCAGGCCAGCGGCCGCTGAGCCCTGGCCGAGGCTAATGGTCCTCGGCCTGCAGCTCGTCGCCTAGCCAGCGGCGCGGCCCCGGGCCGCCGCGCTGGCATTGGTCGCCGGGGTTGTACATGCTGCAGACCTTGAGCGACAGACAGCCGCAGCCTATGCACTGGTTGAGGCTGTCGCGCAGGCGCTGCAGCTCGGTGATGCGCTCGTCCAGCCGCTGCTGCCAGATGCGCGACATCTTCTGCCAGTCGCCGCCCGTGGGCACATGCCGCGTCGGCAGTCGCGCCAGCTGCGCGGCGATCTCCTCCAGCGTGAAGCCCACACGCTGCGCAAACACGATGTAGGCAATGCGCCGCAAGCCCGAGCGGTGGTAGCGCCGCCTGCCGCCGGCGCTGCGCACCGATTCGATCAGACCCAGCGACTCGTAAAAGCGCAGCGCCGATGCGTTGACGCCGCTGCGCTGCGCGAAGTCGCTGATGCTCATCAGCGGATCATCCTCAGTTTTCATGATGTCTTTCTCCGGAGCTTGACTTAAAGTTCACTTGAACTTTAAGAATGCCGCCATTGTGATCGATAGCCGGTGGAGCCGCAATCAACGGCCCAAGCGCTGGCCGGAGTTCTTCTGATATCCGTAGCTGTATTCGCTTGATGAAAAACGACTTCAGATGGTTTTGTGTCTGAAGTTGTTTGGTGAAGTGCGATAGCAGCTATCTTTATTGAATCTCTCCCAGCCACCTGCCAATGCTTGTCACAAGCCTGGCTGCTCCTGCGTCTTGTAGGCAGAGGTGGCCGTTCCGTCAGGCCTGCTGCCGCCAGCAGGGCGGGCGCATTCATTCTGGGAGAGTCCATATGTCAGTCCATTCCACGCCGCCACTGCGGCCCTTGCTGCTGGCCGGCGGCTTCGCGGCGCTGGTCCTGCTTTCCGGCTGCGGCCGTCCCGGCGCGGGCGATGCACATGCCAGCAACGGCCCGCCGCCCGCGCCCGAGGTGCAGGTGGCCGAGGTCGCCTTGCAGGCCATACGTCCCTGGGACGAGTTCAATGGCCGCATCGAGGCCGTGGAGTCGGTGCAGCTGCGCTCGCGTGTGTCGGGCTATATCGAGCGCATCGCCTTCGCCGAGGGCCAGGAGGTGAAGAAAGGCCAGCTGCTGTTCGTGATCGACCAGCGGCCCTATCGCGCGGCCCTGGCCAGCGCTCAGGCCCAGCTCGAACGCGCGCGTGCCGCTGCCGGGCTGGCGCAGACGCAGGACCAACGCGCGCGTCAGCTGGTGGCCGAGAATGCGGTCTCGCGCGAAGAGGCCGATACAAGGGCCGCAACACTGGCCCAGGCCACGGCCCAGGTGCGCGCGGCCGAGGCCGATCTGGCCACAGCGCGGCTGCAGCTCGATTTCACCGAGGTGCGCGCGCCCATCACGGGCCGTGCCAGCCGAGCCATGCTCACCGTGGGCAATATGGCCCAGGCCGACCAGAGCGTGCTGACCACCCTGGTCTCGCAGGACCCAGTGTATGCCTATTTCGATGCCGACGAGCACAGCTTTCTGCGCTACCAGAAGGCCGGCCTGAGCGGCCAGGGCCGCGCGGTGCGCGTGGCCCTTGTCGGCGACAGCGGCTTTGCCCATGCGGGCACGCTGGATTTCAGCGACAACCAGCTCCAGCCGGGCACGGGCACCATGCGCTTGCGCGCGCGCCTGGCCAACCCCGATCGGGTGCTGACGCCAGGCCTGTTCGCACGCGTGCAGATGCAAAGCGGCCCGGATCCGCAGGGGGGCGAGTCCCAGGCGCTGCTGATCGACGACAAGGCCGTGCTCACCGACCAGGACCGCAAGTACGTCTATGTGGTGGGCGAAGGCAATGTGGCCGAGCGTCGCGACCTCACGCTGGGTCGCATGGTCGATGGTCGGCGCCTGGTGGAAAAAGGACTGGCCGCGGGTGACCGGCTGGTGGTGGGCGGCGTGCAGCGCATCTACTACCCCGGCATGCCCGTCAATCCCAGGCCGGTGGCGGCAGCGGCCGTGCAGCCTGTGCCCGCCGCTGCGCAGTAAGGGGGGAGTGCCATGGACTTCTCCAAGTTCTTCATAGACCGGCCCATCTTCGCGGTCGTGCTCTCCATCATCATGTTCGCCGTCGGCCTGGTGGCCATTCCGCAGTTGCCGGTGGGCGAATATCCCGAGGTCGTGCCGCCCAGCGTGGTCGTGCGCGCCACCTATCCGGGAGCCAATCCCAAGGAGGTCGCCGAGTCGGTGGCAGTGCCCTTGGAGGAAGCCATCAACGGGGTCGAAGGCCTGATGTACATGAAGTCGGTCGCGGCTTCGGACGGCAGCCTGCAGGTGGTCGCTACCTTCCGCCCCGAAATCGACCCCGACACGGCAGCTGTTCGCGTGCAGAACCGTGTCAGCCAGGCCCAGAGCCGGTTGCCCGAGGAGGTGCGACAGTTCGGCGTGACCACGCAGAAGCAGGCGTCCACGCCGCTGATGTACGTGGGCCTGGTGTCCCGCGACGGCGCGCATGATGCGCTGTATCTGCGCAACCATGTCACGCTCAAGATCAAGGATGTGCTGGCACGCATTCCCGGCGTGGGCGACGTGGGCATCTACGGCGCGGGCGACTATGCGATGCGCGTCTGGCTGGACCCGCACAAGGTGGCGGCACGCCAGCTCACGGCCGGCGAGGTGATCGCCGCCATCCGCGAGCAGAACATCCAGGTCTCGGCCGGCCAGCTGGGCGCGGAGCCCAGTGCGCAGAAGTCCGACAAGCTGCTGTCCATCAATGTGCGCGGGCGGCTGAAGACGGCCGAGGAGTTCGGCAGCATTGTGCTCAAGAGCGGCGAAGGCGGCCAGGTCGTGCGTCTGGCCGACGTGGCGCGCATCGAGCTGGGCGCCAGCGACTACACGCTGCGCTCGTGGAGCGACACCAAGAACATGGCTGCCGTGGGCATCTTCCTGTCACCGGGCGCGAATGCGCTGGGCGTGGCCGAGCAGGTCTACGCGGCCATGGACCGGCTCTCCAAGGACCTGCCCGAAGGCGTGGCCTTCGAGTCCGTCTGGGACCCCACGGTCTTTGTGCGCGACTCGATCAAGGCCGTGCAGAGCACGCTGATCGAGGCCGTGATCCTGGTGGTGCTGGTGGTCATCGTCTTTCTGCAGACCTGGCGCGCCTCCATCATTCCGTTGCTGGCCGTGCCTGTGTCCATCATCGGCACTTTCGCGGGCCTGTACCTGCTGGGCTACTCGATCAACACGCTGACGCTGTTCGGCCTGGTGCTGGCGATCGGCATCGTGGTGGACGACGCCATCGTCGTGGTCGAGAACGTGGAGCGCTACATCGAGCAGGGGCACAGCCCGCAGGAGGCTGCCCATCTGGCCATGAAGGAGGTCTCCGGGCCCATCATCGCCATCGCCCTGGTGCTGTGCGCGGTCTTCGTGCCCATGGCCTTTCTCAGCGGCGTCACGGGCCAGTTCTACCAGCAGTTCGCGGTGACAATCGCCATCTCCACGGTGATCTCGGCCATCAACTCGCTGACCCTGTCGCCGGCACTGGCGGCCAAGCTGCTGCAGCCGCATGGCGCACCGCGCGACGCGCTGGCGCGTGTCATCGACAAGGGCCTGGGCTGGCTCTTCCGGCCCTTCAACCGCTTCTTCGATCGCAGCGCTCATGGCTACCAGAATTCGGTGGGCCGCTCGCTGCGTCGACGCGGCCTGGTGTTCGCGGTCTATGCGGCGCTGCTGGCCGGCACTGCCGTGCTGTTCCATGCCGTGCCCGGGGGCTTCATCCCCATGCAGGACAAGCTCTACCTGTTTGCCGGCGCCAAGCTGCCAGAGGGCGCGTCGTTGAACCGTACCGATGCGCTCACGCGCCAGATGGTGGAGACGGCCAAGAGCGTGGATGGCGTGGACATGGTCGCGGCCTTCGCGGGCTTCAATGCGCTGCAGTCCACGACCACGCCCAATCTGACCAGCTCCTACATCATGCTCAAGCCCTTTGGCGAGCGCACACGCAGCGCCGAGGCCATCAATGCCGAACTGGGTGCCAAGTTCGCGCAGATCGAGGGCGGCTTCGCCTATGCGCTGATGCCACCGCCCATCCAGGGCCTGGGCAACGGATCGGGTTATTCGCTGTTCCTGCAGGACCGCGCAGGCCTGGGCTATGCAGCGCTGCAGCAGGCGCTTGAGGCCTTTCAGGCCGAGATTGCCAAGACACCGGGCATGACCTACCCGGTCAGCAGCTATCAGTCCAACATCCCGCAGCTGGAAGTGAAGGTGGACCGCATCAAGGCCAAGGCCCAGGGTGTGGCGCTGACCGACCTGTTCCAGACCCTGCAGGCCTATCTGGGCTCGGTCTACGTCAACGACTTCAACGCCTTCGGCCGCGTCTGGCGCGTGATGCTGCAGGCCGATGCCGACTACCGCCAGGCCGTGGAGGACATCGCCCAGCTGCGCACGCGCAACACGCGCGGCGAGATGGTGCCCATAGGCTCCATGGTCACGGTGGTGCCCAGCTACGGGCCCGATCCGGTGCTGCGCTACAACGGCTTTCCGGCCGCCGACCTGATCGGCGACTCCGATCCGCGCCTGCTGTCCTCGGCCGAGGTGCTGACCAAGCTGCAGGAGATTGCGCAGCGCACGCTGCCGCGCGGCATCGAGCTGGCCTGGACGGACCTGAGCTACCAGCAGGTCGAGCAGAGCCATGCCGCAGCCGTGGTCTTCGTGATCGCCGTGATGCTGGTCTTTCTGGTGCTGGCCGCGCTCTACGAAAGCTGGACCCTGCCGCTGGCCGTGATCCTGATCGTGCCCGTGTGCATCTGCGCGGCGCTGTTCGGCGTCTGGCTGGCCGGGGGCGACAACAACGTCTTCGTGCAGGTGGGCCTGGTGGTGCTCATGGGCCTGGCCTGCAAGAACGCGATCCTGATCGTGGAGTTCGCACGCGAGCTGGAGATGCGCGGCTCGCCCATCGTCGATGCTGCGCTGCAGGCCTGCCGTCTGCGGCTGCGTCCCATCGTCATGACCTCCATCGCCTTCATCGCGGGCGCCGTGCCATTGCTGATCGGCGGCGGCGCGGGCAGCGAGGTGCGCGCGGCCACGGGCGTGACGGTGTTCTCGGGAATGCTGGGCGTGACGCTGTTCGGCCTCTTCCTCACGCCGGTGTTCTACGTCACGCTGCGCCGCCTGTCGGGCCGGTCGCTGGCGACCCGCACGCCTGCCCATCCTGCTTCACCTGTTTCACCCACATCCCTGGAGGGCAGCCATGTCTGAGATCCGCAAACCCTTGCACCGGCATGCTCTGGCATATGCCGTGGCGGGCCTTTCGGCCTTGCTGGCAGGCTGCGCCGTCGGCCCCGATTTCCGCACGCCCGAGCTGCCCCAGGCCGGCGCGCAGTTCGCGCGGGCCGAGCCCTCCGCAGTCCCGCAACAGGCATCGCCCGAGACCGGCTCCGACGCCGCGTTCTGGCGCCAGTTCCAGGATGCGCAACTCACGCAACTGGTCGAGCAGGCCCTGCGGGCCAACCAGGATCTGCGCGGTGCGCTGGCGCGGCTCGATGCGGCCCAGGCCCTGCTGCGCGAGAGCCGTCTTGATCAGCTCCCGACGCTTACCCTGTCGGGCCAGGCGCTGCAGCAAAGACGCAGCGAAAGCCAAGCCATGGGCGGGCCGCGCAGCCAGCGCAGCTACAGCGCCGGAATCAATGCGAGCTGGGAGCTGGACCTGTTTGGTCGCGTGCGTCGCAACATCGAGGCAGGCAGAGCCGATCTGCGGGCCAGTGCCGCCGATCTGGCTGCGCTGCAGGTCGCCATTGCTGCCCAGGTCGCGGCCAGCTACGCCGACCTGCGCGGCTGGCAGCAGCGCCTGCAGCTGGCCGAGGCCAATGCCGCCAATCAGCAAGATACGCTGCGCCTGGTGCAGCTGCGGCTGGCGCATGGCAGTGGCACAGACTTCGACCTGGCGCGCGCCCAGGCGCAGCTGGAGACCACGCGCTCGCGCATTCCGGCGCTGCAGGCCCGGATCGCCATGGCCCAGCACCGGCTGGCCGTGCTTACCGGCCAGGCGCCCGAGGCACTGATCGCAGCGCTGGACGCGCCGTCCGCGTTGCCGCAACTGCCGCAGACCATCGCTCCCGGCACGCCTGCCGAGCTGTTGCGCCGTCGCCCCGATGTGGCCGCCGCCGAGGCGCGTCTGCATGCCGCCACGGCGCGGGTGGGCGTGGCCACGGCAGAGCTGTTCCCGCGCCTGTCGCTGGGCGGTCTGCTGGGCAGCTCCGCTCTCAGCACGGGAGCGCTGTTCGAGGCCGGCAGCGCCAGCCGCAGCGTATTCCTGGGCGTGGACTGGTCTTTTCTCGACGTGGGCCGCGTGCGCGCGCGCATCGCTGCCAGCGAAGCGGGCGCCCAGGTCGCGCTGGCCCAGTACCAGCAAAGCGTGCTGCTGGCGCTGGAGGACACCGAGAACGCCCTGGTGCTTCTCACGCGCACCCGCACCGAGGATGCCCATCTGGCCCAGGCCGCCGATCAGCGAGCACGGGCTGAGCAGCTCGCGCAGCGCCGCTACCGCCTGGGCAGCGTGGGCCTGTACGAGGTGCTGGATGCACAGCGCGACCTCTACGCGGCCCAGGACGCAGCGGCCGACAGCCGCGCGCGCGGCCTGCGTGCCGCCGTGGCGCTGTATCAGGCGCTGGCTGGCGGCTGGGAGGGGCAGCCCCTGTCAGGCCTATGATGGCGTTGCAATGACGCTTTCGCTGTTTCCTGACGACCCCCTGCCTGCCGAAATCATTGATGACGGTGCCGTGTTGCTGCGCGGCTTTGCCGCAGCCGAGGAGCAGCGCTGGGTGGCCGAGGTGACGGCTTTGCAGACACGGGCCGCATTTCGCACCATGCAGGTGCCAGGCGGCAAGTTCATGTCGGTGGCGATCACCAACGCCGGCGGCTGGGGCTGGATTTCGGATCTGCAGGGCTATCGCTACAGCGCCGTAGATCCGCAGACCGGCAAGCCCTGGCCTGCCATTCCGGCTTTTCTGGGCGAGCAGGCCGCAAGGGCTGCGGCGCTGGCCGGCTATCCGGGCTTTGCACCCGATGCCTGCCTGATCAACCGCTATCAGCCGGGCGCGCGCATGGGCTTGCACCGCGACCAGGACGAGCATGACTTTGCTGCGCCCATAGTCTCGGTCTCGCTGGGCTTGCCCTGTCGTTTTCTCTGGGGCGGGCTGACGCGCCAGAGTCCCACCCGGCGCCTTGCGCTCACCCATGGCGATGTGCTGGTCTGGGGCGGGCCCTCGCGCCTGGTGTTTCATGGCGTCGCTCCGCTCATGGAGGGCCAGCACCCGCTGCTTGGCAATGAGCGCTGGAATCTGACGTTCCGCATGGCCAAGGCTCGCTACCCGGCAGGCCAGCCATCGGAATAGGCGCTGGCGGCAGGGCAATGCCCGGCTGCCCGGCAAAGTCGGCCAGCTTTCCTACAATGGCGGTCTATGAGCCAGTCGCACCCCACCCCCGCCTACACTCGAGCCCAGGAGCTGCCCGCAACGCTTGCCAAGCGCCTCGTCATTCTTGACGGCGCCATGGGCACCATGATTCAGCGTTTCAAGCTGGGCGAGGCTCAGTATCGCGGCGAGGGCTATGCCGGTGCCGACGGTGCGGGCGAGCGCTTCAAGGACTTCGCCCATGACGTCAAGGGCAACAACGAACTGCTGTCGCTGACCCGTCCCGACGTGATTCGCGACATCCATGAGAAATACCTGGCTGCCGGCGCCGATCTGATCGAGACCAATACCTTTGGCGCGACCACGATTGCGCAGGAGGACTATCACATGGCCGATCTGGCCTATGAGATGAACCTCAAGAGCGCCCAGCTGGCGCGTGCGGCCTGTGACAAGTACAGCACGCCCGATCACAAGCGTTATGTGGCCGGCGCTCTGGGCCCCACGCCCAAGACGGCCTCCATCAGCCCCGATGTGAACGACCCTGCCGCGCGTAACATCACTTTCGAGCAGCTGCGCCAGGCCTATCTGGAGCAGACGCTGGCGCTGATTGAAGGCGGTGCCGACGTGATCCTGGTCGAGACCATCTTCGACACCCTCAACGCCAAGGCCGCGCTGTTTGCCGTGGACGAGGCCTTCGAGCAGACCGGCGAGCGCCTGCCCATCATGATCAGCGGCACGGTGACCGATGCCTCGGGCCGCATTCTGAGCGGACAGACCGTGACGGCCTTCTGGCACAGCGTGCGCCACAGCAACCCGCTGTCCGTGGGTCTGAACTGCGCCCTGGGTGCCACGCTGATGCGTCCCTATGTGCAGGAGCTGGCCAAGGCGGCTCCCGACACCTTCATCAGCTGCTACCCCAATGCCGGCCTGCCCAACCCCATGAGCGACACCGGTTTTGACGAAACGCCCGAGATCACCAGCCGTCTGGTGCACGAGTTCGCGGCCGAAGGTCTGGTCAATATCGTGGGCGGCTGCTGCGGCACCACGCCCGACCATATCGGTGCCATTGCCAAGGCCGTGCAGGCCACGGCCACGCGCAAGCTGTTCTACTCAGCCGAGGCCTGATTCCGCCTGGAATGGTTCGCCCCTGACCCGCGCTTCGGATCGCCGGTGTGAACCATGCGGCCCCGGCACGATCCGGGCAGCCCTGGTGCTTGAGCCACAAGCATTGGCAGCTCTTTTTCCGATGCTTATCCGCAGGGGCGGGCACAATGCCCTGATTCCGGCTTTGATGCCCCGCCACCGACGACCGCATGACTGCACCACTGCAACCCGTTGCCTCCATACTGCCCGTGTCCGTGCCCACGGGTCAGGCGGCTGCGCAGGCCGGCAATGTGGCTGCAGCCGCTGTCTCGGTCCTTCCCGCAGCGCAGCAACCGCCTGCTGCTCAAGCTGCGCCCCCGGCGACCAGCATGGTGCAGTGGTCGCCGCAAACCTTGCAGAACCTCAAGCTCCAGGCCTTTGAGCATCTGATTGCGCAACTGGCTCTGCAGGTGCAGGCCCAACCCGGTGCGCCTGCGGCGAGCTGGCCCAGTCAGGGCCTGCCAGCGGCCGTGCAGCAGTTTGTGCAAAACCTGCTCGCGCAGGTTCAGGTCAGCCTGCAGGGACAGGCCCAGCCCTTGCAACTGCTGGCCGGCCAGCAGGGATCGGTTGCGCTGATGCAGGCCTTGGCGCAGGCTGCGGTGTCTGGCGCGCAGCCGCCCAGCTCGGCTTTGCAGACGGCTGCGGCCCTGTCGCCCACGGCGGCCGTGGCGCTGGAGCAGGCACAGCAGGGCATGGCTGCAACCGCTGCTGGCGGCGCTGCCGCACCGCGTCTGCCCCAGTTGCAGAACTGGCTGGTGCAGCAAGGCACGCTGGTCACGCCGCAAGGCGAGCGCAGCTTTTCCCTGACATTGCAGGTGCCTGCCGCCTGGGCGCAGGCTGTGGGTGCGGCAAGCATTCCGGCAGCCCAAGGAACGGGGACGACCCTGCGCCTGCCCATGGCGGATCCGGGTGTCTTGAGCAGCGGTCCTCTGGCTCTGGTGGTGCAGCCGCAGTCGTCGGCGGCGACCAGCACGCTGGCTACCAGCGCATTGCTGTGGCTGGAGCTGCAGCCCGTCACGGCGAGTTCCGCTCAGGCGACGCCGGTACAGATGGCCGGTCTGCCTCTGGCCATGCCCGCACCGGCACTGGCGCAGGAAGTGCAGCAACTGCTGCAGAACAAGTCCGATCCCTGGCTGATGATGGCCGCGGCCCAGGCTGCCAATGCCCTGCCTGTGCCGCGCCGCAGCGGCGAGCACCGTTCGCATCTGTGCATGACCGAAGGCTGCCAGTACCAGGGCCTGGCACCCTGCGCCCAGCCGTTCTGCAGCGAGATGAATCGCATCTGGGCCGCCTCCGGCGTGGCGCGCAGCGGCTGAACCAAGCTGACGCAGGGCTGGACTCTGCGCGTGCCGCACTTTCATAATGCTTCCCGTTGCCTGCTTTTTGAGCAGGCTTCTCGGGTCGGAATTGGCAGCCAGGCTGCCAGCCATGTTCCGGCTGTCTTCAGTGCATCAGGCAGGGCCTGACTGCCTGTCATCACCTCATCTCACAGGTCTTCGACCTTCTCTGTCTTCTGCTGTGCCAAGAGCTGGCTGCGGGGCAGTGACTTCACAATTCAAGGAGAACCACCGGCATGCGCTTGCGTACTGGCATTGCTTGTTCCACATGTTTCACTCTTTTGTCTGCCGTGCTGCCTGCGGCGGCCCAGTCGTCCAGCGTCAGCATTGGCGGTCTGATCGACGGCGGCATCTATCGCGGCTTTGATGGCACGGCGCAGGCCGGCACGATTCAGCGCAGCAATCTTGCGATTGCCGGCTGGGAGGACCTGGGCGGTGGCCTCAAGGCCACCTTCCGTCTGAGCGCACGTTTCGATATCGATACCGGGCGTCTGGAGGATCAGGGCCGCAAGCCGTTCTGGCACGACGAGTCCACGGTGGGCTTGCAGGGCGGCTTTGGCCACTTGCGCCTGGGCCGCGCCCTGTCGGCCATGTGGTCGCAGGACTGGAAGTTCGACCCCTGGGCCAATTTCAACCGCATTTCCTCGCCCGCCTGGTATCAGTGGCACTACCTCACGCCTACCGACCGCTACAGCAACAACGGCACCGCCGAGTATGGGCGCATGGCCAATGGCATCTTCTACGACTCGCCCACGGTGGCCGGCTTCACCCTGCATCTGAGTGCCTCGCCGGAGCGCACCGAGGTACCGCTGACCTTGCGCCGCGAAGGGCGCGGTTATTCGGCCTCTCTCAACTACGACTCGGAAAGCCTGAGCGGGATGCTGGCCTTCGAGCGCAACGGCAGCGGTGACAAGGACACTTTCGTGGCTGGCAAATACCGCTTTGGCGCAGCCGCCGTGATGGCCGCCTGGGACTATTCGCGCGTGGCACAGACGGCACTCTCGGCCAAGGCCGTGACGTTGGGCGCTACCTATCAGATGGGACAGACCACGCTGAAGGCCGGTTATGGACGCCAGCGCATGCAGGAGCAGACCAATCATTTCTACTCTCTGGGCGCCGACTACGCGCTGTCCAAGCGCACCACGCTCTATGCCAGCCTGGGGCGCAAGAGCTACGAGTACGGCGCGGACTCGGGAACTTCGTTCGGCGTGGGCATGGCTCACGCCTTCTAAGCCCAGGCCTCCAGCCCCACAGCCGCAGCCTTGCTGCGGCTTTTTTGCGCCCGGTGCGAATGTCCAACAAGAGTTGAGGGAATTAAATCCGCCAGTTTGGGGTGTTTGTCCGCCTTTGCACGGGCGGTACAGCACCGTTTCTGGCCCTGATCCAGGCCTTGTCCGGGTAAAAATCGCCAAAAACCGTGTTTTTTGCCGATATCTACGCTCTTCCTCGTTGAAATCCAAGGTCTGAATCTGGTGTGTTCCACTTAATTGAGTGCACAAGAGCTCAATTTGGCAGAAGTTATGGCTGGCTGTTTTTAATGAGTGCTGAAAATCTGTCAAATGCATTGAAATAGCGCTCAAAAATAGCGCTTCTTGTTGCAACTCTTTGGTGAGCAACTATTTGCATGCGGGCTCTGTAAATCCTTGATTTTTTTGCCCAAAATGCGCGGCATTCCCCCGATTGAGGAGAGACCGCGATGTCCTATTCCGTGCCCGAGCAAGACAACCCAGTGCGCGCCGCCGACGCGCAGCAAGCCGCTGCCTGCGGCAGCCAGACCATGCACTGGCATGCGCCGGCCAAGCCCGTCGCGGCTCCCGAAGCGCAGCGCTGGCCCGTGGAGGCAGTGCAGTCCTTGCTGGACCTGCCTTTTCTGGACTTGTTGCACCGTGCTCAGAGCGTGCACCGTGAGAACTGGCCTGCAGGCGAGATCGAGCTGGCGACCCTGCTGTCCGTCAAGACCGGCGGCTGCCCCGAGAACTGCGGCTATTGCCCGCAGTCGGCCGAGTTCGATACGGGCGTGAAGGCCGAGAAGCTGATGAGCGTGGAGGAGGTCACCCGCGCCGCCAAGGCGGCCCAGGATGCCGGAGCCACCCGCTTTTGCATGGGCGCTGCCTGGCGTGCGCCCAAGGACCGCGACATCGAGAAGATGAACGAGCTGATCGGTGCCGTGAAGGGACTGGGCATGCAGACCTGCGCCACGCTGGGTATGCTGCAGCCCCACCAGGCCGCATCGCTGCGCGATGCGGGTCTCGACTACTACAACCACAACCTCGACACCGCGCCCGAGTACTACAAGGATGTGGTCAGCACGCGCCAGTACCAGGATAGGCTGGACACGCTGGCTGCCGTGCGCGATGCGGGCATCAGCGTCTGCTGCGGCGGCATCATCGGCATGGGCGAGACCGAGGTCCATCGTGCCGGCCTGATTGCCCAGCTCGCGAACATGGAGCCCTACCCCGAGTCCGTGCCCATCAACAGCCTGGTGCCCGTGCCCGGCACGCCGCTGGCCGACAGCGAGCCGGTGGATCCGCTGGACTTTGTCCGTGTGATCGCCGTGGCGCGCATCACCATGCCCAAGGCTCGCGTGCGCCTGTCGGCGGGCCGCCAGCAACTGGGCGAGGCCGTGCAGACCCTGTGCTTCATGGCGGGAGCCAATTCCATCTTCTACGGTGACAAGCTGCTGGTGACCGGCAATCCAGATGTGGAGGCCGATACCACCTTGATGCGCAAGCTGGGCCTCAAGGGGCTGGGGGCATCGGCAGCAAGCTGATCCCTGAATCTTCCCCGGCCGTCGCGCCGGGGCTTTCTCATTGCAAATTGCATGGCCCTGCCTCTGGTGCGGGCCAGGCCGCGCTGCGCCTGCGTTTTGACAAGGCGGGTGATTCGCCTCAGGAGTTTTTGATGGAACACAGTCTTGCCAGCCGCAGCGTGCGCCATGTCTGGCATCCCTGCACCCAGATGAAGCGGCACGAAGCCGCGCCGCCGATTGCCATTGATCACGCCACCGGGCCCTGGCTGGTGGACACCGAGGGCCGCCGTTATCTGGACGGCATCAGTTCCTGGTGGGTCAATCTGTTCGGTCACTCGCATCCGCATATCCGGGCGGCGCTGACCGAGCAGATGTGCAAGCTCGATCATGTGATGCTGGCCGGCTTCACCCATGCCCCCGTGGTCGAGCTGTCCGAGCGCCTGGCCGGCCTGACCGGCCTGGGCCATGCGTTCTATGGCAGTGACGGCGCTTCGGCCACCGAGATCGCGCTGAAGATGAGCGCCCATTACTGGCGCAACCAGGGGCATCCTGCCAAGCACCGCTTCGTGGGCCTGGCTGGCGGCTACCACGGCGAGACGGTAGGCGCGCTGTCGGTCACCGATATTGCGCTGTTTCGCGATGCCTATGGCCCCCTGGTGCGTCTGTCGGCCACCGTGCCCAGCCCTGATGCACGTCAGGCCCGGCCTGGCGAAACCGCCGCCGATGTGGCACGCCGCGCAGCAGAGGGTCTGGAGTCCTGGTTGCAGGCGCATCACCAGGAGACTGCTGCCCTGATTCTGGAGCCGCTGGTGCAGTGCGCCGCCGGCATGGCCATGCACGATGTCGAATATCTGCGTCTGGCCCGTGCGCTGTGCGACCGCTATTCAGTGCATCTGGTGGTGGACGAGATCGCCGTGGGATTTGGCCGCACCGGCAGCCTGTTTGCCCACCAGCAGGCCGGTATCAGGCCGGACTTCATCTGCCTGTCCAAAGGGCTGACCGGCGGCACGCTGCCCTTGTCTGCCGTGCTGACCACCGACGCGGTCTATGCCGCTTTTTATGACGACGATGCCGCTCGCGGCTTTCTGCATTCGCATTCTTATACCGGCAACCCCCTGGCCTGCCGCGCTGCCGTGGCCACGCTGGAGCTGTTCGAGCAGCTGGACCAGCTGGCTGCCAATCGGCAGCTGGCCCGGAAAATCAGTGCAGCATTCGCCGGGCTGAATGCTCACCCCCGTGTCAGCAACGCGCGCCAGCAGGGAATGATCTGGGCCTGGGACATCGATACCTCCCTGCCGGACTTTGCGCAGCGCTACCACCAGGCGGCTCTGGATCTCGGTCTGCTGCTGCGCCCCATAGGACGCACGCTGTACTGCATGCCGCCCTATGTGCTGAACGATACCGATATCGCCCACCTGGGTCAGGCGGCGCTGGCCGCGTTGAATACCACCTTGCAGCAGGAAGCGGAGCTCGCCGCGAAGAAGGGAAAAGCATGATCGGCTGTTTCGTCACGGGCACCGATACCGGTGTGGGCAAGACCCTGGCCAGCTGCGCGCTGCTGCACGCACTGGCAGGCCACCATTCGCGCGTGGTGGGCATGAAGGCCGTGGCCGCAGGCGCCGAGCCCGACGGGCAGGGCGGCTGGGTCAACGAAGACACGGTGGCCTTGCGCGCGGCCTCCACGCTGGCCGTGCCGGCAGCGCTGGACAACCCCGTGCTGCTGCCCGACCCCATGTCGCCGCATATTGCAGCCCGGCGCGCGGGCGTGGAGGTGACGCTGGCGCCGATTCTCGACGCCTACCGGCAGCTGGCCGCGCAGGCAGATGCCGTGGTGGTCGAGGGCGCGGGTGGCTGGCGCGTGCCGCTGTCCGAGACTCTGTGCATTGCCGATCTGGCCGTGGCGCTGCAGCTGCCGGTGGTGCTGGTGGTGGGGCTGAAGCTCGGTTGTCTGAACCATGCGGTGCTGACCGCAGAGGCGATTCGCGCCGCCGGCTTGCCGCTGGCGGGCTGGGTGGCAAGCCGTGTGGAGCCGCAGATGCTGGTCCCTGAGGAAAACATGGTCTGGCTGCGCAACCAGCTGGGACGGCTTGGCGCGCCGCTGCTGGCCGATATTCCGTGGCAGGCCACTCCCGATCCTCGCCTGACCAGTTTCTCCTTGCCCAAGGAATGGCAATGACCGCATCTTCCAATTTCTGGCTGCAGGATATTCCACAGCAGCTGGCAGCCCTGGACGCCGCCGCGCTGCGCCGTACCCGCCGTACCGTAGCGCCCCTGCAAGGCGCGCGCATTCTGGTCGACGGGCAGCCCATGCTGCAGTTCTGCAGCAACGACTATCTGGGGCTGGCACAGCACCCGGCCATGATTGAGGCGGCCTGTGCCGGTGCGCAGGATTTCGGAGTGGGCTCGGGCGGCTCTCCAATGGTCAACGGCCATAGCACGGCCAATGCCGCGCTGGAGGAAGAACTGGCCCGCTTTGTGCAACTGCCCCGTGCGCTTTACTTCTATGCCGGGTTTGCCACCAACGCCAGCATCATCCCGGCGCTGGTGGGGGCGGGCGACGCCATTTTCTCTGACGCTCTGAACCACGCCAGCCTGATCGACGGCTGTCGCCTGTCGCGTGCCCAGATCCACCGTTTCGAGCATGGCGATCTGGCTGCCTTGGAGCAGCTGCTGGCTGCTTGCCCGGTGCAGCGCAAGCTGGTGGTGAGCGATGCCGTCTTCAGCATGGATGGCAATGTGGCAGATATCGAGGGGCTGCTGGCACTGTGCGAGCGCTACGACGCGTTGCTGCTGCTGGACGATGCCCACGGCTTCGGCGTACTCGGCCCGCAAGGCCGTGGCAGCCTGGCGGCTGCGGGGCTGACAGGGGTCAAGGCCTCGCCGCGTGTGCTTTACATGGCCACGCTGAGCAAGGCGGCTGGCGTGTCGGGGGCCTTTGTTGCAGGACATGCGCTGCTGATCGAATGGCTGCTGCAAAAAACGCGTAGCTACACCTTTGCGACCGCCGCCCCTGCGATGTTGGCGCGCGCATTGCAAACCAGTCTGCAACTGATTGAGGAGCAGAGCGCTTTGCGCGAGCAGCTGCAGGCTCGGATTGCCCAGCTGCGTGCGGGGCTGCAGCCCTTGTTGCAGGGCAAGGACTGGCGGCTTTTGCCATCGGACACGGCCGTGCAGGCACTGGTGGTGGGCGGAAATGACGCTGCGCTCGGCCTTATGGAGGGGTTGCGCCGCCATGGCCTGTGGGTGCCGGCGATTCGCCCTCCCACCGTGCCCATGGGCACGGCGCGGCTGCGTATTGCCTTGTCGGCGCTGCATACCGAGGCCGATGTGAAGCAATTGCTGGCGGCGCTGCAGGAGCTTGCCGGTTGAGGCCTGGCCGTTTTGCGCTGGCGCGCCGGTCGCTGTCAGTGGCGTAGCGCCTGCAGTACCTGCGCCAACTTCCTCGCGGCGACTTCCAGCTCATGCGGTGTGTGAGCGGCAAATCCCATGAGAAAACCCGCCTGTTGCGGGCTTGATGCATGCAGCTGCGTCAAGCCGAGCAGGTCTATGCCCGCCCTGCGCGCGCTATCCACGGCGGCGCGTTCAGCAATGCCGTGTAACAGGGTGCAAGGCATCTGCATGCCTCCCGCCGGCACCCGTGGCTCGAGGAAGTCGCCCAGATGCTCGCGCACTAGCCGCGCCAGCACATCGCGTCGCTCGGCATAGACGGCGCGCATGGTACGCACATGCGCACCCAGGTGCCCGCCTTCGATGAACCGCCCCAGCGTCAATTGCGCAATCGCTGCGCTGTGTCCATCCAGCAAGGTTCGTGCCACCGTCATGGGGGCGACCAGCGAAGCCGGCAACACCATATAGCCTATGCGTAGCCCAGGGAACATCGACTTGGTGAAGGTCCCGACATAGATCGTGCGCTCGTGCTGATCCAGCCCCTGTACGCAGGCCATGGGCTTGCCGGCGTAGTGAAATTCGCTGTCGTAGTCATCTTCGATGATCCAGGCCTGCTCCTGCTGCGCCCAGGCTATGGCGGCCAGCCGGCGATCCAGGGCCAGAGTGGTGCCCGTAGGGAACTGGTGGGAGGGTGTCAGAAACACCGCCCTGGCAGCGGGTAGGGTCTGCAGTAAGTCCACCCGCATGCCGTCGCCGTCCAGCGGCACGGGCACACATTCCAGCCCGGCCGCATCGAAGGCTTTGCGTGCGCCGTGATACACAGGGTCTTCGATGAAGATGCGATCACCGGCATCGAGCAGTACATTGGCGCACAGGGTCAGAGCCTGTTGCGAACTGGTCAGCACCAGCACGCGTTCAGGTGTGGCGCGCGCGCCGCGCTCCAGGTTCACATAGGCGGCAATGGCCTGGCGCAAAGCCTTGGTGCCCTGTGGCGGACTGTGCAGCAGAGCCCGGGTGCCGTGCTCCTTGAGCACCTGCCGCTGCAAGCGCTCCCAGGTCTGAAGCGGGAAGTTGCGTGTCTCGGGCACACCGGGCGCAAAAGCGCGTGGCGCGAGGAAATCACGCAGGCCACCGCCCGCGAACATGGCTGCGCCGCGTTGGCTCAAACGCAGGGCGGGAACGCGCGCCAAAGGACTTTGCATCAGGCCGCGTCCCGGAAGGCGTTGCACCTGCTCGGACACAAAGCTGCCGCTGCCCGTGCGTCGTTCGATAAAGCCTTCGGCATGCAGCTGGCCATAGGCGGCCTCCACCGTATCGCGCGAGACACCCAAGGACTGGGCCAGGGCTCGCGATGCCGGCAGGCGCCGGCCCACGTCCAGCGCGCCATCGAGGATCAGGTGCCGTATGGCCCGTTGGATGCGGACATGCAGCGGCAAGGCGCCATGAGCGGGGTCGCCGATCCAGGCTTTGACGGATTCGAGTTGGGCGTGCTTGAACAAATGGTCTGTATTCCTGCAAAAAAGTGGCCGGGAGTATCAGGCCATTTCGATTCTATAAATCTGCTACCCCATGGGGTCAATCACTTTTCCGGGAGCCCTTGCAAGACCATGTCAACCACCCACTCGCCTTCGTCTCTTCGCTGGAACGATCTCACACATCCCGTCGTGGCAGGCCTGATCTCGGTCATCGTCAACTACGGTGGTACCTTCATCCTTGTGTTCCAGGCGGCCAAGGTGGCGGGCCTCGGCCCCGAGCTGACGGCCTCCTGGGTATGGTCGATCTCGATTGGCGTAGGGCTGACAGGTCTGCTGCTGAGCTGGGTGACGCGCGAGCCCATCATCACGGCCTGGTCCACACCTGCTGCGGCATTCCTGGTGACTGCCCTGGCGAGCACGCCCTATGCCGAAGCAGTGGGGGCCTACATGGTCTCCGCGCTGGCTTTCGTGGTGCTGGGGCTGTCGGGATATTTCGAGCGCGTCATCCGGCTTATTCCTGCCGGCATTGCGGCCGGACTGCTCGCGGGCATCCTGCTGCAATTCGGTATCAAGGCGTTTGGTGGCATGAGCGTCGATCCCATGCTGGCGGGCCTGCTGATCGCGACCTATGTGGTGCTCAAACGGATTTCGGCACGCTATGCCGTCGTCGGCATCCTGGTGCTGGGGCTGGTCTTTTTGCTGTCGCAGAATCGGGTCGATCTGTCCGGGCTGGAGTTGCAGCTTGCTGCCCCAGTGTTCACCAGGCCGGAGTTCTCACTCAATGCCTTGCTCAGCGTCGCGCTGCCGCTGTTTCTCATCACGCTGACCGGCCAGTACATGCCCGGCATGCTGGTGCTGCGCAACGATGGCTTCAAGACCAGCGCCAATCCCATCGTCACGATCACGGGTCTGGGCTCGCTGCTCATGGCTCCGTTTGGTTCGCATGCGTTCAACATCGCCGCGATCACGGCTGCAATCGCTACCGGCCCGCAGGCGCATGAAGATCCCTCCAGGCGCTGGATTGCCGGCGTTGCTGCAGGCATGTGCTACATCCTGGTCGGCGTGTTCGGGGTCACGCTGGCGGCGGTCTTCATGGCCTTTCCCGCCACCTTCATCACCACGCTGGCAGGTCTCGCCCTGCTGGGCACCATTGGCGCCAGCCTGGCCACGGCCCTGGCGGATGCCAAGGTGCGCGAGGCCGCGCTGATCACCTTCCTGGCCGCCGCCGCCAACATCACGTTGCTGGGTATTGGCGGCGCCTTCTGGGGCCTGGTCATAGGGCTGCTCGCCTATGCCGTCCTCAACGGCCGGCTGCCGTGGAGCGCACAGTCGGCCGCGATAGCCGCCATGGAAAAAGGATGAGGTGATGCCCATGACTTCAGAAACCCCGACCCGTCACGATCAACATGGCCTGTACCCCGAGGCCGGCACGGTAGAGGACTTTCTTCGCAACCTCGCCACCGTGCAGGAGCGCATTGCAGCTGCCTGCCAGCGCGTGGGGCGTGATCCAGCCAGCGTGCGCTTGCTGCCCGTCAGCAAGACCAAGCCGCAAGCCAGCCTGCGTCTGGCCTATGCAGCGGGCTGCCGCCTGTTGGGCGAGAACAAGGTACAGGAAGCGTTTGGGAAATGGGAGTCCATGCAGGACCTGGCCGATCTGCGCTGGTCGGTCATCGGCCACCTGCAGACCAACAAGGCCAGGCTGGTGGCACGTTTTGCCAGCGAGTTCCAGGCATTGGACAGCCTGCGCGTGGCAGAGGCGCTGGACAGGCATCTGCAGGCCGAAGGGCGGTCGCTGGACGTGTTCGTGCAGGTCAATACCTCGGGCGAGGCCAGTAAATATGGCTTGAATCCCGAGGATGTGCCGGGTTTCATCCAGCAACTGCCCGTGTTTTCCGCATTGCGCGTGCGTGGTCTGATGACGCTGGCGCTGTTTTCCGCCGAAGCCGAACGGGTGCGTCGGTGTTTCATTCTCCTGCGCGAGCTGCGCGAGCTGCGCGATCAGTTGCAGCAAAGCGCACCTGCGGGCATGGAGCTGGATGCGCTGTCGATGGGGATGTCCGGCGATTTCGAGATCGCCATCGAGGAGGGCGCTACCGTGGTGCGCGTGGGGCAGGCCATCTTCGGCGCGCGTCCGTTACCCGATAGCTATTACTGGCCAACGCGCTCTGATCCGCAGACGCCGGAATCCGTTACCGATTGATATGGCATAGGCGCAATCGCAGGTGGCTTGTGCTCGCGCTGTGCGTTGCGGCCGTAGCAAGCCGGCCAATCTGCCGCCAAGTCCTGCGGGTGCTGCGCCATGCCCGGCAAGCGCAATGCGCGATTTTTGCCGCTGAGACCGGGCATTGGCCAGCTGCAGAGTTCTCCTGAACCGGCTGATATCCGCCAGTTTTCTTTTACATCCCACCGGAGCATTGCATGCCGCAAACCGATTCCCACTTGATGAGGGCATACGCCCGCCAGCCTGTTTCTTTTGTGCGCGGTCGCGGTGCCCGCCTCTGGGACGAGCAGGGGGTGGAATACCTGGACGCCATCGCCGGCGTGGCGGTCACCAGCCTGGGCCATGCCCATCCGGAGATCGCCGCCGTCATGGCCGAGCAAGCCGCGACGCTGCTGCACACTTCCAACGTGTTCCGTATCGACTGGCAGGAGCAGCTTGGCGAGCGCTTATGCGCGCTCGCCGACATGGAAAAGGTGTTCTTCTGCAATTCGGGTGCCGAGGCCAATGAGACGGCTCTCAAGCTCGCCCGCTTGCACGGGCATCGCAAGCAGGTGGCCGAGCCGCAAATTCTCGTGATGGAGAACGCTTTTCATGGCCGCACGCTGGCGACACTCGCCGCCACGGGCAACGCGGCCAAGCAACAGGGCTTCGAGCCGCAGATGCCCGGCTTTGTGCGCGTGCCCTATGACGACATCGATGCGGTGCGCCGTGCGGCCCAGGAAGTACCAGGTATCGTCGCCGTGCTGGTCGAGCCCGTGCAGGGCGAAGGCGGCATCCGTGTCGCCAGTCGCGGCTACCTGCGCGCTCTGCGCGAGCTCTGCGACAGCCAGGGCTGGCTGCTGATGCTCGACGAGATCCAGACCGGCCTGGGCCGTACGGGGGCCTGGTTCGCGCACCGGCACGCCGGTATCACGCCCGATGTGATGACCCTGGCCAAAGCTCTGGGCAATGGTGTTCCCATTGGCGCCTGTCTGGCGCGTGGCACGGCCGCGAACCTGTTCTGTCCCGGCCAGCACGGCTCCACCTTCGGTGGCAATCCGCTGGCATGCCGCGTGGCCTGCGCCGTGCTCGACATCATGGAAAGAGACGGCATTGCGCAGCGGGCAGCCCTGCTGGGCGAGCGCCTGCTGGCCGGGCTGCGGCTGGCTCTGGGAGGACACCCAGACGTGCAGGCCATCCGAGGCCTGGGCCTGATGGCAGGGATCGAGTTGAACCGGAACTGCCAGGAGCTGGTCGGCCGCGCGCTGGCCGAACAGCGATTGCTGATTACCGTGACCCGTGAGCGCACGATCCGGCTGTTGCCGCCGCTGATCTGCGACGAGGCACAGATTGACGACATCGTTGTCAGAGTCGCCAGCCTGTGCCAGGACAGTGCACCAAGCCGCCACACTGTTTAGCTGCCGGTGCGTGAGCGCTGCGACCGAAGTCGTCGCTGGTCCGATGAGGTCGTTCCTGGCGCCGCATTCCGGGCTCTGATGCGCGGTCCTGCATGCCTGCATCGCGTCGGGTGCAGGCATGTCTACGCTTTCTGAATCGATAAAAAGCCGCTGTGCTTGCCGCGGCTTTTTGACGGGAGCAGGCCGGTCTACTTGCCTGCTCCCTCCACCTGCTTGGGGACGCGGGGAGCCACGGCGCACATCAGCTCGTAGCCCAGCGTGCCGGCAGCAGCGGCTACCTCGTCGATGGGCAGCACGGCGCCATTGCTGGCGCGACCCCAGAGCGTGACCTCGCTGCCCAGCCTGGCCTTGGGAACGGGGCTCAGGTCCACGGCCATCATGTCCATGCTGACGCGGCCCAGCGTGCGGGTGCGCACACCGTCCACCAGCACGGGCGTACCCGTGGGGCAGACGCGCGGATAGCCGTCCGCATAGCCGCAGGCCACCACGCCCAGGCGCAGCGGTCCGTCGCATTGAAAACGCGAGCCGTAACCCACGGTGTCACCGGCATGCAGCTCCTGCGTGCCTATGATTTTTGACGACAGCGTCATGGTCGGCTCAAGACCCCAGTGAGCCGCATCATGGGTGGGAAAGTCTGGCGAGCTGCCGTAGAGCACGATGCCGGGGCGGACCCAGTCGCAGCGCACATTGTTCTCGTCACCATGCAGCAAGGTGGCAGCGCTGTTGCTGACGCTGCGCTCGCCGGGCAGGTCCAGCGTGGTTTCGTGAAAGACCCTGAGCTGGTGATCCAGGCCATGCTCCACATCGGCATCGCTGAAGTGGGTCATGAACGAGATCTCGTCGACCTGGGGCAGGGCGTTCAGCCGCGCATAAGCCGCACGAAAACGCTCGGGTGTAAAGCCCAGTCGGTTCATCCCGCTGTTCATCTTGAGAAAGACACGGTGGCCGACCTGGGTCTTGTGGGCGGCCAGCCAGTCGATCTGCTCGTCACAGTGCACTGCATGCCAGATGCCCAAACGCGAGCAGATTTCCAGGTCGCGCAACTCGAACACGCCTTCGAGCAGCAGGATGGGGCCGCGCCATCCCAGATTGCGTACGCGCTGGGCCTCATCGAGGTCCAGCATGGCAAAACCGTCCGTCGCTCGCAGACCCTCAAACACGTTTTCGATACCGTGGCCATAAGCGTTGGCTTTGATCACGGACCACAATTTGGCATCAGGGACGGCTTGCCGTACCCGCTCCAGGTTGTGGCGAACGGCTTCAGGATGGATGGTGGCAGTAATGGGACGAGGCATGGTTTTTCTCAATCAGACCAGTGGGATTCTGGCACTGTCAGCTGGAGCCTGCGTGATATAACCGCCAGTCACTTGCCACGGGGTCTCTTATTTCCTTGGCATCGGTCCGTCCGGTGCCAGTTACAGCTAATTCATGAAGCGCGGTTTCTACACCATCATGTCAGCGCAGTTTTTCAGCTCGCTGGCAGACAACGCCTTGTTTGTGACCGCTGTAGAGCTGTTGCGTGCCAATGGTGCCCCCGAGTGGCAACGTGCTGCCCTGGTGCCCATGTTCGCCCTGTTCTATGTGGTCCTGGCCCCCTTTGTCGGAGCCTTTGCGGACGCCTTGCCCAAGGGCAAGGTCATGTTCATCAGCAATGCCATCAAGGTGATGGGTTGTCTGATGATGCTCTTCGGTCATCATCCTCTGATCGCCTATGCCGTCATCGGGCTGGGCGCGGCCGCCTATTCGCCGGCCAAGTACGGCATCCTGACCGAGCTGCTGCCGGCCTCCCAACTGGTCAAGGCCAATGGCTGGATCGAGGGGCTGACCATCACCTCCATCATTTTGGGCGTGCTGGTGGGCGGCCAGCTGGTGGGGCCGACCATTTCCCAGCATCTGCTGGGCTTCGACTTCCCGTATTTCAATACCGGCGTGGACACCCCTGCCGAGGCCGCAATTGCCCTGCTGATCCTGATCTACGTCGTGGCGGCCTGGTTCAATCTGCATATTCCGCTGACGGGCGTGGCCATGCGCCCGCTGCGCGAAGACCCGAACAAGAGCCTGGTTGCCAATCTGCTGGGTCTGCTGCCCGACTTCTGGCAGTGCAGCAAGCGCCTGTGGGCCGACAAGCTGGGCCAGATTTCGCTGTCCACCACCACGTTGTTCTGGGGGGCTTCGGGCAATTTGCGCTATATCGTGCTGGCCTGGGGAGCTGCGGCCCTGGGTTACAGCACCACCCAGGCCTCGGCCCTGGTGGGGGTGGTGGCAATCGGTACGGCCGTCGGTGCGGTGCTGGCATCCATGCGCATGCGCCTGGACAACGCCACGCGTGTGATCCCCCTGGGCGTGCTCATGGGCCTGCTCGTGGTCTGCATGATCTTTATCGACAATCTCTGGGTGGCCGTGCCCTTCCTCATTCTGCTTGGCGGTTTGGGCGGATTTCTGGTCGTTCCCATGAATGCGCTGCTGCAGCATCGCGGCCATAATCTCATGGGCGCGGGCCGCTCGATTGCGGTGCAGAACTTCAACGAGCAACTGGCCATTCTGGCCATGGGCGGCTTCTACAGCCTGTCCACCAAGATGGGGTTGACTGCCTTTGGTGCGATCACGGTATTCGGTCTGCTGGTTGCCGCTAGCATGGTGCTGATCGGCATCTGGCACTGGAATAATTGCAGAAGGCACCCGGCAGAGGTTGAAAAGCTGCTGGAAGTCGCCCGCCGCGACTGCCATTGAAGCCCTGCAGCTGGCGCCGACAAGCTGCATTCACTACACGATCAATAGCTTCTAACGCTTGCAGAGCAAACGTTAGAAGCCTTTTTTATGCATAGTCCACTGCCTGTATTTGCGCTGCTGCTCAATGCCCTTATCTGGGGCTTGTCATGGTGGCCGTTTCGTCTCATGCATGAGGCCGGACTGCATCCGCTGTGGGCCACGGCATCGATGTATGCGCTGGTGCTGGCCGGTCTGCTGGCGCTGCGTCCCGCCAGCCTCAGGCAGGCCTGGCAATACCCGGTGCTCCTGCTGCTGGCTGCCAGTTCGGGCCTGAACAACGTGGCTTTCAACTGGGCCGTGACCGTGGGCGACGTGGTGCGCGTCATCCTCTTGTTCTATCTCATGCCCGCCTGGGCGGTGTTGCTGGCCTGGAAGCTGCTGGGCGAAAAGCCCACGCCCATGGCGCTGCTGCGCCTGTTGCTGGCCTTTGGCGGTGTGGTGCTGGTATTGCTGCCCGCCGATGCCTCGCTCTCCGGGGTGTTTGCCGGTCTCACCCTGGCCGATGCGCTGGCCGTGTTCGGCGGCTTCATGTTTGCGCTGACCAATGTGTTGCTGCGCCGCTTTCAAGGCATTCCGGCCCAGGCCCGCATGCTGGCCATGTTTGCCGGCTGCATGAGCATGGGCCTGCTGACCGCCTTGAGCGCCAGCAGCGCTGGAATGGTGCCGGGCTTTCCTGCTTTTGATGGCAGTTGGGGCTTTCTCGCACTTGGCTTGGCCGTGGTTTTGATGTTTGGCAACTGGGCTCTGCAATTTGGCGCAGCGCGTCTGCCCTCGGGCGTGACCTCGGTGGTCATGCTGTCGGAAGTGGTGTTTGCCAGCATCTCCTCGGTGCTCATCGCCCACGAGCAACTCAGCGCACGCACGCTGGCCGGCGGTGCGCTCATCATGGGAGCAGCCTTGCTGGCCACTTTGGGCAGAGCCCCGAGAAAATAGCCCAAACCACATCAAGGACACCGAGGAGGGGCCTGGGCCGGCCGCGCCGCCCCGCACCGAAGGTGTCGTCCCCATCCCGAAGAGAGAGGGGGAAGGCGGGGCCGCCCAGGCGCACAGCGCCTCAGGGGGTCACATCAGCTTCCCAGCCAGGATCAGGTATCCGGGCACCCAGCCCGTAAGCACGCCCTGGGCAATGCACAGCCAGCCCGTGGGGCGTTCAATGCTTTTCCTCAGGGCCAGCAGCGCGAAGAACAAGGCCCAGAGTACGGCCCAGGCGGCCCAGTTGACGCCCATCCACCAGTCCAGCCCCGAGCTGGCGCTGGTCAGCGTATCGAGGGCGACGGGAACAGCGGTGATCGCCACGAACAGGCTGAACCAGCCCAGACCGCGGCCGTCGGCGCCGCTGAAGCGATTGAAAGCCACCCAGAGATAGGTGAAGGCGAACAGCAGGGTCAGAGCGCCGCTCTTGACCGATGCCGCATCGGCTGCTGGACCGAAGATGCTGGCCAGACCAATACATAGCGACACCACCCCGGTGAAGATATTGATGACCCAGATTTCCTTGTCGGCAATCTTGCCCAGCATCCACAGGCCGTTGAGAAACAGCACCGCACCCACATAAAACAGCGACAAACCCAACCACATACACGCTCCTTGGCTGCAGGCCGGTGCAGCGCGGCCAGGATTGTGGGGCCGAGCGGGGCGGGGCGGAACCCTGGGCGAACGCAAAAGAGTCTTGCGCCATGGGTCGGGAATGGGCTCAGAAACCCTCGTCCCGACCGCCACGCAGGCGGCGATACAGCGTGCCGCGCGAGATGCCCAGGGCGCGCGCGGCCTGGGAGACATTGCCGCCATGCTGGTCCAGCGTCTCCCGGATCAGCTGCGCGCTGTGCTCGCGCAGCGTCGCCAGGGGCTGTGCCTCGGCGACGGGCGTTGCTTCGGTGGTTGCGGGGCTGGCCTGGTCTTCCACGCTGCTGGTGTCCAGGTGCGAGCCAAGGCCATGCGAGGTTTGCAGATGCGCCTGTATCCAGACGCCCAGGCCGCTGGCCAGGCGCAGCGGCGCGGGGCCGGGCTGGCCGCTCAGTTGCAGCAGGCGCGATAGATCATGGCCCAGCAGTTCCTGCGCGCTGCACGCTGTGTCCAAGGGCTGGCCGATGAGCTGGGCGGCAGTGCCGTTCATCCAGGCGACGCGACCATCGGCAGCCACGCCCATCAGCGCCTGCAGCGGCGTGTGCAGCAGGGCAGGCGTCACCTGAAAGCGCAGCACCAGATGCTCGTGCGACTGAGCCTGCAGCAAGGTGTTTTCGATGGTCGTGGCGTACATGCCGACCACGGGAGCGGCATCGAAGCTGAAATGCTGCTGCTCCACCATCAGATTGAGCACCCCGGCCAGGCGGCCGTGCACGTCGCGTATGGGGGCTGCTGCGCAGCGGAAGGCGTGCAGCTCGTCGAAATAGTGCTCGCCGTTGGTGACGGTGCAGGCCTGGCCGGTGGCGGCGACGATGCCCGGGGCGGTCGTGCCCATGGCCTGCTCGGACATGTTCAGGCCGACCCGCTCGTCACGGGGCCGCATGGATGCCGGGGAGACATGGAGCACGATGCCCTTGTCGTCCGTCAGCATCACGCGCGTGCCGGTGCCCGCCAGTGCCTGCTCCAGGGTCGGCAGCTCGTGCTGCAACGCCTGCAGCAGGCCGCGACAGCGCTCCTGCGTGGCATGCAGCCGGCTGGGGCTGACCGGAGCCAGAGCCAGCCGCCGTCCATTGCAGTGCTGGCGCTGGCTGCGCAGCCAGGACTGGATGACCGCCTCGCTGACCAGGCCCGAGGGGCGTATGCCGGCCTCGAAGAACTGGCGGCGAGCCTGCAAGGCCCGCTCCGCCCCGGTGCTCGAGAAGCACTGCTGTAGCGCGTCCATCGCGCGTGGCTCATCAACGTTCATGTCATGCCCAGGCTGTCCGCAGTAGCGGTCAATGTGTTCCGCAATGGAACAGTTCTAGCCTGGGGAAATCCCGATCATGAAGAAAAACAGGCGATACACCATGCTTTGCGGCATAGCAATCACAACAGGAGACCTCGATGAAACGGCTGATCGACAACTCTCATGGACGGCCCGGTCGCATGGCCTGGATGCTGGCCGCCTGCCTGGGCAGCGCAGCGGCCCTCGCGCAAGCCGACCCTGCGGCGCAGGCCGCGGTCGCCGTGCAGCGAGTCGATGGCGCTTTCATCCGCGCCAATGCCGCCAAGACGCCCGACTGGCCCACCATCGGCGTGGACTACGCCGAGACCCGCTACAGCCGCCTCGATCAGATCAATGCCGCCAACGTCAAGGACCTGGGCCTGGCCTGGTCGTACAACCTCGAATCCACGCGCGGCGTGGAGGCCACGCCTGTCGTCGTGGACGGCATCATGTACGTCAGCGCTTCATGGAGTGTGGTGCACGCCATCGACACCCGTACCGGCAACAGGATCTGGACCTATGACCCGCAGGTCGACCGCAGCACCGGCTTCAAGGGTTGTTGCGATGTCGTTAACCGCGGTGTGGCGCTGTGGAAGGGCAAGGTCTTTGTGGGTGCCTGGGATGGCCGCCTGATCGCGCTCGATGCCGCCACCGGCAAGGAGGTCTGGCAGAAAAATACCTTCGAGGGGCAAAAGGGGTCGCTGACCATCACGGGTGCGCCGCGCGTGTTCAAGGGCAAGGTCATCATCGGCAACGGCGGCGCCGAATATGGCGTGCGCGGCTACATCACGGCCTATGACGCCGAGACCGGCGAGCAGAAATGGCGCTGGTTCAGCGTGCCCGGCGATCCGTCCAAACCCTTTGAGGACGAATCCATGAAACGCGCCGCCAGGACCTGGGACCCCAGCGGCAAATGGTGGGAGGCCGGCGGCGGCGGCACCATGTGGGACAGTATGACCTTCGATGCCGAGTTCAACACCATGTACGTGGGCACGGGCAACGGCTCGCCCTGGTCGCACAAGGTGCGCAGCCCCAAGGGCGGCGACAACCTGTATCTGGCTTCCATCGTGGCTCTGGATCCCGACACCGGCAAATACAAGTGGCACTACCAGGAAACGCCGGGCGACAACTGGGACTACACCTCCACCCAGCCCATGATCTTGGCCGACATCAAGATCGCCGGCAAGCCGCGCAAGGTCATATTGCATGCGCCCAAGAACGGTTTCTTCTTCGTGCTCGACCGCACCAACGGCAAGTTCATTTCGGCCAAGAACTTCGTGCCTGTGAACTGGGCCAGCGGCTACGACAAGAACGGCAAGCCCATCGGCATTGCTGCGGCACGCGACGGCAGCAAGCCCCATGACGCGGTTCCCGGCCCTTATGGCGCGCACAACTGGCACCCCATGTCCTTCAACCCCCAGACTGGCCTGGTGTATCTGCCTGCGCAGAACGTGCCCGTCAATCTGATGGACGACAAGAAGTGGGAGTTCAACCAGGCCGGACCGGGCAAGCCCCAGTCGGGAACGGGCTGGAACACGGCCAAGTTCTTCAATGCCGAGCCGCCCAAGAGCAAGCCTTTTGGCCGCCTGCTGGCCTGGGACCCGGTTGCGCAAAAGGCTGCCTGGAGCGTGGAGCATGTCTCGCCCTGGAACGGCGGCACGCTGACCACGGCGGGCAATGTGGTGTTCCAGGGCACGGCCGATGGCCGCTTTGTGGCCTATAACGCGACCAGTGGCGAAAAGCTGTGGGAAACGCCCACGGGCACCGGCGTGGTGGCCGCGCCCAGCACCTATATGGTGGACGGCAAGCAGTATGTCTCGGTGGCCGTGGGCTGGGGCGGTGTCTACGGCCTGGCTGCGCGCGCCACTGAGCGCCAGGGGCCGGGCACGGTCTATACCTTCGTCGTGGGCGGCAAGGCCAGGATGCCGGAATTCGTGGCCCAGCGCACAGGCCAGTTGCTGCAGGGCGTGAAATACGACCCCGCCAAGGTCGAGGCCGGCACCATGCTGTATGTGGCCAACTGCGTGTTCTGCCACGGCGTGCCGGGTGTGGACCGCGGCGGCAATATTCCCAACCTGGGCTATATGGACGCGAGCTATATCGAGAACCTGCCCAGCTTCGTCTTCAAGGGCCCGGCCATGGCGCGCGGCATGCCGGACTTCACGGGCAAGCTGTCGGGCGATGACGTGGAGTCCCTCAAGGCCTTCATCCAGGGTACGGCGGACGCCATCCGGCCCAAGCCCTGAAGCCTGCACTTCACCACGCCGATGCGTCGGGCCGCCGGAGCGTCGGACCGCCGGTGCGCCCGAGCCACGCACCGACAGCCCCAGATCGCAAACATCTTCTTTTGACTCGATACCAAGGAAATAGCCTCATGCAAGACCATCTGCAGTTCTATATCGACGGCCAATGGGTGAATCCGGTCAGCCCGCGCAGCCTGGAGGTCATCAATCCCTCCAACGAGCAAGCCATTGCCCGCATCAGCATGGGCTCGGCCGCCGACGTGGACAAGGCCGTGGCCGCCGCGCGTCGCGCCTTCGAGAGCTACTCGCGCACCAGCCGCGAAGAGCGCCTGGCCCTGCTGGCCAAGGTGCTGGAGGTCTACCAGAGTCGCTACGGCGACTTTGTGCAGACCATCTCGCAGGAGATGGGGGCGCCGCTGTGGCTGTCCAAGGCGGCACAGGCCGCCATGGGCGTGGCCCATCTGAGCTCCACCATCGAGGTCCTCAAGAACTTCGCCTTCGAACATGTGCAGGGCAGCACGGCCGTCGTGCATGAGCCCGTGGGCGTGGTTGGCATGATCACGCCCTGGAACTGGCCCATCAACCAGATCATGTGCAAGGTCGCCCCGGCCCTGGCCGCTGGCTGCACCATGGTGCTCAAGCCCTCGGAGGTCGCCCCGCTCAACGCCCTGCTCGTGGCCGAGGTGCTGCACGAGGCGGGCGTGCCGGCCGGCGTCTTCAACCTCGTCAACGGCGACGGCCCCGGTGTGGGCGAGGCCATGTCCTCCCACCCCGGCATAGACATGATGACCTTCACGGGCTCCACGCGCGCAGGCATTGCCGTGGCCAAGGCCGCGGCCGACAGCGTCAAGCGCGTGGCCCAGGAACTGGGCGGCAAGTCTGCCAACATCGTGCTGGATGACGCCAACCTGCAGAAGGCCGTGACCCAGGGCGTGCAGGCGGTGCTGATGAATTCGGGCCAGAGCTGCAACGCACCCACGCGCATGTTTGTGCCGCGCGCCCTGCATGGGCAGGCCGTGGAGATCGCCCGTAGCGTCGCCGGCGCAGCGACCGTGGCCGATGCGCTGGCCGAGGGCATGCACATGGGCCCCGTGGTCAGCGAGGCGCAATGGGGCAAGATCCAGGCCCTGATCCGCAAGGGCATTGAAGAGGGGGCAACCCTGGTGGCGGGCGGCACAGGCCGCCCCGAAGGGCTGGCCCGGGGCTACTTTGTCAAACCCACGGTGTTTGCCGACGTGAGCAATGACATGAGCATTGCGCGCGAGGAAATCTTCGGTCCCGTGCTGGTGATGATTCCCTACGATGACGAGGAAGACGCCATCCGCATGGCCAACGACACGGTGTACGGCCTTTCGGGCTATGTGCAATCGGGCAGTCTGGAGCGTGCGCGTCGCGTGGCCGCGCGCCTGCGCACAGGCATGGTCCACCTTAACGGCGCGGGGCCTGACTTCAATGCGCCGTTCGGCGGCTACAAGCAGTCAGGCAATGGCCGTGAATGGGGCGAGCACGGTTTCCGCGATTTCCTCGAAACCAAGGCTGTCATGGGCTACGGCGCGGCCTGAATTATTCAAAATCAATAGCTGCTGGCGCCCATTTGATGGGCGTCAGCAGCTATTTTTATTGAAGATTCTGCTGGCGGCGACGCGCGCGTTCCAGCTGCTGTACGACCTGACGCGGATTCATGCCGTACATCTCGGCGAACTCCTGCTCCGAAGTCTGGCCGCTGAGCTGGAAGGAGCGCAGCAGCGCCTCGTCCTTGGCGGCGCGGGCATCGGCCTCGGCCAGGGCATCTACCACCAGGGCGTTGGTCTTTTCGTCACGGCCCTGCACGCGCTCGGCGTATTCCTCGCGCGTGAGACCGGAGGCTTCGTAGGCGACGACGATGCGGTTGCGCAGCTTGGGCGTCAGGTCTTCCTGCGTGCGCTGCTGGCGGCGGCGGAAGACTTCGATCAGCGCGTGGTGAACATGCTCGGGCAGAGTGGCTTCCACGGGCTGACCGCTCAGGTCATGGCGCTGCTGACCGCTGGCCATGGCCGCCAGATAGCGACCGGAGCGGGTGTGCTGCTGCAGCGCGCTCTTGAGTGCGTCCTTGTCCAGCTCCGGGTGGGCGGCCAGCAGGTCTTCAAAAATGCCGCGCTTGAAGGGCAGCAGCTGTTCGCCGAACAGGGCCGGGTGCCACTGTGCCAGCTGCTCCAGCAAGGGGTGTTGCGGGCGTGGGGCCTGCGGGGCGGCTTTGGCTGCGGGAGCCGGGTTCTGGCGGCCACGGCCGCCTCGGCGCGAGCGTGAGCCGGGCTGCGAGTCCTGCACGCTGTGCTGCGATGCCGCTTGCGAGGCTTTCTGCTCTTGTGATTCAGACACGATTTCAGTCATGGCAAAGCCCGTGGGCCTGGGAAAACAAAACCCCCAATCATGCCAGCATTGCAAACTGCAGTGGCATGCGGGGGTGTCAGCCGGTGGCCAGGGCCTGATCCAGCAGCTCCACCCAATGTATGACCGGGACCTCGGTGCCGTTTTGCAGATGGACGATGCAGCCCATATTGGCCGAGAGAATCGCTGCGGGCTTTTCTGGGGCGAACGGCTCGTCCAGTGCGGCGATCTTGCGGTCGCGCAGCTGGTGCGAGATTTCAGGCTGCAGCACCGAGTAGGTACCTGCAGAGCCGCAGCACAGATGGGATTCGGTGCGCGCCACGCGCAGATCGAACCCCAGCTCGCGCAGGCCCGCTTCCACGCCGCCGCGCAGTTTCTGCCCATGCTGCAGCGTGCAGGGCGGGTGATAGGCCACGGGGGCCCGGGGCACCGTGATGCGGTCCTTGAGCTTGTCCACCAGCTCGGGCAGCATGTCGGGCAGCAGTTCGCTGAGGTCGCGGGTCAAGGCGCTGATGCGCGCGGCCTTGTCGGCGTATTGCGGCTCCAGCCGCAGCAGATGACCGTATTCCTTGACAGTGACGCCACAGCCCGAGGCGTTCATCACGATCGCCTCGACCTCGCCGCGCTCGACAAGCGGCCACCAGGCATCGATATTGGCGCGCATCTGGGCCTTGCCGCCGTCCTGGTCGTTGAGGTGGAACTTCACCGCGCCGCAGCAGCCGGCCTTGTCGGCAATCACGGTCTGCACGCCCACGGCATCCAGCACGCGGGCCGTGGCGTAGTTGATGCGGGGCATCATGGCCGGCTGCACGCAGCCTGCCAGCAGCAGCACCTTGCGCGCATGTTCCCGTGAGGGCCAGGCTCCGGCCTCCTGGGCGGCCGGAATTTTTTCGCCCAATGACTCCGGCAGCAGGCCTTTCACGGCGCGGCCCAGCTTCAGCGCGGGGGCGAACAGCGGGGAGTTCATGCCCTCCTTGAGCAGCCAGCGCTGCAGCTTCTCGCCCGTCGGGCGCTCGACCTGTTCATCGACGATCTTGCGGCCGATATCGACCAGATGACCGTACTGCACGCCGCTGGGGCAGGTGGATTCGCAGTTGCGGCAGGTCAGGCAGCGGTCCAGGTGCAGCTGCGTGGCCCGCGTGGGTGTTTGCCCTTCCAGCACTTGCTTGATCAGATAGATGCGGCCGCGCGGGCCGTCCAGCTCGTCGCCCAGGGTCTGATAGGTGGGGCAGGTGGCGGTGCAGAAGCCGCAATGCACGCATTTGCGCAAGATGGCTTCGGCTTCCTGGCCTTCTGGCGTGGCACGGTATTCGGGCGCGAGATTGGTTTGCATGGGGTGCTGTCCTTGTTCTTACCAATGCGCCGAGAGACGGCCCACATTGAGAATGCCGGCGGGGTCGAATGCCTGCTTGAGCCGGGCATGCAGCTGTGCCGATGTGCGGCCGGCCGGGCTGGCCTGCGCATGAACATCAAGATCGCTGTTGGCGCTTGTCTGATTGGCGTCCTCGGCTCTGAAAAGAGAAGCGGACCCACCGGCTGCCTGCGCGAGTTGCTGCAAGGCTGCGGCGGCCGAACGCGGGGCCTGCACCCAGCGCTGAGCTCCATGCCAGTCGATGAACGGGCCTGCTGCACCTTGCGGCAATGGCAGCGGCGCCGTGGTCGCAGGAACGGACAGACGCCACAGACAATGATCGGCAGCGCGCTGCTGGAACCAGGGCAGGTTCAGATCGCGGCTGGCGCTCCAGTCGGCGGCAACGGCGTCGCTGTCCAGCCGCTCGCCACCCAGGCGCAGTGTGGCGGCCTGAACGGCGGCGCGGGCGCCGCGCAGTCGCAGATACAGCGTGCCCTTTCCGTCTTCTTCCAGCCAGTTGCTGGCATTGAGCGGCAGAGGCTGGCCGCCCCAGTGATTGAGCCAGTCCAGAGCCTGCTCCTGGCTGCAGCTATCAAAGCGCAGCGTGGCCTCGGCCGGAGCCACAGGCAGGACCTTGAGGCTGATCTCGGTGATCAGGCCCAGCGTGCCCCAGCTGCCCGTCATCAGGCGCGAGACGTCATAGCCGGCCACATTCTTCATGACCTGGCCGCCGTAGCGCAGCAGCTCGCCCTGGCCGTTGATCATCTCCAGGCCCAGCACGAAGTCGCGTACTGCGCCAACGCTGGCACGCGACGGGCCCGACAGGCCTGCGGCGACCATGCCGCCCACGGTGCTGGCGGCGCCGAAGTGCGGCGGCTCGAAAGCCAGGCACTGGCCCTGGCTGGCCAATGTTGCCTCCAGCTCGGCCAGCGGCGTGCCGGCGCGCACGGTGACCACCAGCTCGCTGGGCTCGTAGCTGACGATGCCGCTGAGCGCGCGCGTGGACAGCGGCTCGCCCTGTAGACGCAGGCCGTAGAAGTCCTTGCTGCCGCCGCCGCAGATGCGCAGCGGGGTCTTGTCACTGGCAGCGGCGCGAATGCGCTCGCCGAGCTGATTGATTTGGCTGGTGGCTGAATCCATGGCCTGCATGGTAGCCGGGGCGCCCCCGGGGCAGGAAGGCCTGGTCTTTGATTTTTTTGAAAAGCAGGCGTGAATAAAAAAGCCCCGCAGTTCGCACTGCGGGGCAACGTAATGAAACTGAACTTGCGAAGAGCCTGCCGCTTAACGGGTGTAGGCCACCTCACCGTGAGAAGTGATGTCCAGGCCCTGGCGCTCGGACTCTTCCGAGACACGCAGACCCACGGTCAGATCGGCAATCTTGTAGGCCAAGAAGGAGACCACGCCGGACCAGACGATGGTCACCAGCACGCTCTCGACCTGCACCCACAGCTGATGCGCCATGTTGTAGCCCTCGGGCTCGATACCGCCCAGGCCCTTGGCACAGAACACGCCGGTCAGGATGGCACCCAGGATACCGCCGACGCCGTGGACGCCAAACACGTCGCAGACGTCGTCAACCTTGAGCAGGCGCTTGAGGCCGGAGACGCCCCAGAAGCACAGTGGGCCGGCGATGATACCCATGACGATGGAGCCCATGGGGCCGACAAAGCCGGCGGCGGGGGTGATGGTCACCAGACCGGCCACGGCACCCGAGGCAGCGCCCAGCATGGAGGCCTTGCCGCGCAGCAGCGCTTCGGCCACGATCCAGGAGATGGCGGCAGCGCCGGTCGCGAGGATGGTGTTGATGAAGGCCAGGCCGGCAACGCCGTTGGCGGCACCGGCAGAGCCGGCGTTGAAGCCGAACCAGCCCACCCACAGCAACGAAGCGCCCACCATGGTCAGCGTCAGGCTGTGAGGGGGCAGGGCTTCCTTGCCGAAGCCGATGCGCTTGCCCAGCATGTAGGCACCCACCAGGCCGGCCACGGCGGCGTTGATGTGCACCACGGTGCCGCCAGCGAAGTCCAGTGCGCCATCGGCACCCAGCAGACCACCGCCCCACACCATGTGGGCCATGGGGATGTAGCTGAAGGTGAACCACAGCACGGAGAACACGATCACGGCCGCGAACTTGATGCGCTCGGCGAACGCACCCACGATCAGCGCCACGGTGATGGCGGCGAAGGTGGACTGGAAGGCTACGAACACGTATTCGGGGATGGTCTTGAGCATGGACGACAGCGTGTCAGGCGTGATGCCCATGAGGAACAGCTTGTCGAAGCCCGCGAAGAACTTGCCTTCGCCGCCAAAGGCCAGCGAGTAGCCGTAGATGGCCCACAGCACGGTGATCAGCGAAAAGATCACGAAGACCTGCGCCAGCACGGACAGCATGTTCTTGCTGCGCACCAGGCCGCCGTAGAACAGCGCCAGGCCGGGGATGACCATCAGGATCACCAGCATGGTCGAGGTCAGCATCCAGGCGGTGTCGCCGGCGCTCAGGGTGGGAACGGCCTCGGCCGCTGCTTCGGCCACAGGCGCTGCGGCGGCGGCAGCCGTTGCAGCTTCCTGGGCAAAGCCGGTGGCGCCGGCAGCCAGCAGGCCCAGTCCCAGGCCTGCGCTCAATAGTTTCTTGATCATGGCAATCTTTCTCAAAACGGTTCCAGAGAGACTGGGCCTTTACAGGGCCGCGTCGCCGGTTTCTCCTGTACGGATACGGATCGACTGCTCCAGCGCCTGCACAAAAATCTTGCCGTCGCCGATCTTGCCGGTGCGGGCTGCGCCCTCGATTGCGTCGATGGCGGCATCGACCAGATCGTCGGCAATCGCGGCCTCGATCTTCAGCTTGGGCAGAAAGTCCACCACATACTCGGCACCGCGGTACAGCTCGGTGTGGCCCTTCTGACGGCCAAAGCCCTTGACTTCGGTCACGGTGATGCCTTGCACACCGATTTGGGAAAGAGCTTCACGCACTTCGTCGAGCTTGAAGGGTTTGATGATGGCGATCACCATTTTCATGACGGGCTCCTGAAAAGTTAGAAAGTCTTGGAGAGCGTCAGAATCAGACGCGCCTTGTTCACATCGCCGAAGTAGGCCTTCTTGTTGGCGCCGGTCACTGCCGCAGCGGCAGAGAAGCCGTCGCCCAGGTCATACGCACCACCGACGCTGTAGTCCACATAGTTGGGAACGCCCAGGTCCTTGATGTCGCTGGAGAAATGGGTGTAACCAACTGATGCTTTCAGTGTCACCTTGGGCATCACTTCCTGGCTGTAGGAGAACTGCAGATAACCGGTATTGCGGCCCTTGAGACCCGAGCCCGCCTTGGCGCCGGCCCAGCCGAAGTAGTCCTTGGACACCGTGTGCGAGTACTTGGCCGTGAACGGGCCGTAGGTGCCGGAGCCATAGATCTCGGTGGTGTTGCCGTTGGCGTTGCCCGAGTACACATAGGTCAGCATGCCCACGTCCCAGTCCACATCGGCAGCCTTGAACTTGTAGCCGCCGTAGAAGTCGGTTTCCAGCGAGTTGCCGGGCAGCCAGTCCACGGAGGAGTTCCAGTTGCCGACGTAGAAGCCGCTGTCGCCGAACGTGTAGTCAAAACCGCCTTGCAGCGCGGGCTTGACGGCCCTGGTGCGGCTGGCGTCCTGATCCTGACCACGGAACTTGTAGTTGGTGGTCAGGGCAACGTTGGCGGAGAGCTGGGCATGGGCCCACATGGGGGCGACAACGGCGCAGGCCAGGGCGGCAGTCTTGGCGAAAGTCTTGAAACGGCTTGCAGCGGGACTAGGCATTCAGGGTTCCTCCGGTTTGAAAATTTCGTGGCAAAAATCTCGGATGAACTCTCAAAGCACAGACCGTGCCAGCCTCTGCGGCGGCTGCGGCGCGGTTCGCTGCCCAAGGCCCTAGAACAGGCAGCGGGCCATAGCTGTCCGGTACAAAAAGCTACGAGTTTTCACAATCACTGAGCGCAACTTTCGCCACCCGGTTTGCGGCCTGAACCGAATGCACCAGGATGGTGCGTTTTTGCAATGCACCGCCATGGCCCGGTTTTTGTCCGGTTTTTGCACCAAACAGGTGATTTGAAAGTGAGTGCGTGCTCTCTGTTTGGGCGTGGACGCAAAAAAGCCCATCGCCTGGGCGATGGGCTTGCAGGCAGCGCTCAGCTCAGAAGCTGGCCTGGGGCAGGTCTGCCTTGGTGAACACCAGCGAGACCTTGGCTTCCTCGGGAATCGGCGGCAGCTCCTGATTCCAGTGCTCCCAGGCGCTGCGCAGCTCGGCCAGTTTCCGGGGCTCGCGATCACGCAGATTGGCGCGCTCGCGCGGGTCGCTGGCGATGTTGAACAGGTATTCGATGCCCTCGATCTGCAGATATTTCCAGTCGCCGCGTATCAAGGCCTTTTGCTCGCGGTGCTTCATGCGCCAGGCCAGGTCGCGCTCGGGCATCCAGCTTTGATCCTGCATCAGGGGCAGCAGGCTGATGCCGTCCAGCGGATAGTCGGCATGCGCGTCCACGCCGGCGGCGGCCAGGAAGGTGGCCGACCAGTCCATGGTCAGGCTGGGCGTGTCGCAAACGGCACCAGCCTTCATGCGCGCCGGCCAGCGGGCCAGCAAGGGCACGCGGATGCCGCCTTCGAGCAGGTCCATCTTCTGGCCCACGAAGGGCCAGGTATTGGAGAAGCGCTCGCCGCCGTTGTCGCTGGTGAAGACGATGAGCGTGTTCTCGCTCAGGCCGTTCTCCTCCAGCGCATCCAGCAGCCAGCCGATGCCTTCGTCCATGTGATGGATCATGCGCTGGTAGGTGTCGATGCTGCCGCCGTCGGTGTGCTTGCCGAAGCCGCCGATGCGGCGCGACTCCTCTAGGTCGTCGCGCGTCAGCCAGGGCCAGTGCGGCGCGCTGTAGTGCAGCGAGAGGTAGAAGGGCTTGTCGGCCGTCTGTCGCTTGACGAAGTCCACGGCGCGGCGGCTCAGCAGATCGGTGAGGTAGCCGTCTTCGGTGTGCGGCTCCTCGTTGATCCAGAAGTCGGGGCGACCGCGCGGATCGCAGTGGGCGAAATAGTCGGCGCCACCGGCATGAAAGCCGTAGAACTCCTCGTAGCCCGACAGGCGCGGGCCGAAATGCGGCGGGTAGCCCAGATGCCATTTGCCGACCAGGGCCGTGGCATAGCCGGCATCGCGCAGCAGCGAGGCCACCGTGGGGTGATCGGGCGGCAGGCCCAGCACCTTGTCGCCATGCACGCTGGCGATGGGTTCCTCGGCCGCACCGCGCAGGCGGTACTGCCAGCGACCCGTGGCCAGCGCAAAGCGCGTGGGCGAGCACACCGAGGAGTTGGAGTAGCCGCGCGTGAAGCGCAGGCCCTGGGCGGCCATGGCGTCCAGGCGCGGCGAGACGTCGGTGGCGTTGTTGTGCGCATCGCGCGCACCGGTGCAGCCCAGGTCGGCATAGCCGAGGTCATCGGCCAGGATGAAGATCAGATTGGGGCGGGAGTCAGTCATGAGAGAGCGGAGAACATTCAAAAACAGGAGCTTTTATCGCTTGTTATGCAAGGATTTTGAATAGATTTGATGCTGAAAATGTTTGGTAACAAGCGATAGCTGCTCCTCAAACATCAGGGCTTGAAGCCCGAGCGCTGAACCACCGGCGCCCATTGCGCGCGGTAGGCCTTGAGCATTTTTTCCGTGTCCTGCGCGCTGCTGACCACGGGCACCAGGTTGGAGGCGGCGAACTTCTGCTGCGTGTCGGCTTCCTTCATCACCTCCTGCACCAGTTGGGACAGGCGTTGCACCGTGGCCGGCGCCATGCTTTGCGGCGCGAACAAGGTGTTCCAGCCCGTGCCGACCAGGTTCACGCCCAGCTCCTTGAGCGTAGGAATGCCGGGTGCCATGCTGCTGCGGCGCTCGCCCGAGGTGGCCAGCACGCGCAGCTTGCCCGCTTCGTGCTGGGCGATCTGGGTGTCTAGAGTGTCCACGGCGATGGGGACCTGCCCGCCCATCAGGTCGGTGAGCAGCGGGCCCGAGCCCTTGTAGCCCACGACCTCGACGGGCACCTTGGCGGCCTCGCCCAGCATCAGCGCGAAAAAGTGCGGCAGGCTGCCCGTGGCCGGCACGCCGAAATTGGCCTGCTGCGGATTGGCCTTGAGCCAGGCCAGCAGATGCGGCAGCTCCTTCACGGGCACGGCGCTGGCGACGGCCAGGCCGAACTCGTAGCGGTTGACCTCGCTGATGGGGCGGAAGTCCTTTTCCGGCTCGTAGCCCGAGTCCGGAAACACCAGCGGCGCGACCACCATCACGGCGGGATTGGCCAGCAGCACGGCGGGCTGGGAGGCGGGCGCGTTCTTCACGTACTGGGCCGACAGGCGGCCGCCTGCGCCGGGCTTGTTTTCCACGATCACCGGGCTGCCGAGGCGGGCCTGCAGCCGGTCGGCCACGATGCGTGCCACGCGGTCGGTGGCGCCGCCGGGCGGATAACCGACCACCATGCGCAGCGGTGTCTTGTTGGGAAACAGGGCATGGCTCTCCTGGGCCTGCAGCGCGCCGCCGCCCAGCAAGCCTGCGCTCAGGCAGAGCCCCGCGGCGAGCTTGCCGAAGATTCTTCTTTGCATCGTCATGTCTCTCCTGGTCTGTGGTCCGCGCCGGTACCGGCTCGCGAATTCACACCATTAATGATTGGAAACCGGGCAGTGTAGGTGGGTTCCGGCACCGGCCTGAACCGCTCAAATGGCCGGCGCCCGGGCTTGGGGCATCAATCGGGTTTCAGGTTGATCTTGCGGGTCAGCGCTTCCCATTTGTCGGAGATCTCGCGCACCCTGGCCTGGGCCTGCTCGGGGCTGCTGCCCACCATCTCGATATCCACGGCCTTGACCCGCTCCTGCTGCTGCGGCGAGCGGATGGCGGCATCCATGGCTGCGAGAAAGCGCTTCTGGATCTCGGCAGGAACGCCCTTGGGAGCCGCCAGCAGCAGCCAGTAGGTGCCGTCGAAATCGGGGTAGCCGGACTCGGCAATCGTGGGCAATGTCGGCAGCAGCGGCGAGCGCGTGCGGCCCGAGGTGGCCAGGGCGGTGACGCGACCGCTCTGTATCTGTGGCAGCACCGTGGGTGCCGCCAGGAAGCCGCAGTTCACCTGGCCGCCCATGAGGTCCTGCATGGCAGGTGCCGGCCCCTTGTAGGGCACATGCACCATTTTCACGCCGGTGCTGGACAGCAGCGACTCCATGACCAGATGACCGGGCGAGCCCGCGCCGCCGGTGGCATAGGTCAGCTCGCGCGACTTGGCGGCCTCCAGCATGTCCTTGACGGACTTGAAACCGAGGCCGGGGTTGCAGATCAGGGTCTGCGAGAACCTGGCGGCGGCGTTGAGCACCACGATGGCATCGCTGGAATAGCCGATGTTCTTGTAGATATGCTTGTTGACGGTGAGCACCGGGTCCATGGCCCACAGCCATGTGTAGCCGTCGGCCGGGGCGCGGGCGACCTCGGCCGCACCGATATTGCCATTGGCACCGGCCCGGTTTTCCACGATCACGGCTTGACCTAGCGCCTTTTGCACGGCCGCCGCCAGCGGGCGCACGGCGATGTCGGAAGGGCCGGCGGGCGGCGTGGGAACGATGATGCGTATGGGCTTGGCGGGCCAGTTGTCGGCAGCATGGGATGCCGTCAGAAGCGCGGCGGCCGCCAGCCCGGCCAGAGTGCGGCGGGCAATACGGGTGCAAGGCATGGTGTCTCCTGTCGTTTTCTTTGGAGCCACTGTAAGCAGTGACTCGATAATGGATCTAATCCATCATTCCTAGAGAAAACCCACAAAGACCCATGACCAAGGCGCAGCGCCACCCCTGGCGGCAGCCGTCCGAGCTGGACGATCTGTTCCTCTACCATCTGGCCCGCCTGATGAGCTCGGCCGGGACCATGGTGGTGCGCCTGTGCGAGGGCGGCTTCGGCATCACCCGGCGCGAGTGGCGCATGATCGGCCTGCTGGCCACCAAGGGCGCCATGCAACCCTCCAGGCTCGCGGAGCTGGCGCAGCTCGATCGCACGCGCACCTCGCGCACCATCTCCACGCTGATTGCCAAGGGGCTGCTGCACAAGCAGGGCATGGCCGGCGACGGGCGCCAGGCCATGGTGCAGCTGACGGACGCCGGGCTGGCGCTGCACACCCAGCTGTTTCCGCAGATACAGGCGATCAACCAGGAGCTGCTCGGCGACGTCAGCGATGCCGAGCTTGAGGTGTTGTCCCAGGTGTTCGAGCGCGTGCGCAATCGGGCGGCGCTCATGCAGGAGCAGGGCAGCTTTCCCAAGGCCGAGCGCCGCCGTGGCCGGGCTGCCGGCAGGCAGCCTGCCCGTGACGACGACGCCGCCGGCTGACGGCCTGTGCACACCCCTATTGCCTGTTTGAGCCGCTGGCGCATACGCTAGGCCCTACAGTCCGGCTTGAAGGGGAGGAGCGTGATGGGTCTGGCACTGGTTCAAAGTCGTGCACTGCTGGGCTTGCAGGCACCGGCTGTCACGGTGGAGGTCCATCTGGCCAACGGACTGCCTTCGTTCACCCTGGTGGGTCTGGCGGATGTGGAGGTCAAGGAGGCCCGCGAGCGCGTGCGCGCAGCCATCGTCAATGCGGGGCTGGAGTTCCCGAACAACAAGCGCATCACGGTCAACCTGGCTCCGGCAGACCTGCCCAAGGACTCAGGCCGCTTTGACCTGCCGATAGCGCTGGGCATTCTGGCGGCCAGCGGGCAGATCGATGCGCAGCGGCTCGCCGATTATGAGTTTGCAGGAGAGCTGTCCCTGACCGGTGCCCTGCGCCCGGTACGCGGCGCCCTGGCTACTGCGCTGGCCCTGCAGCGTCAGCAACAGCGTGTGCGGCTGGTGCTGCCGCCAGACAGTGCGCTGGAGGCCGCCTTTGTGCCGGCCATCGAAGTCTTCGGCGCCGCGCATCTGCTGGATGTGGTCAGGCAGTTCATCGCGCATGACGCCACCCTGTCGGAGCAGGGCGATGGCGTGGAGGGCTGGCAGCGGGTGCACTCCAGACCTGCCGAAGCCTCTTTGCCGTCGCTGGATCTGCGCGAGGTGCGCGGCCAGATGCAGGCCAAGCGCGCGCTTGAAATTGCAGCTGCCGGCGCACATGGTGTGCTGATGATCGGCCCTCCAGGTTCGGGGAAATCCATGCTGGCCCAGCGCTTTGCGGGTTTGCTGCCGGGCATGACAGACGAGGAAGCGCTCGAAGCCGCCGCCATTGCCAGCCTCAGCGGTCGTTTTACGCCGCAGCTGTGGCGCCAGCGGCCGTTTGCCGCTCCTCATCACACGGCCAGCTCCATCGCGCTGGTCGGCGGCGGCTCTCCGCCCAGGCCCGGCGAGATTTCATATGCCCATTGCGGTGCGCTTTTCCTGGATGAGCTGCCCGAGTTCGCGCGCAGCGCCCTGGAGGCCCTGCGCGAGCCGCTGGAGACCGGGCGCATCACCATCGTGCGGGCCGTGCAGAGGGCGGAGTTCCCGGCCCGTTTCCAGCTGGTGGCAGCCATGAACCCCTGTCCCTGCGGCTTCTGGGGGTCGCGCATCAGGGCCTGCCGCTGCTCGCCCGATCAGGTGGCACGTTATCAGGCACGCATCAGCGGTCCCTTGCTGGACCGTATCGATCTGCATGTGGAGGTGGCAGCGCTGTCGCCCGAGGAGCTTCTGGCAGCGCCCGAAGGGGAGAGCAGCGCTGCCGTGCAGCAACGCGTGAGCGCGGCCAGGGACAAGGCCTTGCAGCGCCAGGGCCTGCCCAATCATCAGTTGCAGGGGGCACAGCTCGACACGCATCTGCAGCTGGAGCCCGAGGCGCTGACCTTTGCCCACAAGGCTGCAGCGCGCCTTGGCTGGTCGGCGCGCGGCACGCACCGGGCCCTGAAGGTGGCGCGCACCATTGCCGATCTGGCGGACTCGGATGCCATCACGCAAACCCATTTGGCCGAGGCATTGCAGTACCGCCGCGCGCTGATGCAGCCGTGATGTCCTGCCGCTCTCAGGCGGCAAGAGCCAGCGCCACGGGCTGTGCCCGTGTGGCTTGCGGATTGACACCCAGTACCTGCGCAAATGCATGCAGTGCCGGCGACCAGCCTTGTACGGCAGCGGTCACAAAACAGGTGTCGACAAAGGCCAGCTCCTGTCCGCTCCTGCCGGGCAGAGTCATCCAGTGCACGCCAAAGCGCTGCTGCTGGGCTTCGACCAGCGAGCGCGACAGCAGCGCATAGCCCATGCCGGCAGCCACGCAGCCGAGGATGGTGTCCAGCATGCCCAGCTCCATGATGCGTACCGCCGTCACCCCCATGGAGGCCATCAGCAGCTCGATCCGCTGGCGGTAGCTGCAGCCCTGGCGAAAGGCCAGAAACACGGAGCTGCTGAACTCTGCGGCGGTGGGGAAGCGCGTCAGCGGCTGTCCGCTGACCAGCACCAGCTCTTCACGAAATACCGGCCAGGATTGCAGCTCGTTTTGTGGTGCGGCACCGTTGATGAAGGCACAGTCGATGCGGCCGGCCGCCAGCTCCATCAGCAATGCGGCGCTGGGCTGGGCGTCCAGCTCCAGGTCGATATCCGGATGCTGCCTGCGCAACTCGGCCAGCAGTGGCGGCAGACGCAGTGCGGCCGTGGTTTCCATCGAGCCTATGCGCAAGGCACCCTTGACCTGGCCGGCTGCAAATTGCCGGGCTTGCAGCATGGCCAGCACCTGGTCATGCGACTGCAGCATCTGCCGCGCAGATTCCAGCAGCGTGCGTCCGGCCGGAGTGGGAAAGACCGGGTTGGCCCGCATCAGCAATTGCACGCCTGCTTCGTCCTCGAGCTTTTTGATATGGGCCGTGACATTGGATTGCACGGTGTGCAGAAGCTGGGCTGCGGCACCAAAGCTGCCGCTTTCGCAGACGGCTTCGAACATGCGCAGGGATTTGAGTTGCATATGCGGCTCCAATATCTTGAATTGAGATGCAAGTCATCATTTTGAATCATTGGACATGATCGAGTCGCAGCGTTTAGGCTTGATGCCAATTTCCCCTCCATAACCCGAGCTGTGATCGAACGCAAAGAACTTCCCCTGCTGTTGACCGGCTTCATGGCCACCCTGAGCGGCGTCGGCCTGGCTCGTTTCGCCTATACGGCGCTGATGCCGCAGATGGTTCATGCGGGCTGGTTCAGCGGCGAGCAGGTGGCTTATCTGGGTGCCGCCAATCTGCTCGGCTATCTGATCGGGGCTTTGGTCGCCGCGCCGCTGGCCGAGCGCATGGGCGCGCTGCGCGTGCTGGTGATCTGCTGGGTGGCCGTGACGCTGAGCTTTGCCGGCTGCAGCCTGCCCCAGCCTATGGCCCTGTTCTTTGTCTGGCGGCTGATCTCCGGCATTGCCGGTGCCGCGCTGATGGTGCTGGGCCCGTCGGTGGCCATGGCTGCAGCAGCGCCGCAGCGCCGTGCCACGCTGGGCCCGCTGATGTTCTGCGGCATTGGCGTGGGCGCCTTGCTGGCCGCCACGCTGGTGCCCATGTTTGCGCGCAGCAGCCTGAGCGCCGTCTGGTGGGCGTTGACGGCGCTGTCTGCGCTGTCGCTTTACAGCGGCTGGCATGCTGCGCGCCAGATCCCGCTGCATGCACCGGTGGCGATCCAGCCCACGGCGGTCGCAGCCTCCAGCACAACGCCGTGGAGCCTGGCGGTGATTCTGGTGCTGGTCGCCTATGCCTGCGACGCCTTCGGCTTTGTGCCGCACACCGTGTTCTGGGTGGACTACCTGGATCGCGAGCTGCAGCTGGGCGGCGCCTATGCCTCGACGCAATGGGCATTCTTCGGGCTTGGCGCGATGGTCGGGCCGCTGTGTGCGGCCTACTGTGCCACGCGCTGGGGCTGGTGGGGTACGACCACGGGCGCCTATGCCCTCAAGGCCGTGGCCATCGGCCTGCCGCTGGCCTGGGCAGGTTTCGGTGGCCATGCGCTGTCGGGTTTTGTGGTGGGGGCGCTGTCGCCTGGCATGGCAGCCATCACATCGGGCTATCTGATGCAGCTGATCGGCCCCGGCCAGCACAAGAAAATGTGGGGCTACGCCACGGCGGCATTTGCGCTGTTGCAGGCCAGCTCCGGCTATCTGATGGCATTCGTCTACGCCAGCAGCGGCAGCTATCGCCAGCTGTTCGTGCTGGGCTGCGCGGCGCTGGGGCTGGGAGCGCTGCTGGTGGCCTCCAGCCGCCTGGCCCGCACTGCGCAATGATCAGGATCGAGAAGTGACAACCGGGAGACGCACGATGAGCAAACTACCTTTGTGGATGACAGGCTTGGGCCTGCAGCATCCCATCATTCAGGCCCCGATGGCCGGGACCTCGACCCCGCAGCTGGCGGCTGCCGTGAGCAATGCATACGCCCTGGGTTCGGTCGGCATAGGCGCCTACGGCCTTGAGCAGGCGCGCCAGCACATCGAACAGACGCGTGCGCTGACCGATCGCCCCTTCAACGTCAACCTCTTCTGTCACCGTGCGCCGGCAGCAGATGCGGAGCGCGAAGCACAGTGGCTGCGCTATCTGGCGCCGGAGTTCGAGCGCTATGGCGCGTCCGCGCCGCCCAGCCTGCGCTGCATCTACGAGTCAGCGCTGGGCAATGAGCGGTTGCAGGCCATGCTGCTGGAGCTGCGCCCCGCCGTGGTGAGCTTTCATTTCGGCCTGCCGGAGCAGAGTTTTGTCGATGCCTTGCGCGCCGCCGGCATCACCACGCTGGCCTGCGCCACCAGCCTCGACGAGGCGCGCCAGATCGAGCAGGCCGGGGTGGATGTGATCGTGGCCCAGGGCATGGAGGCGGGCGGCCATCGCGGCGCTTTCGTGCCCGAGCAGGACACTCTGATGGGGACTTTGGCGCTGGTGCGGCTGCTGGCGCGCGAGTCCCGTCTGCCCGTGGTCGCCGCAGGCGGCATCATGGACGGTGCCGGCATCGCTGCCGCTTTGCAGCTCGGAGCCTGCGCCGTGCAGATGGGCACGGCCTTCATCCTCTGCCCCGAATCCGCCGCCAGCCAGGCCTACCGCGCCGAGCTGCGAAGCGACAGCGCGCAGCACACGGCCATCACCGCCGCCATTTCCGGGCGTCCTGCGCGCGGCATGTTCAACCGTCTGCACCAGCTGGGGCGGGACTATGCGGGAGCGCTGCCCGCCTATCCCATGGTGTATGACGCGGGCAAGGCGCTGCACCAGGCAGCCAGCGCGCAAGGCAGCAGCGACTATGCCGCGCACTGGGCCGGCCAGGGCGCACCGCTGGCTCGCGCCATGCCCGCCGCCGAGCTCGTGCGCACGCTGGCGCAGGAGCTGGAGCAGGCGGAGCACGCCTGAGCGGGCTTGAGCGGATATTCGGTGCGCCTGGAGTAACCATCTGATTTGATAGCTGTCATCGCTTGTAATGCATCAGATCTGGACTGTTTACGCCAAGATTTGAATACTGAATTGCGATGACTGCTATGGTTTTAGCTGTTGCAGCGAATGACCGATGCATCCTTTGAAGCGAACAGACGTCGCACCGCATCGGCGCGCCGCGTCAGCACCGCGCGCTGGTTGACGTAGCCCTTGTCGGTGATCTCTCCGGCCTCCGCGTCCGGCGGATCGGCCAGCACCAGCGCGCAGCCGGGGCTTTGCGAGCTGCCCGCGCCTGCGTCGCGCTGCTCGTGCATCACGCGGCGCAGTGCCTGTGCCAGGGTTTCGGGGGCGGCAGCGCCTGCGGGCGTGGCAAATACCAGCAGGCCCAGCTCGTCACGGTCGTGGCCTGCGATGACGATGTCCTGCACCCATGGCGCCAGGCGCGACACCAGTTCCACGCGCAGCGTTCCCACCGAGACCCAGGTGCCGCTGGAGAGCTTGAAGTCCTCGGCCACGCGGCCGTTGAAGATCACGCCACGCTCGGGTCGCTGCTCGTCCACGACGAAGCCTGCGTCGCCGATGCGGTAATAACCTTCCTCGTCGAAGGCCGCAGCCGTTTCGCGCGGTGCGTCGCGGTAACCGGGGAAAACCGACACGCCCTTCACGCGCATTTCCTGCTTGTTGCCGTTGGGCACGAACTTGAGCTCCAGCCCGGGCAGCGGCGCACCTATGCAGCCTGCGCCGTCGAGCTGCCAGTGGGCCGAGGTGATCGCGGGCGAGGTCTCGGTGCAGCCCCAGGACGTGGTCAGCCACAGGGGGCGGCCCGGGCGCACGCGCTGGGCCACTGCCTCCAGTCGCTTCCAGGTCGAGGGGGCCAGCGCCGCAGCTGCGTAGAAGGCCAGGCGAAGGCGCGAGAGCATGTCCGCCGCCAGCGCGTTGTCGGCCTCCATCAGCGGCAGCACCATGTCGAAGCCGCGCGGCACGTTGAACCACAGCGTGGGGCGGACTTCGCGCAGATTGCGCACCGTCTTCTCGATCAGACCCGGTGCGGGCCGGCCCTCGTCGATGTAGAGCGTGCCGCCATGTGCCAGTACCAGATGCAGGTTGTGGTTGCCACCGAAGGTGTGGCTCCAGGGCAGCCAGTCCACGAGCACGGGCTTTTCATGCTCCAGGAAGCGCCAGGTCTGCGCCATTTGCTGCTGGTTGGCGCACAGCATGCGGTGTGTGTTGATGACCACCTTGGGCGTGCCGGTGGAGCCCGAGGTCAGCAGGTATTTGGCATGCGTGTCGGGCGCGATGGCCTCGTATGCAGTGCGCACGGCGGTCGTCTCGGGTCTGGCCATGAGCGCCTCGAAATCCAGCCCGCCAGGCCAGTGCGGTGCATGTGCGCTGAAGACGCAGGGCACGCGGGTTTCGCAGGCCGCCAGAGCCGGTCCGTACAGACGCGCGTCCGATGCGTAGATCAGCGCGGGCTGCAGCACCTGGAGCATCTGGCGCAGCCGCCCGAAGTCGCGCGCCGTGCGCGAGTAGGCACTGGACAGCGAGCAGGCTGCCCGGCCCACGTGCATGGCGGCCAGCATCAGCACCGCGTGATCGATGGCATTGTCCGACAGGATGACCACAGGGCCGGGGGGCAGATCCAGGTCCAGCAGCCCCTGGGCCGTGCGTCCCACGGCCTCGCGCAGCTCGCCCCAGCGGAGCATGCGCCAGCCGCTGCCGTCGGGCGTGCGCTCGGCCAGGGCCGGCGCCTCGGGTGTTTCGCGCGCCCAACGCTCCAGCCACTCGCCCACGCAACGTGCATAGGGCTTGAGCGCCACGGGCGATCGCAGCACGAAGCTGCCGTCGTCGAGATCGATGCGCAGGCTTCGCGGCGGGGCCACCTGCTGCGGATCGGACAGGAAGTCTATGGCTTGCATGCATGCTCCTTTATGTGGGCTCAGAACAGCGAGCCCTGGGCCTTGGCACGTATCAGGTCGGCCAGCAACTCGTCGCGCGTGCGCTCCAGCTCCTCCTCGCGGCGCATGCCGCGCGCCTCGGCCACGCCCTGCACCACATGAGCCTTGAGCGCCTCTGTCATGGCCGGATTGCCAAGATCGCGCCACCAGCTTTCGATGGGGCCGCCCAGGTGCTCCAGCAGATGCTGCATGCCGCCCTGTCCGCCAGACAGATGCAGGTTCATGAATGGCCCCATCAGCGCCCAGCGCAGGCCGGGGCCGTGGGCGATGGCCGTGTCGATGTCGCTGACGCTGGCCACCCCCTGGTCAACAAGGTGAAAAGCCTCGCGCCACAGCGCGGCCTGCAGGCGGTTGGCGATGTGGCCAGCGATTTCGCGCCGCACATGAATGGGGCGCTTGCCCAGCGCTGCGTAGAAGTCCATGGCGCGCTGGATGCTGTCTGGCGAGGTGGCATCGCCACCACCCACTTCCACCAGCGGAATCAGGTGCGGCGGATTGAAGGGATGGCCCAGAACCACGCGCTGCGGCGTCTTGCAGCGTGCCTGCATGCCGCTGACCGGCAGACCCGAGCTGCTGCTGGCCAGCAGTACCCGGGGTGGTGTGGCCGCGTCCATGCGCGCATAGAGGTCAGCCTTGAAGTCGGCGCGTTCGGGGCCGCTTTCCTGCACGAAGTCGCAGCCGTCCAGCGCACGCTCAAGTTCGGCGTCGAAGCGCAGGCGTTCGAGCGAAGCTCCATCCACCAGCCCCATGCGTTGCATGGTCGGCCAGTGGCGCTGCACCGCTTCGCGCAGGCGCTGCTCGGCGCCGGGTGCTGGATCGGTGGCCGTCACATCCAGGCCGCGCGCCAGGAAGAACGCTGCCCAGCTGGCACCGATCACGCCGGTGCCGACCACGGCCACGCGCCGTATCACGGGTGCGGCTGCGCTCATGATGTCTTCCATTGCGCGCAGCGCGTCTCGGCGCGTGTGGTCCAGGCGGCCTCGCCTCGGATGGTCTCGACCACCTTGTAGTAGTCCCAGGGCTCTCTGGATTCGGCCGGCGTCTTCACCTGCATCAGATGCATGTCATGCACCATCAGGCCGTCGGCGCGCAGCCAGCCGTCCTTGACGAACATGTCGTTGAAACGGGTCTTCCTGAGCTGTTCCATCACCTTGGTGCCATCGTCCGTGCCCGCGGCCTGCACGGCCTTGAGGTACTGCAGCGTGGCGGAGTAGTCGCCCGCATGGAATGAGGTGGGCATGCGCTTGTGCTTGTCGAAGAAGCGCCGCGCCCATGCGCTGGCCTCGGGGCTCTGGTTCCAGTACCAGCTGTCGGTCAGATACATGCCCTGTGCTGTCTTCAGGCCCAGGGCGTGCACGTCCTGAATGGTGATGATCATGCCCGCGAGCTTCATCTTCTGCGCCAGCCCGAATTCCGCCGCCGACTTGATGGCGTTGACCGTGTCGCCGCCTGCGTTGGCCAGGGCCAGTACATCGGGCTTGGCCGCCAGAGCCTGCAGCATGAAGGACGAGAAGTCGCTGGCGCCCAGCGGGTGCTTGACCGCACCGGCCACGTTGCCGCTGCCGGCTTCGAGCACTTTGGCGGCATCGGCCTGAAGCGCATTGCCGAAGGCATAGTCGGCCGTCACGAAGAACCAGCGCTTGCCGCCGCTCTTGAGCACGGCGCTGGCCGTTCCGCGCGCCATGGCCACCGTGTCGTAGGCATACATGACCGTGTAGGGCGAACACTGCTCGTTGGTGAGGCTGGAAGCCCCCGAGCCGACCACGAAATAGGGCTTGCGCTTATCGCGCGCCACACCCGCCATGGCAATGGCCGCGCCCGAGTTCACGCCGCCGATCAGCATGTCGAAGCGCTCCACGTCGAACCATTGGCGCGCCTTGGCTGCGGCGATATCAGCCTTGTTCTGGTGGTCGGCCGCCACCAGCTCGATCGTCTTACCGTTGATGGCTCCGCCCATGTCGGCGATGGCCATGCGTATGGCCTCTGCGCCTGCCGGTCCGTCGTAGTCGCGGTATACGCCCGACATATCGCTGATGAAGCCTATGCGTATCACATCGTCCGAAATCTGAGCTGCTGCCGTGGCCGCACCGGCCAGCGTCACGGCGCCGGCCAGGGCCTTGCATGTGAAGTTCATGATGCTGTCTCCTCGTTGTTTTGTGAGCTGTGCTGCGTCGTGTGCTGCTCAGGCAGCCTGTGCCATGGCGGCGGGCGCGAACGCGGGTCGCGGCATGCCACTGCGTTGCAGCCCCATGATCTGACGCGCTTCCTCGGGTGTGGCGGGCTCCATGTCGAGCTCGCGGATCAGGCGCACGATGCGCTCGGTCAGCTGTACATTGGTGGCCAGCTCGCCCTGGCGGTAGTAGAGGTTGTCCTCCAGGCCCACACGCGCATGGCCGCCCAGCAGCAGCGCAGCCACATTGGCCTCCAGCTGCGAGGGGCCGATGCCGCTGACGCAGAAGATGCTGTTGGCGGGCAGAACGTCCACCATCTGCTGCAGGTAGCGCGGCGAGAACGGCATGGCGTTCTGGAAGTTGCGGTGGACGTTCATCACCAGGTTGATGAAGTGCGGTGCGGCATCGTGGTCTTCCTCGATCAGCGTGGTCACGTCCTGCAGGATATGGGTGTGTGCGAAGACTTCCCACTCTGGCTTGATGCCGCGTGCCTTCATGCCTACGGCCAGCTCGCGGCCCCGGGACAGCGGCGTGTCCATGAGGATCTCGCGCCCGCCGAAGCTCAGGTTCAGCGTGGTCGCATCCAGCGTGCACATCTCGGCGCCTGCGTCCATGCCCTTGATGCGTTCCTCCCAGGCGATTTCCCAGCGCCCGCCCTGCAGCTCGCGCACCATGTCGCCGTGCACGCCACCACCCGTTGAGTTGTTGATCACGATGTCGCAGCCCGCAGCGCGGATGCGGGTGTTGATGTCGCGGTAGATGTCGGCATTGCAGGTGGCGCCGTCGTCGGGGCGGCGCGCATGGATGGCAGCCACGCTGGCGCCCGCATTGCAGCAGCGCACCACGTCCTCGGCGATCTCGTCCGGCTGGGTAGGGAGATGGGGGTTCTGCGATTTGTGGGCCATGCCGCCCGTGGGGGCAATGGTCACGATCACCTTGCGCTTGCTCATGGCGTCTCCTGATGCGTGGGGTTGGGTCGTCAGCTATTATTTTTTTCACCCCTGCACGAATCAGTCGTTGCGATGACATTTGACCTCGGGGTAAGTACGCAAGGAGCTTCACCATCGCCCGCCATCACCGCTCAACGGCCGCGGCCCGTCCCACCCTCGACGAACTGCTCTCCGGCTCGGCCTGGTTTCCCGTGCTCGACGTTGCCGTGCGCGAACGCGTGCGTGCCGAGATGCGCGAGGTGGACCTGCCCGCGGGCACTGCACTGTGCCGCATGGGCGATGCGCCCCGACACTGGTATGGCGCCATCGAAGGGCTGCTCAAATGGTCGGTGAGCAGTGCCGACGGCCGCTCTGTCACGCTGGGCGGCCTGTCGGTGGGCAGCTGGTTCGGCGAGGGCACGGTGCTGCGCGGAGTGGCGCGCACGGCGGACGTGATTGCTCTGCGAGACAGCCGCGTGGCCTTGATGCCTGCCGAGGTCTTTGAATGGCTGCGCGGCAGCGAGCGCAGCTTCGAAGCCTTTTTGCTGCGTCAGATCAACGAGCGCATGCACTGGTTCCTGGGCAATTTTGCGGCCCACCATCTGCTCGATACCGACAGTCAGGTGGCGCGTGCACTGGTAGGCCTGTTCCACCCCTGGCTGCATCCGGGAAGCGACCCGCGCCTGCGGGTGTCCCAGGAGGAGATCGCCAACCTCTCCGGCCTGTCGCGCCAGCGCTGCAACGCAGCGCTGCGGCGCCTGGCGGCGGCCGGCCAGATAGAGATCGAATACGGCGGCATCACCGTCATCGACCTGCCGCAGCTGCGATCACGCGTGCTCGCAGCCGCGTCGTTCTAGCGGCCAGATTCGCTCTGCGTCACGTCGCTCTCGCCGTGCTCATGGTAGGCAGCGATGGCGTCCATCAGTTCCTGCAGCTGGGCCGATACCTGCTGCTCCTCGCGCACCAACATATAGCGGGGGCGCACTGCCCAGGCGTCGGTCAGCGGCACGCGGCAGACGCGCGGCAGGCCGCGGTAGCGCTGGGCCACGGTCTCGGGAACCACGGCCACGCCAACGCCTGCCGCGACCATGCGGCACATCGAGTCGAAGCTGGACAACTGTATGCGCAGCTTCAGCGTGGTGCCCAGTTGCTGGCTCAGCCGCTCCAGAAAGGTCTGCAGCGTGCTGCCACGGTGCATGCCCACAAAGCGCTCGTGCAGCACATCGGCAAAGGCCACGCTGCTCATGTCCGCCCAGCGCGCTGTGTCGGGGGTCACCAGCACCAGCCGGTCGGTGCTGAAATGCAGCACGCGCAGGCCGTGCGTGTCCACCTCGCCAGCCACGATGCCCAGGTCGGCGCGGCCGTCGCGGATGTCGGCGGCAATGCCGGCATTGGGGCGCTCCTGCAGATCCACGCTGATGTGCGGGTGCTGGGTGAGGTAGGCCGCAAGTATGTCGGGCATGAACTCCGTCACGGCCGTGGTGTTGGCGAATACGCGCACATGGCCGCGCAGGCCCGCGCCGTACTCCTGCAGGTCGGCTTGCAATTGCTGCGAATGCTGCAGCATGGCGCGCGCATGGTGCAAAAAGGCCTCGCCGGGTGCCGACAGTTTTACCCCTCTAGCCTCTCGTATCAGCAAAGGCATGCCGGCCTGCTCCTCCAGTGCCTTGACACGTGCGCTGGTGGCTGCAAGCGATAGGTGAGATTGTTCAGAAGCCCTTGTCAGGCTTCCTGTCTGTGCTATCAAAACAAAGAGTCTTAAATCCTTGAGATCGAATTGCATGGCGGCTCATGGTTTATACCAATCAAGTCAAGGCTTCGGAAAAACAAAAGGCTTGATTCCAATATCAGAGATTGTGCACAGAGCTGGCGCCAGCGAGCATAGGGCTATCAACCCCAAAAGAGGAGACAGTCGCCGTGCCAGTCCGATCAGCCCCGCCCTCCACTCCAGCGGTATCGCGCCGCAGCCTCTGCGCCGGCGCCCTGCTGACTCTGGGCCTGCCGACCTGGGCGCAGACCTCCTATCCCGCCCGCCCCATCGTGCTGGTGGTGCCCCAGGCAGCGGGCGGAACCAATGACATCGTGGGCCGTATCGTGGCGCAGAAACTGGGCGAGAAGCTGTCCGTGGGCACGGTGGTCGAGAACCGTCCCGGTGCGGGTGGCAACATCGGTACCCAGGCCGTGGCCAAGGCCGCCAGGGACGGCCATACATTGCTGATGACCATCAGCAGCAGCCAGGCCATCAATCCCGCACTCTACAAGTCGCCGGGCTTCGATCCGGTGGGCGACTTCACGCCGGTGAGCATGATCGGCGCCGTGCCCAATGTGCTGCTGGCCCATCCATCATTTCCTGCCCGGACTGTTCCCGAGCTGCTGGCCCTGGCCAGGTCCAAGCCCGGTGAATTGCAATATGCATCGGCAGGCAACGGTACGCTCAACCACCTGCTGGGCGAGATGCTTAACCAGATGGCCGGCGTGCAGCTGCAGCATGTCCCCTACAAGGGCGTGGCGCCGGCACTTAACGATGTGCTGGGCGGGCAGCTGCCGCTGCTGTTCGGCAGCCTGCCGTCCACGCTGCAGTACATCAAGTCGGGCAAGCTGCGGGCACTGGCGGTCAGCAGTGCAGCGCGCTCGCCCTTGCTGCCTGACGTGCCCTCGCTGGGTGAGTTCGTGCCTGGCTACAACGGCACGCTGTGGATTGCCCTGTTCGCGCCGCGCGGCCTGCCGCCTGCGGTGATGAGCCGGCTGCGCGAAGGCATGCAGCAGGCCATGGCGGACAAGGACATGCGCGCCCAGTTGCAGGCCCAGGGCGTGGAGCTTGCGGGCACGCCAGAGCGTCAAGTCACGCCCGACGAGCTGGCTGCCGTCCTCAAGCAGGACATCGCCAAATGGGCGCATATCGTGAAGACCTCCGGCGCCACGGTGAACTGAATCCCTTCCAGCACTTCCATCCATGAACCCGAACACTGTCCAGATCGACGCAGCCGCGCTGACCAAGCTCCAGTCTTGGCAGGCGCGCAGCGAGACCATGTCCGACATCATCACCGCCGCCCCGCTGCGTGCCCTCTCGGCCACGCTGGACCGTGACGACCCCGCGCCTGAGGATGGCTCAGCCGTGCCAGCGCTATGGCACTGGCTGTACTTTCTGCAGCATGCGCGCCAGAGCGAGATAGGTCCCGACGGGCATGCGAGGCGCGGCGGCTTTCTGCCGCCCGTGCCGCTGCCGCGCCGCATGTGGGCGGGCGGGCGGCTGCGCGGGGAAGCGGGCAATCCGCTGCGTGTGGGGCAGCAAGTGCAGCGCGTCTCCACCATCCGCAGCGTGCAGCACAAGACCGGACGCTCGGGCGAGTTGCTGTTCGTGCTGGTGGAACACCGGTTCTCGAACCAGGACGGTCTGGCGCTGACTGAAGAGCACGACATCGTCTACCGGGCCGCTGCAAGGCGCGGCGACCCGGTGCCGCCACCGCAGCAGCCGCCGCTCGCGGGCCAGGCTGCCTGGTCGCGCACCATCGTGCCCGATGACGTTCTGCTGTTTCGCTACTCGGCGCTGACCTTCAACGGCCACCGCATCCACTACGACCGCCGGTACGTGACCCAGGTCGAGGGCTACCCGGGCCTGATCGTGCATGGTCCGCTGATTGCCACGCTGCTGCTCGATCTGCTGCGCCGCCAGGTGCAGGGCGCCAGGGTGGTCGCGTTCGACTTCAAGGCCTTGCGACCGACCTTCGACCTGCATCCTTTCAGCGTGCACGGAAAGCCGCGCGAGGACGGCAGGAGCATCGACCTGTGGGCGCAGGACCACGAAGGGCTTCTGACCATGCAGGCCACGGCCACAGTGGCTTGAAGACTGAAACCCATAGCTGATAGCGCTTGCTGGACAAGCGTTTGTCGCCAGAAGGCTTGAAATGATCGAACACACCAGTTCCAACAACCACCATGAGATCCGCGATGCCATCCGTGCGCTGTGTGCGGAGTTTCCCGACGAGTATTTCCGCAAGATCGACGAGCAGCGCGTCTACCCCGAAGCCTTCGTCAACGCGCTCACGCAGGCAGGCTGGCTGGCCGCGCTGATTCCGCAGGAGTACGGCGGCAGCGGCCTGGGCCTGACCGAGGCCAGCGTCATCATGGAGGAAATCAACCGCTGCGGCGGCAACTCGGGCGCCTGCCACGGCCAGATGTACAACATGGGCACACTGCTGCGCCATGGCTCGCAGGCGCAGAAGGAGAAATACCTGCCGCGCATCGCCTCGGGCGAATGGCGGCTGCAGTCCATGGGTGTCACAGAGCCCACCACGGGTACGGACACCACCAAGATCAAGACTAGCGCCGTGAAAAAGGACGGGCGCTATGTGATCAACGGCCAGAAGGTCTGGATCAGCCGCATCCAGCACAGCGACTTCATGATCCTGCTGGCGCGCACCACGCCGCTGGCAGAAGTAAAGAAGAAAAGCGAGGGCATGTCCATCTTCATGGTCGATCTGCGCGAGGCCGAGAAGAAGGGAATGACCGTGCGCCCCATCCTCAATATGGTCAACCACGAGACCAACGAGCTGTTCTTCGAGGATCTGGAAATTCCCGAGGAGAACCTGATCGGCGAGGAAGGAAAGGGCTTCAAGTACATCCTCGACGGCCTGAACGCCGAGCGCACGCTGATCGCGGCCGAGTGCATAGGCGACGGCTACTGGTTCCTGGACCGTGTGACGAATTACGTGAAGGACCGCCAGGTGTTCGGCCGTCCCATCGGGCAGAACCAGGGCGTGCAGTTCCCGATCGCCGATGCCTTCATCGAGGTCGAGGCTGCCAATCTCATGCGCTGGAAGGCCTGCGAACTGTTCGACGCGCGAGAGTCCATGGGCGCTCAGGCCAATATGGCCAAGTATCTTGCGGCCAAGGCCAGCTGGGAGGCCGCCAATGCCTGCATCCAGTTCCACGGTGGCTTCGGCTTTGCCTGCGAGTACGACGTGGAGCGCAAGTTCCGCGAAACCCGCCTCTATCAGGTGGCGCCGATCTCCACCAACCTGATCTATTCCTATGTGGCCGAGCACCTGCTGGGTCTGCCACGTTCGTTTTGATGTGCGACACCCCCCTGAGGCGCTGCGCGCCTTCCCCCCGCTCTCGCGCTGTGCGCGGGCAGGGGGACGACAGCCTCGCTGCGGGGCGGCGCGGCCGGCCCAGGCCCTTGCTTGTTGTCTCTGAGGTGGGCCATGCCCGGCGTGCCTTGGACTGCGCTATGGAAGACCGACATGACTGAAAAAAAACGACCCCTCGACGGCATCACCGTCGTTTCGCTGGAACATGCGGTGGCTGCGCCTTTCTGCACCCGCCAGCTCGCTGATCTGGGGGCGCGCGTGATCAAGGTGGAACGTCCGGGAAGCGGTGATTTCGCGCGCGGCTACGACCAGCGCGTCAACGGCCAGTCCTCGCACTTCACCTGGATCAACCGCAGCAAGCAAAGCCTGGCGCTCGATCTCAAGCGGCCCGACGCACTGGAGGCTCTGATGCAGCTGCTCGAAGGCACCGACGTGCTGGTGCAGAACCTGGCGCCCGGCGCGGCTGCGCGCATGGGTCTGTCCTGGGAGGTGCTGAAGGCCCACAATCCCAAGCTCATCGTCTGCGACATCAGCGGCTATGGCGCCGACGGTCCCTACCGCGACAAGAAGGCCTACGACCTGCTGATCCAGAGCGAGGCGGGGTTTCTATCGGTCACGGGCACGGAGCAGGTTCCGTCCAAGGCCGGCATCTCGGTGGCCGACATCGCGGCCGGGATGTACGCCTACACCAATATTCTTTCGGCCCTGCTGCTGCGAGGCCGTACGGGCGAGGGCAGCCATATCGACGTCTCCATGCTGGAGGCGCTGGGCGAGTGGATGGGTTACCCCATGTACTACGCCTGGGACGGCGCGCCGCCGCCGCCGCGCACGGGCGCATCGCATGCCAGCATCTACCCCTATGGCCCCTTCGAGGCAGGCGACGGCGGCACGGTGATGCTGGGCCTGCAGAACGAGCGCGAATGGAAGCTTTTCTGCGAGCAGGTGCTGCTGCAGCCTGCGCTGGCCAGTGATGCTCGTTTCGACAGCAATGCGCAGCGCAACGCCAACCGCGAGGAGCTGCGAGCGCTGATCCTGGATGTGTTCAACGCGCTGGATGCGGCCCAGGTCGTGCAGCGGCTGGACGCGGCAGGCATTGCCAATGCGCGAGTCAACGACATGGCGGGTCTGTGGGCCCATCCGCAGCTGGCCGCACGCCAGCGCTGGTGCAGTGTGGGAACGCCGGCCGGGCCGGTGCAGGCACTGCTGCCGCCCGGTGCCAACAGCGCCTTTGACTACCGCATGGAGGCTGTGCCCTCCGTAGGCGAGCACAGTGCGGCCATCCTGGCCGAGCTGGGCTGGTCGGCCGAGCGCATCCGTGCTCTGTACGCCGAAGAAGCAACTCTGTGAAAGCTGTGCGCAGCGTATGCGCGGGAGTGATTCCATGAAGAACGAGACCCAAGTGAGCATTCATCCGCTGGCCCGGTTCGCGGCCACGCTGTGCTGGGAGGATGTCCCACTGCAGGTGCAGCGCCGCGCCGAGGATCTGTGGGTGGACTGGTTCGGCTCCGCTCTCGCTGGCCAGAACGCGCGCCCCGTGCAGAGCATCACGCGCTTTGCTCTGTCCCAGGGACCGGCCGCGGGCCCCTGCGAGATACTGGGTAGTGCCGCCACCAGCTCACCGCTGATGGCGACCCAGGCCAATGCCGCTGCTTCGCATGTGGCCGAGCAGGACGATGTGCACAACGGCTCGGTGTTCCATCCTGCCGCCGTGGTCTTCCCGCCCGCACTGGCTGTGGCGCAGAGCCTTGGTGCCAGCGGCGTTGAGCTTATGCAGGCCTGTGTGGCCGGCTATGAAGTCGGCATCCGGGTGGGCGAGTTTCTGGGTCGCAGCCACTACCGCATCTTCCACACCACGGCCACGGCCGGCACGCTGGCGGCGGCTGCCGCCGTGGGCCGTCTGCTCAAGCTGACGCCCGAGCAGATGCAGCATGCCTTCGGCTCGGCCGGCACGCAGTCGGCGGGGCTGTGGGAGTTCCTGCGCACAGGCGCCGACAGCAAGCAGCTACACACGGCGCATGCTGCCTCAGCAGGACTGACGGCTGCCTTCCTGGCGAAGGACGGCTTCACGGGCGCGCAGGACATCTTCACGGGTCCGCAGGGACTGGCGGCAGGCATGTCCACGGATGCCAACCCGGCACGGCTCTGCGATAGGCTGGGCACACGCTGGGCCACGGCCGAGACCTCGTTCAAATGGCATGCCTCATGCCGCCACACGCATCCGGCCGCCGATGCGCTGCTGCAGGTCATGCAGGTGCACGGCCTGACTCCCGCGGACCTGGCCCAGGTCACCTGTCATGTGCACCAGGGCGCCATCGATGTGCTGGGCCCCGTGGTCAGGCCGAGCACCGTGCACCAGAGCAAGTTCTCCATGGGCACCGTGCTGGCGCTGGCGGCGCGTCACGGCCACGCTGGGCTGACGGAGTTCGACCGCGACTATCTGGCACAGGAAACCGTGGAGCTGCGCGACAAGGTGAGCATGGAGCTTGATGCCGAGGTCGACGCGGCCTATCCCCGGCGCTGGATAGGCAAGGTCAGCGTGCAGACCACGGATGGCCGTTTGCTCAAGGGCCGTGTCGACGAGCCCAAGGGCGACCCCGGCAACACGCTGTCGCGCGAGGAAATCACGGCCAAGGCGCTGCGGCTGATTGCCTATGGCGGCCATGTGCCCGCCGAGCGCGCCCAGGCAGCGGTGGCAAGGCTGTGGCAGGTCGCGCAATGGCCGCGTGTGCGGCGTCTGCTGGACTGAGTTTTCCCGCCGGCCCCGGCCGGCGGATCCACGGGAAAGGCGCCGTCCCAGAGCGCCTCCCGCTTCCACCAAAGTGCACAGGAGACAAACCATGCAAAGCACAAACTCTTTCCGCCGCCGCCTTGTTCACGCAGCGGCCGCCGCCTGCGCGCTGGCGGCATGCGCCGGCGCCCAAGCCAGTTCCTGGCCGGAGAAGCCGGTTGTCCTTGTCGTTCCCTACAGTGCGGGCGGACCTACCGACGTGGTGGCGCGCCTGCTGGCCATTCCCATGGGGCAGGTGCTGGGCCAGAGCGTGCTGGTGGAAAACACCGTGGGCGCGGGTGGCACCATCGCCCCGGCCCGCGTGGCCAAGGCCAAGGCGGACGGCTACACCATCCTCATCCACCACATGGGCATGGCCACGGCACCCGCGCTATACAAGAAGCTGCCCTACGACCCGCTCAAGGACTTCGAATACATCGGCCAGGTGCTGGACGTGCCCATGACCCTGCTGTCGCGCAAGGACTTCCCGGCCGGCAACTTCGCCGAGCTGCTGGACTACGTGAGGAAGAACCAGGACAAGGTCTCTCTGGCCAATGCCGGTATCGGCGCCGTCTCCCAGCTGTGCGGCATGCTGTTCATGCACCAGGCGGGCGTCAAGCTCACCACCGTGCCCTACAAGGGCGCGGGCCCGGCCATGAACGACCTCATGGGCGGTCAGGTGGACCTGCTGTGCGACCAGACCACCCAGACCGTGCCCGTGATCAAGGACGGCCAGCGCGCCAAGGTCTTCGGCGTGACCACGCCCAAGCGTCTGTCGTCCCTGCCCAGCATTCCGACGCTGGACGAGCAGGGCCTCAAGGGCTTTGACGTCAAGGTCTGGCACGGCATGTACGCGCCCAAGGGTACGCCCAGGGAGGTGGTCATGGCCATCAACAAGGCGCTGAACGTGGCCATCAAGGACGAGAACGTCAAGAAGCGAATTGCCGAACTCAGCTCTGACCTGGTGACGCCTGAGAAGGCCACGCCCGAAGGCCTGCGCACCCACCTGCAGGCCGAGGTCGCGCGCTGGGACAAGGTCATCAAGGCGGCCGGCGTCTCGGCCGAATAAGCACTCCCGCAAGGACATACGCATGCACGATCTGGCACGACAGGCCACCTCCTTTCTTTTCATTCCTGCCACGCGCCCCGAGCGCCTTGGAAAGGCCATGGGCAGCGGTGCCGACATGGTGATCGCCGACTGGGAGGACGCCGTGGCACCGGCCGACAAGGAGGGCGCGCGCCAGGCGCTGGCCCAGGCCGTGGAAGCGCTGGAAGGCGCGCAGCGCGCACGCCTGCTGGTGCGCATCAACGCGGAAGGAACACCCTGGCATGCCGAGGACCTGCGTGCGCTGGCGCAACTGGTGGAGATGGGCGTGGCCGGTGCAGTGGTTTCCAAGGCAGAGCGTGCCCAGACCCTGCATGCGGTGGCCCGGGCTGCTGGAGCGCAGGCGGCCTTGCTGCCTCTGATCGAGAGCGTGGCCGGACTGGACGCCGCTGCTGCTCTGGCTGCCGCTCCTCAGGTGGTGCGGCTGGCCTTCGGCCATCTGGACTTCCAGGTCGATGCAGGCATGGCCTGCGGCCAGGACGAAGAGGAGCTGCTGCCCGTGCGCATGGCCCTGGTCCTGGCCTCGCGCCGCGCCGGCATCGGCGCGGCCGTGGACGGCGTGACCGTAGACATATTCAACCCCGAGCGCCTGGCACTGGACGCGACGCGCGCCAGGCGCATGGGCTTTGGCGGCAAGCTGTGCATTCACCCGGCCCAGGTGCAGCCGCTGCACGCTGTCTTCGACCCCGACACCGCTGCAGTGACCCAGGCGCAGCGCCTGCGCCAGGCACTGGCCGAGGCCGGCGGCGGTGTCTGCGTTCTGGACGGCCGCATGGTGGATGCGCCCGTGCTCCATATGGCGCAGCAGACACTGGCCCGCCACGCCTGGGCTCTGCAGCGCATGCAGCGCAACACCTAATCTTATCGGACGTTGCCAGGTTCCCTCGTCTGGTTCAGATTCATGCTGCTTCAAGACACAAAGGAAAGAGCATGAGCCAGGCTTTGGTATGTGTGGTGACGGGGGCAAGTCGTGGCGTGGGCCGGGGGGTGGCGCTGGCGCTGGGTGCATCGGGGGCAACCGTCTATGTGACGGGGCGCAGCGTGAAGGAGGGCGACTCGCCGCTGCCGGGCACGGTAGGCAGAACAGCTGCCGATGTGACGGTAGCCGGCGGCCACGGCATTGCCGTGGCCTGTGACCATGGCGATGATGTCCAGGTGGCGGCGCTGTTCGAGCGTGTGCGTTGCGAGCATGGCCGGCTCGATATTCTGGTCAATTGTGCGATTGCGATTCCCGATCCGCTGACCGTACCCGGCCCGTTCTGGCAGAAGCCGCTGGAGATGACCGGGCTGCTCGATGTGGGTCTGCGTTCCACCTACGTGGCCAGTCATTGCGCGGCCGGCCTGCTGATCGCGGCGCGCGGCCTGGTGGTCAATATCTCGTCGGCAGGCAGCCGCTGCTATATGCATGGGCCGGCCTATGGCGCGGGCAAGGCCGGCACGGACAAGATGAGCTTCGACATGGCCCACGATTTCAAGCCTGCCGGCGTGAGCGTGGTCTCGCTCTGGCCCGGACTGGTCAGGACCGAACGTTCCGAACGCGTCTGCGCGGCCGAACCCGACAAATACGGCGACAGCTTCGACAGCGCCGAAACGCCGCAATTCATAGGCCGGGTGGTGCTGGCCTTGCATGGCGATGCCGACTGCCTGGAAAAGCGCTCCGGCGGCGTTTTCTATACGGCCGAACTGGCCAGCGAGTACGGCGTGCAGGATATCGATGGCGCGCAGCCGCCGTCGCCGCGCGCCTACTTCGGCGCACCACCGGAGTTCAGTGCGGTGGTGGTCGAATAAGCCGGTGCACTGACTGCAGGCAAGAGCAGGGCCGTTGTGGCGACTACACTGCGGCCTTCTTTGTTCTTGCTGTACCCGGTCCGTGTCTGCTTCTGTCTCCCTTTCCCGCCGCCGCTGTCTGCTTCTGCCCTTCTCGCTGTCTCTGGCACTAGGTCTGTCGGCCTGTGCGACGACCACCCCTGAACAAAGTCAGGATGAACTGGTTCAGCGCTTTTACGCGCTGGTTGCGGCCGGTGATTTCGACGCCTGCATTGCCCTGGTCTCGGCACGCAATATTTCCAGGGAGCAGCTGGCGAGTTTTGAGTACAAGCTGCGCCGCATGCTGGCAGGCGCCAAGGGAATGATCGACTCCAAGGGCGGCTTGGCCAAGGTGGAGGTGGTGGAAAGAACGCTCTCCGAAGACGTCGTCAAGCTGCGGGTGCTGGTCAGCTATCGCGATGGCAGCACCCGCCGCGAGCGCATCAATCTGTTCCAGGAACAGGGCGTCTGGAAAGTGCAGCTGTGATTTTTCGGCGGCTGGCAACGGCCGCTGTGATGGCGGTCTCGGCCTGCTGTGCTGGCCTGGCTTTTGCAACGCCGCAACTGCCGCCGCAGGCTGCGCCGGGCGATCTGATCTTTCGCCAGGGTACGGAGAACGTCAGCCAACTGGTGCAGGCCGTGGACGGTGGTGACTTCAGCCATGTGGGCATGCTGGTGGGCCGGCCCGGTCACTGGCAGGTGCTGCATGCCACGCCGTCCGAACGCGAGGGCCAGCCCGATGCCGTGGTGCTGGATTCGCTGGACTTTTTCCTGGGCGTTCAGCGCGCTCAGGCCTTTCGCCTGTATCAGGTCGCGGCAGACCCCGGTGCGCGCGAGCGGGCCGTGACCTGGGCCATGGCGCAGCAGGGTAAGCCGTTTCAGCTGCAGGGTTCGGGTCAGGGCGTCTATTGCACCACGCTGGTCTGGCAGGCTTGGCTGCAAAGCGGCGTGGACCTAGGGGTGGTTTTTACCGAGGTGGAACTGCCGATTTTCGGGGGGAGCTACCTGCTGCCCGGAAAGCTGCTGCGCTCATCCCGTTTGCGCCCGCTGACGCCATTGCTGTCGTTACGCTAGACCAGGGTTTCAGACGCCCAGATATTGCTGGCGCACTCCCTTGTCGCCTGCCAGTTCGGCCATGCTGGCTGCGTGCACGATCTGGCCTTTTTCCAGCACATAGGCACGGTCGGCCACGACCTCGGCAAACGGCAGGTTCTGCTCGCTGAGCAAGATGCCTATGCCCTGCGCCTTCAGCTCCAGAATCGTGCGCGCCATCTGCTCGACGATCAGCGGAGCAACCCCCTCGGAGGGCTCGTCCAGCAGCACCAGACAGGGCTGGCCCATCAGCGTGCGGGCCACGCTCAGCATCTGCTGCTCGCCACCGCTCATGCGCCCGCCCAGGCGGTCAGGCATCTCGCCCAGGTTGGGGAAAAGCGCAAACAGTTTTTCGGGCGTCCAGTGCGGAACGGCCTGGCCATCGGGCCAGCGGCGAGGCTTTTGCTTGCCGACCTCGAGGTTTTCCAGCACCGTCAGTTCGGTGAAGATGCGGCGATCCTCGGGCACATAGCCCAGGCCGCGCTGCGCGATCTGGTGCGAGGCCTTTTTTTCCATCGCCTCACCCATGAAGCGGATACTGCCCTCGCGGCGCGGCACCAGAGCAGCAATGCTTTTGAGCGTGGTGGACTTGCCAGCGCCATTGCGACCCATCAGCGCCACGACTTCGCCCCGCCCCACGGCCAGAGATACCTGATGCAGGATATGGGCCGCGCCATACCAGGCATCGAGGTTCTGAACTTCAAGCAATTTGGGGCTCTTGCCCTTATCCATCAAGCGCTGGTTGCTATGCATTTGATTCATTGCTGTTTTTCAAGAACGAGGCCGGTACCGAGGTAGGCTTGTTGCACGCGCGCATCGTCGCGAATGGCTTGCGGACTGCCTTCGGCCAGCAGCTGGCCGCGCACCAGCACGGCCACGCGATCGGCCTGACCGAAAACCACATCCATGCTGTGCTCGGTAAACAGCACGCCCATGCGGCGCTGCTGCGCAAGCTGGCGCGTCAGCTGCATCAACGCGACACGCTCGCCCGGGGCCATGCCGGCCGTGGGTTCGTCCATGAGCAGCAGCAGCGGATCATGGGCCAGCGCCATGGCCAGCTCGACTCGTTTCACATCGCCATAGGCCAGAGCGCTGCAGGGGCGATCGGCCTGAGCCGCCATGCCCACCTGCTCCAGCAGGGCCAGGGCGTCGGTACGCCGGTGGCTGGCGGCACGCGGCCACCAGCTGAAGATCCTGCGATCGGCCGACAGCAAAGCCATCTGCACGTTTTCCACCACGCTGAGCGAGGCAAAAGTCTGTGCAATCTGGAAGGTGCGTCCCACGCCCTTGCGCCAGATGGCGCGCGGCGGCAGGCCGGTGATGCTCTGGCCGTTGAGCAGCACCTGGCCGCTGTCGGGCGGCAACTGGCCGCCGACCATATTGAAGGTGGTGCTCTTGCCGGCACCGTTGGGGCCGATCAGGGCCAGCAGCTCGCCGGCCTGCAGGCTGAATGAGACCTGCTGCACGGCCTTCACGCCGCCAAAGGCCTTGCTGACGTTCTGTACCTGCAGCAGCTTCATGTCCTTGCTCCTGCTTTGTCCTTGGCGCATACCTTGCCACATGTGCGCGACCACAGCAGCTGCGCATAGCCTGCAATGCCCTGCGGTGCCAGCAGCACCAGAATCAGCATGGTCGCCCCCATCAGCGCGCGCCAGTATTCGGTGTTGCGTGCCACGGTGTCGTGCAGCCAGGTAAAGGCGGCCGCGCCCACCACGGGGCCGGCCAGTGTCTGCACGCCGCCCAGCAGCACCATGACCAGTGCATCCACCGATTTGGTGACCGACATGGCGTCGGGCGCAACGCCGCCCTTGCTGAAGGCAAACAGCGCTCCGGCCAGACCGGCAAACAGCCCGGCGATCACGAATGCCGTCCACTGAATGCGTCGCACGTCGATGCCGATCGCATCGGCCCGCAGCGCCGAGTCGCGCGATGCGCGCAGCGCATAGCCCAGCGGCGAAAACAGCAGGCGGCGCAGCAGATAGATGCCAAGCGCGCAGATGCCCAGAGCCAGCCAGTAGAACGCCGGGCCCTGCGATGCCCATTCGGGGGGCCAGACGCCGGTCAGGCCGTTGCTGCCGCCCGTGAAGTCATCCCACTGAAAGACGATGGCCCAGCTGATCTGCGCAAACGCCAGCGTCAGCATGGTCAGATAGACGCCCGACAGCCGCACGCAGAACCAGCCATAGAGCAGGGCGCCCGCAGCGGCGGCCAGGGGGCCGAGCAGCAGCGCCGCTTCCATGGGCAGATCCAGCGTACGCACCAGTAGTGCCGCACCGTAGGCACCGAGGCCAAAGTAGGCCGCATGACCGAAGGAGTGCATGCCGCCGGGCCCGAGTATGAAGTGCAGACTGCTCGCGAACAGTGCGGCGACAAAGATGTCGGCCAGCAGCACGGTGGCGTAGCTGCCGCCTTCGACGTCGCTGGCCATCAGCGGCAGCAGCACCAGCAGGGTCAGCAGGCCCAGCCATGCGGCTGCTGCTCCACGGCCAGCAGGATGTAGCGGTTGTTCGGGCTCGCCAGCGCTGCGTGACAGCGCCTGTGGCTTGCCCAGCAGGCCCCAGGGCCGCCAGATCAGCACCACGGCCATGACCAGGAACTCCACCACCAGCGTGAGCTTGGAGAACGACAGCTCAAGACCCGCGATCTCCTGCATGCCCAGCCAGATGCAGACGGCTTTGAGCTCTGCCACCAGCAACGCGGCAATGAAGGCGCCAGGTATGCTGCCCATGCCGCCGACCACGACCACCACAAACGCGGCGCCAATGGTGAGCATGTCCATCTCGAGGCTCGCAGGCTCGCGCGGCAGCTGCAGCGCTCCGCCCAGGCCTGCCAGCAGCGTACCCAGTGCGAAGACGGCGGTGAACAGCCAGGCCTGGTTGACGCCAAGGGCGCCCACCATTTCGCGGTCCTGCGTGGCGGCACGCACCAGGGTGCCAAAGCGGGTCCTGGTCAACAGAAGCGTCAGGCCCAAAAGTACGCAGGGACCGACCGCTATCAAGAAAAGATCGTAAGTGGGGAACTGGCGGCCCAGAATCTCCACCGAGCCTTCAAGCCCTGCGGCACGCGGGCCGAACAGTTCCTCGGGGCCCCACAGCCACAGCGCAGCATCCTTGATGACCAGTACCAGCGCAAACGTGGCCAGCAGCTGAAACAGCTCTGGCGCCTTGTAGATGCGACGCAGAAGCAGTGTCTCGGTCAGCGCCCCCAGTGCGCCGCAGGCCAGCGGAGCCAGCAGCAGCGCTGGCCAGAAGCCGATATGGGGCGAGAGCCGGTCCACGCTGCTGTAGGCGATGAAGGCGCCCAGCATATAGAACGAGCCATGGGCGAAGTTGATGGTGCGGGTGACACCGAAGATCAGCGACAGCCCGACCGAAACCAGAAACAGCGACGATGCGCTGGCCAGTCCGTTGAGCAACTGGGCCAGCAGGCCGGATGCACTCATGCTGCGTAGCTCCTGAAGCTCGACATAGTGTGTTCAGAGATGAAAAAGCCACCTGCTGCAGTGCAGGTGGCCTGGTATTTTCGCCGATGCGAAATCAGTTCGCTGTCGCGGGGCGCAGCTTCTTCACTTCCTCGTCCGTGGGCTGGTAGTTCTTGCCGTCGGCATAGTGGTAGTTGACCAGCACGCCGCGCCCCAGCTTCTCGTCATAGGCGGTTTTGCCGATATAGGCGCCCATGGTGGACTGGTTGTCCTGTGCCCGGTAGGTGATGGGGCCGAAAGGCGTGGCGACTTCCAGGCCCTTGAAGGCCGCAATCAGTTTCTCGGTGTCGGGATCGCCCTTGGTCTTGCGCAGGCCCGCAGCAATCGACTGGATGGCGTTGTAGCCCACGATGGTGCCCAGACGCGGGTAGTCCTTGAACCTGGCCTGATAGGCCTTGAGGAAGGCTGCGTGCTCGGGGGTGTTGATGGAATACCAGGGGTAGCCGGTCACGGTCCAGCCGATAGGCGCTTCCTTCTTGAGCGGATCCAGGTATTCGGGTTCTGCCGTCAGCAGGCCCACGACTTCACGACCCTTGAACAGGCCGCGTGTATTGCCTTCGCGCACGAACTTGCCCAGGTCGGTGGCGAACAGCACGTTGAAGATGGCATCGGGCTTGGCGTCAGCAAGCGCCTGCACGACGGAGCCGGCGTCGATCTTGCCCAGCGCAGGTGCCTGCTCGGCCACAAACTCGATATCGGGCTGCTTGGCCTTCATCAGCGTCTTGAAGGTGGCAACCGCGGACTGGCCGTATTCGTAGTTGGGGTAGACGATGGCCCAGCGCTTCTTCTTGAGCTTGAGCGCTTCCTCCACCAGCATGGCGGTCTGCATATAGGTGGAGCCGCGCAGACGGTAGGTGTAGTGATTGCCGTCAGCCCAGACGATCTTGTCGGTCAGCGGCTCGGAGGCGAGGAAGAAGCGCTTTTTCTGCTTGGCGTAATCGGTCAGTGCCAGGCCCACATGCGAGAGAAAACTGCCCGTGAGCACATCGATCTTTTCGCGCGTGTAGAGCTCTTCGGCGGCACGCACGGCATCGCCCGGCGTGGCGTTGTCGTCGCGCACGATGAGCTGCAGCTTCTTGCCGGCAATGCCGCCTGCGGCATTGACCTGTTCAACCGCCAGCTCCATTCCCTTCTTGTAGGGCTCCAGAAACGCGGGTTGGGCCTTGTAGCTGTTGATTTCGCCAATCTTGATCACGCCCTGTGCCCAGGCGGGCAGGGCGGCCAGTGTCAGCAGGGGCAGGGACCAGCGCAACTGCATTGTCATTCTCCTCGATGCTAGGTGGGCGACCATGGCCTGAGACACAGGGTCGCCGCAATTACTAATGCTCAATCTGAGCATTTATATAGACAAATAAAGCGCTTGTTCAAAGCGCGTGGGGAATGATCCTAGAGCAGCGTTTTCCCTGAGTCAAGAACGGCGGGCAGTTTTTCGTCGATACTGCGGTATCGGACAGCTTCATTCTGCTTATCACTATTCGATCTCAAGACATTGATGGGTGATTCACCCGTTTCTGTGCAATTGCCGGACAATATAGGTCTTGTCCCGCTTGGCAACCGGCAGCCAACGCGCTAGCAGCCCTGACCTGCAGTGCCCCGCCACCGCCCAGCATTTGCCGCGCAGGTTTTCTGCTTAGAGTTTTTATTTCAGACGAATCATGAGTGCTTTTCTTGAAGAACGCGTGCTGTCCGTCCACCACTGGACCGACCGTCTTTTCTCCTTCACCACCACCCGCGACACATCGCTGCGCTTTTCCAACGGCCACTTCACCATGATCGGCCTGAAGGTGGATGGCAAGAATCTGCTGCGCGCCTACTCCATCGCCAGTCCCAATTACGAAGAGCATCTGGAGTTCCTGTCCATCAAGGTACCCGAAGGCCCTCTGACCTCCAAGCTGCAGAACATCCAGGTGGGTGACACCATCATCGTGGGCAAGAAGCCCACGGGCACGCTGCTGATCGACTATCTGCTGCCCGGCAAGAATCTGTATCTGATCGGCACGGGCACCGGCCTGGCTCCCTGGCTGGCTGTGGCGCGCGACCCCGAGACCTATGAGCGTTTCGACAACGTGGTCGTGGTGCATGGCGTGCGTCAGGTGCAGGAGCTGGCCTATCAGGAGCTGTTCGAGAAGGAATTGCCCGAGCATGAATTCCTTGGCGATATCGTCAAGGGCAAGCTGCACTACTACCCCACGGTGACACGCGAGCCCTTCCGCAACCAGGGCCGTATCTCCGCCCAGATCAACAACGGCACCTTCCCGCAAAACCTGGGTCTTCCCGATCTGAATCCCGAGACCGATCGCGTCATGCTGTGCGGCAGCCCCGCCATGCTGTCCGAACTCAAGGAGCTGCTGGAAAAGCGCGGCTTCAAGGAAGGCAACACCACCACGCCCGGCGACTTCGTCATTGAGCGTGCATTTGTGGAAAAGTGATTCCACCTCGCCCCGAGCAAAAGGCCTGCATCAGCAGGCCTTTTTACATTGTCGACATGACGCAGATGGTTGCGAGCCCAGGTATGGCAGTCGATCTCGGCGGCTTCATATGTTCTCCCCTGCATTTTCGGGAAGACGCTGCACATCCATGGGTGTGGCGCTGGACGACTTGCGCGAGACAAACGGGATGCCCAGCTGGACCTTGGATTTGCTGCAGGCCTTGGCCGTGGCGGCCGAGAACAGCAGGATGGCCGAGGTGAAATAAAACCACATCAGCACCACCACCAGCGAGCCGGCTGCGCCATAGGCCGATACCACGGCGGCGGTGGACAGATACCAGGCCAGGGCCTGTTTGCCGATGGTGAACAGGGCCGCTCCCGTCAGCGAGCCCAGCAGCAGGTATCTGGTGACGGGTTTGATGCCGGTACCCATGCGCATCAGGCCCCAGAACAGCAGCACCGCAATGCCGAAGGACAGGCCTTCGTTGATCAGTCCCATCAGCGGGCCCAGCGGCACAAGCTGCAACTCGTCATTGGCCCATTTGGTGATCATCTGGATGGCGGTCGAAAGCACCATGGACACCAGCAGCAAAAAGCCCAGGCCCACGACATAGCTCAATCCCCACAGACGTGAGATGGCCATGCTCCACCAGGGCTTGTTTTCCTGCGGGCGAGACTCTTCGCCCATGGACCAGAGCGTGTCCAGTGAGGCCTGCAGCTCCACAAATACACCGGTGGCGCCCGAGAGCATCATCACCAGACCGAGTACGGACGCGAGCGAGCCCTGATTGGCATTCTGGGCGCTGGCCAGAGCGCTCTTGACGACCTGTGCTGCGCGCTCCCCGACCACGCTCTGTATCTGGCTGATCAAGGTGCTTTCCACATAGCTGCGATCCAGCCACCAGCCGAGCAGCCCCACGACGGCCAGCAACAGCGGCGCCAGGCTCAGCATGCCGTAGAAAGACATGGCGGCACTCATGCGCAGACCGTCGGCCTGCAGCCAGAGCTGTACGGAGTCGATCAGCGGTTGCAGGGGGTGGGCGAGGCGTCGCAGCTTGTGCTGCCAGCCGGAGGTATCAAAAGCCATGTGTCGAATTCTGGTTGCTGAACCATGGTGGTTTTGTCAGCCTATGTCTGCTGGCAGTGAGTACAGGCAAATATTTTGTAATTTCCGCCTGCATTCTGGCAACTCTGCCATGGTGGTCGATTTCAGCGGTTTCAAGTTTTCATCCTTTATCCGTTGAGCGATGAATGCTCACTTTTTTGAGTTATGAATTCAATTTCGACGGCTTCTTTCAAGAAAGCACATCGGGGTTTTCTCTAGTCAACTACGCTTGGCGACTCTCTGTGTGTCGTAGTTCAATCCGGGTTTGCACCAGTCAAAGTGCAACTCTTTAACTACAAAAAACCATCCCGCTTCACGAAAGCTGGCGAGACGAGACACATTTCATGAAGACTTCCTTCACCACCGCTTCTCCTGCAGATCGCGTGCTTTGCCCTGTCTTGCGCGAACGCATAATGACGGCGGACCAGGCCGCCGGCCTGATTCAATCCGGCATGACACTGGGCATGAGCGGCTTCACTCCCGCAGGCGCACCCAAGGCCGTGCCTCAGGCATTGGCACGCCGGATCGAAGCGCAGAACGCCAATGGCGGCAACTTTCGCATCAGCCTGTGGACGGGAGCTTCGACCTCGCCCGAACTCGATGGCGCACTGGCCAAGGTGCATGGCATCGAGCGTCGTCTGCCCTATCAGTCGGACCCCACGGTGCGCAAGGAGATCAACGAGGGCCGCATGCAGTATGTGGACATCCATCTGTCCCATGTGGCGCAGCATGTGTGGTTCGGCTTCCTCGGTCATCTTGACGTGGCGGTGATCGAAGTGGCGGGCATCCTGCCCGACGGTCGCCTGATTCCGTCGACCTCGGTGGGCAACAACAAGACCTGGCTGGAGCAGGCCGACAAGATCATTCTCGAAGTCAACAGCGCACAGCCCGCCGAGCTCGAGGGCATGCACGATATCTACTACGGCGCGGCCGTGCCGCCAAAGCGCAAGCCCATACCCATGGAGCATCCGTTCGACCGCATCGGCGAGCCCTATCTGTATTGCGATCCGAGCAAGGTGATTGCCGTGGTGCCCACTGCCCAGCGCGACAGGCTGGCGGCGTTCACGGCACCCGATGAAGGCTCCATGCGCATTGCCGAGAACATCATCGACTTTTTGCAGCACGAGGTGAAGGCGGGTCGCCTGCCGCCCGAGCTGCTGCCGCTGCAGTCGGGCGTTGGCAATATCGCCAACGCGGTGCTGGCGGGGCTGAACAAGGGCCCGTTCGATCACCTGAACGCCTATACCGAGGTTCTGCAGGACGGCATGCTGGACATGCTGGAGTCGGGCAAGCTAGATACCGCGTCGACCACCTCGCTGGCGCTGAGCCCGGCGGCCATGGAGCGTTTTCTGGCCAACATCGACTACTACCGCCAGCGCATCATGCTGCGCCCGCAGGAGATATCGAACCACCCGGAGCTGATCCGCCGCATGGGTTTGATTTCGATGAACGCGCTGATCGAGGCCGATATATACGGCAACGTCAACAGCACGCATGTCATGGGCTCGTCCATCATGAACGGCATTGGCGGCAGCGGCGACTTTGCACGCAACGCCTATCTGTCCATCTTCATGACGCCATCCACGGCCAAGGACGGCAAGATCAGCTGTATCGTGCCCATGGTCTCCCATGTCGATCACACCGAGCACGACGTGCAGGTCATCGTGACCGAGCAGGGCCTGGCCGATCTGCGCGGCCTGGCTCCGGTGCAGCGCGCGCGTCTGATCATCGAGAAATGCGTGCATCCCGATTACAAGGTGGCGATGAGCGAGTATCTGGAGCGCGCGCTGCGCGACGCACCGGGAAAGCACACGCCGCATTTGCTCGACCAGGCTTATGCCTGGCATCAGCGCTATCTGAAGACGGGCTCCATGCAGGCCTGAGGGCGCATGCGCAAACCAGAAACGCTGCCATGGCAGCGTTTCTGGCGATTCTGTCTGCAGCTCAGGTAGCAGCTTCGCAAAGCGCTCTGGATTTGCAAGCGTTTCAGAGGTGAGGGCGCCGTACGGATTCAGGTCACCGGGGCCGGGTTGAACAGCACCAGCGCGTTATGCAACTGCCAATGTTCGGCCCAGGTCTTTTTGCGGCCACTGGCGACATCGAGCATCAGCCTGAACATTTCCCAGCCTATGTCTTCGATCGTGGCCTCGCCGTCGGCAATGCGTCCGGCGTTGATATCCATCAGATCGTGCCAGCGTCGCGCCAGGTCGCTGCGCGTGGCCACCTTGATCACCGGCACCTGTGCCAGACCGTAAGGCGTGCCGCGGCCCGTGGTGAAGACATGCAGGTTCATTCCCGCCGCCAGCTGCAGCGTGCCGCAGATGAAATCGCTGGCCGGCGTGGCCGCATAGACCAGGCCCTGGCTGATGTCGCGATCGGCCAGCCTCTGGCCCGGCGACAGCACGCCGGTGATGGGGGCCGTGCCGCTCTTGATGATGGAGCCCATGGCCTTCTCGACGATGTTCGACAATCCGCCTTTTTTATTGCCCGGCGTGGTGTTGGCGCTGCGGTCCACGCGGCCCTTGTCGAGATAGGCGTCGTACCAGGCCATTTCCTCGATCATGGCTTCGGCCACTTCGGGGCTTGCGGCACGTGAGGTGAGCTGGTCGATGCCGTCGCGCACCTCGGTCACCTCGCTGAACATCACGGTGGCGCCCGCGCGCACCAGCAGGTCGGTGCAAAAGCCCACGGCCGGGTTGGCCGTGACGCCGCTGAAGGCGTCGCTGCCCCCGCATTGCACGCCCACCACCAGGGCGCTGGCGGGCACGGTCTCGCGGCGGCGGGCGTTGAGGCGGCGCAGATGCTGCTCGGCCTGGCGCATGATGGAGTCGATCATGGACATGAAGCCCACATGGGCCTCGTCCTGCAGGCAGACCACATCGAGTGCTGGTTCGCGTTCGTCGACGATGGGAAAGCTGCCCGGCGGCAGCAGGCGCTCGGGCTGCAGCTTTTCGCAGCCCAGGCTGACCACCATGACCTCGCCGCCGAAGTTCGGGTTGCGGCTGATATTGCGCAGCGTGCGCTGCGGGATCTCGGCTCCCACGGCATCGATGGCCACGCCGCAGCCATAGCTGTGCTCCAGGCCCACCACGTCGTCGACATGGGGGTATCGGGGCAGCAGCTCGGACTTGATGCGGCGCACGGCAAAGTCGAGCACCCCGGCCACGCATTGCACCGTGGTGGTGATGGCCAGGATGTTGCGCGTGCCCACCGTGCCGTCCGCATTGCGGTAGCCCTCGAAGCTATAGCCTGTCAGCGGCTCCAGCACGGGCGGCTTGACGGTGGCAATGGGCAGGCCCTCAAGCGAGCGTGCCTCGGGCATCTGCAGCAAGCGCTCGTGCACCCAGCTGCCGGCGGCAATGGGCTTGAGCGCATAGCCGATGATCACGTTGTAGCGGCGCACCTCGCCGCCCTCGGGAATGTCCACCAGCGCCACCTTGTGCGCCTGCGGCACCTTGTCGAGCAGCGTGAGGCCGGACGGCAGCACGGTGCCCGCAGGCAGGCCGCCGTCATTGGCAACAATGGCCACGTTGTCGGCTGCGTGCATGGTGATGGAAAGCGGTAGTGGGGTACTCATGGCAATGTCTCAATTTTCTAGAGGGCCAGCACGGCTACGGCGCAGCCCAAGGCGAGGGACACCGAGCAAGGGCCGCCCCGCAGCGATGGTGTCGTCCCCCTCCCTTGCGAAGCAAGTTAGAGAGGGGGAAGCCGCGAAGCGGCTCAGGGGGGCCTTACTTATTCAGCCTTTATTCCAGCAGACTTGATCACCTTGGCCCACTTGCTCACCTCGGCCTTCTGATAATCGGCCAGCTCGACGGTGCTCATGTTTGACGGCAGCATGCCGAAGTTCTTGAGGCGGGCCTGGACTTCGGGGGTGGCCACGATCTTCAGGATCTCGGTATGCAGGCGGTCCACGATGGGCTTGGGCGTGCCCGCAGGGGCGAAAACGGCCTGCCAGGAGCCCATGTCGAAACCCTTCTCGCCGGCCTCGGCAATCGTGGGTACATCGGGCAGCGATTCCAGGCGCTTGGAGCTGCTCACGGCGATGGGGCGCAGCTTGCCTGACTGGATGTGCGGGCCGACGACCAGGGCAGTGTCGAACATCATGTCCACCTGTCCGCCCATGACATCCTGCACGGCGGGGCCGCTGCCCTTGTAGGGCACATGGGTGAACTTCACGCCGGTCTGGTAGGCCAGCAGTTCCAGCGCCATGTGGTTGGAGGTGCCGTTGCCCGGAGAGGCAGAGGTCAGGCCGCCCGATGAGGCCTTGGCCTTGCTGCCGGCCAGCACGTCGGCCAGAGTCTTGTAGGGGCTGGAGGCAGGCACCACCAGAACCAGAGGGCCGGAGCCGAGCATGGCGACGGGCGTGAAGGACTTGACTGGGTCATAGTCCAGCTTGGAGTACAGGCTGACATTGATGGCGTGCGAGCTGATGGTGCCGCCCAGAATGGTGTAGCCGTCGGCCGGGGCGCGTGCCGCCAGGGCCGAACCCACGCTGCCGCCGGCGCCGCCCTTGTTCTCGATGACCACGGGCGTGCCCAGGGCCTTGCTCAGCGGCTGCGCAATCACGCGCGCCAGGGTGTCGGTATTGCCGCCGGGGGGGAACGGCACCAAATAGGTGATGGGCTTGCCCGTGGGCCAGTTGCCCTGTGCCAGGGCCGGTGCGGCGACAAGGGATGTGCCCAGCAGCAGGGCGCTGGCGGCGAGGGTGGATTGAAGCAGGGTGCGGCGTTGCATGATGGTTGTCTCCGGTTGAAAAGCGTCTTTTCGCGCTGTGGAAAGGGGTGCGATCGAACCAGCTCGGCTTGGGCTGGATACTTGCTTTGTGCGGTCTGTTTTGTGCAGGAGTCGGAATTCAGAAGCGCGGTTGCTTGCCGGTGAATTCCGGGTCGTATTTGCGCATCTGGCCCAGGTCGTCGCGGTTGCGGATGCCGCAGTGCAGATAGTTGTCGTGCAGGCGGGCCAGGGCTTCGCGATCCAGGGTCACGCCCAGGCCGGGCGTGGTGGGCACGCGCAGGCTGCCCTGCTCGAACTGCAGGCGACCGCCTTCGACGACTTCCTCGTCCTGCCATGGATAGTGGGTGTCGCAGGCATAGGTCAGCAGGGGCACGCTGGCGCACAGATGCGTCATGGCCACCAGGCTCACGCCCAGGTGGGAGTTGCTGTGCATGGACAGGCCCAGATCGAAGGTGCGGCACAGCGTGGACAGGCGCTGTGTGGCGCGCAGGCCGCCCCAGTAATGGTGGTCGCTGAGTACGATCTTCACGGGGCAGCCCATGTCGGCGTTGCGGCGGAACTCGGCAAAGTCCGTCACCACCATATTCGTGGCCAGTGGCACATCGCACTCGCGTGCCACGGCGGCCATGCCGTCCAGGCCCGGGGCCGGGTCCTCGTAGTACTCAAGCACGCCGCGCAACTGCTGCACGATCTTCAGGCTGGTTTCCACGGTCCAGTTGCCGTTGGGGTCGATGCGCAGCGGTGTGCCGGGGAAAGCCTCGGCCAGCGCCAGTATGCCGGCGGCCTCCTGCTCGGGCGGCAGCGTGCCGGCCTTGAGCTTGATGCTCTGGAAGCCGTACTGATCGATCATGCGCCGGGCCTGGGCCACTAACTGGGCCGGCGCCAGGGCCTCGCCCCAGGCGTCGGGTGCATAGGGCTGGCCCACATGCTCGGCGTATTTGTAAAACAGATAGGCCGAGTAGGGCACGCGGTCGCGTGCGGGTCCGCCCAGCAGGTCGACGATGGGGGCCTGGGCCATCTGACCCTGCAGGTCCAGCATGGCGACCTCGAAGGCGCTGACCACCTTGGCCACGGTCTTGGAGACATGGGTGCCAGGGGCCAGCGAGACCTGCTGACCTAGAAATTCCGAGGCCGTGAGCTTGGGCGGAGTGACCAGGGCGGCGACACGGGCCTCCATTTCATTGAGGGCCCAGGGCGAGAGCCCGACCAGGGCCGGTGCGGCCTTGGCTAAAGCATCCAGCATGGGTTGGTCGCCATAGCTCTCGTTGATGCCGACCAGACCGGAAGCAGTTTCGATCTCGATGATGGAGCGCAGCGCCCAGGGCTCGTGAATGCCGGCGGCGTTGAGCAGCGGCGGATCGCGGAAGGCAATCGGCGTGATGCGGATGTGGCGGATCTGGTGAGAAGTGCTCATCTTGAGATGACTGATGCGGCGCAGGAGCTGCGGACCGAAGTTGAAATAGGGAGGCTTTGTGGTATGTTGTCGTACAACTGAAAGCCATTATCATCAGGCTCATGAGTACTCAGACATCGGAATTACCCCAATCAACCCCGTCTTTGCCGCTGACGGAGGGGTACGCGCTGCGCAGCAAAACCAGCAAGGGCAGCCGCAGTCTGGCGAATCTGTTGTCCGAGGAGTTCGAGCACAAGATCCGCCAGGGCCTGCTGCATGAGGGGGACAAGCTGCCCACCGAGTCCGAACTCGTGCGCAGCTATGACGTCAGCCGCACCGTGGTGCGCGAGGCGCTGTCCAAATTGCAGGCTGCAGGGCTGGTCGAGACCCGCCATGGCATAGGCACGTTTGTGCTGCCCGCGCGCCAGAGCGCAAGCCCCATGCTCAGCGCGCGCGAGCTCAGCGAGTCCGTCGATGTGCTGGCTGTGCTGGAGCTGCGCATCAGTCTGGAGACCGAGGCTGCCGGTCTGGCAGCCCAGCGCCGCAGCGAAGCCCATCTGCAGGTCATGAGCGAGGCTTTACAGGCGTTCGAGCATCACTTCGCCCTGGGGCACGACACCGTCGAGCATGATCTGGCCTTTCATCTGAGCATCGCGCAGGCCACAGGCAACCGGTATTTTCAGGACATCCTGCAGCACTTCGGAACGCTGCTGATTCCGCGCAATCGCATTGCCTCCATGCATACGCCGGCACGCGATCCCGACTATCTGCGCCGGGTGAACCGCGAGCACGAGGAGATCTATGCCGCCATCGTGCGCCAGGACGCCGATTCGGCCCGTGCCGCCATGCGCATCCATCTGACCAACTCACGGGAGCGTTTGCGTCTGGCCCAGCGTCTGAGTCTGAGCGCAGAGTCCTGAGCCCACTGCGCCCAGGCGCTTGGGTGGGAAAGCGCCTGACCGCAGCAACGGGCTGCCAGCGCCAGCGGCATGCTGCGGCCTCTGTGTCCCCGCTGCGCGGAGCCCTTTACGATGATTCAAAAATAATAGCTGCAAGCGCTCTATGGCATTCAGCTTGAAGCGTATTTAATGGGTGAGAGTGGCGCCAGTTGAAGCCTGGTAAACGGCGGTGACCCGTGCTTACCCTTAGAAAAAATGTCTTGGTGTTCAAAAAAACCTAGTTGTATGATGACTGACCACAACAAGGAGACATTTCACCATGGTCCGACGCTCGCACTTTCTGCGCTCTCTGCTGGCCCTGGCGGCCGGCGGTTTGCTGTCGTCCACATTGCTGGCTGCCGATGCCTGGCCCAGCAAGCCCATCCGTCTGGTCGTTCCCTATCCGCCCGGCGGCAGCTCCGACATCATTGCGCGCTCCATCGGGCAGCTGATTTCCCAGGAACTCAAGCAGACCGTGGTGATCGACAACAAGCCCGGCGCCAATGGCAATCTGGGCGCTGAATTCGTCGCCCGCGCACCGGCCGACGGCTATACCTGGCTGCTCTGCGATCTCGGTGCACTGGCCATCTCTCCCTCCATCTATACCAAGCTCAGCTTCGACCCTTCCAAGGCGCTGCGCGGTGCGGCCATGCTGGCCTATTCACCCCATATGCTGGTGGTGCATCCCTCCGTCCAGGCCGGCAATCTCAAGGAGCTGGTGGAGCTGTCCAAAAAGCAGGACTTGAACTTTGCCGTCACCGCATCGGGCAGTGCCCCCCATCTGGCTGGCGTGGAGCTGGCCCGCATCACCGGCGCCAAATGGGTGTATGTGCCCTACAAGGGCGGCGTGCAGTCGGTGCAGGACACGGTAGCCGGCCAGACCCAGGTGCTGATGAACGGCATGCTGGCTACCTATCCGCATGTGCAAAGCGGCAAGCTCAAGCTGCTGGGCATTTCCAAGAACACCCGCATGCCCCTGATTGCCGATGTGCCGACGCTGGCGGAGCAGGGCGCACAGGGTTTTGCCTCGGGCACCTGGCAGGGCGTGGTGCTGCCCGCCAAGACGCCTGAAGCCGTGGTTCAGCGTGTGAACCAGGTGTTGCTCGCTGCCATCCGCTCCACCGAGGTCCGCTCCCGACTGACCGGCCAGGGTGCCGAGGTCGTCACGATGACGCCCGCCGAAACCGACAAATTCTTCAACGCCGAGCGCGCGCGCTGGCGCGCCGTGGTGCAAGCCGCCCAACTGCAGCTGGACTGAGCTGCCAGATCTTTTTTTGCTCTCCTCTTTTCAAGGATTACCATGACACCCCAAGACCTCAAAGACGTGATGAGTTCCGGCCTGCTGTCCTTCCCCGTGACGGACTTCGATGCCCAGGGCAACTTCAATGCCAAGGGTTATGCCGCACGCCTTGAATGGCTGGCTCCCTATGGCGCCAGTGCCCTGTTCGCCGCTGGTGGCACCGGCGAATACTTCTCGCTGTATGGCGAGGAATACGGCCAGATCATCAAGACCGCCGTGGATACCTGCCGTGGCAAGGTGCCCATCATCGCCGGCGCCGGCGGCCCCACCCGCAATGCCATCGCCCATGCCCAGGAGGCTGAACGACTGGGTGCCCACGGCATTCTGCTGATGCCTCATTACCTGACCGAAGCCGGCCAGGAAGGCCTGATCGCCCATGTGGAGCAGGTCTGCAAGAGCGTGAAGTTCGGCGTCATCGTCTACAACCGCGACCGCTCTCGCTTCACGCCTGAATCCCTGGCCATCCTGGCCGAGCGCTGCCCCAACCTGGTGGGCTTCAAGGACGGTCTGGGCAATATCGAGACCATGTCCTCCATCTTCATGAAGATGGGTGATCGCTTCGCCTATCTGGGCGGACTGCCCACGGCCGAGGTCTACGCGGCCGCCTACAAGGCTCTGGGTACCCCCGTCTACTCCTCTGCCGTCTTCAACTTCATCCCCAGGACGGCGATGGCGTTCTACGAAGCCGTGCGCACCGATGACCAGGCCACGCAGCACAAGCTGCTCAAGGAATTCTTCATGCCCTACCTGAAGATCCGCAACCGTGTCGAAGGCTACGGCGTGAGCATCATCAAGGCCGGCGCCAAGCTGGTCGGCCACGATGCCGGTCCCGTGCGCGCTCCCCTGACCGACCTCAAGCCTGCCGAGATGGAAGAACTCAAGGTCCTGATCGACAAGCTCGGCCCCCAGTAAGACCCGATGCAGGGGTCAGGCCAAGAACCGGGCCCCGCGTCTTCAGGAGACAAAGCATGAAAAAGATACTGATCACGCTGGGTGCCACCCTGGCCCTGGCCGCCCAGGCGGCTGGCAACTTTCCCGACCGGCCCGTGAATATCATCGTGCCGTTCCCGGCTGGCGGCTCCACCGACACCGTGGCGCGTGCGGTGGCCCTGAGCATGGCCGAGCAACTGGGCAAGCCCTTTGTCGTGGAAAACCGGCCTGGAGCCACGGGCACCATCGGTGCGGGAGCCGTCAAGCGCGCTGCGGCCGATGGCTACACCTTGCTGGTGGCATCGCTGGGCCCCTTTGTGGTGACCCCGCATATGGTGAAGAACGTGCCCTATGACGCCAGCAAGGATTTCGACTACATCACCATCCCCGTGCAGGCGCCCAATGTGCTCGTTGCCAGCACGACGCAAAAGGCCCGCAGCGTGAGCGAGGTGATTGCCGCGCTCAAGGCCAATCCCGGCAAGATCAGTTTTGCAAGCTCCGGCAATGGCTCTTCGGATCATTTGTCGGCCGAGCTGTTCTGGCAGCAAACGGGCACCGAAGCCGTGCATGTACCCTACAAGGGCGGAGCACCGGCCATCACCGATCTGCTGGGTGGACAGGTGGATTTTTCCTTCCAGAACGTCAACGCCGTGCTGCCCCATCTGCGTAGCGGCAAGCTGCGCGCCATTGCCGTGACCGGTAGCCAGCGTTCGCCTGTGCTGCCCGACGTTCCCACACTGGCCGAGTCCGGCGTCAAGGGAGCCGAGGTCTATTCGTGGCAAGGCATGGCCGCTCCCAGGGGCTTGCCGGCAGATGTCAAGTCCAGACTGGCCAAGGCCGCCATTGTCGCCGTGCAGCAACCCGATATCCGCAAGCGCTTTGTGGAGCAGGGGCTGGAAATCGTGGGCAACACGCCCGAAGAATTCACACGCTTTCAGGCCCAGGAGAACGAGCGCTGGAAAACCCTGATCCAAACGCGAAAGATCACCGCAGATTGAGCTAGAAACAACGGGATGGCCCCCAGGCCGTTTCCCGCAGGCCTGCCACCACGCAGGCCCTTTTCACAGGGGCTTTCAGTCCCCGCAAGTTCCAAGGATTCCAAGGCATGGCGACCATCCGACCACGCGTTCTTCAATACGGCAAGATGCCGCTGACCCAGCTTGATGCCGAACTGGCTCAGGCCTACGAGGTGAGCATCCTCTCCGAGCAGCCCGATCCCGAGCGCTTTCTTGCCGAGCATGGCGGCCAGTTCGAATATGCGGTCACCTCGGCCGCCATGGGCCTGCCCGCCCGTGTGGTCGACGCCCTGCCCAAGCTCAAGTTCGTGAGCAGCTTCGGCGTGGGATTCGATGCCCTGGACAAGGGCGCCCTGCTGCGCCGTGGTGCACGTGTGGGCTATACGCCGGGCGTGCTCGACGACTGCGTGGCCGACCTGGCCTTTGCCCTGCTGCTGGACGCCACGCGCGGCTTGAGCGAGTCCGACCGTTTCGTGCGCCGCGGCGACTGGAGCAAGAGCCGTTTCGGCATCCGCACCCGCGCCAGCGGCAAGCGTCTGGGCATCTTCGGCATGGGCCGCATCGGCTCCACCGTGGCGCGCCGCGCCTCGGGCTTCGACATGGAAGTGGCCTATCACAACCGCTGCCCCGTCGAAGGCGCGCCCCACCAGTACCTGCCCTCGCTGCTGGAGCTGGCACGCTGGGCCGACATCCTGGTCATCACCGCCGCCGGCGGCGAAGGCACGCGCCACCTGGTGAATGCCGAAGTACTGGCCGCCCTGGGCCCACAGGGCTTCCTGGTCAATGTGGCCCGCGGCAGCGTGGTCGACGAAGCCGCCCTGGCCGATGCTCTGGAGAGCAAGCGCATCGCCGGCGCCGGCCTGGACGTGTTCGAGGACGAGCCCCGCCCCCTGCCTGCCCTGCTGGCCCTGGACAACGTGGTGCTGGCCCCGCACATCGCCAGCGGCACCCACGAAACCCGCCGCGCCATGGCCGACCTGGTGCTGCACAACCTGCAGCAGTTCATCGCCACGGGCCGCCCTGCGGCCGAGGTGCCCTGGTCCGCCGCGCAGTGATTTCCCTTTCCCTCCGAGTCTGTTGAAGAGTCTTCCCATGTCCACTACCCCGACCATCACCGCCATCGAAGTCATTCCCGTCGCCGGCCGCGACGGCATGCTCATGAACCTCAGCGGCGCGCATGCGCCCTACTTCACGCGCAACGTCGTGCTGGTGCACGACAGCGCGGGCCGTACGGGGGTGGGCGAGGTGCCGGGAGGGGAAGGCATTCGACAGGCTCTGGAGGACAGCAGGCAGGTGCTGATCGGCCGCTCTGTCGGCCAGCACCTGCAGCTGCTGCAAGAGCTGCAGAAATCCCTGGAAGGCCGCGACACCGGCGGCCGCGGCCTGCAGACCTTTGACCTGCGCATCGGCGTGCACGCGGTCACGGCCATCGAATCCGCCCTGCTGGACCTGCTGGGCCAGCACCTGGGCGTGCCCGTGGCTGCCCTGCTGGGCGAAGGCCAGCAGCGCGAGCGCGTGGAAATGCTGGGCTACCTGTTCTTTGTGGGGCCCAGCGACAAGACCGGCCTGGACTACGTCAAGCCCGGCGAAGACAAGCTGGGCACGGACGACTGGACCCAGGTGCGCCACATGACGGCCATGACGCCCGGGGCCATCGTGCGCCAGGCCGAAGCGGCCTACGCACGCTACGGCTTCAACGACTTCAAGCTCAAGGGCGGCGTGCTGGCTGGCGAGCAGGAAGTCGAAGCCGTGACGGCCCTGGCCAAACGCTTTCCCGACGCCCGCGTCACCCTGGACCCCAACGGCGGCTGGCTGCTCAAGGACGCCATCCGCCTGATGCGCGACATGCGCGGCGTGCTGGCCTATGCTGAAGACCCCTGTGGCGCCGAAGGCGGTTTCTCGGGCCGTGAAGTCATGGCTGAATTCCGCCGTGCCACCGGCCTGCCCACGGCCACCAACATGGTCGCCACCGACTGGCGTCAGATGGTGCACGCCCTGTCGCTGCAGTCCGTGGACATCCCTCTGGCCGACCCCCATTTCTGGACCATGGCCGGCTCGGTGCGCGTGGGCCAGACTTGCCGTGACTGGGGCCTGACCTGGGGTTCGCACTCCAACAACCACTTCGACATCTCGCTGGCCATGTTCACCCACGTGGCCGCCGCCGTGCCCGGCAAGGTCACGGCCATCGACACGCACTGGATCTGGCAGGACGGCCAGTACCTCACGCAACAACCCTTGCAGATCAAGGGCGGTTTTGTGGAAGTGCCCAAGACCCCCGGCCTGGGCGTGACCGTGGACCGCGAGGCGCTCAAGCGCGCCAACGCTCTGTACCTGGAACACGGCCTGGGCGCGCGCGACGACGCCATCGCCATGCAACACCTGATCCCCGGCTGGAAGTTCGACAACAAAAGGCCTTGCATGGTGCGCTGAGCACCCCCTGAGCGGCTGGCGCCGCTTCCCCCTCTCTCGCTGCGCGGGAGGGGGACGACACCTTCGCTGCGGGACGGCCCTTGCTCGGTGTCCATCGCTTTGGGCCGCGCCTGCTTCAAATGCAGCGCCCAACTAGCTCACCTCTTTTATCGAATCTCTCTTTTGGAGCATTTCATGTCCCGTTACGACAACCTCATCAACGGCCAGTGGACGGCTGCTGACAGCTACTCCTCCAACACCAACCCCAGCGATCTGTCCGATGTGATCGGCGAGTACGCCCAGGGCGGCGCGTCCGATGTGCAGGCCGCCGTGGCCGCCGCCACCGCCGCTTTCCCGGCCTGGTCTACCTCGGGCATACAGGCGCGCTCCGACGCCCTGGACAAGATAGGCACGGAGATCCTGGCGCGCAAGGCGGAGCTCGG